>DAONET010000026.1:0-25903 GCA_035403225.1 Bacteroidales bacterium | reverse complement strand
GACCGGAGATGAAATTACCGTCTATTTAAAATGATCCTGATCCTATGCAGTCATTTTTTCCTGTGCCTTATGAAATCCGTTGATTCCGTAAGGCACAGGTTCTCTCGTAAAATCGTTCATTCTCGTAAATCAAAAACATCAGACATGAAACCATTGATAACTTTTTTGCTTTTATCGCTATTGGTGCTGGAAGGATGCACCCCCATCCTCAAACTATCTTACGGAATCAGACAACCCAAACAGGAAACACCGGCATCGATCACCCGGTTCCTGGAAAAACATGAGTATCCGGTAGCGGATCAATATATTATGAAAGATTCATCAGCCTATGTAAGGTTAATGAGCGACTCAATACTCAAATCTCTTTTGGCATCCCCGATATTTTTCCGGAGCGACTTGAAACGCATCGCCCGGGATACTACGCACTGCCAGTGGTCGGGAGGGGCCCAGGTTCAAAATTTAAAGAAGGATACCACGTACACTTGTTATGACGAATTGAACTTTTCGGATATCTGGCCCTACATCAAACCATTGTCCGACACTGTCGTGAAGCCCGTCGTCAATCCGGGGGATTATGATTTTATTCTGCTATACACATGGGGAAGTTTTATGGGCAAGCTCAACGAACGTGTTTTCGTCGTCAACGATGCCATCGAAACCAGGCCGGACCTGAAAATATTATTGGTATACCTGAATTTCGACATGCAGAAATCATGGAATTTGTCGAAAGATCAGAAGTATAAATTGGATTGAAATATAAACATGAAGTTTTTTGTACAGTTTGCGAGGATTGGTAGTGGGGTGGGGATGTTTCTGCCTTTTTTGCTGGATGCAGCCGGTATCGGGGCAGTTATACATGCTCCTGGATACAACCCGGATTCCGCTCATGCCGGTGGCGGGATCCGGGAATGATGATTGGTGGCGTTTCAATATCCGGCAGCACACCGAATACTCGGTCACGACCAGCCTTGCCGGCATGATCAATAATCCCGGGCCCGAAGAGAAAGGGCATTTCCTGTTGCAGCATAGCCTGTATTATTCCTGGAGTTTCAAGAAGCCAGATCACTGGTCGCTTTCCAACAATTTTTCGCATCGCCTCGGCATTCAGTGTTATTTCGACAGCATCACGAGGGTGCAGGCGGATGAGAATCTTTTCCGGACAAAACTGGAGTACCGGTTCGGGGAGTGGGGCGGTATGGCCATAGAATCGGAGCTGGCTACGAGGTTGTTCAACGGGTACGATTATTTGCCGGGGGACAGCGGAGGGGTAGTGAGGGCTCTCAATTCGTCGTTTCTGACGCCGCTCACCTGGGATCTTTCTCCGGGTCTGACCTTCAACATCCCGGGGACGGGGTCGGTATTGCTGGGCCTGACGGGGGTCAGGCTGACGTACCTCCGCGACACGACGATCTTTTCGGCGCAGGGGTGCCCGGAATACCGGGGAGTAAAGAAAGGGCAGAATCACCTGCTGGAGTACGGCCTCAGCATGAAGCTACAGGCAAAACGCACATTTCTGAAGGCTCTGGAATGGGATTGTGACCTGGCGGTATTCAAACCCTTTCAAAAAGCAGTCAGCCTGAATTGGAAAAACATGTTTACCTTTCGCCCGGTAAAGTTCATGATCATCTCGTTACAGACTCGCTTCCTCTATGAGGAGTCGATAAGTCGCCGTCTCCGTGTGGAGAACATCTTTTCGGCCGGTATCAGTTTAAAAAAACAGGAATGAATCCATGGAATCATGCATTTGGTTGTCACAAGATTAATTGTTACTTTTGCAAACTTTTTCGATGAGAGGTGGAAACGCCGGAAACATATATTATCCCGTTCAGGGGATTGAAACCTGGAATTCATCCTTTTGATTTTACGATCGGCGATGCGTTCTTTGAATCCTATGAGGAATCGCTGATCCGGAAAGGAGATGTAGCGGTACACCTGGATTTGGAAAAAGAGGAAAGGATGATGATTTTGCACTTTTCCCTCCATGGTTGGGCGGAGGTTCCCTGTGACCGGTGCAATGAGCCGGTGAAGATTAAGATCAGCGGGACGGAGCAGCTCATCCTGAAGTTTGGGGAGGAGTACGAGGAGCAGAGCGATGAGGTAGTAATCATTCCCGAGATGAGTTACCAGGTTGATCTTGCTCCCTACCTGTATGAATATGTCCACCTGCTGTTACCGATGCGAAAGGTACACGGGGAGGAAGGAGCGGAAGGATCGTTTTGTGATCCGGCCGTCATCCGAAAACTGGAAGAACTGAATGAAAAGAAAGACACGGATCCCCGTTGGGAAGCCTTGTCGAAACTGAAAAATAGTGATTTATCTTAATTGTGAAATTAATATTCAAAATTGAATAATTATGCCACACCCAAAACACAAAATCTCCACCACTCGGCGTGACAAGAGAAGAACTCACGACAAAGCGGTAGTTCCAACGACCTCTATTTGTTCCAACTGCGGAAGTCCGGTACTGTATCACAGGGTATGTCCTGAATGCGGGTATTATCGCGGAAAACCTGCTATTGAGAAAGCTTCTGCCAAGTAAGGCATTTGTTTTTCTAAGGTCCCACTTACTTTCTCCGGGATCCATAGCGGGTTATAAAGAAGCGGTTTTTTAGTTGGTCACTTAAACTTATTCAGATGAGGATCGGCTTAGATGTTTTAGGAGGGGACTTCGCTCCCAAAGCCACTCTTAACGGAGCGGTGATGGCATTGAAGGAGCTTCCGGAAACTGTCAAAATCGTGTTAATAGGTGATAAGGATATTATCCTTTCCTTTCTGAAGGAAGAAAGAATAGATCCCTTGCGGTTTGATATCGTGGATGCGCCGGACTTGATCGAGATGGACGAGCATCCCACCAAGGCGTTGGTGAATAAGCCCAACAGTTCTATCTCCGTTGGGTTCAGGATGCTGAAACATGAAGAGATCAGCGCCTTTGCCAGCGCGGGAAGCAGCGGCGCCATGCTGGTAGGGGCCATTTACAGCGTCAATACCATCCAGGGGGTCATTCGTCCCTGCACTCCGGCCGGAATTCCCAAAGAAAACGGAGGGACAACCCTCCTCGTTGATGTAGGCACCAATCCCGACAGCAAACCTGACGTGATGTACCAGTTCGGGCTTCTGGGTTCTATCTATGCCGAATGCGTGATGCATATCAAAAACCCGAAAGTCGGATTGCTGAATATCGGTTCCGAAGAGAAAAAGGGAAACCTTACCACCCAATCGGCTTTCCAGTTGATGAAAGAGACCAAGGACTTTAATTTTGTGGGGAATGTTGAAAGCCGCGAACTATTTAAAGATCAGGTTGATGTGATTGTTTGCGATGGCTTTGTGGGGAATATCGTGTTGAAGCAGATAGAAGCCATGTACCGGCTCTTGATGAAAAGAGGGATCCGGGATGACTTCCTCAACCGGTTTAATTACGAAAACTCCGGCGGAACCCCTATCCTGGGTGTGAACGGAAATATCGTTGTCGGGCACGGGATCTCAAGCAGCCGTGCCATCTGTAATATGATCAAACAGGCAGTTGAAATTTCAGAAGCGGAATTACCGAAAAAAATCCGTTGCGCCCTGGAGAAATACTCCCTGAATAACAACTGATCTGCAGTTTTCATTTTCAAGCATTCACCTATGACAAAAATCAGAGCAAAAATATCAGGCATCAACGGGTATGTTCCTTCCTATGTACTGACAAATCGGGAGCTGGAGTCCATGGTAGATACCTCCGATGAATGGATCGTTACCAGAACCGGTATCCATGAGCGACATATCCAGAAGGGCAAAGGCCTGGGCACCTCCGATATGGGAGCTGAAGCTGTAAAAGGGTTGCTGGAAAAAACAGGGACACGTCCCGAGGAGATCGGGCTTCTCATCTGCGCCACGGTAACCCCTGATATGCTTTTCCCGGCTACCGCCACCATCATTTGCGATAAAACCGGGATTAAAAATGCATTCAGTTTCGATGTCGAAGCTGCCTGCTCAAGCCTGATCTATACCCTGATCACCGCCGCAAAATATATTGAAACAGGATTTGTCAAGAAGGCCATTGTCGTCGGGGCTGATAAAATGTCCTCCATCGTTGATTATACTGCCCGCGAAACATGTGTTCTCTTTGGCGATGCTGCCGGCGCTATGCTCCTCGAACCTACTACCGAAGAGGTCGGAATCATGGATGCCATCCTGAAAGCCGACGGCAGTGGACGGGTTCACCTGCACATGAAAGCAGGCGGATCGGTGAAACCACCCTCCCATGAAACAGTGGATGCACGGGAACATTTCATTTACCAGGAAGGACAACCTGTCTTCAAGGCAGCCGTGGCTCGTATGGCTGATGTCTCTGCCGAAATCATGGAACGGAATAACCTGTCATCCGATGATGTTGCCTGGCTGGTTCCCCATCAGGCCAATATGCGGATCATCGACGCTACGGCCCGCCGCATGGGATTGAGCCGCGACAAGGTGATGATCAATATCGACCGGTACGGTAACACTACTTCCGGTACCATTCCTCTTTGCCTCTTCGAATGGGAATCGAAACTGAAAAAGGGAGATAACCTCATTCTGGCTGCTTTTGGCGGCGGTTTTACCTGGGGATCCGTCTGGGTAAAATGGGCCTACTGACCTGGAGAATTCCATTCGTCTTTTTCCCTTTTTGCCGACAGATATAGTATCTTTGTTTACCGAAACACCCTCGATCATGGAAGGAAATGAAGTAAAAAGATTGTACCGCTTACGGACCGACCGCGTCATTGGCGGCGTATGCAGCGGGATAGGAAAATATTTTACCCTGGATCCGGTGCTGATCAGGGTCCTTTGGGTCATCGCCTTTTTCTTCGGAGGCGCCGGCTTACTGGCCTATATTATCGCCTGGATCATCATCCCTGAAGAACCTGCCGTACAACCATAAACCGGCATTCTTTTATTCGGGCCTGGGAGGCTCCTCTTTTAACAGTTTTTCCACAAACAGCGTGGTTTCTCTTACCATGTCGTTATAGTGTATTCCTGTCCACGGTCCCGAGAAACCGGTTTCCACTTTTCTGGCTTTCCCCGAACGATCAATGAAGAGGGTGGTAGGGTAAGCCAGCATCCCTTCGGCTACATACATCACCTTGCGGATCGACTCTTGTCCGCGGGGCCCGGCATACAGGAACGTATATCCGACACCGGTCTGACTGACGAACCGGTGCATCTTCGGCCGGGAGGATTCAAACGTCTCGTCCTCGAAACACAAGGAAATGACTTCCAGCCCCTGCGTTTTGTACCGCTCGTACAGCTCGTTCAGGAACAACGCCTGGTCCAGGCAATTGGGGCACCAGGATCCCATGGCGTCGACAATGATCACTTTCCCTTTAAATACCGTATCCTCGAGGGAAACAGCCCGGCCATTGATGTCGGGAAAGGTAAACGTGAATGCTGGCGCATCTTTCTTCAACCTCACCAGCTCTTCCCCTTTCGGGAGCGTGATGGTGGAGTTTTTCACCGCCTTCCAGGTACTTCTCCAGGCAGGGCTGCCGATGAAACGTCCGCTCATGGAACCATCAGGGGCCAGGTCGCCCATGAACAGGATGGTATGTGCTCCGTCAACTGCGCTGACCATGAACTTGCTTCCGGCCACTTTCCCCTCCAGCGAACGATAATCGCCGGTGGTGGAGAGTACCGTGCCTGTCACGCGGCCGTTTTCCTGCACGAATTCACCTACCATCACCGAGGAATCGGGACTGCCGGGATTCTCCAGGATCTTCCAGCGACCCGTGACATCCCGGGCAGGTGTTCCGCTGAAAGAGGGGAACCTGTCGGTGGTACCCTGTTTGGCCAAAAACATATAGGCAGTGACTTTCTCCCGCCCTTTTGGATAATAGGAACCCAGAAGCGAATCGCCGGTAATCCGGCAGGCAATCTCCGAAGAAAAGAACGGGAACCTGAAAAACAGACTATCCTCCCTGACGACAACCTCATTGATAAGAATGTTCTCTTCGGCATTCAGCACTTCGATCATCCACTGCCCGTCGGGTGTTCGCGACAACATCATGTTGAAGGGGACATCCAGCGAACGATCGGCACTATCGATACGAATCACTCCCAGCCAGGGACCGGGTAAAAGTTCGGGCTTTCGGCCACAGGAATACAAGAGCGCTGTGGCAAGCAGGATCAGCAGAAGAGTTTTTTTCATGACGGTGGAAATTTCAAGATGAACAATGATGAACCTATCCTCTTACATAATGCGGCATGTCGAAAGGAATCTCGAGGGATAATTCGATCAATCCCCGGAATTCTCCGTCGACCATCCACGGTGACTGGAAGATGAGTTTTTTCTTTCCTTTTTTCTCAATCGTGTAAACGTTGTTTTTCCCGGTACGGATCATCTCCTGAATAATTTGGTTCGATCTTTCCGAGTGGCAGCCGGCCAGTTTGCGCCCGATCAGGTCTTTTCCTCCCTCTTTCTCGTATTGTCTGAGCGCTTTTTCGTTGAGGTAGATCAGGGTGCCGTCAGCATCAGTGACGATCACGGCGCCGTCGAGTTTATCAATACATTCCATGATTATGTTGATTGTTGATGATTACCATTTTTCCCACCGTATCCGCGAAGGGTCGAATTTGTCTTTGGGATGATCCTGGCCTGAAGGGTACCCGACTGCGATGACGTTCAGCGGAACGATGTGGGGTGGGAGATTCAGGACGGCTATTGCCTGACCTGCCCGTTCGTCGTAAGGATAACAGGCGGTCCATACAGCGCCAAGACCCATGCTTTCCGCGGCGAGGAGGATGTTTTCCGTGGCAGCGGAGCAATCCTGCACCCACAACTCGGGATGGGTGCCGGAGTGGGCTATTTTCATATCGCCGCAAACCACGATGGCCGCTCCCGCTGACGGAAGCATCTTGGCGTGCGGCAATCCTTCAGCCAGCTTATGCAACACGGTATCCTCGGTGATCGCGATAAAGAACCAGGGTCGGAAATCCCGTGCAGAAGGGGCCGCCATCCCCGCCCTGATCAATCTTTCCAATGTCTCCCGGTCAGCTTTCTGCCCGGTATAACTTCGTACACTCTTCCTCGAATGAATAATCCGGAGAACAGGATTTGGTTCTGCTTGCATAGTCTCATATCTTTCTGCAAATATAACACATCAAAAAAAACTGTAACTTTGCACTCTTTTTCTATTTGTAATACCAATCGAATCAAACTGTTTGACAAATTTTACGAATGAAGCGTTACCCTGAATACAAGCATCTTGACCTTACACGGATCGGAAACGAAATCCGGGAGTATTGGGAAACTCACGGGATCTTTGAGAAAAGCCTTGAAAAAAGCAAAGGACGTCCACCTTATATTTTCTATGAAGGACCTCCTTCCGCCAACGGGATCCCCGGCATTCATCATGTCATGGCCCGGACGATCAAGGACATCTTCTGCCGGTATAAAACCATGAAGGGATACCATGTCGACCGGAAGGCCGGATGGGATACCCATGGATTGCCGGTTGAGATCGGTGTGGAAAAGAAACTGGGTATTACCAAAGAAGATATCGGGAAAAGAATTTCCGTCGAAGATTACAACAAACAGTGCCGCAGCGAGGTCATGAAATACAAGGATCTGTGGGACGACCTCACCGTGAAAATGGGCTATTGGCTTGATCTTGATGATCCTTATATCACCTTTGAAAACAAATATATCGAATCGGTTTGGTACCTGTTGTCAAAGCTTTACGAAAAAGGTCTTTTATACAAGGGTTTCACCATCCAGCCTTATTCTCCCGCTGCCGGTACGGGTCTCAGCACCCACGAACTGAACCAACCGGGCTGCTACAAGATGGTCAAGGATAATACCGTTGTGGCTCAATTCAAAGTAGTGCGCAACGAGGCTTCAGAATTCCTTTTCAACGATCTTTTCGGAGACCTTTGTTTCCTGGCCTGGACGACGACGCCCTGGACACTGCCTTCGAATACGGGTCTGGCCGTCGGAGCCAACATCACCTATGTCCTGGTAAAAACCTATAATCCCTATTCCCACCGTCCGCAGACCGTCGTTTTAGCCAAAGATCTCCTGAATAATTTCTTCCCGGAGAAGAATGCACAACTCAGCCTGGAAGATTACCAGGAAGGTCAGAAGAGCATCCCTTTCCGCGTTGTCACCGAGTTCAGCGGATCGATGCTGGAAGGGATCCGTTACGAGCAGCTGTTACCGTATGCGCAACCCGAAGACGGGGACCCGTTCCGGGTAGTGTTGGGCGATTTTGTCACCACCGAAGACGGTACCGGTATCGTTCATATCGCTCCCAGCTTTGGCGCTGATGACTTCCGGGTAGGGAAACAATACGGGCTGGGTTCGCTCACCCTGGTTGACAAGAACGGAAAATTTGTTGAATCGATGGGCGAGTTCGCCGGACGGTTCGTGAAACCCGAATATGACGAAAACTACGACCCGTCGAAAGATACCGTGGTGGATGTAGACATCATCGTCAAACTGAAGCACGAAAACAAGGCTTTCAGAAGTGAAAAATACGAACATTCTTACCCGCATTGCTGGCGTACCGATAAACCCATTCTTTACTATCCGCTCGATTCCTGGTTCATCCGTACCACGGCTTTCCGTGACCAGATGATGGAACTCAACCAGACGATCAACTGGAAACCCGAATCTACCGGTATCGGCCGTTTTGGAAACTGGTTGGAGAACCTGGTCGACTGGAACCTTTCCCGCAGCCGGTTCTGGGGTACTCCGCTGCCCATCTGGAAAACCGAAGACGGAACGGAAGAGATCTGCATCGGCTCGGTGAAACAACTCCACGATGAAGTCGTGAAAGCCGTAAAGGCCGGCACGATGAAGCACAATCCGCTGGAAGAGTTCACCCCCGGCGACTTATCGGAAGAAAACTATCATAAATTCGACCTGCACCGTCCCTTTGTGGATGACATCGTCCTCGTTTCTCCTTCCGGGAAACCCATGTACCGTGAACCCGACCTCATCGATGTCTGGTTCGACTCCGGTTCCATGCCTTATGCCCAGTATCATTATCCGTTTGAAAAAGGGGAGGAGCTTTCCTCCTTCTTCCCGGCCGATTTTATTGCCGAAGGTGTTGACCAGACCCGTGGATGGTTCTTCACCCTGCATGCCATTGCCGTGATGCTCTTCGGATCGGTGTCGTACAAGACCTGTGTATCTAACGGACTGGTGCTCGACAAGAACGGGAATAAGATGTCGAAGCGCCTCGGGAATGCCGTTGATCCGTTTGAGACCATCAATACGTACGGTCCTGATGCCACCCGCTGGTATATGATCACCAACTCGCAGCCCTGGGACAACCTGAAATTCGATGTCGATGGCATCTCCGAAGTGCAGCGTAAGTTTTTCGGGACGTTATACAATACGTATGCGTTCTTTGCCTTGTACGCGAACATCGACAAGTTTACCTATAAAGTGCCGGATCTGCCTTCCGAAAGAAGGCCGGAGATCGACCGTTGGATCCTGTCGGAACTGAATTCCCTGATCAAAACAGTGGATGAATGTTATCATGATTACGAACCCACCCGGGCAGGCAGGGCTATCTCTGATTTTGTGGATGCCCACCTCAGCAACTGGTATGTGCGTCTCAGCCGTCGTCGTTTCTGGAAAGGCGAGTATTCTGATGATAAGATCTCAGCTTACCAGACATTGTATCGTTGTCTCGAAGTGATTGCCCGGCTGATGGCTCCCATTGCTCCGTTCTTTGCCGAGCGGATGTTCCTTGACCTGAACAGCGTCACGGGGCGGACCGCGGAGGAATCGGTTCATATTACCACCTTCCCCGAAGTGGATGAAACGATGATCGACAAGGATCTGGAAGAGCGTATGGAGCTGGCACAGACCATCTCCTCGCTGATCCTTTCCATCCGGAAGAAACTCAACATCAGGGTTCGTCAGCCCCTCAACCGCGCCTTGATTCCCCTGATGTCGGATCACGTGCGGAACCAGGTTGAATCGGTGAAGAACCTCATCCTTTCCGAAGTCAATGTGAAAGACCTGGAATACATCTCCGATACCGCCGGCATCCTCGTGAAAAAGGTGAAACCCGATTTCAAGAAACTCGGACCGCGCTATGGCAAGATGATGAAAACGCTGGCAGAGATGCTCACCACCATCGACCAGGCCTCGATCGCGGAGTTGGAACGCGAAGGCAAAATCACGCTGATGGTGAACGGCCAACCTGCGGAGATCTTCACTGACGATGTAGAAATCCAGTCGGAAGATATCCCCGGATGGCATGTCGCCAACCAGGGTTCTCTCACGGTCGCCCTTGACGTGAATATCACGCCTGAACTGTGGAAAGAAGGAATCGCCCGTGAAGTCATCAACAGAATCCAGAACTTGCGGAAAGACAAAGGGTTTGAGGTAACCGACAAGATTGAGGTTGAAATAGAATCGCACGAGGAAATAAATGAGGCACTGAATAAGAATGTTTCCTATATTTGCTCAGAGATATTAGCAGAAAAGTTTAATATCGTACCCGGGATTGAAACAGAAGACAAAGTTTTGGTCGGGTTAACTGATACGATTGCAACTTCAATTTCTATCCGGAAAATGAATCACGAGTGAGCGACAGAAAATAGCACTTCTGCCGTTATGGTTTTTCGGACACTGATCAAAAAAGATATTGTTGATTTAACTTTTGAGATATGAAGAAAGCAGCAGCACCGGAAATGGAGAAGAGCAGGTACACTGATGAGGAACTGGAAGAGTTCCGCCAAATCATCCTGCAGAAACTTGAAAAAGCTCGGAATGACCTGAAGTTACTGACAGAATCATATACGATCAGCAATGAACATGATACCACTGACACCTCTCCCACCTTCAAGGTGCTGGAAGAAGGGTATCAGGTCTTTTCCAAAGAAGAGAACAGCAAGTTTGCCATGCGTCAGGAGAAGTTCATCAAATCGTTGGAGAATGCGTTGGTGAGGATTGAGAACAAAACATACGGTATTTGCAGAGTCACCGGGAAACTGATCCCGAAGGACCGGCTGCGTGTTGTTCCTCACGCCACCTTGAGCATTGAGGCGAAAAAGAACCAGGCTCCTCCGGTTCCCAGGTCAACGGGAGAACCTGTCAACGAATAATCCAATCACAATTTGTCCCAGCATTGAAAAAAGCCGGTATTATTATCTTTCTGATCCTTCTGGTTGATCAATGCCTGAAGATCTGGATCAAGACCCACATGTATCTTGGCGAGAGCTTTTCCGTTTTCGGCCATTGGTTTTATATCAATTTCACCGAGAATGAAGGCATGGCTTTCGGCATGACATTCGGAGGAGATTGGGGGAAACTAACACTCAGTTTGTTCAGAATCATCGTCGTGATCGGCATGGTCTGGTGGTTGTACAAGATCACCCGGAAGCCGGTTAAAACAGGGCTGATCGTTTGTTTTTCCCTCATCATTGCCGGAGCGATCGGTAACATCATCGACAGCGCCGTTTACGGGCTGATCTTCACGGAGAGCAGTTTCAATCAGGTAGCTACGATCTTTCCTGCCGGGGGTGGTTATGCTCCCTTCCTTCACGGGAAAGTGGTGGATATGCTGTATTTCCCGCTGATCACCGGAACATGGCCAGACTGGTTCCCGGTAGCCGGTGGACAGGATTTCATTTTCTTCCGGCCCATATTCAATATTGCCGACTCCTCTATCACCATCGGGGTTCTGTCGCTGGTGATCTTTCAAAATAAATTTTTCCTGAAAAAGTAAACGGACCGGTTACCTGACCCGCAATGTTTTCCCGACGCGAAGGGTAGTGCTGGTCCTGATCTTGTTCCGGGCGCAGATCTCTTTCACCGACGTATGGTATTTCCGGGCGATGGTGCCGAGGGTGTCTCCCTTGCGGATCTTGTGATAAACTGCATTCACATCATGATCGTTCGGGAAGAAGATCTTTTTGGAGACCTGGAAATTGGCGGCAAGCAGTTTGCCATAATCAAAATCGATCAACCGCAACGGATCGAGCGCCACGTCTTTGTACCTGACCTCAAAATGAAGATGAGGGCCCCGGCTACGTCCTGTGGAGCCTGCCAGTCCGACAAGGTCGCCGGCGTTGACTACCTGGTTGACTTTGACTTTTATTTTGGAAAGGTGGGCATAATAGGTTTCAAGCCCGTTGTAATGGCGAATGATTACCAGGTATCCGAAACCGCCGCGGTTATACTGGGCATATCTTACAACCCCGTCAAACGAGGCGCTCACGGAATCTCCGGTGTTGGCCCTGATGTCCAAACCTTTGTGTGTGTACATGAAACCCCGGAGTAATTTACCCCTGAGCGGCATCTTGAATTCATGATCGGCGGATGCCAGCATCAGCACGGTATCTTTAACGGAATCGGCCGACATGCGCCGGAAGCCGAAAATCTGTTCCGTATTCCATCCCTCCGACATCAAGCCGGTGGAATCATCTTCCATGCTGAGCATGACGGGCTCATCGCCGAGATATTCCCATGAGAAATCTTTATAAAGGATGACCGGACCTTTGTCCGTTTCAATCGTATCAATGACCTGCGACTCATTTAACTGTGAAAAACCTGTAAAAGGCACCAACAAAAGACCTGCCGCAAGTGATAAAATTGCTCTGCGTATCTGCATTAAAACCTATTTGGATTGTGTTATTTGAATTTACAAATCTAACGATTTTTTTCAACTTATTATTATCTTTGCATCTCTAATATTGTTGTTATCATGCAGGAAAAGCAGACAGGTAAAATCTCCCAGATTATCGGACCCGTGATAGATGTCGTTTTCGATGAAGGTGTTACCCTCCCGAATATTTACGATGCCCTGGAAGTAAAAAAAGAAGAAGGCGATCCCGTTGTTCTTGAATGCCAGTACGGCACCGGAGAGAATACGATTCGTACGATTGCCATGGATTCCACCGACGGATTACGCCGCGGAATGGAAGTTGTATCCACCGGAGGTCCCATTTCCATGCCGGTAGGCGAGGAAATCAGGGGGCGGCTTTTTAATGTTATCGGGAAGTCGATCGACGGGATGACCCCTGTGAAGACGACGAGAACGTATCCGATTCACCGTGATCCTCCTACTTTCGAAGAACTTTCTACCCAAAAGGAGGTGTTGTTTACCGGTATCAAGGTCATCGATCTGATCGAACCTTACTCCAAAGGTGGTAAGATCGGGCTTTTCGGTGGCGCCGGTGTAGGCAAGACCGTTATCATCATGGAATTGATCAACAACATCGCGAAGAAATACTCAGGGATGTCCGTTTTCGGCGGCGTTGGAGAACGTACGAGGGAAGGGAACGACCTGCTTCGTGAAATGATCGAATCGGGTGTTATCAAGTACGGAAAAGAGTTCTTTGAGGATATGGAAAAGGGAGGCTGGGACCTCTCCAAAGTTGATCAAAATGAACTGGCCAAATCACAGGCTACCCTGGTCTTCGGGCAGATGAATGAACCTCCCGGATCCCGTGCCCGTGTTGCCCTTTCAGGTTTGACCCTTGCCGAATATTTCCGCGATGGCGACGAAGAGAGTGGCGGAAAAGATATCCTGTTCTTTATCGACAATATCTTCCGTTTCACTCAGGCAGGATCCGAAGTGTCAGCTCTGTTAGGCCGTATGCCTTCTGCTGTAGGCTATCAGCCGACACTGGCTTCCGAAATGGGGATCATGCAGGAACGTATCACCTCTACAAACCGCGGATCCATTACCTCGGTACAGGCTGTTTACGTACCTGCCGATGACCTTACCGACCCTGCACCGGCAACAACCTTTGCCCACCTGGATGCTACGACGGTACTCAGCCGTAAAATCTCCGAACTGGGGATCTACCCGGCCGTAGACCCACTCGACTCCACCTCCAGGATCCTCTCTCCCGAAGTGGTCGGCGAAGAACATTACCGGACTTCCCAGCGAGTTAAAGAGATCCTTCAGCGGTACAAAGAACTGCAGGATATCATCGCTATCCTCGGGATGGATGAACTCTCGGACGAAGATAAAATGGTGGTGCACCGCGCACGCCGTGTACAACGTTTCCTGTCACAGCCTTTCCATGTCGCCGAACAATTCACCGGTATCCCCGGTACGTTCGTCAACATCGAAGATACGATCAAAGGTTTCAATATGATCATGGACGGAGAAGTAGACCAATATCCCGAATCTGCTTTCAACCTGGTGGGAACCATCGAAGAAGCGATTGAAAAAGGCAAGAAGATCCTTGCTGAAAATAAATAGCGAAAGCGCATGAAACTGGAAATAGTAACCCCCGATACTGTTATTTATACAGGAGAAGACATCAACCTCGTGCAACTGCCCGGGATTGACGGTTCTTTTGAAGTGATGGATCACCACGCTCCTCTGATTACGGTTCTGAAGAAAGGACAGGTAAAGGTGGTGAGGAAAGGAGAGAAACCGGAGTTTTTCGATATCAAAGGCGGTGTCATCGAGATGCTGGAAAACAAGTTGCTCGTACTCGCCGAATAAGAGAAGGGGAATAAAAAAAAGAAGGGGACATCAACCGATGTCCCCTTCTTTTTTATTTGTTCCGGTCACTAGTAGAACAGCAACCGGTTGTCTTTAATTTTAGCTGTCTTTTTCAGGGCATCAAACAGACCGTTGACAACACGACCCTGGATACTCTGGGCGATCTGTTGATTTTCCATGGTAAAGTCGGCTTTTGGAGCAGCTTCGATCACGTCATCGATGATCACCACATAAACGCCCATCTTTCCCTGGAGAGGTCCCTGAATGGTGTGTGTCGGCAGCGTAAAGAGTTTTCCGACCACGGGTGCATCGCGGGTAATAGGATACTGGTTCATGGAGATGAAGGTCACGACCGTGGTATCGATTCGAGCGTTAAGCCGTGAGGCAATAGCAGCGAGATCTTTGGTGCTTTTCATGATGTTCTCCACCTCTTTGGCCATTATTTCGATCTTCTTGGCGTTTTTCACAGCCGGTTCGATCCTTGATTTCACGCTTTCCAGCGGGCGGATGCCTTCTTCGATCTTTTCTTTCAATACAGCCACCACATAACGGCCGGTGAGGTCGAAGACAGCGGAGACTTCGCCGATCTCCGTTTTTTCGCCATAGGCCCATCTTACGATTTCGCGAGCGTTCTGGAGTCCCTGGAGATTGTTATCAACTGAACGTACCGTCGGGGCATTCCGCTTGGGGACACCGGTTTTCATGGCCAGATTTTCGAAAGCGGAAGTATTCCCTTTCAGTTGACCCTGGAAAGTACTGGCCCTCAAATAAGTATTCTGGAAAGTCTGGGTGCTGGGTTCGATGTTACGTTGAAGAATGGCGACCTGTACTTTTTTCACAGGTTTGGTCTTTTCCGTCAGTTTGAAGATCGAATATCCGATAGCGGTTTCCACTACGCGGACATCATTGGGTTTCATGGTCAGTCCTTCTTTAAAGAAGAGGCCGTATTGTTGTCCGCCATCCATGAACCAGCCGAGGGATCCGGCATCATCTTTTGCATTGGGGAAATCGGAGAGTTGACGAGCCAGGTCGGCAAAGGGAGTCTTGTTGTTCTTGAGGGTAGCGGCGATGCTGTCGGCCCGCACTTTCGCCTGTTCTTTCGTGCGTTTTATGTTCTGGTTGAGGTTGGTGCCGTCCCAGGTGATCATGATATGCGATCCCTGCATGGAATCGGGACGATCCTGAATATCCAGGAGCTTAGCCATCTGCCAGGCGTTGTTGCCGGTTTCGAAAGGTTCCACGAGGGTTCCGATCTTCGAATTGAACATGAGGGAATCGAGTTTCCCGGGCAGAGTGCCTTTTTTCACAAACCCGGTATCGAATTTGGCATCGGTATTGGCGCTGGTGTAAGTTTGGGCATCAACAGCGGCGGAGAATTCGGTATAGATCTTCGCCACGTCAGCAGCGGTATTCTTTTTGTCCACTTCGGAAGGGGTTACTTCGAAAACCACATAGTCGATATCGCGGTAAGGTTCCGGGGTTGTGAAGAAATTCGTGTTATTATCATAGAATTTCTGGTAATCTTCGGGGGTCAGTTTGATCAGGCTGTCGGAGATGCTGGCGTAATTTGCAGCGATATACCTGATTTTCAGCGATTTGGTTTGTTGAACATGATTCAGGTTCAGCAGGGCTTTGGGCGTGTAATATCCTTTCGCAATGAGGTTATAGAATTTCGTATCGCGGCGGTCTTCCTTGATGGCTTTTTCAAACTGAAGCCACTGGGTTTTGTATTTCGGTTCCATCTTATCGAGGTTCTTCAGGTAGTTCAGAACCAGGGCCGGGTCGTAAACGCCGGTTTTCGGGTCGGTGAAATACTGCAGGATGAAACGGTGGGGGTGTTTGCCTTGCACCTGATCAAAGAGTTCCGCGTCAGAAACGGTCATACCCAGCTTGTCGAATTCTTCTTCCAGGATAATATTCTTTACCAATTGGTCGAAGGTCCTCTGGCGGGTATTGAACGTTTGATCTTCGGTGATGCGGTCGGAGCCTGAATTTTCTTTCTGCATTTCGATCGCCTCATCAACTTTGTTATTGAATTCGGTGTAAGTGATCTTCTCTCCATCCACAACTCCTATATCGTTTGCACGGCCTCTGTTCTTCTTACCGAAGTCTCCGATAATGAATGCCGCGATGGCAACGCCAATGAGGGTAATAGCCAGTCCTGAATGTTTTCTGATTTTTTGGATTACAGCCATTCTTCTTATTTTTTTAAATAGTGTGCAAAGCTATAGAAATTAAACGAAATATCAAAACGAGGGCGGGTCAGAGAGAGTCTCTTTTAACATCCATTTGACCATGAGGCCTGATAATGGTATATTCCGAGAACGATTCATCGGATTCCATTCCATCGCCGAATAGCACTTTTCCGGGGGTTGTGATCTTCACCGGGACGTTTGAATAGATGGTGCGTTTTTTTTCGTCCCATATCAGTGATTCGGTATTGAGTTGTTCTTTTTTTCTGGTATTGATTACGACCACATTCCCTTTGGCCTCCATGATCCGGGTTTTTTCGACACGTTTTCCATAGTCACCTGTGATGGTTGTCTCGATGCGTTTGAGGGAATCATAGATATTGACGACGAAGCCGTCGGGGAATTCGAGATAGGGGTAACTTCCTGTGATGCTGTTGGCGATCGGGGCGGTCACGCGTGCCTGCAATCTGCCCGATTCGCTGAAAAGGACATCGATATGTTTCGCCGATACCAGGGAGGCAGGAGGCACATTCGTAAGTTCTTTCAGTTTTCCCTCGTCGTTTTTGCAGCCGGCCAGCAGCAGGAAAGGGAGAAGGAAGGCGGCTAGTAATATTTTTTCTTTACAAACCATTTTTCGTGGATTGAAAAGCCCACAATAAACTTAAAATAGGTTTCCTGGATGAGGTTCTCGGTAGTCGTTCCCCGGCTTCCCACCTGCGCCCCGAGGTTCAGAGTGGTCTTGCTGCCCTTGAGAGGGAGTCCAAACCCGATAGTGGCCGCGAATTCTTTCAGTTGCCGGTTGCGTAAGCTCAGGTAGGTTCCCTGGTACGTGAAGCCGATCCGGTAGCTGACTCTTTTCAGGTATTTTGAGTAGTTGTTGATATCGGGGATGAATTCCGCGCCGGCGCTGATCCGGTAGCTGTTGATCAACGAGTCGCTTTTACCGAAAGCTTTGTATTTTTCCCAGTTTTGCCATTTTGCATCCAGTCCGGCCAGCCATTTATCGGTTTTTCCGATCGAGAAGCCACCGCCGATCATCATGGGGATCAGGATGTTGCCTTTATAGTCATTTCCAATGGAAATAGTGTCTTTGATATATTCGACGCCCGAGCTGGAGAGGAAGTAGGTTTGTGCCAGGTAATCATCCCGGGAGGCAATATTGGTGGACGGGGCAAAGATGGCGCCGGCGACGATCTCGAGGTCGCTTTTCGTTTTTCCGTAGTACTGCAGTCCGAAATCGAAATACACATCGCTGACGGTGATGAAATTATCAACCATGAGGTTGGAATAATAAACCGAATCGGCGTAGATCACGTCCGAACCGATGTCCATGTTTCCGAAGAGGTAGGAGAAGTTGAGTCCTGCAGAAAAGTTTTTTGTGAGTTTAAATCCGCTGCCGACGATAAAGCGGTTGACACCTCCGTCGCCGGTATAGGTATGGGTAACTTTACCGATATCGTCCCGGGTTTCGAGGGTAGCCACGTTATAACCGACATCGCTGAAGGGGAGCAGTCCGATTTGTGCCTTCCACCATTTGGTGATCGGGAAGCCGAAATTGAGGTACCCTACCGAGGAGTAAGAGCGGGAGGCTGATTCGACGTTGGAAGTAAGTTTGACGAACCTGGTGCTGAACCCTCCGTCGAAGACGAAGGAGAGCGAATCGAAAGCGGTGTAGGAAGCAGGGTTGCCGAAGTTGATGTGCAGGGGATGGCGGAGTCCGAAACTAAGTTGGCCCATCGACAGGTTCCAGGCGTTATTGATATCGCTCAAGTCGCCGATTCCATAACGGGAATACGGAGAGGCAATCCGAACCTGGGCTGAGAGCGTCAACGTGCAGCATAGCAGGAAGACGAGAATGGAAAGGCGGGTCCTAACGGGCATTTTTCAGGTTATATTCAAGAATTCTGTTTAATCCTACCAACACGATGTTCGGGAATGCAAAGATGCGAATTTTCATGCGTTTGTCCAAATATTCAGCATCTCCGCCGCTGAGAATGACCTGCAGGTTGGGATATTGCTGTTTATACATCCTTACCACTCCTTTAATTTCTTCCACCGCCCCGTTGATGACGCCCGACAGGATAGAGTCTTCGGAATTATCCCCGACCAGCGGTACTTCTTCTTTCAGATCAACTAACGGTAATTTTTCGGTAAAAGTATTCAGGGCCTTGAAACGCATTTTAATCCCGGGGGAGATGCCGCCGCCGAGGTACTCATGGTCGGTAGTCACGAAATCGTAGGTGATGCAGGTGCCGGCGTTGATCACCAGCACATGAAAGCCGTTAAAGAGCGAGGCCCCTGCCACTGCTCCTGCCAGGCGGTCTTTACCAAGCCGGCCGGGCGTTTTATATTTGTTGATGAGGGGTATGGGCGTTCTGCTGCCCAGTTCAATGAACTGCCCGAGGTTTTGTTCCAGAAAGTTTTTCAGGTAGGCCGGAATGGTGACCACCGATGCCATGATTCCGGCATGGATTGCCGGATAATTGGCAAGGATCTCTTTTAGTGTACGAAGACTGAGCTGATCGCTCGTTTCCATGTGAACGATCCTTCCTTCCTGAAATACACAAATCTTCTTATTGGTATTTCCAAGGTCAAGTACAAGTTTCATAATTAAAGGCAGGTTTGAAAGAGAATGGTTCGTGACTTATGCTGATAATCTGTTGAAATCAAACCAAATCATACATTGAACGACCCGGATAACATTTTTCCGATTTGGTACAAAGTTATAGGAATTTTCAAAATTCTTACTAATTTTGCACTCCCGATTCTGAAAAGTACGGGTATGGCGTCGTAGCTCAGATGGTAGAGCAGAGGACTGAAAATCCTTGTGTCACTGGTTCGATTCCAGTCGATGCCACCAAAAACCGAGACCCTGTTTCTGAAAAGATTCAGGGTTTTTCTTTCAGAAAGAAAAAATTCAGTTGCCCGAAGCGGCACTTCCCCCCTTTATTTTCGAACCACATTTTTAAAAATTAGACTCTTTTGGTGCTCTGATATCCAATTAGATGTAAAATAATACAGAGAGTTAAAATATATGACAACCCGGCTTGCTTTTTGCCGGGTTTTGTATTATATTTAGATCGGGTTACAAATAATTAAATATCAGTGCCATGAAATACGAAAAAACGGTGAATACGATCCTGCTGTCGGCCTTAGCAGCGACTTTTGGCTGCAAGCAGGATGCAAAAAGCGATGCATCGGCTTCTGCAGGAGCCGTGCCTTTTAAAGGCAAGATAGCTCTTGATGTGAGGGAATCGGTAGAGGACTGGACTCCTTTTCTTCCCAAGGTGGCTCCTAAAGGTGCCCCGAATATTCTTTTTATCCTTTATGACGATACCGGGCTCGCTTCATGGTCAACATATGGAGGCCGGATTAACATGCCTACCCTGGACAGGATTGCTGCCAACGGACTTACCTATACCCAATGGCATACCTGCGCTCTTTCTTCCCCCACCCGATCAACGTTGCTGACAGGGAGGAACCACAACCTGAATGGCACGGATGCCATTATGGAAGTAGCTGTTGGATTCCCGGGAGCAAACGGTCATATTCCCGCCCAATGTGCCGGCCTGGCCCAGATTCTACAGGACAACGGCTGGAGCACATTCTGGTTGGGGAAAGACCATAATGTTCCCGAGACGGATCTTGCCTCCGGTGCAACCAAGAAATTATGGCCGTTACAAATGGGTTTCGATCGGTTTTACGGGTTTCTGGGTGGTGAAACCAGCCAATGGTATCCCGACCTGGTTGAAGACAACCGGTACATTGAACCGCCATACGGCCCTGACCAAGGGTATCATCTGTCAAAAGACCTGGCCGATAAAGCCATTGGAATGATCCAGGATCAGCAGGCAGCGAACCCGTCACGCCCCTGGTACATGTGGTTTTGTCCGGGAGCTAATCATGCCCCGCACCAGGCTCCTGCTGATTATATAGCCAAATACAAAGGAAAGTTCGATGATGGTTATGATGCCTATCGCAAATGGGTTTTGGAAAGAATGATCCAGAAAGGCATCATCCCTGAAAATACAAAGCTTACTGAGTTTAATCCCCTGCCCAAGGAAGTGGCTAATCCCGGCGATTACGTCCGTCCCTGGGAAAGCCTTAATCCGGATGAGAAAAGGCTCTTCTCGAGACTTGCAGAGGTTTATGCTGCCTTTTCTGAGTATACGGATGTACAGATCGGTCGCATCATCGATTACCTGGAAGAGACCGGTCAACTGGAAAATACGGTGATCATCTATGCTGCCGACAACGGTGCTTCCGGGGAAGGATCTCCGAACGGTTCGGTGAACGAAAATAAGTTTTTCAACGGATACCCGGATGAGTTGACCGAAAATATGAAGCTGCTGGATGAAATGGGCGGCCTCAACACCTATGAGCATTTTCCTACCGGTTGGGCTGTGGCCTTTTCAACTCCGTTTAAAATGTTCAAGCGGTACTCGAACTTTGCCGGAGGAACCTGCGACCCGTTGGTGATTTCCTGGCCGAAAGGAATAAAAGCCCGTGGAGAGCTCCGCCATCAGTATCATCATTCCGTAGATATTGTGCCGACCATCCTGGATATCTGCGGACTGGAAATGCCAAAAGTTTACCGGGGAGTTGAGCAATATCCTTTGTCGGGGATATCCATGCGCTATACTTTTGATTCCAAACCGGATGACCCGACAAAGAAGCACAAACAGTATTATGCTATGCTGGGAACACGCGCCATCTGGGAAGACGGATGGAAAGCAGTCGCCATACATGCGCCTCTGACGGGGAAAGGTCACTTTGACCAGGATGAATGGCAGCTCTTTCATACTGACGCTGACCGCTCCGAATCAGAGGATCTGTCAAAGCAATATCCGGATAAACTGAAAGCTATGATCAAAGACTGGTTTGAGGAGGCTGATAAGAATTTTGCCCTCCCGTTGAACGACAAGTCGGCCCACGAAGCATTACGTGCAGAAAGACCCACGGGAGAGCCTCCGCGGGAACGTTACATTTATTTTCCCAATACGGCACATGTGCCCGAAGGTGTTGCAGTGAACATCAGGGGACGTTCCTATAAGATCATTTCGGAAATTGAGGTCACGAATCAGAATTGTTCGGGAGTGATTTTTGCGATTGGATCGAGATTCGGCGGCCATTGCTTGTTTATCAAGGACCATAAACTGTACTATGTATATAATTTTCTTGGCATCAAGCCTGAACAAAAATTTGTATCATCGGTGACACTCAAGCCGGGCAAGTATATAGTCGGCGTGGAATTCACCAAAGAAAAATTTGGCCAGTATCAGGAATCAATCGGCACGGTAAAACTTTATATCAATGAAAAAGTGGTGGCCCAGGGGCCCATCCGGACCCAGCCTGGTAAGTTTTCTCTGGCAGGGGAAGGATTCTGTGTGGGATACGACAGCGGGGATGCTGTGAGCCAGGAATACAAGGCACCGGGAACTTTCAAGAATGGGAAAATCAACTATTTCTGCGTCACGGCTGAAAAAACCGATTACCTGGGTCTCGAACAGGAAGTAAAGCGGATCATGATGAAAGAATAGAAAATGCCTGCAACGTCTATTTATGAAAATTACTTTTGATCCATTCTTTAAATCCTTCTACCTGATGGCAAAACCAATAGGTTCTGTTTGTAATCTGAATTGTACCTATTGTTACTATCTGGAAAAAGAAAAACTCTATCCCGGGGCTGCAGGCCGTTGGGAAATGGATGATAAAATCCTTGAGACATTCATTGCCCAGTACATTTATTCAACAAATGCGCCGGCTGTTCTCTTTACCTGGCATGGCGGAGAACCCATCATGCGTGGCATTGAGTTTTTTGAAAAGGTTATCAGGTACCAACAGAAATACAGTGGGGGCAGAAGGATTGAAAATTCGTTACAAACCAACGGAACCACCCTGACGGATTCCTGGTGCAGGTTTTTCAAAGATCATGATTTCCTGATCGGATTATCTATTGATGGCCCTGAACACTGCCACGATCGTTACCGATTGCACAAAAACGGTCAGCCCAGCTTCTCCAAAACCATGAACGGGATCGCACTACTTAATAAATATAATATTGAGTTCAACACGCTTTCGGTAGTCAACGACTATAATTCAAAATTTCCCCTGGAGGTGTACCGGTTCCTAAAACAAGCCGGAAGTCATTATATGCAGTTTACACCTATCGTGGAATGCCAGGATAGAAGCTCAAAGCCTGACGAATTGACCCTTCTTCCTGCCGGGACCGGTAAAGCAGGCGAAGTAACGGACTGGACTGTTGATCCTGTTGATTATGGGAACTTTCTGATAGCCATTTTTGACGAATGGGTGAAAAGGGATGTGGGAGAGTATTTTGTTGTGACCTTTGATTGCATTCTGGCTAACCGGATGGGGGAATCTCCCCCGGTCTGCGTATACGGCAGGACCTGTGGACACGCCGGGGTGGTTGAATACAACGGGGATGTTTACTCATGCGATCATTATGTTTTTCCCGAATACAAGCTTGGCAATATACGGGACAAATTTCTGCTCACCTTGATGGAATCGGAGTTTCAGCAGCAGTTTGGCAGGGACAAATGGGACAAGTTACCGGCGTACTGCCTCAAATGCAGGTTTCTGAGTTTGTGTACAGGAGAATGTCCGAAGAACCGGATCATACAGACCCCTGATGGCGAGCCGGGGCTCAATTATCTGTGCAAAGGATTTAAACTGTTTTACCAACACGTGGAACCCTGTATGGATTTTATGGCCAATGAACTGATGCATGACCGGGCTGCATCCAATGTCATGAAGTGGGTAAAAAGCCGTAAGTAAGCGGGAACAGGCATCTATCGAATGAAAGTAACAGATTAACAAAATCAGGAAAAACAACATGAAAAACCGGATAATGAAAATAAGCGTAATTGTCACTATCCTCTTTTGCGGATTGGGCTTCTCCGGAGCAGTGGCACAGATGTCACAGGAAGAATTAGCCAAGGCGGCCCAAAACCCGTTGGCCAACGTGATAAGTTTGCCTTTTCAGAACAACACCAATTTTAACCTCGGCCCTCATTACCGGACTCAGGATATCCTGAATATTCAACCGGTTATTCCTTTTTTTAACGGCCGACTGATTACCCGTACCATTTTTCCCCTGATATGGCAGCCGGAGATGGCTCCCTCGGGAACGTACTTCGGTTTGTCCGACATTCAGTTTACCGCATTCTACAGTCCGGATACGAAAGGTTTCAATATCGGGGTTGGTCCAATCATCGTCTTTCCCGCTGGAAGCGGTTCATTGGGAAGCCATAAATGGAGTGCCGGACCCTCACTCGTCATTATTACGATGCCCGGGCATTGGGTAATCGGGCTCCTGGCGAACAATATCTGGTCATTTGCCGGAAATCACGATATGTCCGATGTCAACCAGATGCTGGTCCAGTATTTTATCAATTACAACCTGCCCAAAGGGTGGTTTCTCTCATCAGCGCCGTCGATTACCGCCAACTGGATGGCAGCAACCGAAAATCAATGGACGGTGCCATTTGGTTTAACTGCAGGAAAACTTGTGAAATTCGGTAAGTTGCCGGTGAATCTCTCCGTGGGCGGTTTTTATAATGTAGTGAAACCTGATTATGCATCCGATTGGACGGTGAGAGCCGTTGCCTCTTTGATGCTTCCAACAACCATTTCTAAAAAAGACCAATAAGATGACAGTGTGTAAAAATTGTGGCAACCATTTTGAAGGGAACTATTGCAATTTTTGCGGACAAAAGGCAGATGTAAAAAGGTTTTCATGGTCACATATGACCTCTGTATTCATGACCGGATTTTTCGGCGAGAAGACAGGACTGGTTAACACCATCAGGCAATTATTTTTTCACCCCGGGAAAATGTTGCGCAGATACATTGAAGGACAACGTGTTGCGCACATTAATCCATTTTCCTTTCTGACGCTGATATGTCTTTTTGGGGGATTCCTGTATCCCCATTCCGGGATGGTGGAGCATGTCGGCGCAAACATTTTTGCTTCGCCGGAAACCATCAGATTTACCAATGAACACTATCTCTACCGGATGTTGTTCACCATCCCTGTTTGTACTTTCCTGTGCTGGGGTGTGTATCGAAACTATAAATATAATCTGTCAGAATATTTTATCATCAACACATTCATCATGAGCCAGACCATTCTGATCATGGTGACATGGATGCTTGCATTATGTTTTATTACATTGAAAGACAGGGATTTTGAGATTGTGCTCCTCTGCGTCTTCCTGCTGAACATCATTTATCCTGCGATCGCGCTGGCCAATGTATTTAATTCAGGCAACAGGGCGATCCGTTGGATTAAGGCTATAACCGTAGTTCTTGCAAGTTTTATCCTGAGTTTTGTCGTAATAAATGGGTTAACCAGACTTTTTACTTTCCTATAAAAAGATGAAATCGGAAAGGCATCGGATTACAAAATATTTTCAACCATTATCAGCAGCGGGCATTCAAATCGTAAAGTCAGAAGTGGAATCCGATCTGGAACAGGGTCCTGATACCGATACTGAGTTTATTAAGTTTGCCATCGTCCCTGAATGATTTATTGATAACATAATCCTCGATCATCGGATATTTTTCCTTGAGCTTGTTGTAGATGACTTCATGGAATTCTTTGACTTTCTCCTGGTCTAATGGTCCGCTGATAGACACAATCCCATAATAATAGCTGATAGCCGGTCCTAAAAGAACGAGGTCGACAGTTAATCGTTTCCAGAATACAAACTGATACCCCAATTCTACGCCTGTATTAAAAAGATTAAAATCACCCTTCAGCTTGCCGTTATTTAACGTTGCCAAATGGAGAATCTCAAAATCATTTTTACACTGGTACCAGGCATAACTCAGGAACGGGGCCAGATACAGACCATCAGGAGTGGGCCGTATATTTCGTTGTATCAGGTAAAAACGATATTCAAGGGCGATATTAATCCCGTATTTGTCCCTGCTCGTTAAGGCAGCAATGTCGGCAATTGTATCCTTAAAAAGACTGGGGAACTCAAGATATCCGACCGAAAAAGTAACCGATTGTTTAGCATTCAATATCCGCTCATAACTGATGGTCAAATCTTTTTTACTCCATAATATCATGGGGGTAAGGTTGATCTTAATGACATTTTTATGAATGGGAGGCGGAAAAATCCGGACAGAATCTTTTTCCTGAGCAGAAAGAAACAGAGGATTGGAAAGAAACACGAATAAAATAAGATAAGACGGCCATCGTGCAACCGATGCAGAGGTCGAAACCGATGTGAAACCAGGAAT
>DAONET010000025.1:19988-31900 GCA_035403225.1 Bacteroidales bacterium | reverse complement strand
TCAGTAGCTGCAGTAGAGACTCCGAAACGAGCGTTCTTAATAATGGATGAATTTTTAATTATCACCAAACCTTGGTTGGTAGAAGGAATTTGAGACAGGTCTCTATTCCCCCAAACTTCAATACCCCGCCACATATTGAAACATGCGTTTGTCAATGTTGCATTATCTAATATTAACGTAGCTCCTGGTCCAACCATTATTTTTCCCATTGGAGGGAACTTAACAGTAGTTTGAATGGTAAGTATTGCTGGAGCTTTGACCTGAATACACCGATCTGCTGTGAATGGCTGTAAAAAAGTAGTATCAGAAGTAATCATTAATGTGTCCTCCACAAAAAGACATGAAAGATCGGATTCATATATCCCCCTTCCATATGTACTTGCCCTGACAAGATTTGAGTTTGGGAGTACTACGATCTCTGAGATAATGGTTTTTGGCATACCTGTTGTAAATGGGATCCAGCGATCCATTGAACCATCGCGATAATAGACTCCTATGTCTGTGCCGGCAAAGAGTCTGTCATTTCCACCAGGCCAATAAGTTATACAATTAACAGGGAAGTTTGGTAATCCTTTTGAATAATCGGTAAAGGAATTTCCAGCATCCGAAGAATAAAAAATACGGTTTTTAACATCCAGTGGTGATGATGAAAATTTATCGAACCCACTAATTGAAATCCATACTTTATTTGTATCCACAGGTGAAAGACAAATATCTGACATGCCGACACTACTTAACACTGAACGCAGGCCAGAATCTCCTGGCAGTGCCAAAAGATCAACATAGGATTGACCTTCATCAGATGTTTTCAATAACTTATGCAAGCGATTAGGCCACCACCCATGGGGGCCATCATATGCCAGGTACATTATGGCGGTATCTACAGGGGAAACAGAAATATTTATCAGTTTTTCTGTTGAATCAATTTCAGCATACGAGCCATTAAGGTGAACAGGGATCTTTACAACAGAATAGTTCTGCAGACTTTGTACTGAGAATGTTTTAAATATATCATGTGCCCCACAGTATAAAGATTTTGGGTTTATCGGATTTAATTCAAGTGGTCTGTTAAAGTGTCCATTTTGATTGGGGGTCGATACTAAGTGTGGATGGAGCCAAGTTATCCCAAAGTTATTTGATCTTGCAGTGGGATATGAATTGTTATAGGATGGACTAAAAGGATTCGTGTAGACAAAGTTAGGTGACTGAAAATCAACAACAGTCCTGGTCGACTCTTCTCCTGAGTTAGTCCACGTTGTACCATCAAATGAATAAAAACTGTTATCAATTGTTCCCCCGCAAACTCTATTATTTGCAACCTCCGTCGACCCAATACTATAAAATTGCGTAATAGTTAGACCATCTCCATTCAGGTTTGCCCAGGTATCGATTCCATTGGTTGTTTTCGACAGTCCTCCATCATTACCAGCAAAAATGATATCATTGGTACCTCCATAAGAAGACCTGATCAACACTGCAGCCCGCGTATCTGCATGATATGTGTCTGTATTGTAGCCAGTTGTCTCATCATTTTGCCAATTAACCACACGAGTCATCGAATTGCCACCAACGTAAAGGACGGAAGTGTCTGTCAAATTTAGCAACAACTCGTTTTTATAATAATCAACATTCCCGCAACCTATAAAACTCTGGCCATAGCCTGTTGGGCTTTTTTCTTCATATTTCTTTTCCCAATTTAGTCCATTGTCTTTTGATCGCCATATTGTAAAATACAAGAGGGTATCGGTCATTTTTAGATGTGTTGCCTGAGCATATATCCATTTTGAATATTGCGATGTAACCCCTAGCTCAAATCGTTCAGTGAGTACAGGGCCGTCGGAGGGCAATAATTGATCGATCCTTTGCATCGAAGGGCTAGAGGATCGTGCTCCTGTTATTCTCCATATTTGGGCTGCATAATGATTGGACCCGGATTTATTATCTGTTGCCACATACAATGTATCCGGGGATCCGGGTTTCATTTCTATATCCCGAATCCATCTATACTCCCCTTTAGACCATCCAGAGTCTTTGGGCATTACAGCTACTACAAATTTGCTCCAGTCAGTTCCGTTATTTGTGAACCGGAAAAGGGTATCTCTAACACCTGCATATAAAATGCTTGAATTTGTCGGATCAATTAACAGATAATTGACGGAAGTCAACTGCTTTGGTTCTTGGCCATAAATGATTTCCCAATTTTCCCCGGCATCTTGTGTTCGTAATATTCCTATGCTGTATGAAAAATCTCGACCAAGCCCACCCCCACCACTAGCTACATACAGAATATTAGGGTTGTTTGGATCACCTTTTATATCTGTTACACCAATTATGTTCAATCCACATCTGTCAGTTAGATTGGTCCAGTTCAAACCACCATTGGTTGTTTTGAAAATTCCAGATGAGTTTGTACCAATGTAAATCGTATTTAGCTGCGGATCACCCACAGTATCCACCCAGACGGCAGATACCAGACCATTCCTCTGACTTGATGGATAATAAGGACCAATGAGGCGCCAATCGCTTCCAATAATTGAAGCTCGGTTATAATATTCAAGGTTCTTTAGGTAGTAACTCAAGGCTGTCTGAATGACTTCAGGCTTGCTTGAAATTGCACTATCTACGCAGTATATCCTATTTCTCCAAAATTCTTTCCACCTCATATAAATTTTATATTCATGAGAAGGAGGATTGGTCAAATCAGGATGTTGGCTATAATAATTATCCCAATTATTAACGGATTCCCGGAAGGAGTCTTCGCTTTGAGAGAAGCTATTTTTGCGAAAGACAAAAAATAGAAAAATGAAAACCCCAACGGAAAGGAGTAGGAAAGTGATGCTTCTTTTCATGGCTGTTGTTATTGATTTTACCAGAATGTCAGAGATCAGATTTTATGTGTTAAATTAATTCGATAGATTTTACTTTCGATACGCTTGTTTTGGTCTTCCATTACTCCAGTTACCTCATTAATTCTAAGCAGGCTGGCACCACTCATTTTGTCAATTGGATTCTGATAACAAAATCCTACAAATATTTTCAAGCTATCCAAAGTCCATCCAAGTGTTACCACATCAACTCTTCGAAGAATTTCTCTGGGCACAGCTGCAAATGGACAAAGAAAATGGAAGGTATATCAAAGAACGTTAAAAGGTAAATACGCTAATTTATGCAACTAGGTACTAGTGTTCCTGTCTATCAAAAACATTCTCTTTCATCACCAGAAAACACGTCCAACCCTCATGTTTCCTAGGTACAAGATATTTTTCCGTGTTAGGGTGTTCAACCTTTTCAAATAACAATTCTCCGGCTCAAACAGTCAGGAAAATCAAACTTACTTTCAACAGGTTAGGGCGAGTATATGAAGTTTTGTAATAATGAGAGAGTAAATGTATGAAAATATCTTCAGTGCAAACAAAATATTCACAATTTTTTATCAGGTGTCCGGGAGGGGATAAAAAAAAACCGGGGGAATGATTCTTCCCCCGGCAAAATGGGTAATTTCCGTGTTACGCTGTTTGATTAATCGACGCCCATTTCTTTCAGCAGGAAGCCGGCTTGGCCGTATTTCTCCGTGATGAACAACACGTACCGGATGTCTACGGCGATGCAGCGTTGCAGGGCATAGTCGTACTGCCAGTCGCTGATCATGGCTTCGTAGTTGCCGTCGAAGGCTACGCCGATGATCTCTCCTTTGGCATTCATCACGGGGCTTCCGCTGTTGCCGCCGGTTATATCACACTGGTTGAGGAACGCCACGGGCACATCTTTGAGCTGCGGATCGGCCCAGCGGCCGAAGTCTTTCTTTTCAGCGAGGGTGACCAGCCCTGCCGGGGCATCGAACGGCTCTTCGCCGGTATTCTTCTCCACCACGCCGGTCAGCGAGGTGAACGGGTAATACCACACGGCATCGGCCGGCCGGTAACCCTTCACCGGGCCCCAGGTGAACCGGATGGTGCTGTTGGCATCGGGATACATGCCCGAGCCTTTCCATTCGTACAGCCCGTCAAGATAGACTTTCCGCAGGTCGGTCACGTTAGAACCAAACGTATCTGAGACCCGGTTCACCTCTTCCGACAACGGAAGCATATCGAGCGAGAGGCGGATGAACGGGTCGCCGGTTTTCGCCAGTTCCGCCGGAGTCATCTTCAGGAGGGATTTGGTATAATCGATGTCTTTCAGCTTCGTGGAGGCATACATCTCGTCAACCGATTGTTCCAGTGTCTTCTCGTCGTTGGAAAGGATGGGTTCAAGGGCGACGATACGTTGTCCCTGCGGCAGGGTCGACGCCATCTTCAGCGCCCGCAACAGCATGGCTTTGTCCAGTGGCTCGTAATAATCGTTATACGAATATTGCAATCTATCACGAAACTCGTTGATGGCTTCTTCGTTGAGGCCGGGTCTCCGTTCTGCTTCGGGTTTCTGCAGTTCGTTGCTGATATAGGAGATCTGTTCGGCCACGCTGAGCATGGTGCCGGCGAGTCCCTGGATGATCCCGAAGACGTTATCCCGCTCGCGGGTTTTATCGATCAGGTTGTACTGTTCTTTTTCCCGGGCGAGGATGTCGCCGTATTTTGCTTTCCGTTCGGGGGTGGCGTCGGCCCAGGCCTGGAATTCTTTTTCGAAGTTGATCTTTTTCTGCAGGAATCCGGTACGTTTCATGCCTTCCACTTTCCCCTGGTAGTTTTTCATGACGTTGGCGAGGCCTTTGGTGAGGCTGGCTACCTTAAGTTTCCCCGCGGGATCGTCTTTGGTGAGTTCATCCGCCAGGGCGATGACCTCTTTAAAGTTACGGATGGAGAAAGGATAGTTATACTCCTGGTTCCAGTGAACGGAGGTAGCCGTGCGGTATCGGGTGGTGAACCCGGGATAGCCGATGATGAAGGTGAAATCGCCGTCTTTCAGCCCCTCGCGGGCGACTTTTAACCAAACGGCAGGTTTATAGGGCACGTTGTCGGGGCTGTAGGCGACGCCTTTCCCTTCAGGACTCACGTACACCCTCAGGAACGAGAAGTCGCCGGTATGGCGGGGCCACATCCAGTTATCGATTTCGCCGCCATAGTTGCCGATGGATCGCGGTGGCGAATAGACGATGCGGATATCGCGGAACACTTTATGGATGAACTCGATGTATTGTTTCCCGTTGTACATCGGGACGATCTGTGCTTCGAGGTCGCTGCCGTCTTTGCCTACGGCTTCGGCCATTTTCACGATCTTCTCGTTCACCTTTTTATCGCGTTCCACCGGGTCGGTGATTTTTTTCGTTCCGGCCAGCACCTCTTCCGTCACATCTTTCATCTCCATCAGCAGTCGTGCCTGGTACCCCGGGGCTTTGATCTCGGCGGTGCGTTCTTTGGCAAGAAAACCATTGGTAAGGTAGTCGCTGTTTACGCTGGATGCCCGTTGCAGGGCGGTATACGCCACATGGTGGTTGGTGATGATCAGCCCTTCGGGGGAGACGAATGAGGCGGTGCCTCCGCCCAGCTGGACCACGGCGCCGGCCACACAAGGTTTACCCGGGGAATAGACATCGCTGACCGGGATGCCCAGTCCTTTTTTGGCCAGGTCGAGCTGGTCGATCTGGTTTAACAGCCACATCCCTTCCTGGGCAAAGGAAAAGACCGTCATCATGCAACATGCAAAAACGAATAAAACTTTTTTCATAAACCCTCCGTTGTTCCGGCCTTACCCCACTCCTGGTTACAGGGAAGGGTCTTTCGGCCATTTTTTCAGAAAGGTACCAAACTTATGGGGGGATGTCAAGAAAAAATGGCTGTGAAACGCGATCCTGTCGATCAACAGGCTCATTCAGACGGGCAACTTCAGAAGCGGAAGGTCCGTTCAGCGGTTCCGGTGATGGTCACCCTGACGGTTCCGGCGGGCAACAACTCTTCGATGAGTTCCGGCCATTCGATGAAGCAGTAACAGCCGGAGTAGAGGTAATCCTCATAGCCGATATCGTAAGCTTCTTCGAGCTTTTTAATGCGGTAGAAATCGAAATGATAGACCGGCTCACCGTTCTGGCGCCGGTATTCGTTAATGATCGCGAAGGTCGGACTCTGGATGATATCGGTCACGCCCAACTCGCTGCATAATGCCTTGATGAACGTTGTTTTCCCGGCTCCCATTTCTCCATAGAAAGCAAAGACCCGCTGGTCGGGACAATGGTTGATCAGTTCCCGGGCTATCTCCGGAAGTTGGTTTTCGGTACGACAGATCAGTTTCATATCATTCCTTCACGGCCGGTTATTTCTTTCGTAAGACAATGAACGGCACCAGCACCTCTTCCATGGATATGCCGCCATGCTGGAAGGTGCTGCGGTAATAATTGACGTAATAGTTGTAGTTATTCGGGTAGGCGAAGAAGTCGCTGTTGCGGCAGAAGACATAGGTCGAGCTGACATTGGCTCTCGGCAGGAAGACATCGGCCGGGTTGCGCACCTCAAAGATTTCGTTCTTCTCTACTTTCAGTGCCTTCCCGGTTTTATAACGCAGATTGGTGTTGGTCTCGCGGTCACCCAGGATCTTCACGGGGTTATCGACGCGGATGGAGCCGTGGTCGGAGGTGATGACGATGTTTACGTCTTTTTCGGCCAGGAACCGGAAGATATCGTACAGCGGGGAATGCATGAACCACGAGCGTGTCAGAGAGCGGTAGGCTCTTTCGTCGTCGGCCAGTTCACGGATGATGTCCATCTCGGTGCGGGCGTGCGACAGCATATCCACGAAGTTATACACGATAAAGTTCAGTTTATTGACCATGAGGTTCGGCATCAGTTCCACCAGCTTTTTGCCGTAATTCATGTTCAGCACTTTATAGTATGAATAGCGGGTATCACGGCCGTAGCGTTTCAGCAGTTCGCCCAGCAGTTCCGACTCAAAATTGTTTTTGGCCCCGTCTTCATCTTCGTTGACCCAGTATTTCGGGTACTTCTTCCCGATTTCGGTAGGCAGTAACCCGGCAAACAGGGAATTACGCGCATATTGGGTGGTGGTAGGAAGGATGGAATAATAGAGATCTTCGCGGTCGACCCGGAAGCTCTCTTCCAACACCGGCTGCAGCACTTTCCATTGATCAAACCGCAGGTTGTCGATGAGGATGACAAAGAGGGGGCGTTCATCCTGCAGGAGGGGAAAGACCTTTTCCTTGATGAGGTTATGCGACTGCACGGGGCGTTCTTTGACGCTTCCGTTGAGCCAGCCGACGTAATTCCGTTCGATGAATTTGCAAAAGACCTGGTTGGCCTCGTCTTTTTGCATCCGCAATACCTGGTTCATCCCTTCATCGTCGGATTTCTCAAGTTTCAGTTCCCATCCGACGATCTTTTTATATACATCAACCCACTCGTCATGGTTGAGACGATTACTGATCTCCATCCCGATGTTGCGAAATTCCTGCTGATACTGGAAGGATGTTTTTTCGCTGATGATCTTTTTATTTTCCAGGTTTTTCTTCAGACAAAGCAGAATCTGGTTCGGATTGACAGGTTTGATGAGGTAATCGGAGATATTCGATCCGATGGCATCCTCCATGATGGTTTCTTCTTCACTTTTGGTGATCATCACGACGGGGAGGCCCGGGAAATCATTTTTGATCAGCGTCAATGTCTCAATACCGGAGAGACCCGGCATCTGTTCATCGAGAAACACAATATCGAAATCGGTATTTTTCAGCAGGTCCAGCGCGTCGTGGCCATTGTTGGCCGTTTGTACCTGGTATCCTTTCTCTTTCAGAAAAATGATATGCGGTTTCAGCAGATCGATCTCATCATCTACCCACAAAATGTTTATCTTATCCATACTTCTCATTAACTTTGTACCTTTATAAAAAGGATTCCAGGCTGTTTTATTGTTTGTCTCCCCCCTTTTTATCATCTTTTAACAAAGGTACAACGGTTATGTATTCAATCATTCGCTCATGGTAGTTCCCGCCGGAAGAAACAAACGCAAGAACATCAACGACCCGGTATACGGGTTTATCACGATCCCCGACGAAACCATCTTCGACCTGATCGAGCACCCCTGGTTTCAGCGGCTCCGGCGCATCAAGCAGCTCGGTCTGACTTATTACGTGTATCCTTCGGCCACTCATTCGAGGTTTCAGCATGCGCTGGGGTGTATGTACCTGATGAAGCAGACGATCCAGTTGCTGAGGGCCAAAGGCATCGACATCACCCCCGATGAAGAGGACGGGGTGACGAGGGCGATCCTGCTGCATGACATCGGGCACGGGCCTTTTTCGCACACGCTGGAGCAGTCCATCATCCCCGGTCTCACCCACGAGCAGCTTTCGTTGTTGTTCATGGAAGAGATGAGCCGGCAGTTTTCGGGATGTCTCGACACGGCCATCGCCATCTCCAAAGACCGGTATCCGAAGCGTTTTCTGCATCAGTTGGTCTCGAGCCAGCTCGACATGGACCGGCTGGATTATCTTTCGCGCGACAGCTTTTTCACCGGCGTGGTGGAAGGGATGATCAACACCGACCGCATCATTAACATGCTGAACGTGGTGGGTGATGAGTTGGTAGTGGAAGCGAAGGGGATCTATTCCATCGAAAAATTCATCATGGCGCGGCGCCTGATGTACTGGCAGGTGTATCTTCACAAGACCGTGTTGTCGGCCGACCGCATGCTCACCAGCATCCTGCGGAGGGCCACGTTCCTGGCCGGGAGCGGCGTGGATCTCTTCGCGACGCCTGCCCTGCGGACCTTTTTGGAGAAGAGACATGCGCACGAGGGCCCTTGCAGCGCCAGCTGTCTGGTCGACTTCGCCAAGCTTGATGACGAAGACATCATCGCATCGATCAAAGCGTGGATGGATGCCCCCGACCCCGTTCTTTCGGTTCTCTGTTCGAACCTCATCGGGCGCCGGCTGTTCAGGGTCGAGATGCAGAATGAACCGTTCGATCCGGAGTATATCGAGAAAATCACCCGCGAGACGGAAAAGAAACTGGCGTTGGGTCCCGGTGAAACCGAATATTTTGTCATCGCCGACCAGGTCACGAACAACGCCTACGATCCCCGTCATGACCGCATCCGGATTCTGTTACGCGACAACCGGTTGCTGGATGTCACCGACACTTCGGGACAGCTGAACATCCCTGTCCTGTCGTCGCCCGTCAGCAAATATATCCTGTGTTATCCGAAAGTAGTGACCGTAATGCATTGATACACGTTCTATCCCGGGGCTGTAACCTTGCCTTCCGGTGCAAGACTACCCGCCCTTGAATTGGACATTTTTGAAAAAAAGTGGTAACTTGCGCCGTTTTTTCACATAATCTCTAAAAAGGTTCGAAGAATGGAATTTTCTGCGCAGCAGATCGCGGCGCTTCTGGGTGGTACCGTTGAAGGGAACCCGGAAGCCATGGTCAACAACCTGGCCAAGATCGAAGAAGGCGTTCCCGGAACGATAACCTTTCTTGCCAATCCGAAATACACTCCTTACATATACACCACCCACGCGTCGATCGTCGTGGTGCGCACGGATTTCGTCGCCACGCATCCCGTTGAGTCCACCCTGATCAGGGTAGACGACCCGTACACGTCGTTTACGAAGCTGCTGGAGATGTACGACAGCATGAAGGCGCGCAAGAGAGGCATCTCCTCCCGCGCTTCCATCGACCCCACCGCCACGGTCGGGCCGGATGCGTACATCGGCGATTTTGCCTTCATCGGCGAGCAGGTGAAGATCGGGAAGAACGTACAGATCTATCCGCAAGTGTATATCGGCGACCGGGTGACAATCGGCGACGACTGCATCCTGTTTCCGGGAGTCAAGATCTACCGCGACTGTGTGATCGGGAACGAATGTACCCTTCATGGCGGGGTGGTGATCGGCGCCGACGGATTCGGCTTTGCCCCGCAAACAGATCAGGATTTCCGCAAGGTTCCGCAAGTCGGTAATGTCGTGCTGGAAGACCGGGTGGAAGTGGGCTCGAACACCACCATCGACCGCGCCACGATGGGATCCACCATCATCCGTCGCGGCGTGAAGCTCGACAACCTCATCCAGGTCGCACACAACGTCGAGATCGGTGAAAACACCGTCATCGCCGCCCAGACAGGCATCTCCGGGTCCACGAAGATCGGGAAGAACTGCATGTTCGGCGGACAGGTAGGCATTGTCGGCCACATCAGGATCGGCGACCACGTGATGATCGGCGCCCAGTCGGGAGTGGAAGGGCAGGTGAAGGATCATACGATGATCGCAGGCTCTCCCGCTATCGATGCCTCCAAGGCGCGCCGTAACTTCATCCACTGGCGTAACTTCGATGATATCGTTAAAAGAATAAACAAAATAGAATTACTATTGAGAAATAAGAATCAGAATCAGGATCATGAGTGAGAAACAAAAGACCATTAAGAATGCTGTTACCATCTCGGGTATAGGATTACATACCGGGAATACTGTAAACCTGACTTTCAAACCTGCCCCGGAGAATTACGGGTACAAATTCAAGAGAGTAGATCTTACTTCCGATATACTGGTGGATGCCGATGTGGACCATGTCGTTGACACCTCGCGCGGGACCAGCATCGAGCACGAAGGGGTACGTGTCGACACTATCGAACACGTATTGGCTGCCCTCGCCGGACTGGAAATCGATAACGTGCTGGTCGAGATGGACCAGTCGGAGACGCCTATCCTTGACGGCAGCGCTCGCATCTATGTTGAAAAATTGCTGGAAGCCGGTATTGTGGAGCAGAAAGCCCTGAAAAAATACTACGAGCTGCGCAGCAATCTCACTTACACCAATCCCGAGAAGAAAGTAGAAATCATCGCCATCCCTTCCAAAGAATTCCGTGTTTCGGTGATGATCGATTATGAGTCGAAAGTCCTTCCTTCGCAGAACGCCACGCTGGATAACATCAGCAACTTTGCCAACGAGATCTCTTCGTGCCGGACCTTCGTGTTCCTGCATGAGCTGGAGTTCCTGTTAAACAACAACCTGATCAAAGGCGGCGATCTCAACAACGCTATTGTCTTCGTCAACCGGCTGGTGTCGCAGGTGGAGCTTGATCACCTGGCGAAGATCTTTAACAAGCCCAAGGTAGAAGTGTTACGCGAAGGGATCCTGAACAACCTGGAGTTGCATTACCCGAATGAGCCGGCCCGTCACAAGCTTCTTGACGTCATCGGCGACATGGCCCTGGTGGGGATGCCCATCAAGGCGCACATTATCGCAACGCGTCCGGGTCATTTCTCCAACGTTCAGTTTGCCAAGCTGTTAAAAGCCCAGATCAAGAAGTTACGGAAGACGGAAGCCATTCACACCTTCGATCTGAATAAAACACCGTTATACAACATCAACCAGATCATGAAGATCCTTCCCCACCGTCCGCCGTTCCTGCTGATCGACCGGATCCTTGAGATGGGGCCGGATTATGTGGTCGGGTTGAAAAACGTAACCATGAACGAAGGGTTCTTCGTCGGCCATTTCCCCGAAGAACCGGTGATGCCGGGCGTGCTTCAGATCGAAGCCATGGCGCAGACGGGTGGCATCCTGGCCCTGAATTCGGTGAGTGACCCCCAGAATTACACCACCTATTTCCTGAAAATCGAAAACGTCAAATTCCGTAACAAAGTCGTCCCGGGCGACACCGTTATTTTTTACAACCAGCTCACCTCCCCGATCCGCCGCGGCCTGATCTCCATGAAGGGCATCGCTTATGTCGGGCAGAAGGTGGTGATGGAAGCAGACATGATGGCACAGATCCAAAGAAAATAACATCCGTATGAATCAACCTCTTGCATATGTCAATCCGCAGGCCAGGGTGGCCCCGAACGTGGTGATCGAACCTTTTGTCACCATCGATAAAAACGTTGTCATTGAAGAAGGCACCTGGATCGGCTCGAACGTGACGATCATGGAAGGCGCCCGCATCGGCAAAAACTGCCGGATCTTTCCCGGATC
>DAONET010000025.1:18745-19888 GCA_035403225.1 Bacteroidales bacterium | reverse complement strand
TACTCCAAAGCCGCCCGTGAGCCGTTATCCTATGTAGGGGTTAACTCCATCGGCCTTCGCCGCCGGGGTTTCACCTCCGAACAGATCACCAACATCCAGGAGATTTACCGCACCATCTATCTGAGAGGGTATAACGTGTCGCAGGCCACCGAGATCATCGAGGCCGACATGCCCGCCACCCCCGAACGCGACGAGATCCTGTCGTTCATCAGCAACTCCTCGCGCGGGATCATGAAAGGCTATTCCAAACTCAAGGAAAAATAGATGGAGGTCCGGCTCGAAAATACCGGGAAGAAATTCTCTTCCGGCTGGGTCTTTAACAAGCTGAATTATATTTTTGAAAGCGGATCTGCCACGGCAATCACCGGCCGCAACGGATCCGGCAAATCCACGCTACTGCAAGTGATCGCAGGAAATTTCCTCCCGTCGGCAGGCAAGGTCACGTATGTCCACCGGGGCAACGAGATCTCCGGCAACACGATCTTCCGGCACCTGTCGGTGGCTGCCCCCTACCAGGAGCTCATCGAGGAATTCACCCTGGAAGAGATGCTTACTTTTCATTTCTCCCTGAAAAAGATGGCCGGCGGATATACCATCCCCCGCATCATCGACCTCTTGCAGGCCGGGGAAGACCGTCACCGTCCTCTCCGGGAATTTTCGTCCGGCATGAAACAGCGGGTACGGCTGGCCTGCGCCCTGTTGTGCGACACCCCGCTCCTGCTGCTCGACGAGCCTGCCACCAACCTCGACCGGGAAGGCATCGCCTGGTACCAGCAGCTGGTGACGGAAAATACCAACGGAAAAACAGTCATCGTCTGTTCCAACCTACAGCAGTCAGAGACTGAGTTTTGTAACGCCGTCTTATGTATTGAGGAATTTCATTCGTAGATAAAAGAGACTGGGTGGCTTGTTGTTATCTCCGGAAAATTAGCTATTTTTGCACACATTTTAATCAACATCATTTCAGAAGGCAGAATACTTATGGCAACAACTGCAGATATCAGAAACGGTTTAGTGATCAATTACAATAATGATCTGTATACCGTCGTCGAATTTCAACATGTCAAACCGGGAAAAGGTCCCGCATTTATCCGCACCAAACTGAAGAATCTCAAGACGGGTCGTGTGATCGCGAACACGTTT
>DAONET010000025.1:12333-18645 GCA_035403225.1 Bacteroidales bacterium | reverse complement strand
GAACCGGGTCTGAAGGGAAATACGGCCACCAATACCCTGAAGGACAGCACCGTGGAGACAGGCGCTCATGTAAAGATTCCTCTCTTTATTGAGACCGGCGAGAACATCCGCGTCGACACCCGCACTTCCGAGTATTATGAACGCGTGAAAGCATAGAGCTGACGCCCACCACAAACCGTAAAAAAAGCACCCCTCAATGAAATTTACTGTTCCCCAGACCCTTCAATCCATTGCCGGCATCCTGAATGCACGTTTTCACGGGGACCCCGGTTCCCCCATCCTTGGCATCAATGAAATCCACATGGTGACTCCCGGCGACATCACCTTCGTTGATCATCCCAAATATTACGATAAAGCGTTGAATTCTGCCGCCACCACCATCATCATCAATAAAGAGGTGGAGTGTCCGCAAGGGAAAACACTGATCTTTTCCGATCATCCGTTCGATGATTATGTCGTGCTGGCCCGTCATTTCATGCCGTTCCAACCGGCGGTGGCCATGATCAGCCCGACTGCCGAGATCGGTGAGGGTACGGTGATCCAACCCGGTGTGTTCATCGGCAACTACGTCAAGATCGGCAAAGGATGTATCATCCATCCCAACGTAAGCATCTACGACCGAACGGTCATCGGCGACAATGTCATCATCCAGTCAAGCAGTGTCATCGGTGGCGATGCGTACTATTTCCAGCGCCGTCCGGAAGGATACAAGAAACTCGAATCATGCGGCCGCACCGTCATTGAAGATGACGTGGAGATCGGCGCTCTCTGTGCCGTCGACCGCGGCGTTTCGGGCGACACGGTAGTAGGAAAAGGCACCAAGATAGATAATCATGTTCAGGTAGGTCACGACACGGCCATCGGCCACCACTGCCTGATCGGCGCTCATTGCGCTATCGCCGGGGTGACCCGCATCGAAGACGATGTGATCCTCTGGGCCCGTGTCTCTGTCAACAAAGACCTCGTCATCGGAGCTAAAGCCGTGGTGTTTGCCATGTCGGGCGTCGATAAGTCACTCGAAGGCGGCAAGAAATACTGGGGTGTACCGGCTGAAGAGGCACGTAAAAAATGGAAGGAATTGGCCTATATGCGCCGTCTTTCGGAGTTCTTCCCCACCAACGAAGCCGTTAGCGAATGTGAAAACGGGAATGGCAACGGGAAAGAGGCTTTCTGATTCTCCTTAATTCTCTTCTTTCTTCTCTTCTTCTTTCTCTTTAGCGGCTGACTTCAGGCTGTAAAGGTTCATGGATACCAGCATCGCTATGAATCCCCATACCGGGATAGAGGCTTTATCCGTATCGAGGAAGTTATTCATCAGGCCGTGGAGGAAATAAGTGATCAACCCCAGGGTAACAGCGAGACTTAACACTTTTACCTCCCGTGATTCTGCTTTGCGGTAGTTATTCATCCCAACGACGATCATGGTGATGACGATGGTAATCACCAGCAGCATACCGGGCAGCCCCGTTTCAGCCAGTGGTCCGATGTATTCGCTATGTGCGTTGCCACGGTCACCGGCGTTGGTGCTGATTTCGGTCTTCTCCTGTGACAGTTGGTAGGGAGCGTATTCAAACTGGTAGGTGCCGGGCCCGAAACCAAATACCGGGCGGTCCTTGTACATGCGGATGGCCGACTGCCAGCGATTGATACGTTCCAGGTTCGAGGCATCGGTGGAGATGTTCGAGATAGACTGCACATGCTCTATGAAATTACCGCTGGTCCCTTGTTTGTTGCGCTCCAGCACATCAAAGATCTCATTCTGGAAGACATAAAAGACCATCACTAACCCGACCAACCCCACCGCAATCCATTTGAACCGGATCTTGAAGAGCACGATGAAATAGATGATCAGCGCTGCCGCGAGGCTGACCCATGCTGCCCGGCAATAGGAGAAGAAGAGGGCGACCAGGAGAATAGCCAGGATGATAAACGAGAAGAAACGGTGAGTCTTCGAATACGCTTTACTGAACGAGAAGGCGGTGAAAACAGGGACGAACATCGCCAGGATGGCGCCGTACACGGTATGGTCGTTAAAGAACGGGCTCATCACCCAATGTCCGGCCTCTTCATCAAATCCCAGCTTGTAATGCTGATAGAGGGTGTAGAAGATCACACCTGCCAATGGCACGGCATAGAGCCAGATAAAACGGCGGATATTTTTCAGGTTTTTAAAGAGCGGAATGGCCATGAAGAACATGGGGATGACAAACCACAGCCGCGAGAGCAGGTACTTGAACGAGACCAGAGGGACCTGGCTGGTGATGGAGGTAAGAAGAAGCCAGCCCAGCTGGATCAGGATCACTACCGACATCGGGTGTCTCCATATCTTCGGGTCGAAGTCATTGTGATAAAAAAGTTTCAGCACGAAGATGACCAGGACCCCGAAAAGCAGCGGTTCGGTGGGGATGGATATCCCCGCCCCCAGTTCAAACTCGACCACATTCAACGCCAGTGGTGTCAGGCCCACGATGAGCAGAATGATCACATCAAGCCGGTAGATATAATACCAGAGGATCACCAGGAAAAGAGGCAGCGCCAATGCCCAGTAGTTGTCCTTCACGATGAGATACGCGTTGAGGGCAATATAGGCCAGGCTGATGATATAAACGATCAGGAGTTTATTTTTCTCCAGCCATTCCCCGGAGTCATATTTTTTAAATAGAAAGTTACGCATTGTCGCGGAGAATCGCTCTGGAGGATCTGGATTTTTCAATGATACCAATTACGATGATTGACAGGAATGACACCGCGATGAGCGAGCCGACGACAATCAGCCAGCGGATGGGGTAATCCTTCTTATCAGCAGGATAAGGTTTGGTAAGGACGTTGATGAACGAGTATTCGCGGTGATAGTCCAGCAGAGCCCGGTCATGGTCAAGTTTAAATGCGGAATAACCTTCTGCTTCCGCCGTCATCATCTCTTCGATCAGTTTCATTTCCCCGCCTTTTTCTTCGAGGGCTTTCTGGTATTTTTTGGCCTCACCCATTCTGGCGGATCCGCCGGTACCCAAGAGAGCGCGCATCACTTCGCGGGTCTGTCCCTGGTAATCCATCATGCCATAGTTCATGCCCAGCTCTTTGGCACGGTCGGCCAGCGAATCAAGGCTCTTTTTCTTATAGGCTACCACATAGGCGTAGTTGTTCACTACCTCGAGGAACTTTTCCTTATGCATGCTTCTGACCTTGGAGTTATAGTACTGAAGCATGCCATTGACCATATCACAAGCCATGATGGGGTCGGGATCCCATACCGTGATCTCCACCGCTTCGTTAGGGGTCTTGGTGATCTTGACGCGTTGGGAGAAAAGCCAGTCAAGGCTGCTCATAAAATACTGGTAGTTGGAGTCGAGATTCCAGTGACGAGCCAGATCGAACTTCCGGACCACACTGTCGCGGATATCCCTCGATTGCAGGATCTGTACCATCTGTTCCGTTTCATTTTCATCGGAATAAGGTGATATGTTGGAAGGATATACAACGGTATATGATTTATACAGCGGGGTGATGACCAGGGAACTGGAGATTATCGCCGAGACGATCAGGGTAAGAACCAGGATGACCGCCAGGTGCCATTTCCATTTAAAAAGGATATCGACGATGTTTTTACTATTAAAGAACTTATCCATAGTTGTTGTTTTTCCGGTTTCTGAATGAAGTTTGTTATGATTGCTCAAGCTGGAATTGTTTCCGGGCATTGCTGTTACTGATCTTCTCCATGACCATGATCACGAGCACGGAGAGGAAGAAGGCCGAGAAGGTGGAAACGACCATGATGAGCCAACGGATGGGGTATGATTTCCGTTCGGCTTTGAAGCCGTCGCTGACCACGAACTTCTGAGGGATCTGTTCATTGGCTTCCACGCTGGCTTCTTTCAGCTTTGACTGAAGCAGCGTGATTTGTTCCGTTTTAAATTCCAGTGCGTTTTTCAGCGACATATAGACGCCGCCATATTTCCCCAACACATCCAACCGCTTCTGGAGGGCTGCCTGGGCGCCTCTGTTGCCGTTCATGATCGAGATCGCCATTTGCTGGTTCAGCACCTGTGATTGGTACTCCACGTCGTTCACGCCGAGGGATCCCAGAGAGACGAGGGAATCGACGATGGTGTTTATTTCGTCTTGCAGGACTTTGTATTCATTTTCCACGATCCGGAGACCTTGCACCGAACGTTGCCGCTGCATCTCGTTTTTCACGGTATCGAGGAGCTCCGCGATAGAATTGGCGATATCGGCGGCCATCTGCGGATCCTGGTCCAACACTGTGATCTGCACCGCCATGAACTGGGTTCGCCGGAATTTAATGTTGTTTTCGTACTGATCGTACAACCGGGAATTCTTGTATCTCGATGTTGAATCGATACCGTAATGTTCCATCAGGTTGAACTTGCTGATCACGCGGTCCCTTATCTTATTGGAATTCAGGATCTGCATCAGTTGTTCTGCTTGTTCGTCCTCCCCGAAGGCAACCAGGTTCTGGCCTTTGGCCTGCTGGTCGCTCAACAGTGCCTGTGATACGGAATTCGTACCTGCCGGGAAGAGGATGACCGTGGATTTATACTTGGGGGTTATAAACCATGGAAGGGAAAAAAACCATGATCCTGCGAGGGCGGCAATAATAACAATGAACAATGGTTTTCGCCACTTATAGAGGAACACCACCATGTTTGAGGAGTCAAAGGTTGACTCCTGCTTTGCGTCATGGGTCATAGTTACTTGTATGAAAATTTTTCCAAAGTTAGAAATTAAAACGGAAACATCACGTCATATATTTATCGTCCCGGGCGGACGATGTTCATCAGTGACCGGAAACTCAGGAGCCGCAGCGCCACCGCCAGCAGGAAGGAGAACAAAATGGCCATGGTGAACCCGGGCAGCCAGGAATAGTTAGCACTCAATCCGGGCATATCGAGCTTGATATGCAGGGAGATGTAGTTGAACAGCACCACTCCTCCGGTATAGGCCAGCAGCTTCCCCATGTAGAGGTAATCGGGCCGGAACCGGAATACTTTCATGACGATCAGGACCTGAAGCAGAGCGGTGACGAACTGGGTGACCAGACTGGCGTATGCCGACCCGACAGCCATCATTTTGGGGATGAGCCAGAAGTTAATGCCCAGGTTAATGAACAATCCCACCAGGGAGACAATGTTCAGTTCGAGCATGCTGCCATTGGCGGTGAGGAGCGTACCGAAGATATAGGTGGCGGATACGGCGATGAAACCCAGCATCAGCACCTGAAAAACGCGGGCCGAGTTTTCAACATGCGAATCATAGAGCAGGTCCATCAGGGGATAGCTGTAGAAGAAGGAGCCTACAGACACGATGATGGCCACGGTGATCAGAATAGTAAAAGAAAGACGCATCATCTCCTTGACCGAGTCTTTGTTTTTGATCATCCGGGAGAAGATCGGTAAGAGGATGACGGAGAAGAGGAAGGCGATCATGTTAGCGGCATCGAGGAGGCGGAATCCGGAGGCATAGATACCCACCTGTTCGGTTCCGACGGAAGCAGGCAACAGTTTGTCGATCATGACCGGGTCGAGCCGGTTATAGAGCGTCATCAGCAGCGACAACAGGGCAAAGGGGAAGCTCTGTTTCATGATCATCAGGAAAAACGGCCAGTTCCAACGAGGCCGGCGGAAGTTGGCTTTCTTGATCACGATGGCCAGCGCCGTCAGCGCGGTAAGCAGGTAAGCGGCTGTCTGGGAGTACACAAACCATTCGATCCGGAAAGGCTCGTCGGTCACATGTCCCCAAAGCAGCATGCCGCAGAACAGGATCATCAGCATGCGGTCAAGGACTGACAGCATACTATCGGTCTTGAACATCAGTAAGCCCGAGATATTGGAACGGAGATACAACACCAGCGAAGACAGGAACTGATTAAAGCACAACAGCGCCAGCAGGGGCAGTCGGTCCCCTTTGAAACCCCAGATGACAGCCACGATGAAGGTGACCAGGGAATAAAACACCCCCAGCATGAACTTCATGGTGATGATCCCCGAGAAATGCTTGTTCAGCAGCTGATTGTTCTGGGCGATATTCCGGTTATTGAAATTGGTGATCCCCATATCAAGCAGGATGCTGAAGAGGAACGAGAAGTTGAACACCACAAAATAGAATCCGTAATCGGAAGGCCCCACGGTATTCTGAACCGTCCGGTCAATGCCAAAAATCCAAAAAGGCTTAACCAGAAGATTCAGGAAAAGCAATAAACAGAGATTGGTGAGAAATTTCCGTTGCATGCGAGGAGAGATTCCGGAAATATTTGTGATATTTGCCACAAAGTTATAAAAATACTCTCTTGCCTTT
>DAONET010000025.1:5332-12233 GCA_035403225.1 Bacteroidales bacterium | reverse complement strand
AGGCATCCTTTTCTGTATTACTGGTGGTTTGAGAAGTCCATTCCGGGGTTGCTTGACAAGATCAAGCCCGACCTGTTCCTTTCTCCCGACGCTTTTCTGCCGATCCATCCCCGTACCAAGACCCTGGCTGTCTTTCACGACCTGAATTTTGAGCATTATCCCCAGGATCTGCCGTACCTGACCCGGAATTATTACCGTCGGTTCTTTCCCCGGTTTGCCCGCACGGCCACCCGCATCGCCACGGTATCGGAATATTCAAAGCAGGACCTCATCCTGCAATATGGCATTCCCGGCGAGAAGATCGATGTGGTGTACGATGGAGCCAGCGAGATGTATCATCCGCTGGGAGCGGAAGAGAAGCAGGCCACCCTGCAGCACTATACCGACGGCAACCCGTACTTCCTCTTCATCGGCGCCCTTCATCCACGTAAGAACCTGGCCAACCTGTTCACGGCCTTCGACTACTTCAAGAAGAACAACCCCAATGACGTCCAGCTGATGATCGTGGGCGCCCGCAAATGGTGGACCCGCGATATCGACCAGGCCTTTCAGCAGATGAATTTCTCCAACGACGTGGTCTTCACGGGACGTCTTGATTCGGAACACCTTCACCGGGTACTTGCCTCCGCCCTCGGACTCACCTATGTCAGCTACTTCGAAGGATTCGGCATCCCCATCGTCGAAGCATTCCGCTGCGGGGTTCCGGTGATCACCTCCAATGTCACCTCCATGCCGGAGGTAGCCGGTGACGCGGCACTGCTGATCAACCCGTTCCATCCCGAGTCCATCGCCATGGCCATGTACAAGATCTATTATTACGATAGTCTGCGGAAGGAGCTGATTGAACGCGGAAACCAGCGGAAAGACCTGTTCACCTGGCAAAAGACAGCCGACAAGCTCTGGGAATCCATTGAAAAAACCATAAAAGAAGGTTAATAATGAACATTCTACTATTGGGTGCAGGAGGCAGGGAACATGCTATCGCCTGGAAGCTGGCCCAAAGCCCCCTCCTCGATCGGTTGTTTATTGCCCCGGGTAACGCGGGGACAGCCCGATGCGGCGTCAACCTTGCCATCGCTGTGAATGACTTCCCGGCAATCCGGGAAGCCTGTATCACCCATCATATCGACATGCTGGTCGTTGGCCCCGAAGATCCGCTGGTGAAGGGCATCCATGACTTTTTCCTGCAGGATCCGCTGCTGAGACAGATCCCGGTGATCGGGCCGACAGCTGCCGGGGCTCAGCTGGAAGGAAGCAAAGATTTCGCCAAGGCCTTCATGGTGAAATACCACATCCCCACGGCCGCCTATCAGACATTCACCCCCGACACCCTGGCTGAAGGGATTCGTTTCCTCGACAGCCTCAAGCCGCCTTACGTCCTGAAAGCCGATGGCCTCGCCGCCGGAAAAGGGGTCGTCATCTGCGAGACCCACGAACAGGCTGTGACGGAACTCACGGCGATGCTGAAAGATCAGAAGTTCGGAAACGCCTCCGCGAAAGTGGTGATCGAACAATTCCTCCGGGGCATCGAACTCTCGGCCTTCGTCATCACCGACGGCGTCACCTACCGCATCCTTCCCGAAGCGAAAGACTACAAAAAAATCGGAGAAGGCGACACCGGCCCCAACACGGGTGGCATGGGCTCCGTCTCCCCGGTCCCGTTCGCACAAGGCGCTTTCATGCAGAAAGTCGAACAACGCATCATCCGTCCCACCATCGACGGACTTCGTGCAGAGCATATCCCCTATCAGGGTTTTCTTTTCTTCGGATTGATGAACGCCGGTGGCGACCCGTACGTGATCGAGTACAACTGCCGTCTGGGAGACCCCGAGACGGAATCGGTGCTTCCCCGGGTAAACAACGACCTGGTCGCCCTCCTTCAGGCTACCGCAGCAGGAAAGCTGGATGAGGTGACCCTCGAGACCGATCCGGCTACCGTGGCCAGCGTCATGCTTGTGTCGGGCGGCTATCCCGACAAATACGCCAAAGGGAAAGTGATCTCCGGGTTGGAAGCCGTAGAAGGCAGCATCGTGTTCCACGCCGGGACGGCCCGCGATGACCAGGGCTGCATCGTCACCAGCGGAGGCCGTGTCATCTCCGTGACTTCGAAAGGCGATTCACTCGTCGGGGCGCTGGAGCAATCGTACCGCAATGCGGCGTTCATCGACTTTGAGGGTAAATATTTCCGTTCCGACATTGGTTTTGACCTTTAATCACTGATATGGCGCTGGTCCGATTCTTCCGTTCAAGTTTCGCCGGTCAATATATCGCAACCGGCTTGTTCGGGATCGTGATCTGGGGTACGGTGCTGCCGTCGCCCCCGCCCATGCCGGAGCCTTCGGGGCCGGTGATCCTCTACAGCCTGCTCTACAACCTGCTTTCGGGCTACCCTGTCCTGGCGTCTCTGGCCGGCTTCGTCACGGCGCTCATCGCAGCCATGTGGCTCAATCTTCTTTTTACCAGACACGAGATCATCCCGAAGAATTCCTCGCTGGCCGCCTTCCTCTTCCTCCTCTTCTCTTGCTGGAACCCGGCGCAGATGACGCTGACTCCCCTCAGCATCCCGCTGCTGCTGTTCCTTTCCGTGTTCCAGTCGCTGCTGGAGGCCTATAACCGCCATGACCCCGTCGATCTGGCGTTCTCGGCCGGCTTCATGATCACCGTATCGGCCTTGTTCTATCTCCCCTCCATCTTCTTCTATGGCTTCCTGCTCACCGTATTCCTGGTGTACCGAAGCATCCACTGGAGGGAATGGGCCGCCTCCTTCATCGGCCTGCTGACGCCGGTCCTTTTTTTAGCTGTTTACTGGTTCTGGACCGATCAGATCCCCGGCATCGTGAAAGACTACGCGGACTTTTTCCGTGACATCACCTTCACCATCATCAACCCCTGGAATGAACCCGGCAGGGTCATCCCCGCTGCTTTTCTGGTCCTGTTCCTGTTGACCGGCATTTTCTACAACGCACGTCAGATGGCCGAAAAGACCATCGAGACCCGCAAGAAGCTGATCATCCTGAGTTGGTTCAGCGTCTGGGTGCTGATCACGTATCCCTTCGCCAAAGGACTGCTGCTCTTCCATCCCAGCCTGGCCTTCCTCTCTGTCGCACCATTCCTGGCCGGCTTTTACCTTTCGAAGAAGAAGACGTTCCTGTGGGAGATGATCCTGTGGATTTACATCGGGGTCATTGTCTTCAACCAGGTATTAAATCTGTTTCAATAATGCTGAAGACCAGTTTCTCCGGAGATCTTGTGGAGGCCGGGTGTGATGAAGCCGGCCGGGGATGTCTGGCAGGGCCGGTGTTCGCCGCAGCCGTCTTACTGCCTCCCGGCTTTTCCCATGACGAGCTGAACGATTCCAAACAACTCAATGCTGCCCATCGGGAGAGGCTGCGGGGGATCATCGAACACGAAGCCTTGTCGTGGGCTGTCGCCAGCGCCAGCGCGGCCGAGATCGATGACCTCAACATCCTGAATGCCTCCATCCTGGCCATGCACCGGGCCGTCGCCTTACTGGGAATCACCCCGCAACTGCTGGTCATCGACGGCAACCGGTTCCATCCTTACCCCGGCATCAAGCATGTCTGCGTGGTGAAAGGCGATGCTTTGTTTCAACATATAGCAGCAGCCTCCATCTTGGCCAAGACCTACCGCGATGCATACATGGAAGAGCTTCACCATTGCTTCCCCTGTTACGGATGGGACCGGAACAAAGGATACCCCTCCCCGGTCCACCGCGAGGCAGTCAGGATTCACGGACTCACTGTCCATCACCGCAAGACATTCCGGCTGCATGATCAACTCAGCCTCTCTCTTGAATGACCATTAGTTTCCAAATTGTTCTATTTTTGCAGAAAATTGCCGTTACGGCATGACCGATGAAAGCACTCAGGCTTACTTCCCTCATTCTCCTTTGTATCGTACTGCTGACAGGCATACCTTATCTCGGATATGTCTTCTATCAGCGGTACAGCAAACCTGCTTCGCTGCCATTGGATGCCGTCCCCGAGAAAGCAGCTTTCGTCATCCGTCTCAATGAGCCGGGATCGCTCTACGAAGAGCTGACTAAATCGAACCTGATCTGGAAAGAAGTCTCTGCCTATCCGGGCATCAGCAAGGTGTGGAAAGATGTAAGGATGATTGATTCCATCACCGGGAAAGACCGTGACATCAGCAGGATGGTCAAAGAGCATCCTTTTTACATCGTTCTCGCGCTGACCGGGAGATCGGAATTCGGACTGATGTACCTGGGCGAGGCCGGCCACGACGTCACCCCCTCGGGGATATCCGACTTTCTGAAGAAAAATTACCCGGGTAAGACCACCCTCACCGTCAACCCTTACGCCTCCACCCAGATCCTGCGGTTCCACCCCGACGGCATGAAAGAGCCGCTGTTCATCTCGGTCACCAAGGGGGTCTTCATCATGAGCCATTATTCCAACCTGGTGAAGAAAGCCATCGACCGGTTATCGCTCAATTACATCCCCGGATCCTCCGCCAACTTCCGGACTATCGAAAGGACGTCGGGCAAGCGGGCCGACGCCAATATCTTTGTTAACATCCCCTACCTTTCCCTCTCGACCTGGAAGATCGCCTCGGAAGAGACACGGCGCGACCTGGTGCGGCTGGCCCGTTTTGCCGACTGGTGCGGACTTGACATCAGCATCCGCAAGGATGAGTTGCTGATGAACGGTTACCTGCTTTGTTCCGACAGCAACTATTACACGTTGGCACTTTACGAGCCTCATACGCCTCAATCCAATGACGGGGTCGACATCCTGCCCGACAACATCAACGCTTTTACCCTCTTCTCACTGGAGAAGCTGGGTTGGTACCTGGGTGACCTTCAGATGAGAGAACGACGGTTGGAGTCAGCCATTGAGCCGGGCCGCCTCACGCGATTCAATGAAGCCCGTAACATGCGCGTGGAAGGGTATTTCCTGCCATGGACCATGCAACAACTCTGCTTCGCCACCGCCTCGATGAACGACAGGGACGGGTCACCTTACCGGCTTATCACCATCCAACACAACGATCCCGACACCGCCCGCTACTACCTGCAGTCCCTCGCCAAAGCCCTGGGTAAAAAAACCGACTCCGTCCGGTACGACAGCCTCACCATCTACCTGGCCGACTTGTCGGATCCCCTGAATGCCGTCTTCGGTAACTTCCGTCCGGGCATCCAGACAACCTGCTATGTCATGTTCCGGGGATACACCATCTTCGCCGCCTCCCCGTTCCACCTCGTCAGCTTCATTAACCATTACAACTCCGGAGCTCTCCTGGTGAAAGACCGAAGCTATACCAACGTCGCTGACAACATCTCCGGCCAGTCCAACATCCTGTTCTTCTGCAAACCCGGCAGCATCCTTGCCTCTCCGCCCTCTCTCTTCAACGAGACCTTATCGGGGTATATCCGCGATCTGTCGGATTCCCTGCGCAAATTCGAGTCGCTGACCATGCAGGTTATCAACAAACAAGGACTGTATTATACCAGCATCTCCCTGCGTTTCAATCCCAATCCCAGCGACGAGAGCCAGGTGGCCTGGCAGTGTCCGCTCGACACCACCGTCTCCGGCGCTCCGCAGATCGTCCCGAAAAACAGTCACGGCGACCAGGTCGTGCTGGCGACAGATACCCTGAACTCCCTGTATATGATCGATTCTTCCGGCCTGGTACTCTGGAAAAAGAAACTCTACGGCAAGGTCCTCGGCACGTTCCACCCGATCTATATCCGCGGAAGCGATTCCCTGTTCTACCTCTTCAATACCGAGAACCATCTGTACCTGATACGCTCCGACGGCGTCATCGCCGACCGTTTCCCGATGAAGTTCCCGTTACGGGCCACCAACGGCCTCACGGTCACCGACTACAACAACACACGCGATTACTGCATCTTTGTAGCCTTCCGCGATAACCGAGTCTATAACTTCTCCCTCGGGGGAGTGCTGACGGAGGGATGGAGCCTGCCAAAGCTCTCGCAGCCCATTACCCGACCGGTGCAATATCTTGTATACAACCACAAGGACCACCTGGCGATCACCGGCAGCGAAGGGGAGTTCCTGATCACCGACCGCCGCGGAGAAGTACGCATCAAACCCGCCAAACCCTTTACCATCGCTCTGGGATCCGGCTTCTTCCTGAACCGCTCCGGCCGCAACGGCGCCCTGCTCACTACCGACCATCAGGGTCACATCATCCTGCTGGCCGAGAACGGCAAGACCAGCTCGCTGACCTGTAACTTTTTCACCCCGCGGCATGTATTTCTTTACGAAGACATGACGGGTAACAAAGTGCCCGATTACATCTTCTTCGACCGGAACATTCTCTCATACTACAACCGGTCACTCAAGATGTTCTATTCGTATCATTTCACCCACCCCGTGGCTCCTCCGCATATCATCCGTACGGTGAATAACCATACTTACATCGGAATCTATTCGTCTTCTACGCGGGAAGTGTTTCTGTTCGACAGGAAGGGATTGGTGGAGACCGAATCGGCTATCCGGGGAAGCACGCCGTTCGACCTGGGGAACGTGGAAAACAAAACCACCGCCAACCTGGTGATCGGCGCCGGGAAGGCCATCAAGTGTTACCGGTTAACGCAGCCGTAAGATCTGTCCGGCTTGCGGCTCCTGCCCGGGCTCGATGCCGTTTCTCACGCAGAGCCTGTGCATCTTCACCCCATAGAGCTGAGCGATCTGCCACATCGTCTGCCCCTTTTCTACCTTGTGCACCTTCACCTCCGACCGGCCCCGTTTCTTTGCCAGGTACACCGGATCGCCGTCGTGAATATTCTCACCGATCTTCAGGTCATTGTACCGGTAAAGCCTCCTGACGGGGATATCAAACGCGCAGGAGATGTCGCGAAGATCTTCTCCCGGAGCGGTGATGACCATCCAGG
>DAONET010000025.1:0-5232 GCA_035403225.1 Bacteroidales bacterium | reverse complement strand
TTGTGACACTTGATCCCGAAGTGGTTATTGGCTTTCTGTGCGAGCGTACTGCGTCCGGCATTCGATTCAATGATCCCCTGCGCCAGCGTGATGCTGGCAGGGATGCCATACTGGTTCATCTCACGGATGGCAATGTCTTTGTACAGATCGATATAATCTTTTACCGCCGCCTCATAATCGGGACTCTGAGCCAGAGCAGGCGACAGAAACAGGCAGGAAAGGAGCAATAGCAGTAAAGGGAGCCGGTGGTACGTTTGTTTCATTATTTATGTGTTTTCAGCTTTGCTGATCAGTTCGGTAAAGCGCATGCCCCGCTCTTCAAAACTGCGGAACTCATCATAACTGGCAGCAGCAGGCGATAACAGACAAACGTGGCCCGGACGGGTATATTTTACGGCATATCCGGCAAAGTCATCAAAACGATGGATACGAATCAGCCGCTTTCCCTGTATGCCGACGGCCTCCATCGCCTGCGCTATGCGCTCTCCCGCCATGCCGGTCAGGATGAAGGTGCTCACCTCCGACTGCACCAGGAACTGCGCAAGCCCATCGTATGAGATGCCGCGGTCGAAGCCGCCCAGGATGAGCGTATCAACGCCGGGAATGGCCCTGACAGCCGCCATGCAGGCCTCGGGGATGGTGGCGATAGAGTCGTTATAGAAGTCGATCCCGTGATACCGGCCAGCATATTCCATCCGGTGCGCCAACCCCTTAAACGAATCCAGCCCCTCCGCGATGTCGTCGTCGGCCAGCCCGCACAAACGACAGGCTTTCACCGCCGCCATCGCGTTCATCCGGTTATGGTCTCCCCGCAGATACCGGTTGTGCAGGTGACCCAACACCGGGTCCCTCACCTCGCTCAGCGAGAACGGGATCAGGGTCTGCCTCTTCCGGAAAGCGGCAGCATGACCTGCAACAATCTGATCATCAGAATTATATATAAAATAATCACCTTCCTGTTGGAAGCGGGTGATGTTCATCTTGGCCAGTTGATATTCAAGAAACGACCGGTAGGCATCCAGATGTTCCTGGTAAAGGTTCAGGAGGATGGCGATATGCGGGCTGCAGATAACATACTGGAGTTGATGCGACGAGAGTTCAAAGACGATGGTGGTGGAAGGAGTGATCTTGTCGAGGAAATGAAAGGCGGGGGTGCCGATATTGCCCAGCAACAATGATTCTACTCCGGTATTATTCAAGATATGATAAATCAGGCTCGAGGTCGTGCTTTTCCCCTTGGTGCCTGTCACGCCGATAATCTGCCGGGAATACTTTCGGAGGAAAAGGTCCGTCTGCGAGGTGATCCGCGCGGGATCCACCGCCGGTACGATATCTTTCAGGGTGATGCCGGGGCTTTTCACGATCAGGTCGAAGCGGTCGAGACCGTCAAGGTAGCCCGGCCCGACCTGGAAGTCGATATCCGGATCGCCACGTAACAACTCATGATCACGGATCTTTTCGTTGCCATCGGCCACGATGAGCCGTTGACCGGGTAGCGCCTGCCGGATAACTTGGTAACTCACTTGCCCTTCGCGTCCGAAACCGAGCAACAGTACCCGTTTCCCTTTCATCATGTTCCGAATCAGATCATGCATGGAGCGCATTTTTTAAGAGGTTCAGAAACGGGGCCGGCACTTGATGATGCGGATCGAATGAATCCTTCATGAGGCCGGGATCAACGGGAGCAGTCATTTCCGCTGCGTGGTTCCTGTACCGCTGAAGCAACAAAGGCAACGGACGGCCTGCCCGCTGACGGATCACTTCCCGCACCGCGGCGTTCACCTCGTCGACGGTCCCGACACAATCGAACGGCTTCTCAGCCGCCAGTCCGGTGAGCTGATCGAAATACAAGGTCAGGCCGGGATCGTTGTAGAGGTCTTTCCCGAAAATCAGGTTCATTTTTTCTTCGGATAAAAAGGGAGAAAGGATGATCCAGGCGAACAGGCATTTGGAACACTTGCCGCACCAGCTGTTGGTCTTGCTGCCTGCGTTACAGCTCCGAAAAATATCATGATACTGCGGATAACCGGCGAAAAGACGGGCTATCTGTATTTCGTGCAGCGGACGAAGGAAACTGAAATATTCGGTGTCGGACGACAGGTATTTTTTCACATAATCGCGGAAATCCGTCTCAAAGGCAAACGATTTCGAAAACTGGTGATTGATCATGGTCCCCGGGATCGTCGGCTCGTTGGCGCTGGATTCGTTCGACAGCGCGATGTACTTTCTGCCGGTGAGGTGAGCGGCGAGGATCGTATAGAAAGCCAGCAGGGCCGAGAACGGGGTATGTCCGTTCAGGAAGCCGAGGCTGTTTAATTCAAGCAGATGCGGATCGAGGGTGCGGCGTATCTCCAGGTATCCTCCTTCGGAGCATCCTGACCGGACGATGCAATCCACTGCCGCTTTCACGGGGTTCATCACCAGCGGCAGACTGTCGGTCTGTTTGCCCAACACCTCCAGGGTCAACACCGAATCCTTGCCACCGCCCACGGGGATGATCACCCCCTCATTCACCGGACGGACGGGCCTCAGCGGCACGCTTTCGTTCGTTGCCCTGATCTCCATAAAACGGTCGATACCGGTATCAATCCCATTCAGGTAAAAGAACTCGCCCAGTCCGTGAAAATAGACCCGCTTCCACCACTCCTGCTGATCCTTTGTCAACCCGTGAGGGATGATCTCCACCACCGGCGGACAAGCAGCTTTCCAATAGCTGATCAGCTCGATTAATCCGATATGGAACACCAGGGAAGGCAGCCCCGGGGCAATGACTTCATCCGGCAGGAAGAAATCTTTCCGGGGAATGAAAAACGAGGGGCAAAAAACATGATCCGGTCCTGTTTCAAACCGGAAAGAACCCTTCAACCCACTGTTATCCAAGCTATAAGAATAATCCCGGTAAACAAAGACAGGAAATTCGTCACGCAACTGGTGGAATTTGTTATTACTCATTGACTTTCCCATCTTTTGGTATTATTTTTGTTGTTGTTCTCTGCAAATTTAAACAATTTGAAGAAAGAGATACCTAACCGGATCATTGCGCCGAGGCGGGGGATCATTCTTATTTCAGAACCTTCGTTGCAGGATTTCTATTTCCGCCAGTCAGTTGTTCTGCTGGCCGAACATAACGAGGAAGGCACGTTCGGGGTCATCATCAACAAGCCGTTGGAGGCCGATTTAAACGATGTCGTGCGGGAATTTCCCGGGTTCGACTTCCCGGTATACCTCGGGGGACCGGTCAAGACCGATAGCATCTTTTTCATCCATACGAGACCCGACATCCCGGGCAGTCTGCCCATCCTGAACGGGCTCTTCTGGGGTGGAGAAGTGAGTGTCATCCGGGCATTGATGGAGCGGGGCGAGTTGACGGAAGGCCAGATCCGCTTCTACCTCGGCTATTCCGGATGGGAACCCAGCCAGCTTGAACGCGAGATCCGCGAAAACTCGTGGGTCCTGTCGCACACCACCGTCGGTGAAGTGATCAATGACCACCCCGAGAAACTTTGGAGCGACCACCTGAAAAACATGGGGAAAGACTACGCCATCTGGGCGAATTTCCCGCCCGATCCGGCATTGAATTAAGCCATACCGGCCTTTGATTCCCTCTCCCTGGTTTCCTTATCAAGTGCGAACGGGAGAAGACACAACATGTCTTTTCTTTTTCACAAATTTGCATGTACGGTGCAGGAAAACAGAAAAATAAAACCATGTCTCTTGACTTTATCAAAAATATTCATTATAATTGCATTGATTCATTTTCGGTTCCTGCAAAGATCTTTCTACAGAGTAATTTTCGAAATTTGACATCCCATGAAACATCTTCTTTTACTTTTTTTCTTAATGGCTTCGATCAGTGTCATGTCTCAGGATGTCATCATCCATGTCACGGGCCAATGTTCAAAAGCGATCACTCCCATGGATACCATCATCATCGAGAACCTGTCGAACCCGGATACCATCACTTTCGGTCCCCTGCCGCAGGAGGTCTCCACCTATGATATCAACCTTTCCAAAGGGATTCTGATCAATGGCATTTCCGAAGAACTCATTGATAAAAGGATCGGAATGGTGGTAAACAAACCGGGACTGCAGTTACTGCAGGTTTACCTGACAAAAGACGAGCCTCTGCGGGTCTCCGTTTTCAACATGCAGGGCAGCATGGTGGTTGACCGGTGTTTCAACCCGGGCGCCGGTACAAGCCTGATGGAAATCAAGGGAGGAGCGGCCGTGCTGTATGTGGTGAAGGTTACTGGACGACAATGGCCGGCCTCTTTCAAAATGACGGGAGACGGCCTCTGCGACGGTCCTCCCACTTTAACACTTTTGAATCACTGTGACAAAACCGGCATCAAATCCGCCGCACAGGAACCTTTTTCGGGAGATTTCATCTTCAACCCGGGTGATGAGATCCGAATCACCGGCCGGAAAACCGGGTATTATACAAACACCTCCCGCGGCTATCCTGACAACGAGGATTCTATTCCCGTTTACCTGTCGAAACCGTGTCCGGGGGTCGCCCTGGTCACCGATATCGACGGGAACACCTATCAGACAGTTCAGATCGGGATCCAATGCTGGATGCGGGAGAACATGAAATGCAAACATTATGCAGACGGCACCCCGCTTGTCGATGGTACCGGCGTGGGCTGCTTTTCCAATGACTATACCACGAAATATTGGTTTGACTATAATGATGATCCTTCCATTTCCGCCGAATACGGAAGATTGTATTCCGGGGCCGCGGCCATAAATGGTTCTCCTCAACCCTACGGCGACAGCATCCGGATACAGGGTCTGTGCCCCAATGGCTGGCACCTGGCAGATCACCCGGAATGGAAGACGTTGGAAATTTACCTGGGCATGAACCCGCTCCTGGCCGATTTCGGGGATTACCGGGGCACGGATGAGGGGAACCAGATAAAAGAAGCCGATGAGTTTCATTGGTGGTTCCCCTGGGGGAAAAACAACAGCGGTTTTACCGCCCTTGGCGCAGGTATCAAATACGAGCAAGGCGAATATGATATGCTCCAGGCGCTGTCCTCATTTTGGACATCGACCGCCATGCAAGAATATCCGGAAAAATTATTAACCAGAGTTCTTATGGCCGTTGAAAGTCGTATTGGGCTGGAATATGATAATAAAAGTTTAGGTCTTTCCTGCCGGTGTATCAAAGATTGAAAAAGACAGGTAGCGGAGAAGCATGACCCTTATATCAGGTCATGATAAAGCGTG
>DAONET010000024.1:0-36410 GCA_035403225.1 Bacteroidales bacterium | reverse complement strand
AAATGCTTGCCGGGATAACACATTCCTGGAATTTTCCGGTGGTAGACAAATGTACCACAAAAACCAGGAAGCACGGGTAGTTACCGTTTTCCTTCGGCCATAAGATGAACAGGCCGAAAGCTCGGAGAAATCCTGTATCTTTGCAAAATCATTAAAAGTTTAGGCGGCAGGTAATTGAACCTGATATAGCAGAAAGCGAAAGGCTATGATGAATAGCCTTTTTTAGTAGATTTGAGGCAATGAACCATAAAGCAGGATTTGTAGCGATCATCGGGTATCCCAACGTGGGGAAATCCACTTTGTCGAACGCCCTCGTGGGGGAAAGGCTTTCCGTGACCACTCATAAGGCACAGACTACGCGTCACCGCATCAAGGGGATCGTGAGCGGCGAGGACTTCCAGATTGTCTATTCCGACACGCCGGGAATCCTGAAACCCGGGTACCTGCTGCACCGGTCGATGATGTCGGCGGTGTTCTCCGCACTGGCGGATGCCGATATCATTCTGCTGATGACCGAGCCGGGGCTGGAGTTCCGGCAGGAGGAGGTGTTGGAGAAAATCCGGACCTCGGGGAAGCCGGTCATCGTCGCCATCAACAAAATAGATAAGAAAGAAGATCAAGTCATCCTGGCTGAATCCCAGAAGTGGACCACCGTCCTCCCCGGTGCGACGATCCTGACGATCTCCGCCCTGAAAAGGATCGGGCTGGACCTCCTGATGAACGCGATCCTGGATCATCTGCCCGAATCGCCTCCGTACTTCCCGAAGGATGATCTCACTGACCTCTCCGAGCGTTTTTTCGTGTCGGAGATCATCCGTGAGAAGATCCTGCTGAATTATTCCGACGAGATCCCGTACAATGCCGAAGTCAGCATCAATGAGTTCAAAGAGCGGAAGAAAGGGGAGGAGGATATCGTATACCTGATGGCGAGCATCTATGTGGCCCGTGAATCGCAAAAGGCCATCATCCTTGGCAAAGGCGGTTCGGCTATCAAGAAACTGGGCACCGATGCCCGGAAAGAGATCGAGGCGTTTGTGGGGAAGCATGTCTTCCTGGAGCTGACGGTGAAAGTGGAAAAAAACTGGCGTGAGAACGAACGAAGTCTCCGCCGGTTCGGGTATCTCCCGCCCGAAGAAGAACCGGGAGGATGAAAACCCTGGAATGATAATGTTCGTATAAGTTTTTAACAGCGTTTTAAATCAGCATAATATGTCAATTGTTGCTATTGTCGGTCGGCCCAATGTCGGCAAATCCACCCTCTTCAACCGGCTTACGGGAAGCCGCGACGCCATTGTCGATCCTGTCAGCGGCGTGACCCGTGATCGCCATTATGGTTTTTCCGACTGGAACGGAGTGGAATTCTCCGTCATTGATACGGGCGGGTATGTGGATTGTTCGGATGATATTTTCGAAGACGAGATCAAGAAGCAGGTCAGGCTGGCGGTAGAGGAAGCCGATGTGGTGCTCTTCGTAGTGGATGCCCGTGTGGGGTTGACCAGCATGGATGAAGACCTGTCCGGTGAGTTGAGGAAATCGAAAAAGCCGGTCATGTTGGTAGTTAACAAGATCGATAGCAACAAGCAGGTAGATGATGCCAACGAGTTTTACGAACTCGGGTTAGGGCAGTTGTACCCGATTTCGTCCATGACGGGTAGTGGTACGGGTGAGCTGTTGGATGACCTGGTCCCTATGCTGGAAAAAAACATCAAAGTGGCAGCGGAGGAGGATGATTTGCCGAAGATAGCCATTGTGGGGCGTCCTAATGCCGGGAAGTCTTCGTTGGTGAACCTGTTGCTGGGAAACGAACGGTCGATTGTCACTCCGATCCCCGGTACCACGCGCGACTCCACCCTCTCGCACTATAAGTCCTTCGGGCTGGACCTGATGCTGGTGGATACCGCCGGGATCCGGAAGAAAGGCAAGGTGAGCGAGGACATCGAGTTCTATTCGGTGATGCGCGCCATCCGGTCGATTGAGAGCAGTGATGTCTGCATCCTCATGGTAGATGCCGAACGCGGGGTCGAATCGCAGGATATCAACATCTTCTCGCTGATCACCAAGAACCATAAAGGGGTGGTGATCGTGGTAAACAAGTGGGACCTCATCGAAAAGGATTCCAACACCATGAAACGTTACGAAGAGGCCATCCTCGACCGGATTGCGCCCTTTAGGGACGTGCCGGTGTTTTTCACTTCCGTCCTGGAGAAGCAACGCATCCTGAAAGTCATGGAGGCCGCGGTGACCGTTTACAAACGACGTTCGAAAAAGATCTCTACCTCTGAGTTGAATGAAACCCTGTTGCCGGTGATTGAGAACACGCCGCCGCCCATGGTCAAGGACAAGCGGGTCAAGATCAAGTATGTCACGCAGCTTCCGGGTCGCTATCCCTCTTTTGTCTTTTTTTGTAACCTTCCTCAATACATAAAAGAGCCTTACCGGCGTTTTATAGAGAATCAGATCAGGGAGCGGTTTGATCTTTCCGGCGTCCCGATCGAAATATACTTCAGACAAAAATAATCCATGGACGAAAGTTCCCGTATCGACAAATGGTTATGGACCGTGAGGATCTACAAGACCAGGAACCAGGCCACCGTGGCATGCAAGGCCGGGAAAGTGCGCATAGGAGGGAACATCGTGAAGCCATCCCGGGAACTAAAAGTTGGCGATGAGCTGGAGATCTTTGTCCCCCCTTGTCATAAGACCGTCCGGGTGACGGGTTTCCCGCCCAGCCGTGTTTCGGCTAAACTGGCCCCGGATTTCATGTCGGATCTCACTCCGAAGGAGGAATATGACAAGTTAAAGATCATGAAAGAGACCAACTTCGAATACCGCGAGCGGGGATTGGGAAGGCCCACCAAGCGTGAGCGCAGGGATATCGAACATCTGAAAAAGATCTGGAAGGACTGAATGTGAATCTGCTGAAACGGAAAACCGAGACGTTAACTCAGATCGTGTTCCGCGGGCGAAACCAGGAATACGGTGCTTACCAGCTGAAGAAAAAATATCCGCGCACGCTGCTTATCTCCTTGATGCTCGGGTTGATCCTCTTCCTGCTGGCCGTTTTCATCCCTTTCCTTTCTTATCTGTCTGATACCACTTCCTCCCTCATGGATGACGATTATCTCTACGAAGTGGATTACATGCCGTTCATTCCGCCGGAGACCAATATTGCCAATGACCTGGCACGTGAGCTGACGCGGCCCAAAGAAGAGAAGGAGGCTGCTCCGGTGGTGACGGATTCCCTTACGGCAGAAAAGGAGAAACCCCTTCCGGAGAATCCCGAAAAGAATCCCGACAGTATCAGCGGTCCCGAAGGGCCGGCCGGAGGTGTCAAAGACGGGACCGGCACGGGGGAGATCACCGGGTTGGCTACCGTGATCGATGTCTATCCCCGGTTTCCCGGTGGTGATGAGGCGCGCCTGAGTTTTCTGAAACGGAATGTCCGTTACCCGGGTGTCGCCATGCAACAGAAGATACAGGGAGTGGTCGTCGTGGTGTTTATCATCGAGCGTGACGGGACATTGTCGAACATCGGTATCGAGCGGGGGATTGGGTCCGGATGTGATGAGGAGTCGATCAGGGTGGTGAAAATGATGCCGAAGTGGGAGCCGGGAAAGCGGCAGGGCCGGCCCGTGAGAGTGATGGTCAGGATGCCCATCGTATTCAGAATCCCTCCCAGACCATAAAAAAAAGGCGTCACCCGTAATGGATGACACCTCTCTTTTGTTTTAGCCACAGTATTAATTCTTGGGAGCTGCTTCTTTCTTTTCAGGAGTGGCCGCTTTTTTGCTTTGGGAACAGCATTTGGTTGCCGGGCAGGCTTTGCCATCCTTATGCGTACAGGTGGAGCTGCAGCCTTTCTTCTCAGTGGCGGTGCAGGTCTTGGCACATTTGGTGGTTGTGGTTGTCTTGGTAGTGGTGGTTGTTTTGGTCTCTTTTGATTTGGCAGGGGTCTGCGGGGTCTGGGCCAACACCATTCCACCGATCAGTAACATAGCGGATACTAAAGCGATTGTCTTTTTCATGGTCTTGAATATTTTTAAGAATACTTTTTAACGAGGCAAATGTAAAAAAAGTATGCGGATGACTGTCAAAACATGTAAAAAGATAGATGTCATTTCAGACAGAGTGACTGGCGGAGCAGGTTGACCAGCGAAGGTTTGTCGTACGGTTTGGTGATATAATGGGAGCAGCCGAATGACATGATCTTGCTGATCTCTTCTTTGTAAGAGTAGCCGGTGAGCGCGATGATCGGGATATGCTGGTATCCGGGGATATCGCGGATCGACCGGGTGGTGATCATGCCATCGATACCCGGTCCGAGGTTGATATCCATCAGGATGGCGTCATACCTTTTTTCGCGGGCCATGACGACAGCCTCTTCACCGCGGGTGGTATGGTCGAGGGTGCATTCATCGCGCAGGTAATGTGCCGTAAGTTCGCGGTTCAGTAAGTTATCTTCCACCAGGAGAACCAGGGGCAGGTCAGTGGTCGGCATGATTTCCTGCGGCTCTTCCTTTTCTTCCCGAGGGTCAGTCTCAGGATGTGGAGCCTGGACGCCGGGTATCATCACCCGGAAGATGGAACCTTTTCCCGGCTCACTTTCCAGGGAGATGGTCCCGTTAAGCAGGTCGATGGTCTTCCGGACGATGGTCAGTCCGAGTCCGCTTCCCTGGAATTTTCTTCCCATGCCTTCGCTCACCTGGCGGAATCCCTGGAAGATCATCTCCGCGCTTTCAGCGGGGATGCCGATGCCGGTATCACTGACCAGGATGTTCAGGTTGGAGGGATCGGAGGTGGAGAAGGAGGCTTCCACGGTGATGCCTCCCGTTTGGGTGAATTTGATGGCGTTATCGACCAGGTGCATGACGATCTGCCGGATAAGCCGGTGATCGGAGACACACATCAGTGCTTCAGGGACGTTTGCTTTGATATAGATCTCTTTATCCCGGGCCTGTGCCTGGAAGGTATTGACCACTTCGAGGATGACAGGAGCCATATCCGTTTCAACAGGATTGGGGTTGACCTTTCCTGATTCCAGTTGTGAGAGCGTGAGGATGGAATCGAGTGTTCTCAGCAGCCAGATTCCGGAATCCTTGATGTTTTCGGCCATGGTAACCAGCTCTGTCGACTTCAGTTCTTCCCTCAGGATATCGGAGAAGCCCAGGATGCCGTTGAGGGGAGTCCGCAATTCATGACTCATGTTAGCGAGGATGGATGATTTCAGCCGGTCGGATTCTTCCGCTTTTTCCTTCGCCTGGATGAGTTGCTGTTGAAACTCCTTCTGCATGGTGATGTCACGGACGATGAGGAAGACGTAGTTTTCGCCGATGAGGTGGATGCGCCGGCCGCTGACTTCGATCGTGTGCACTTTATTATCAGCCGGGATCCATTTGGCTTCTGCCAGGAAATAATCGCCCCATCCTTGTTCGGGAGAATAGAACGGGAGCGGGGATTGGCCATCGGCGCGGGACAAGAGGTCAAGAACGCTCATGGTCACCAGTTGGTCTTTTTCCTTCCCGAGGATGGTGCAGGCGGAGGGGTTGACATCCACGATCCGGCCGTCGTTATCGCGCACCATCAGGATGGCATCGGTAGCCGACTCGAACAGCGCCTTGTATTTGATCTCGCTCAGCTGGATCTGGTTGTTGTTCTTTTCGATCCGGGTAAGGATACGTTTTAATAACTCGGGAAAATCGATGGGTTTGATGATGTAGTCATCGGCTCCCATCTTCAATCCGAATAAAATATCTTCTTTTTCCGCTTTTGCCGAGATGAAGATAAAGGGGATCATCGATGTGGAAGGGTTCTTCCGGAGAGCATCGAAAACCCCGTAGCCGTCGAGTTTAGGCATATAGATATCACTGAGGATGATATCCGGGATATGTTCCAGCGCCATGGTCACTCCCTCTTCTCCGTTCAGGGCTTTCAGAATGGTGAATCCTTCTTCCGCGAGAAAGTCAGAGATGCTGTCGAGCAGTACACTGTTGTCTTCAATGATAAGGATTTTCGTCATGACAGCCTGCGGGTTGGGAGTGTGACAATGATTTCGGTCCCCTGGTCGATGATGCTTCGCATTTCGAGGGTGCCTTGCAGGATCTCAACGGCCCGCCGGACTACGGTGAGGCCTAATCCCGAACCGGCAAACTGAAGGGCATTCTTGGCACGGTAAAAAGGCTCCTGCACTTGTCCCATCTCATCGGGAGGGATGCCGATGCCTTTGTCGTTCACCTCGATCAGGAAATGATCGTTGTCCTTCAACCCGATAAAGAACCCCACTGCCTGTCCCGAAGGAGAAAACTTCACGGCATTGATGAGCAGGTTGCTTACGATCAGGTTGAAGAGGGATGAATCGGTCTGCAGGGTGGCCGGCACTTCGCCCGTGGTCATGCGGACCTGGGCGGGATATTCGCCCGAAGTATTGATCTTACCGATGCATTCGGTACAGAAGGTGAGAATGTCAAAATCAGAATAAGAAAGACAAATACGATGATCAATATCTTTAGAGAGGAAAGAGACTTCGTCGAGAAGACGGACCATCGATTTCATGGAGGTCTGGAGCCGGCGGAAGACAGTAGCTTTTTTATCAGCTGCCCATTTGGCATCATACATTTCCAACATCTGTATGTTCATGGAAAGGGCAGTGATATATGTCCTGAATTCATGCGACACCGTTGAGATGAACTGTGTCTTTTGTTTGTTCTGGTCTTCCAGTCCGTTTATGATCTTGTCCAGATCCGTTTCGTTAGTCATGGAGTGATTATCTGAGTCAAATATACAAAGTCTTTAATTCCGGCAAGTCTTTTTTCGATCCCGGTACATCATTCTCTTATTTTCGAGTCGATAATAATGGTCACGGGGCCCTCATTCACCAGGGTGATGTCCATCATTGCGCCGAAGATACCTGTCTGTACCTGTTTTCCCAGGTCGGATGAGAGCTGGTGGATGAAGGCTTCGTACAAGGGGATGGCTGTTTCGGGTCTCGCGGCCCGGATGTACGAAGGGCGGTTTCCTTTACGGGTGCTGGCATGAAGGGTGAACTGGCTGATCACCAGCGCCTCACCGCCGGTATCCCGGAGTGAAAGGTTCATCACTCCGCTGTCATCGTCAAAGATCCTCAGCCGCGCGATCTTCCCGCTGAGCCACCCGACATCTTCGGAGGTGTCGGCCTCTTCCACGCCCAGGAGTATCAGTAAGCCGCGTCCGATGGCTGCTTTCACTTCACCGTTGACTGAAACACAGGCGTGACCTGCCCGTTGGATGATTGCACGCATTTGTCTGAAAATCTCCTCCCAAAAGTACAAAATCATTAGTTTTGCAGAAAGGTTTTACGATGACCCGGCTTAGTGTAAATATCAACAAGATCGCCACCCTCCGCAACGCCCGGGGAGGGAATATGCCCGACCTGCTGAAGGCGGCCAGAGATTGCGAGCGTTTCGGGGCTCAGGGGATCACGGTCCATCCGCGTCCCGACGAACGTCATGTCCGTTATCGTGATGTGTACGACCTGAAGCCGATCGTGACGACGGAATTCAACATCGAAGGATATCCGTCGGAATCCTTTATCAAGCTCGTCCTGGAGGTGAAACCCACCCAGGTGACCCTGGTGCCCGATCCGCCCGGAGTGCTGACGTCGAACGCCGGATGGGATACCATCACCCATGAGTCGTTTCTGAAAGAGGTCATCGGCGAATTCAAGAAGGAAGGGATCCGCTGTTCCGTCTTTATCGAGACAGATCCGAAGATGATTCAAAATGCCGTGAAGACCGGCGCCGACCGGGTGGAGTTGTATACCGAAAGCTACGCCTCCGGCTATGCCGCCGGCCGCGAAGCCGCGATAGCCCCGTTCATCCGGGCTGCGGAACTGGCGGTTGATCTCGGCCTCGGCCTCAATGCCGGTCATGACCTCAACCTCGACAACCTGCAGTATTTTCACGAGAACATCCCCGGCCTGCTGGAGGTCTCCATCGGCCACGCCCTGATCTGCGACGCCCTGTATTACGGGCTCGAAAACACGATTCAACTTTATTTACGTCAACTCACTCCCCGTTCATGAAAAGGTTCCTCCTTCTTCTTTTATGTCTCTCCCAGTGCTTCTCTGCCTCCATAGCGACAGCCGGGAAGGCGGATGATGCCGCCCTGATGAAGAAAGCCGAACGGATACACCGCAAGATCATCTCCGTTGACTCACACAACGACACCCCGCTTCGCATGATGCAGGGCGGCTTTGACATTGGCGTGCGCCACGACCCCCGGAAAGAGCGGTCGAAAGTCGACCTGGTCCGGATGAAAGAAGGCTTGCTGGATGGCGCTTTTTTCGCGGTGTTTGTCTCGCAGGGGAAACGTGACCCGGCCTCCAACGCGAAGGTGAAAGCAGAGACAAACATGATCTTCGACTCACTGTATGCCGCCATCGCCCGTCATACCGACCTGGCCGGGATCGCCACTTCACCCACGGATGCGACACGACTCAAAAAAGAAGGGAAGAGAGCCGTTTTCATCGGCATCGAAAACGGGTATGCCATCGGACATGACCTGTCACTCATCCACACATACTATCAGCGCGGGGCACGGTACATCACCCTCTGTCATTCGAAGAACAACGACATCTGCGACTCTGCCAACGACACCATTGAGCACGACGGACTGAGTGAATTCGGGAAAGACGTGGTGCGCGAGATGAACCGGTTGGGCTTGATGGTGGATGTCTCCCATGCCTCCGATCAGAGCTTTTACGATGTGCTGGCGCTGTCAAAAGCTCCCGTCATCGCCTCCCATTCCTGCGCCCGGGCTTTATGCTCCAACCCGAGGAACCTGGATGATAACATGCTGAGGGCGTTGGCCGCTCACGGCGGGGTGATTCAAATGTGCATCCTGAGCGATTACGTGAAGACCCCCGATCCCAACCCCCGTCGCGACTCTGCACGGTTGGCTCTCCGGGAGAAATACCACGGGTTTGAAGGTTTATCAGACGAGATGATGAAAAAGGCCCGGAAAGAATGGTACGACCTCGACCAGCTCTTCCCACCCGTCCTGACGGACGTAAGCGCGGTGGTTGATCATATCGACCATATCGTGAAGGTGGCCGGGATCGACCACGTGGGAATCGGGACCGACTTCGACGGCGGCGGCGGCGTGAACGGATGCTATGATGTGAGCGAGATGAAAAACATCACGGTCGAATTGCTGAGACGAGGCTATTCGGCCAACGACATCCGGAAGATCTGGGGAGGAAACCTCTTTCGGGTGATGAAAGAAGTGGAACGAGCAGCTCAGCAATTCAATGGATAACACATTCCGGGAAGCATTACTGTCGGGCAATCCGGCGCTGATGACGAGAATTCCCAAATCAGACTTGCACAATCACTCCTTGATGGGATGCAGCCGGCACGATATGGAAGCATTCTACGGGAAACCCATCCGTCCCTTCGTGTATGGCGGAAACGGCATCCACGATGTGGATCGCTGGATCGAGGAGGATTACCTGCCCGTGTTCCGCAAACCCGGCGCTTTTGAGACGGCGCTCCGGAGCGCTTTCAAACAGGCAAAAGAAGACGGCGTCAGCGTGCTGGAGATGAGCATCGATATCGGGATCGGCTCTTTACTGAAATGCTCACCCCGGAATGTGGCGGAGATCTTTCAGACCGTTCACAGGCAGACAGCTCCCGACATCGACTTCCGCCCCGATCTGGGGATTGCCCGTCCGCTGGATCCCGCACGGCTGTTGCCGTTGCTGGCCGGATTCCTGGAGGTAGATTATTTTCGCGGTATCGATTTGTACGACGATGAGCTGAGCCAGCCTGCCGGGCGTTTCCGGGAGCTCTACCGGATGGCCGGATCGGCGGGGTTGAAACGCAAAGCTCATGTCGGGGAATTCGGATCGGCAGAATCGGTCAGAGAGACGGTGGAGACCCTGGAGCTGGATGCCGTTCAGCACGGCATCGCGGCAGCGGCCTCGGACGAAGTGATGAAATGGCTGGCCGAACGGCGAATCCCGCTTAACATCTGCCCGACGAGTAATGTGATCCTGGAGCGCGTCCCTTCCCTGCAACAACATCCGGCGAGGATCCTGTTTGACCATGGCGTCATCCTCACGATCAACACCGACGACCTGATCATTTTCGGGCAAAGCGTCTCACAAGAGTACCTGAACCTGTTCCGGGCAGGCGTCTTTTCGGCGGAAGAGCTGGAGGAGATCCGGCAGAACGGGCTGTCGGCCTGAAGTATTAAAATCGTTTGACGTACGTCAGACGACCGTCGCCCGGTTTATAAAAGTCTTTCACGAATCCTTCTTCCCGGTATCCGGTGGAGAGATAGAACTGACGGGTGGGGAGATATTTTTCCTGCGAGGAGGTCTCGGCCACTACCAGCATCCCGCCATGTGAGCGGATCACCTCGTGGGTCTTTTCCAGTAACTTTTTCCCGATCCCTTTTCCGCGGCACTCGTTGTGCATCGCGATCCAGTAAAGATCATAAGAACTTTCGGTACCGGCTATCTCGCCATAACAGGTATACCCGACGGTTTTTCCGTCGACATCAGCAAAAATGAAATGATAACCGCTCGCGTCCCCTTCTTCGAGGTACGCTTCCAACAAACTCACGGCGACCGGGATCTCGATCTCGTAAAAGAATCCCGACGAGCGAAGAATATCTTCAATCGCTTTCAGGTCCTCAACGGTCGCATGTTCTCTGAATTCCAGCATGATATTTACGATGTTTTGCCATTGTACAGTTGATGATCATACACTGCTTCTGCAACGATCCGGTCAATGGCTTCCCGGAACGTCATTCCCGCTTTTTTGCTGGCAGCGACGAACCCGCCGGAGGCGGAAAGGCACGGGTTGGCGTTGATGTCGATCACATAGGCGGTGTTGTCACGGTCGAGACGGAAGTCAACCCGCACATAACCTCTTAATCCGAAGGCATTCCAACATTGCTCACAGATTTCGGTCAGCTGCTGGATATGCGGACGGTTCCGGTCGCGGATGGCAAAGGTACGGCGTGTATGTGAATACTCGAACGACTCCTCGTTCCATTTGGCCGAATACCCCATGATGCGCGGCTTCCCTTCCGGGTAGTCGAGGAACGTCATTTCTGCCAGCGGCAACACCTGCGGCCGGTTGTGATCGCCAATGATCGAGATGTTGAACTCGCGTCCTTCGATAAATTCCTCTACAAAGAAATAGCGCGGATTGAGTTTCGCGAAACGTTCGATCTTTTCCGTCTCCGATCCGCAGAAGACATTATCTTCATCAAGGCCCAGCGACCCCTCTTCCCAGACGGGTTTCAGGATGTACTTTTTATTGTATTCGGTTCGGCGGATGTCGGTAAGCGGAAACCAGCCCGGTGTCCGGATATGGTGCCTGGTGAGTTCATCTTTGGTCATCATCTTATTGGATGCCAGGAACATAGGTACTAATGGCGATCCTGTGAAGGGAACATTCAGGTAGCCGAGCAGCGAGGGAGCCACGAACGAGAATTCACTCCGGTTGTACAGGGTCTCCACGAGGTTGAAGACGGCGTAGGGTTTGATCTCCCCGATCTCGCGGATTGTCTTTTCGAGATTAAAACTTACCGGCAGCACCTGAACGGCATAGCCTAGTTCAATAAGCGCTTTTTTAACCAGGGATACCTGTTCGAGGACATCAAGCTCGTCGGTGGTGGCTTGGTCTGACAGGTCGTTGTGGATGATCAGGATGGTCTTGCTCATATTCGTTGAATAGCTGAACCGATGATCTTTTTCATCAGATCATCGTAAGTCAGGTTATGTTTATATGCGATGATCGGAAGATCGGAATGAATATAATTCATCCCTGCCAATGGGTTCAGTTCAATGAAATTGGGCGTTCCCTGTTCATCAAGCCTGATGTCGATACGTCCTGCATCACGGCCTCCGATCCCTTTCCAGACAGTGAGGGCAAGCTTGGCGCATTGCTCACAGATCTCCGCTTCGGGAATCCGGTAGGTCACAAATTTCTCGTATTCGTTCTTTACTTCGTATGAATAGATCTTCTTTTTTACATGTTCGTTGTAAACGATCTCCATCGTTCCCAGGGCAGCAGCCTCTTCGCCGGTGCCGATAATCCCGGTGGTGAATTCCCTTCCGGGGAGGAAGCATTCGGTGAGAACAGGTTGGTGGAAGACGGAGAGCAGGTGAAGCGCCTGCTCTTCCAGTTCCTTACGATCGTGTACCAGTGATTTCCCCGTGATCGCTTTCCCCGATCCTTCTGCCACGGGTTTGAGGAAGAGCGGGAAGGGGAGGGTGATGGTTGCGATATCCGCGGGGGTGCTGATCAGGGCAAAGTCGGGGGTAGCTACGCCGAGGTCCCTGACCACCCGTTTCATGATCCCTTTGTGGAGGGTCAGTGAAAGGACCAGTGGGTCGGAGAAGGTGTAGGGGATGCGGTAGGCATCCAGCAGGGCGGGGACCTGCGCTTCCCGTCCGATGCCGTAAACCCCTTCGCAGATGTTAAAGACCAGATCCCATCGTTCGCCGTTCGCCAGCCGTTCAGTCAGCCGTTTCACGTTGCCGATGCGGATCGTCTCATGACCCAGGCGCTGAAGTGATTTTTCAATGCCCTCAATGGTCTCCTCCTTATCGAATTCCGCAGCTTCCTCGGCGGTGAATCCTTCCGCGAGGTACTCCGACTGGAGGTCAAAAGTCAGTCCGATGATCATCATGTCAGAGGGTGACGTCCGGATACCGGAATGTTTTTCCTTCGTAATTCTTCAGGATGGCATCCGAACCATCATGACCCATGAAATATTCGGGCAACAGGGGGATCTTTCCGCCTCCTCCGGGTGCGTCAATGACAAACTGAGGGACGGCGTATCCCGTGGTGAACCCGCGGAGGCCGTGAATGATCTCCACCCCTTTTTCAATGGGAGTACGGAAGTGCGTTGATCCGAGGATCGGGTCGCACTGGTACAGGTAATAAGGACGGACCCTGATCTTCAGCAGCCCCTGCATCAGCTGCTTCATCGCCGCCACATGATCGTTGATCCCTCTCAGCAGCACAGTCTGGCTGCCCAGCGGGATGCCGGCGTTGGCCAGCTTTTCGCAGGCTTCTTTCGTCTCCGGCGTGATCTCGTCGGCATGGGTGAAGTGGATGCTGATCATCAGCGGGTGATATTTCTTCAACATGTTCACCAGCGGACGGGTGATACGCTGCGGGAGCACTGCCGGCACTTTCGTGCCGATACGGATGATCTCCACATGCTGAATGCTGCGCAGCCGCCGCAAGAGGTACTCGATGTGCAGATCGGGCATGGTGAGCGGATCTCCCCCCGAAATCAACACATCCCGCACTTCCGGATGACTGGCGATATATTGTAAAGCGGGCTCCCAGGCTTTGATGCCGATGTGGCACTTGTCTTTGGCCACCATGTGAGTCCTCGTACAGTAACGGCAATACGTACTGCAAAAGCCTGTTGCAAGGAACAATACCCGGTCGGGATAACGGTGAACGAGGTTGGGGACCGGACTGTCATGCTCTTCCGACAGAGGATCGGAGGCTTCGCCTTTTGAAACGATGTATTCATCGAAAACCGGTACCACACTCTTGCGTAATGGCTGTTCGGGATTGTCGGGGTCAAGGAGACTCAGGTAATAGGGCGTGATCCGGAGCGGCAGGTTCTGCGCGTGCTCTGAGGAAATCCCTATCTCGTTGTCGGAAAGATGCAGGTACCGGCTTAATTCAGCTACACTCTGCACACTTTGCTTGATCTGCCAATGCCAGTTATTCCAGTCCTTGACGGTGGCGCCGGGAAAATGTGTTTGTAAAAATTCTTGGGAACGTTGGCTTATCTGAGGTTTTTCTTCCTGACGGACCCGGATGAGTCCTGACAGGCGATAAGCATCCGTAATCGAGCTGGAAAATTGACTTGGAGGTTCTTCTTCTTCGGAAATTTCGAAATCAGCGGTGTATCGCTTTTCGTTTTCTTGCTTTTCCATAGGTTTTTTCAGGGTTAGTCAGATGGAAAACTACAGATGCCCCCGATGGGTTTTGCCTTCAACTAACGTCCTGAAATTCAATGTTTTATATTTTAATTGTTGAATCATTTGTTTTCATTTCAAGGGCACGAAAAAAGTAATGCAAATAGGAGGGTTTTTATTGTACTTTTGACGAAAAATCTGAAATATTTTTTAACAAAATCTTGTTAATAAAGATAACGGGTGAAGCTCTTTTTTCATGAGTTCGGTAAAGGCCCCCCGCTGATCATAATCCATGGATTACTGGGCGTTTCGGATAACTGGGTCCCCACCGGGAAGGGATTGTCAGACCGGTTTCGGGTACTGATCCCTGATCTCCGGAACCATGGACGTTCCCCGCACAGCGAAAATTTCGATCTCCCGGCCCTGGAAAATGACCTGTTGGAGCTAATGGAAACAAACTTGTTGAACAGCGCCATCCTGATGGGTCATTCCCTGGGAGGAAAGATCGCGATGTGTTTGGCCCTGAGTCATCCGCAGATGGTGGAAAAACTGATCGTCGAAGACATCAGTCTGAGGGAATATCATGGCAGCCATGAACATCAACAGTTACTGCAGATTCTCCTGGATACGAAGCTTTCCGCTTTTACCACGCGGCAGCAGGCAGAACAGCACCTGGCCGGCAGGATCACCAACCCGCGTATGCTGCAGCTTGCCTTGAAAAACCTTTACCGGGAGGAGCGGGGGAGATTGGGATGGCGCCCCGGCCTCAGGGAGATCAGCCAACACCTGCCGGAGATCTTCGCATCTCCGCAAATACCGGGAATCTATACAGGTCCGGCCCTGTTCATCCGGGGAGGATTATCTGATTATATCTCAGACACGGATGTGGAGGTGATCAAAAAGAAATTCCCCGCGGCCGTAGTACGAACCATTGAGCATGCAACGCACTGGGTTCATACCGACGCTCCCGGGGAATTTAACGGGATGATCAACGATTTCTTATCACCGCATCAATAGCGTTCTATGGAAATCGACGATACCGCTGTCTCAATATTGATATAGATCTTGTTTTTCCCGGAAGTGAAGTTATCCGACTGGTACACTCCGTTTGGTTTCTTCTTAAAGCCTTCGAAATCGCGGCTTACCAGGAAGGATTCACTTTCCACTTCGCAGGCTGCTTCTTTTGGAATGCGGATGTTAAGGGAAGAAGCGCCGGCATTGAAGTTTACGCGGGTCACGGGATTCTTGTTACCAAGGGTCAGGTCGATAGAGGAAGCTCCTGCATTGATATCGATCGAGTCGATGCGATAATCTTTCAGGTTCATGTCGATCTTAGCAGCGCCGATATCGAGATCAAGATCCCACAAAGGCAGCTGGTTCAACCGTATTCCCACATCATTCTGCGAAAACTTGCGCGATTCGTTGGTTTCCTTGAGACGGATGCTGATCTCTTTTTTCCCGTTTTTATCTTCGGATGTCAGGGAGTAGTTGCCGATATCACCGGTTTTGTGGAAGGTGAGCAGGTCGGTCGTCAGCCCTTCAATCCGGAAGTCGCCGGCGGCAGCTTCGAGGTCCAGTTCCGCTTTCTTTGAGAGGGTATCAAGCGGCACCGACAGGGTTTGCGATTCGACATTTCGTGACGTGCCGTCTTCATCCCATCGGTGTTCTATATTCCAATTCCCGTGATTTCCATGCCAGAAAAAACAACCGCGTGGCTCTGTGAGCCGGTTGAAGAAGATGCCGGTGAAGAGGATTACTCCGACCAGCGCCGTATATTTTATCCAATTCTTGATCGGGAGAATGGCGATTCCCCAAAAGATGAGGATCAGGGGCCAGAGACGCCATACGGTGCTCCATTGAAAATCGATCCATCCAAAGTTGCTGATCAGGATCAGGCATCCGATGGCGATCAGGATAATAGCCCAGAAAAGATGACCGTATTTCATGACTGTTGTTTTTTATTGGTTTGTGGAATGTCTTTTGGAGAACGTGTTGATCAGCAGGCCGGCGCCGATCACGATAAGGATCAACGGCCACAAGTCGCCGAAATCAACATTCTGAAAGAATTCGTCGGCCAGGAAGATGCCTCCGAGGGTGATCAGGACAAGGCCTCCGATCAGGCTCCCTTTCTGCTTCTTTTCGACGGGGGATTTTTTTGAAGGGGTCTCCCTGATATCGTCGCCGGCAGGCTGAGCCGTGTAGGTGGCATTATCGTTCGGAGTCTCCCGGGGAGCATCATCCGGTGCCTGAGCGCTGTTCTGTACGGGGATCAACGGCCGCTCCGGGATCACGATCCAGAAAATGATGTACACCAGCACTCCGCCTCCTCCAAAGAGGGCAAAGAGGACAAAGAGAAGCCGGATGAGTACGGGATCAAGAGAGAAGTATTCAGCCATCCCTGCAGCTACCCCACCAATCACTCTGTTGGTGGTACTTCTGTAAAATCGTTTCGGTTCCATTGTTTCAGATTGTTTGTTTGGTTAGACGAAGGGACCTGTAAAAGGTTACATACTGAATAATCAACCCGCCGGTGATGACTTCCGGTGGATCCGGGCAGCAGCTGCCACGCTTCCTTCAAAAAGGGCGTAAAGAGGAATAGCCACTACCAACTGGCTGAAGATATCCGGACTGGGAGTGATCACACCCGAGATAATAAGAATGGCGATCAGCGCATGCTTCCGGTACTTCTTCAGGAAGACAGGCGTCAGAATCCCCGCTTTTGTCAGGAATACCACCAGCACCGGAAGCTCGAACAACAGCCCCATCAACAGGGTCATCATCGTGACCGTACTGGTGTAAGAGGTTAGCGAGATCTGGTTGACGACTTCATCACTCACCTGGTATCCGCCCAGGAAATTCACGATCAACGGTACGACGATGAAGTACGAGAACAACACTCCCGCCAGGAAAAGGGAGGAGATTACGGCTACGGCTCCGCGGGTCGACCTGCGCTCGCTCCCGGTCAGACCCGGCTTGATGAAACGCCATAATTCCCACAAAACATAAGGCATGGCAATGATTAACCCTGCCACCAGCGAGATGTTCATGTGCGACATGAACTGGCCGGCCAGATTGATGTTGATCACATTGAATGCGGAGGGATCGATACAGAGAGAAGAGATGGAAAACCATGTCCCGATGCGGCACAGAATCCGGTACGTGATGAAGTCGGAACTTCTGGGGGCCAGCAGTATGTGATCGAACAAGATGCTCTTAAAAGAAAAGGCAATGATCCCGCAAAGCGCAACGACAATAATGCTGCGAAAAAGCGTCCCTCTGAGCTCATCCAGATGCTCCCAGAAGGTCATCTCCTTTTCTTCCGCCCCCGGCTTGTCACCCATGATTGGCATCTTCATCTGACAAAGTTATCCGGAATTTTCAGTTTATGTATATTTGGACTGAAAAAAGAATGGTTATGTCAACACTGATCTTATACATGACAACTCATGGCTGCACCGAGAAGTGTGTGCAGTTTCTGATGGTCCGGTTGAACGATGAAGTCACCGTGGTGAACCTGAAAAATACAACAGAACCTGATCTGACGCTGTACGACCGGGTCATCATCGGGGGGTCGATTCACATGGGAGGTATTCAGAAGGAGCTCCGGAAATTCTGCGACCGGAACCAGCCCATCCTTCTTACCAAAAAACTGGGTTTGTTCCTTTGTTGCATGTTCGACGGAGAGGTGGCCCAAAAACAATTCGCAGACGCCTATCCGGAAGCGCTTCGTGCTCATGCAACGGCGACAGGTCTGTTTGGAGGCGAGATCACTTTCGGGAAAATGAACGCACTTCAGAAAATGGTGGTAAAAAAAGTGGCAAAGATCAGCCAGGATGTTTCAAAACTGGATGAGACGGCCATGAATGAGTTCGCCCGTACTGTCGCGGGCTGACGGTCACTTGGTCTTTTCGGTATGTTCGTCTTCTTTGTTGTCTTCGGATTTCAGATCGTCTTCCACGCCTTTGACTCCGTCCTTGAAATTTTTAACCCCTTTTCCAAGGCCTTTCATCAGTTCAGGGATCTTCCTTCCGCCGAAAAGCAATAATACCACCAGAACGATCAGAATGATCTCCGGTGTGCCAAGTCCGAACAATAATAAAATGGTTAATGCCATCTTTTTCTTGTTTTGTGAAATACAAAGGTAATAAATGTTAGTTGAACTTCTGTCTCTCTCCTGTTATTTTAAAAACAGGCAGGCATCCCCGTAACTCAGAAACCGGAAATCTTTTTCCAAAGCAAAACGGTACGCTTCTTTCCAGGTGTCGCCGATAAAGGCTGAAACCAGCAACAGCAAGGTGCTCTTGGGCATATGGAAGTTGGTGAGCAGTCCGTCGACGAGGCGGAAGCGGTACCCCGGAAGGATCATCAGCTGCGTTTCGGCCCGGTATGCCGGCAGGTGTTGTTGGTCCAGATACCGGAGGAGGGCGTTGATGGAATCTTCCGTCGGGATGTCGCAATTGTATTTGGCAGAATAGGGATCCCATTGGCTCACCTCCGGGTGTGATCCCGGTCCGTCAGTCAGGAGTTTCACGCCGGCCCAGTAGAGGCTTTCCAGGGTGCGTGTGGCGGTGGTCCCTACGGCGACAAGGCTGTGATCCCGTCGTTGTAATATCTCGCGGAGGGTGTCGGGCGTGACGCTGATCTTTTCATGGTGCATCACGTGGTGCGAGACATCTTCTTCTGTCACGGGACGGAAGGTGCCGGCTCCCACATGAAGGGTCACATACCCGAAATGACAGTCGTGTTCCCGGAGATCTTTCATCACGGTGTCGGTGAAATGAAGCCCGGCGGTAGGCGCTGCCACCGACCCTTCGTGGATCGCATAGATGGTCTGATAGCGGTCCTGATCCTGCGGATTGTCTTCGCGGTGGATATACGGCGGCAACGGGATATGTCCAAACGTGGTCAGGACTTCGGAAAAAGTAAGTTCTTCGGGTTTCCACCGGAAGAGGATCTCAAAGGCTCCGTCGACCAGCGGTGCGCCTCTTTCCGCCCATATCCTGACACCGGGCGACAGGCCCGCTCCGGGACGGCTCATCTCCAGGAACCCCGACTTCCACTTCTTCGAGTTTCCCACGAGGCATTTCCATGTGGCGTGGCCTTTCCGCAGGAAGGCTGTCTCCGGCTCGGGCGGATCCAGCGGGTCCAGGCAGAAGATCTCCACCTGACCGCCTGTGGGCTTGGAAAACAACAGCCGCGCCCTGATCACCCGCGTGTCGTTGAAGACCAGGAACGATGCCGGGGGTATATGATCAGCCAGGTGCAGGAACTGATCTTCTGAAACAGCATCCCCCTTAACGACCAGCAGCTTCGACCGGTCGCGCTCTTTCACGGGAAACTGGGCAATCCGCTCAGCCGGCAGGGGATAATCAAAATCGGATATGTTGACGTGAGGTATTATTTCTTATCAGAATTAAAAAAAGTCGGTTTATAAGTGAGCATGACATAGGCATACTGGGCCCATTCGGACGTGCCGGTTTTCAGGCCGTTCAACGTCTCCATGGATTCCGTCGGCAGGAAGAAACAGTAAGCGGCGTTCACCTCGAAGTTTTTCACGGGCTTGTACACAAACATGAGGTCGATCTCGTGGCCCAGGTTCTTGTCGACTTTGGTAAAAGGCAACTTCCCGGCCGCCGGGTTCTTCACTTCCAGGTATTCTTTCGCCAGCCCGAACATCCTCCAGGTGGCTTCCAGGGAAGCTTTCGTTGAAAAGGCGACCGTGGCGCGGGCATACAGGTCGGTCAGCCCCGGTGAGGTGCCGCTGGTGACCTGGGAGTTAAACATATCCATGTAGCCGTACAGACTGTGCCCGGTGCCGTAAAGAGTGGAAAAGCCGGTCAGCTTGCTGCCGATGTTCGCCGTATCGGAAAAGTCGTTTCCGCTGAGTCTTTCATACCCGACTAACAGGGTAACGGGCTTTAAGATCTTATATGACACCCAGCCGCCGTAAAACCCGGCGCTGATCTTTCTTCCGTCGGAGAAATGTCCGGTCTGGTAAAAACCGCTGCCGGATACTTTCAGCTTTTTCCAGGTATAGGTTGCCGTGCCACCGAAAGTGATCCGTCCGTATAACATCTCGGGATCGGAAGTGGATTTGGTCGTGGTGACGGGCACCAGGGTGTACCCGATCACGTTACCCAGGTTATCGTAAACCTCCACGGTATCCGTGCGGGTTGTCGAGGTCGTGACGGCAGGTTTCTGGAAGATGTCGGTGATGACCAGCACACTGGCGGTCAATTGATCTTTCAAAAACTTTTTCTGTTCATACAGGAAGGCCATGTACTTGTAGTTCTTCACCAGGTTGTAAGAAGCCAGGGTGGCGCTCATGGGAGCGGTGTTATTGACGGCAAAGCCAAGGTCTCTCACGTAGGAGATGTCGGGGTAGTTCCACCGGAACATCACCAGGTCGTGGGTGGCTCCTTTGGCATTCCAGTTCGAATTGCCGAACAGACGCTGATCGTCGTACACAAGCTCCTGCCGCCCGATCTGGATCCCCAGACGTTTGGTGAAGTTATACCGGAACCAGGCTTCGTAAATATTAATGGTGTTTTTGGTGATGGTGTCGGAAGCATAGTTGTTCTCTCCATATACATAGGCATGCTGAAGGGAGAAGCGGGCCGAGAAGTGATCATCGCTGAAATCTGCGACCAGACGGTTCCGTCCGAGGATGTCCGTCACTCCGGTTTTTGAGGAATCATGGAGCTTGGAATAGCCGTCGCGGTATTCGACACGTGGCCGGAATTCACCTGACAGATTGAACTGGGCAAAGAGGGGACCTCCTGAAAGAGCCATGAGCAGCGTCAGGAGAAAAAACAAGCGGACAGATCTGTTCATATGACCGGGTTTAGGGTAAAGGTTTTGTTTGCGAACCAAAAGTAGGAAATCATTTCGGCCTTGAATGGTTTTTCCTTGTATTTTTACCATAAATTTTTCCGCATGAAAATTCGTCGGTATATCCCTAATTTCCTGACTCTTTGCAACCTGATGTCGGGCGTTGTCTCTATCACGTTGGTTTTGCAGGGGAATATGGTCTGGGCAGCCTTGTTCATCTTCATTGCTGCTGTGTTTGATTTTTCTGACGGGATGGCTGCCAGGCTGCTGGATGCCCGCTCGGAGATCGGCAAGCAACTTGATTCCCTTTCGGATATTGTCTCGTTCGGGGTGGCTCCCGGTATCATCGTATTTATGATGCTGTTGCAGGGGTGTGAGGGGAGTTGTAATATTTTGGAGAAGGTGGGCATCACGCCGTACTTCTCCTTGTTGATCCCGGCCTTATCGGCAGTACGTCTGGCCAAATTCAATATCGATCTGCGGCAGGAAGAGAATTTTACCGGACTTCCTACTCCGGCCAACGCCATCTTTTTCGCGGCTGTACCGCTCATGCTTTTTGCAGGCGACTGCTGTTATCCGCTGATCAAACTTGACTTTTTACAGGCTTTTTTCTCCAATACCCGGACCCTGGCCATCCTGGCCGTGATCATGTCATACATGCTGGTATCCGATTTCCGGATGTTCTCGTTAAAATTTAAAACGATGGATTGGCAAGGGAATAAGGCACGGTATCTGTTCCTGATCCTGGCAGTGGTACTGCTGGCGTTGTTCTCGGTGGCCGGAATCCCGTTGGTGATCCTCTTGTACTTTCTTCTTTCGTTGATATTTCAGAAGCAGCTGAGGTAGGGGATTACCGCAGTTCGAAGTTTTCTCCCAGATACACTTTGCGCACGTTGGGGTCGGAAGCCAGTTCGTCGGAGGTGCCCGAACGCAAGATGCTCCCTTCGAACAGCAGGTAGGACCGGTCGGTGATATTCAGCGTTTCGTGAACGTTATGGTCGGTGATCAGCACGCCGATATTTTTCTCTTTCAGACGGGCGACGATCTTCTGGATGTCTTCCACGGCGATGGGGTCGATGCCGGCAAAAGGTTCGTCGAGGAGGATGAATTTCGGGTCGACAGCCAGACAACGGGCTATTTCGGTCCTCCGGCGTTCACCGCCCGAGAGGGTAATACCCATTCCTTTCCGGACATGCTGCAGGCCAAACTCATCCAGGAGCTGTTCGAGCCGTTGCTTCTGCTGCTCCCGGCTCATCCCGGTGAATTCCAGGATCGCCCGGATGTTGTCTTCTACCGACAGCTTCCGGAAGATGGAGGACTCCTGCGGAAGGTAACTGATCCCCAGTTGCGCCCTTTTATACATGGGCATCCGCGTGATGTCCGTCTTATCGAGGAACACTTTTCCGCCCAGGGGTTTGATCAGGCCTACGATGATATAGAATGATGTGGTCTTACCGGCACCGTTGGGCCCCAGCAGTCCCACGATCTCTCCTTGATTCACTTCGAGGGAGACTTCATTGACCACCGTGCGTTTCCGGTATTTTTTTACGATCTTTTCAGTTCGGAGTATCATGGGCGAAAAAGTTGAACAAAGGTATAAAACTTCAGAATTGGAAGAACAGGGAGACATACACCCCGAACCAGTTAGTATTGGTATTCGGGATGTCGTTCAGGTGACTCAGTCGCCAGATGGCGTCCACCCTGATGATCCGGAGAATATTTTCAATCCCGACGCCGGCTTCCCAGTAAGGACGGTCGGAGAGCGATCGCATCTGCCCCGGGAACAGGGAATAGGTGGCGTTTTTCTCACTCAGGGTGCCATAGGTACACCTCAGATGTGCCACTTCGCGCCACTTGAGCTTGCGGAGGCCGGGCAGATGGTTGAAGAACAGGCCATCGAAATGATGGGTATAGTATACCGAAAGGTACCGGTCGCTGACAAATTCGTAATAATTCATCAGGCTGGCCGAATATTCGTCGAAAAGAAAGGTCTGGTTCCCTTCGTGGATCTTCAGGAGCGGATAAGGCAGACGCCCCCAGATATTACCTCCTTCGATGATGTACTTCGACCAGCCGAGCGTGGCAAAGTTAAACCACTGCTGGATACTGAGCGTCAGACGGTGATACTCGTAGTCAGATCCCATGAAATCGGGAATCCCGTAAGCATAACTCAGCTGGAAGATCGGGTAATAGGAATTCAGGGTGTACCGGTAAAATTCGCCGGTCACAAAACGCTCATGAAACGACAGCCGTGTATCGAACCTGATCTCGGAGGTGGTAAGCTTCGGGTAGAAGACCGGCTCGTTGTGGTCACCGGGGAAGACGACAAAGGCGTTACCCTCCGGGGGTGAGATTTCGCGATGGGTGAACCACACCCGGTTGATCAGCCCGTTAAACCATTCATGCTCATACACCGCCTTGAACTCCTTGACATTCGTCAGCTTGTTGTTCGGTCCCCGGTGAAAGAGCGAAGAGAGAATATTGTCGGTGGAAAAAGCGGTGGCGCTCAACCCCAACTGTTCCACGTCGGATTTGAAGCTGACCGTAAGGTCACGACGCGGGTTTTTGTCAAACATGTAAATCACTTCGCCGCCGAACTTAAATCGATGATCGAGGGTGCCGTAAGCGAAATACGGCTCCAGCTGAAGTTTGCGGCTGAAGGCATTGCTGGTCCGGAAACCAAGCCGGAACCTCACTCCTTCCACCCCGTTAAAACTAATGATCTTCGAATAAGGTCCCAGCTCGACATCCTTCCAGGGCAAATAACCGTTCACAGCTGTGTAGACGACGTCGGTGTAGGTTTTAAAGAGCGGTATCTTTTTAATGGAATCAACCATGTTATAAATGGTCTTTTCGTTGGATGACAGCTCTTCGTGACGTGCTGTCCGCCAGAAAGCAGTGTCTTTTTCGTTCGACCCTTCTTCAATGAACACATTGGCGGGGAGGGAGAGAAAACGCTTTTCTTCCGGCGGATCAAAAACGAAATGACGATAGGAAACAGTACGGTTTCCGAAGAACCCCAACACTTTCTGCGAATTCTCGATGACGTTGAAATCGGCGATCATCTGATCCCGGGTCAGCATCCAGTATTTGTTGTCGGTCCATTCATATTCCTGTTTCACCTGCAGGTCGTTGATGAAATTGATGTTGGCGTCGGATGCGATCTGCATCTCCACTTTCCTTACGGCGAAGGTGGTGTCGGCAATCCAGATGTTTCCGGTAAAAGTCAGTTCCTGCTTGCGACGCGGCTTGAACATGATGTGGTAGCACCAGTTGGGACCGATATAGGCGCTGTCGACGAGGTAATACTTATAATAATCGACTCCGAAAGAAGAAGCCGGACTGACAAAGTTCTTCTCGAAGATGGGGATATGATCTTTATAAATGTCGATCTGCTCCGAGAGGTTACCCAGAAACTGGGAAAGACTTTCGTTTTTGAACCCTGAGATCTTGGATGCTTTGATGATCTCTTTTTTGGCCCTCGGGTTTTTGCGATAATAGATGTCCGACAACGTTTCGGTCAGAAAGATCGGCAGGTATGACTTCCCGTTGATGGTGGAGGTGTCGATCTGATCGAAGATGAAACTGAACGGCTCCAGCAGTTTCCGGTCGCGGAGATGTTCGGTGATGTTGTTGGCGTCGAGTTCGATTTTGGTATAAGCTTCATACTGGTATGAGCTGAAGCCTTGCAGTGAATTTTGATTTTTATGATCCGCCACCTTTTTCATGATGACCTCAGCCGGGTTTCCCGAGTACACGATGGTGACTTCCGGCAGGTTATACTGCTCGGGTTCCAGTTCGAAGTTGATATTCTGGAACTTTTGCCGCTGGAATTTTTTCGTGACGGGGCGGTATCCGATGAGGGTGGCTCGTATGGAATCGGCCGGCGCTTTGAACTCGATGGCGTAGTTGCCGTCAAAGTCAGTCAGCACTCCCAGGGTGGTTCCGCGGATGAGAATGTTAACAAAAGGGATGGATTCTTTCGTCTGCGCATCAATGACATGTCCCATGATCTTGGTGACCTGGGAAACGGCCGGTACACTTATAAGAATAACCAGCAGGAGGCAGATCCTGAATGCCCTGAAGTTCATCCGCTTCCTTTTTTAAATGATACCTTCCCTGAGAATGTCATGCAGATGGATAACCCCGAGATATTCGTCGTTTTTCATCACGAGAAGCTGGGTGATATGGCAGGTCTGCATGAGATGTAATGCATTGACTACCAGTGTTTCCGGTTCGATGATCCGGGGATTTGGTGACATGATGTCGCCTGCGGTGACCTTGCTCAGGTCGATATCTTTTTCGAGCATACGCCGCAGGTCGCCATCGGTGATGATCCCTTTCAGTTTGTTACCGTCGAGGACCGCTGTAGCCCCCAGGCGTTTCGAAGAGATTTCTACGATCACGGTTTTGATGTTGTCGTTGATGGTCACTTGGGGAACCGGGTTGTTGATGTAGAGATCGCCGACTTTCAGGTAGAGTTGTTTTCCCAGGGCGCCTCCGGGATGGAACCGGGCGAAATCGCGGGCGGAGAATCCCCTGTATTCCAGCAGGCAAACAGCCAGCGCATCGCCCATGACCATCTGGGCTGTGGTAGAAGAAGTGGGGGCGAGGTTGTTAGGGCAGGCTTCCTGTTTCACGGTGGAGTTGATCACATGATCGGCCTGGCGCGCCAGGTATGAGGTGGTTGACCCGACAATCGCGATCAGCGAACTGCCACGTTCCTTCAGCAAAGGCACCAGCACCTTGATCTCCGGCGTTTCGCCGCTCTTGGAGATACAGATCACTACATCTTCCGGGCAGATAGTCCCCAGGTCGCCGTGGATGGCATCGGCAGCATGCATGAACACGGCAGGGGTCCCCGTTGAATTCATCGTCGCTACAATTTTTTGACCCACAATGGCGCTCTTTCCGATACCGGTGATAATCACTCTTCCGCTACTGCGATAAATCAATTCAACACATTTTACAAAATCATCATCAATGAAATCCGACAGCAAATTGATAGCTTCCGATTCAGTTTTGATGGTGTTAATTGCAATTTTCTTAATTTCGTCAGCGTTTTTCAATGGAAAAATTTTTAAAAAAAAGAACCCCACTAGGGTATTTCATATTATATTTGTCTCTAGGGCATTAAAAAATTAGTGTAATCATTCCCGTTCGACAAACAAAATTACTAAATTAAATGGTAGTGCAAAATGGCGGCCAGCAAGGTGGAAAACAAACTACATGATGTTCTTAAAAAAGTTTTTGGGTTTGATAATTTTAAAGGTAATCAGGAAGCTATCATACGTAACGTATTAGCACAAAAAGATACTTTTGTCATCATGCCTACGGGCGGAGGAAAGTCCCTCTGTTATCAATTACCCGCTCTGATCAGTGACGGAACAGCTATTATCGTCTCTCCCCTGATCGCCCTGATGAAGAACCAGGTGGATTCGTTGCGCAACTTCGGTACTAATACCGATATCGCTCATTTCATGAACTCCTCCTTGTCAAAACAGGAGATTCTTCAGGTAAAAAAGGACATCAAGGATAAAAAAACAAAGCTTCTCTATGTGGCGCCTGAAACGATCACCAAGGAAGAGAATATTGAGTTTCTGAAGAAGATCAAAATCTCTTTCTTCGGTATTGATGAAGCTCACTGTATTTCCGAATGGGGACATGATTTCAGACCGGAATACCGGCGCCTGCGTCCCATCATTGACGCAATCGGACAGAAAGTACCGTTGATAGCCCTTACAGCGACAGCAACTCCCAAAGTACAGCAGGATATCCAGAAGAACCTGGGAATAAACGATGCCGCTGTCTTCCTGTCCTCTTTCAACCGGCCGAACCTTTATTATGAGGTACGACCCAAGACCAAGAACGTCACCAAGGATATCATAAAATTTATCCGGGGAAACCCCGGAAAATCGGGCATCGTATACTGCCTGAGCCGGAAAAAGGTAGAAGAGCTTTCGGAAACGTTAAATATTAATGGTATCCGCGCTTTGCCGTATCATGCCGGACTCGACGCTGCAGTTCGCCGGGAAAACCAGGACAAATTCCTGATGGAAGAGGCGGATGTCATCGTGGCCACCATCGCTTTCGGAATGGGGATCGATAAACCCGATGTCCGCTTCGTGATCCATTACGATATGCCCAAAAGCCTGGAAGGATATTACCAGGAAACGGGTCGCGCCGGACGCGACGACGGTGAAGGTAACTGCATCGCCTTCTATAGCTACGAAGATATCCAGAAGCTGGAGAAATTCCTGAAAGGGAAAAGCGTCGCTGAACAGGAAATCGCGAAACAACTGTTGTTCGAAACCGTCTCCTACGCCGAGTCATCCGTCTGCCGCAGGAAACAACTGCTTCATTACTTCGGGGAAGTGATGAAGGAAGATAATTGCCAGAATTGCGATAACTGTCTCCATCCGAAGAAAAAATTCGAAGGAAAACAATATGTACAGCTGGTTCTCGAAACCGTCATGGCTATCAAACAGCAGTACAAACAAAAACATGTGGTCAATATCCTCCTTGGCAAGACCACGGCCAACATCAAACAGTTTAAACACAACAAACTGGCCGAGTTCGGAAAAGGCGCCGACAAGGACGAGAAATTCTGGAATGCCGTCGTTCGGCAAAGCCTCATCGAACGTCTTCTGCTGAAAGATATTGAAAACTATGGTCTGCTGAAGGTCAGCCCCGAAGGACAGAAATTCCTGAAAAAGCCCTTCTCCGTAATGCTGGTCGACGACCATGACCTGGAAAACCCCGAGGAAGAAGAACTGTTTGAAGCCATGGGCTCGAAAAGCAGCACGGCAGATAAAGCGCTCTTCTCGCTGCTGAAAGACCTCCGTAAGGAGATTGCCCGCAAAGAAAAACTTCCGCCATTCGTCATCTTCCAGGATCCTTCCCTCGAAGACATGGCCATCCAATACCCCGTCACCGTCGATGAACTGAAACAGATTCAGGGCGTCGGCCTCGGGAAAGCTCAGAAATACGGCAAACCGTTCCTCGAACTGATCAAAGAATATGTCGAGGAGAACGACATCATCCGCCCCATGGACATGGTGGTGAAATCGATGATCAACAAATCGGGGCTCAAAGTATTTATCATCCAGAGCATCGACCGCAAAATTTCCCTGGTCGATATTGCCTATTCCAAGAATATCAATTTCGATGAACTCCTGACCGAAATTGAAAGCATCGTCGGTTCTGGGACCAAAATTGATATCAATTATTACCTGGATGAATTCATTGATCCATATCACCAGGAAGAAATTTTCGAATATTTCCGTAAAGCCGAGACCGATTCCGTTGAAAAAGCTTTGCTCGACCTGGGCGAAGATGAGTACACGGAAGAGGAAATCCGCCTGATGCGGATCAAGTTCATGTCAGAATTAGGTAACTAAAATCATTGATCATGGAGGAAAAACCATTGGAAACGCCTGAGGTCTCTCAGGAAATGCCTGTCATACCCGAGAAGGAATCCGTTAATCCGGCCCCCCGGTCCCGGTTCTTTACATTCAATCTGAATACGATCCTGATGCTGGTGATGCTGGCCGGGTTGATATTGTTGTACGTCCTTTTCTTTAAAGGACAGAAAGGCGCCGGGGAGGCTGTCCCTGCCGCTTCCTTCGGTCATGGATTGAAAATGGTGTATGTCAACGTCGATACCCTGAACCAGAAATACCAGTTTGTCGTCGACCTGAAAAAAAACCTGGAAAGCATGGGCGGAAAACTGCAGAATGAAGTATTGGCGGAACAAGCTGCCTTGCAGAAAGAATTTAACGACCTCCAGAAACTTATCGCCGGGAATGTGGTAACCGAAGAACGGGCTAATACCATCTACCAGAACCTGCTGCAGAAACAACAGGCGTTGGACGAAAAAAAGAACAAATACACTCAGGAAGTAGCTGAAAAAGAATATAATACACAGTTGCAGCTGCTCGATACCGTGGATAATTTCCTGAAAAGATTCAATGCGAAGTACCATTATGATTATATCATGACCTACAAATCCGGCGGCGATCTGCTGATTGCCAACGATACCCTGGATATCACGGCATTGGTGGTAGATGAGCTGAATAAAGAGTACAAGGCCCAACAGAAAAAGTGATCAGGCTATGAAAGGCAGTTTTTTTTCACTGCTGTGCACTGCCGCAGCCCTCTTGATGTTTTCATGCACCGACCAGCAAGAACAGGAACGCAGGGCCTTTCTCCCGCCCGACTCCATTATCGCTGAGCCGGTCATGGTGCAGCTCCTCGCTGATGTCCATGTCCTGGAAGCCGGCCTGACATCGGAAAAGGTCAATGGAGGAGCCACCGCCAAATACCAGGATTACTGTTATAACGGATTGTTTAAAAAATACGGGGTCACCCGTCAGCGGTTCTTGCTCAACATCCGCTATTACCAGTGGGATGAAAAGGGATTCCACAAGTTATACGACCAGGTAGTCGATGAACTGGATTCGCGGAACAACTGGTTTAAGGGCGGTAAAAAAGAGGGTCCTCCTCCGGTGCAACCTTCCGAAAACCAAATTAAAAGGGTAAATAAATAACCACTTATTTCTTCGTGTACACGGCGGTCAGGTTATAATTGGTAGCGCCATCAAAAAGGGAATACGACCAGTTGATCTTGGTGCTGCTGACGAGCGAACCGCCTCCGCTGACAGTCCATCCATCGCCAATAGTTTGATCGGGGTTCAGGATAATATTGGTTGAGGACACGTCCGCCTGCGCCGGGTTGCTGGTTGATCCTGAATTGGCGAAGTTGTAAATCAGAATTCCGGTGGAGGAGGAAGGATCTAATGCGATCGTCGCTTCATAGGATCCCTTGGCGCCCGATTCATAAACGCTCCATGTCCCGACCATGGCCACTCTCGGATCGGTAGGAGAGGGAGAAGGATCGTCGGAGGTACAGCCGGTGAATCCTGTCAGCAGCAAAAGGAATATGGAGATCAGTAAAAGATTATTTGTCTTCATGATTGTTTGCGTTTAAACAGCAGGAATAAATAGGTACTGAACACGAGGGTGGTAGCAGCCTGGACCATCAGGAACAGGGGAGCGGCTTCAGCCCGGACAAAAGCCAGGGAGAAAACAGCGAGGTAGGCCAGGTAGCAGAAAAATTTGCTGACGAGGATGGAAAGCATCCCGGACCAGAAAATGTTCCGGATCCTTTCGGAAAGCAGGTAGAACAGGAATACATTCAGCACCAGTTCTGCCGTGATGACCATCATCTTCACCGCTTCGGGGTGACCTGAGACCAGGAACGAGAACAGCGGCAAAGTCAGTGCCAGCAAATAACTGTTTTTCTTCGAGGAATGGGCGAGCGAGAGGATCAGCATAACCCGCATGGGTTCCAGCATATAAACCGGGAAACTCAGCAAATGGGTCAGTGACGGCGCCAGGAAGATAAAGGCCAGACCGACGGCGTCAAGGAGCAATGCTTTCAGCAGCTCTTTCTTTGACAAGGAAGCAGTTTGTACGTTCATTTCGCTTGTTCTTTGGAACAAAGATAAGTAAGAAAAGCCGGAAAAAGGATATCAGATCTCACTAAAATGTGAAGCTGACACCCAGGCTCGGCATGATGGGTAACTGGTAGATTTCGGTAGCCGTTACACGGTCGATATAAAAGATGTTCTCCTGGTTTAGAATGTTGGTGATCCCGGCGTCAACCATCAGTTTAGCCGTTTTCCCCAGGAAGAAGGTCTTTTTTGCACTAACGTCAAACCGGCTGTAGTAAGGGAGTCTTTGGGAATTGTATTCGCCGTAAAGAATGCCCAGGTTGCCGTTGATCGTAGTATAATCAGATCCCATGTTATTGTTGAAACCAATCTCTTCATAGTATCCTGATGTAGGCGTAAAGGGGAATCCCGATCCGTAATTGAACCGGCCGTTCAGTTCCCACGTCGATTTCTTGCCCAGTGTCCAGGAAAGCATCATGTTCAGGTTGTGCCGCCGGTCGTATGGAGGAACATATTTGGAGATTCCATCGTCGCGGTGGATATAACCCAGTGAGTAGGTGCCCCAGAAATGGAGTTTCTTATAGGTGTATTCAACAGAAACATCCACTCCTTCTGCGTCACCGGTTTCCAAAATGAAGTCTTTTTTGTAAATATCCGGTATCAGGGCGTTTTCTTCATTATCGTCGAAATACTTGTTCCGGTTGATATTGGTAAGTTGCGGGTAATACTTGTAGTATCCTTCCACATTCAGACTCAGCCTGTCGGTAAGATCCCATTCAAAACCGAAAATAGCGTGCCACGATTTCTGAAGTTTGTTGATGACATCTTTCCCTTTAAAAGTCTTAGGCAGGTTTTCGGGCCCGGAAAGGAATCCGTAAAAGAGGTTCACCACGTCCAGGTCGTTGGAAGTGGACATCAGGTTCTGGGTGAAATATCCGCCGGCCATTTTCAAACGGAATTTTTCCACCATGTTGTATTTAATGGAAAGCCTGGGTTCGGGCGACATTTGTGAGAGCGAGGCATAATATTGGAATCTGAAACCGGGTTGGATAACGAATTTTCCCGCGATCCATTTGTATTCGACAAAGGCATCGATATCGGTGGTGTTCTGGGTATAATCGATCTGCCGGTTCAGGGAATTATAGAAATTGAAAATGGTTTTATAACCTGACAGGTCAAGGCCGTATTTGATGGCATCTTTCCCCAGGAAATAGGTGAACCTGAAACCTCCGTTGAATCCGCCGATGGAGCTGGACCGGGGTTGTTTATCGGTTTCATCCAATACGACTTTATAATAGGAATAGGCGAAATTACCTTCCAGCAGGGCCGGTGATTTTCCGGGGATCACCACAAAATTGGTTCCGCCGCCGTAGCTGTTCCAGTGGTAATCGAGGTCCACCTCGTTCAAGGTGTTTCCCGTCATGTTATATCCATTGAACAGGGCCTTGTCGGAGAAGTTGAATCCGAAGAAATTCACCTTACTTCCGTTTGCCGCGTTGATAGAGGCTTTTCCGTAGATATCCAGGTATTGATAAGGAAGGGAATTATCGAGATAAGAATAGATCGACTTGGATGTTTCGTCGAGGTAAGAATTTTTTACCGAGAGGATGAAGGAAGCGCTGGAGCCGTCATCATCCTTTTGTTTGGCGATAGGGCCTTCTAACAGGACTTTCGCGCCAAAGGTGCTGGCATCGATCTTTCCGGAGAACCGTTTTTTATTCCCATCCATCGTCGCGATATCCATGACGGAAGAGATCCTGCCGCCATATTCGGCGCTGAAACCTCCGGTATAGACATTCACGTTTTTCAGAATATCCACATCGAAAACGGAGAAAAGTCCGATGGAATGGAAGGGGTTATAGATGGTCATCCCGTCGTACAGCACGAGGTTCTGGATAGGGGGGCCTCCGCGGATGTACAGTTGTCCGCCCTGGTCACCCGAGAAGATGACACCGGGCAACACCTGCAGGTACTGGGCCAGGTCGGGCGTGCCTCCGATCGACGGAATCTTATTGATTTGCTTCGGATCGATCTTGACGATGGATGTCTGTGTCTCCCGCTGTTTGTCCTGCCGGGCAGCTGACACATTCACTTCCGTGAGTGTGACGGAAGCCTGACTCAGGTAAAGTTTTTTCGTGATAACGTCGCCTGATTTGATGGAAACGGGCATCTGAAGAGTATCAAAACCAACATACGTCACCATCAGGGTGTAATCACCGGGCGGTATCTTGGTAATGGCAAAATAGCCATTCTCGTCAGTGGTGGCCCCGATGGATGTCTTCAGAAAATAGATATTCGTGAAGATTACGGGTTCACCCGATTCCTGCTCGTATACAAATCCCCTGATGGTGCCTGTCTGCGCCAGGGAGGTGTTATTTACGGACAGTAATAGAACTAAGCCGAACAGTAACAGGTAGAAACGGGAGGTAGCTGACATAGGCAATCAGTTCAGATTGGTTGACCATTCATGTTAACCCACAAAAGTAATAAATTAAACCAAACATTTTCGAATCCTTTCCTTTGAAATTCCGGACGGGATAAAATGTTCCCGGCGAGAGTTGCGAATTTGCCAAAATCTATGTAGGTTTGCTAACCATTTCATTAACAAGAAAAGAAGTATTCAGAATGACAAAAAAGTTGCTTTTACTGGGGGATGAAGCCATAGCCCAGGCCGCCCTTGATGCGGGCTTATCCGGGATTTATGCGTATCCCGGCACTCCGTCGACGGAAATCACGGAGTATGTGCAGAACAAGAAAAACCAGATAAACGGAAATATTCATTCAGATTGGTGTACAAACGAAAAGACGGCGATGGAAGCCGCTCTGGGTATGTCATATGCCGGCAAACGAACCATGGTTTGCATGAAGCATGTCGGCTTGAATGTGGCGGCTGACCCTTTCCTCAACTCGGCAATCACCGGGGCTAACGGAGGACTAATCGTGGTTTCGGCCGATGACCCTTCGATGCATTCATCACAGAATGAACAGGACTCCCGTGTCTATGGCAAGTTTGCCCAGGTCCCGGTCCTCGAACCCGGTAACCAACAGGAAGCCTACGACATGGTACATTATGGATTTGACCTGTCGGAAAAATACGGCATTCCTGTGATGATGAGAATTACCACCCGTATGGCTCATTCCCGTGCCGGAGTGAACGTCACCACCTCACATCGTCCGGAGAACGAATTGAGACTGCCGTTCAACCTGCGTCAGTATGTATTGCTGCCGGCCATTGCCCGGAAACAATATAAGACGTTACTGAACAACCAGGCCCATTTTACCAAGGAATCCGAAACCTCCGGTTTTAATGCGTATACCGATGGAAATGACCACTCGATGGGTATCGTCGCCTGTGGGATCGCTAATAACTATCTGCGTGAGAATTACCCCAAGGGAAGAGTGCCTTACCCGGTACTGAAATTGGGTCATTATCCCCTTCCGCGCAGAATGGTTGAACGCATGGCCAGGGAATGCCAGTCCATCCTTGTTTTGGAAGACGGATACCCGGTGGTGGAAGAGATGCTGAAAGGATTCCTGGGCGCCGGACTGGTCGTCAAAGGAAGACTCGACGGATCGGTTCCCCGCGACGGTGAATTGAACCCCAATATCGTAGCCAGGGCGCTTGGACTGGCAGATACCATCGGCTCACCCGTTCCGGACATCGTGGTTTCCAGACCACCTGCTCTATGCGACGGATGCCCCCATGCTGATTCTTACCTGGCCCTGAATGAGGCCCTCACCGGATTCTCCAAAGGCCGGGTCTTCGCTGATATCGGATGTTATACCCTGGGCGCTATGAAACCGTATGAAGCCATCAACTCATGCGTCGACATGGGCGCTTCCATCACCATGGCCAAAGGCGCTGCTGATGCAGGAATGGTCCCGGCGGTTGCCGTTATCGGCGACTCCACCTTCGGCCATTCGGGGATCACCGGACTGCTCGATGCCGTGAACGGTAAAGCTCCGATCACCGTTTTCATCCTTGATAACGCCACCACCGCTATGACCGGCGGACAGCATTCAGCTGCCAACGGCAAACTCGAAGAGATCTGCAAAGGCATAGGCGTTGAACCGGAACATATCCGGGTGATCAGGCCCCTGAAGAAATTCCACGAAGAAAATGTCAAAATCATCAACGAAGAACTCGCTTACCAGGGTGTCTCCGTCATCATTCCCCGCAGGGAGTGCATCGTGGAACTGAACAAAAGGATGAGAGAGAAGCATAAAAAAGAAAATAACGAATAATAATGAAGAAAGATATCATATTAGCAGGCGTCGGTGGACAGGGGATTCTGTCCATCGCTGCCGTCATCGGATATGCTGCCCTTGACCAGGGAATGTATTTAAAACAATCGGAAGTTCACGGAATGAGCCAGCGCGGTGGCGATGTGTCATCAAACCTGCGTATCTCCAAAGAAGAGATTGCATCCGACCTGATCCCTTATGGCAAAGCCGACCTCATCATCTCGGTGGAACCGATGGAGTCACTTCGCTACCTGCCTTATCTCTCTGAGTCGGGATGGGTGATCACCAGCACCACACCGTTTATCAATGTCCCCAATTACCCGGAGATTGAGAAAGTACATCAGGCGGTGGCTTCCCTCCCGAAACATGTGGCTCTTGATGCAGAAACCATCGCTAAAGAAGCAGGTTCTGCCAAATCAGCCAACATGGTCATCCTGGGAGCTGCTTCCCCTTTCCTCGGTATGTCGTTCGAAAGCATTAAAAAAGCTGTTCGCGCTACCTTTGAGAAAAAAGGAGAAGACATTGTCAACATGAACCTGAACGCGCTTCAGGCAGGTCACGACATCGCCAATAAGAAAATCGGGTAATAATCTTCCGACGGTCTTTGTTTACATCAGGGTAACCTCTTCCTCCGGACCTTATACTTATAAGGCCCGGATCTTCTGAAGTACGACACGAACACTCGAGTATGGATATTGAGATTAAAAAAGTTGTTACCCGGGCTGACCTTAACCGATTTATCAAATTTCAATACCGGCTTTACCAAGGGAATGCCTATTGGTGCCCCCAGGTCAGGACAGATGAACGACGCACTCTTGATCGCAAGAGAAACCTGGCTTTTGAGTACTGTGAAGCTGAATACTGGCTGGCATATCGGAACGGACAAATCGTCGGCCGGGTGGCTGGGATCATCAACCACCGGGCAAACCAGCGATGGGAAGAAAATCTGGTCCGCTTCGGATGGATCGATTTCATTGATGATATCGAAGTAAGCCGCAAACTGATTGAAACAGTCGAAGAATGGGGACGTTCCAAAGGGATGACCGGCATTCACGGTCCCCTCGGCTTTACCGATTTCGACCTGGAAGGGATGCTGATCGATGGATTCGAAGAGACAGCGATCCTTACCTCTATCTATAACTATCCGTATTACCCGGTCCATATGGAGAAGCTGGGCTTTTCCAAGGCAGTGGACTGGGTGCAACACGAATTCCCGGTTCCTGACAAGGTCCCCGAAACCATTGAGCGTCTGGCTGACCTGACCGCCCAACGGTATCATATCCACCCGCTGGTGGCGAAAAAGTCCGGAGACTTTATGCCATACACCCGGAAGCTGTTCACCATGCTGAACGATGCATTCGATGTGTTGTATGGCTTTGCCCCTCTCACGGAAGCGCAGATGGATGCTTATACGAAGCAATATTTCGGGTTTATCCGCCCTGAATTTGTCTCCGTCCTGCTGGATGAGCACGATGACGTGGTAGGATTCGGTATCTCCCTGCCCAATATCACCCATGCCTTGCGAAAATGCAACGGGAAGTTGTTCCCCTTCGGATTTATCCGGGTGTTGAATGCCATCCGGAACAACGACACGGTGGATATGTATCTGGTCGGGGTCAGACCCGATTATCACGGGAAAGGGATTGCTGCCATCATCTTTCGCGATCTTCAAAAAGCATATATCCAATACGGTATCAAAAAGACGGTCTCCAGTAATCAACTGGAAAACAACCTGAAGGCTCTTAACATCTGGAAGAGCTTTGAAAGCAGGGAACACATCCGGAGACGTTGCTGGATCCGGCATTTCGTTTCCTGAATTTTCTGGTGTCCGTTCTCATCACGGGTGGTTGTAAACCGGATGATAAAAAAAAGAGGGTGTCTCCATCGTGAGACACCCTCTTTTTAATGTAACGGAACGTTTTCCGGTCACGGTTGCCAGAAAA
>DAONET010000023.1:0-38487 GCA_035403225.1 Bacteroidales bacterium | reverse complement strand
CAACAGCTGTCCCGGCAACGCCACCCCGTTTGTCGTGACCGTCTTCCCCGTGGCCAATGTCGTCTTCACTCCCAACGGCCAGACCTTCTGTTCCGGTCAGACAGCCACCATCAACCTGAGTTCTCATGTTGCCGGCACCTCTTACACCTGGACTGCCACCGGGAGCGGCGCCTCGCTGAGCGGCTATTCTGACGGCAGCGGCGACCTCATCCAGCAGACCCTGACCAACTCCGGACCATACCCGCAGACGGCCACCTACCTGGTTGCTCCGACAGCCAATGCCTGTCCGGGAACCAACAACAGCGTCGTGGTCACGGTGAATCCTTATCCTGCCGTCACCTTCTCGCTCTGCAAAGATCCCGTGGTATCCTTCAACGCCCAGCCCATCACCCTCAAGGGCGCATTGCCGTTAGGCGGGACTTACTCCGGCGCCGGCGTAGCTTCGGGTATCTTCGATCCATCTTCTGCAGGAACAGGAACCCATATGATCACGTATAACTATGTCAACTCATGGTTATGTTCATCCAGCGCTTCCGATTCCATCACCGTGGTAGCGATCCCTGCCTTCAACTGCGGCAACCCGCTCACCGACGTCCGCGACGGGCAGTCCTATTCCACCGTCAAAATCGGCACCCAATGCTGGTTTGCCGATAACCTCAACTACGGGAACACCTTGCGATCCGGGCTTCTGCAGCGTGACAACTGCATCCCCGAAAAGTATTGTTTCAACGACAATATTGTCAACTGTACTTCCCTTGGCGGCATGTACCAGTGGGATGAGTTGATGAAGTACGAAGCCAAAGACGGGGCTCAGGGCCTCTGTCCTCCCGAATGGCACGTCCCGACGGAAACCGACTGGACCAACCTGTTCAACTTCTACGTGAGCAACGGCTTTGCCGGCAGTCCGCTGAAAAACACCGGTTATTCCGGCTTCGACGCTTTCCTGCTCGGGACCCGGTTTAACAACGTGCAGTGGGATTTCAGTACCTTTGCGGTCATGTTTTGGTCATCGACCTCGCACGGTCCGAAAAAAGCCTGGGCTCACGGCATGAATGAATTTAACCCGTCGGTGTCGTATTATCCCTCGCATCGGAATAATGCTTTCTTCACCAGATGTATCAAAGATTAATGATCAGGCTGATTGTTAGTAACCTTGTTACTAAAATCTACGTATAATACATTTTTTGAACAACGAAGCACCCTACCTTTGGTGTGTATGCTTTTGTAATTGTATTAAGGATTGACCCGCTCTGCAACCAACAGTGTACTTCCAGGCTACCAACCAAACACTGAAGTTCTCCATGAGCGGGTCTTTTTTTTTCAGTGTCTGAAGCCGGAAGAAAAAGGAAAGGAAGGGCTTTGTTTACCCTATCTTTTGCATAACAAGGTTCAGGATATCTTCTTCTGCTTTTCGGGTATTGGCAACGATTTCCTCTGCTTCCCGGAGGATCTTTTCCACGAAGGTTTTATCTTTTAATCCCGCGGTATTGATCCGTACATTCAGGTATGCTCCGATGACAGCCGAGCGGGCGCACAAAGCTCCCACACCGGCATCCGAGACGGAGTTCGGGTTACCAATTTCCGTCATAGCTTTGATGATCTCAAAAGACTCGTACGCTTTTTTCATGGTCCGGAAGGGCACCTCGATGGCGTATTTGGTTGCTTCCTGGATGGCAGCGGTACGGGCTGCTTTTTCGGTATCATTTCCTTTCGGTAATCCGAAGGCATCCATGATCTTGTTAAAAGCGCGGGTATCTTCATCCACCAGGTAGAGAAGCTCATCTTTTATTTTTTGTCCCTTTTCGGCCCATCCGGAGAACTCGGCCCAACGGTCATCCCAGCCGGGCTTGTGCGAAGAGAGATTTGCCACCATGGTAGCCAGGGAGGCGCCCAGGGATCCGATGTAAGCAGAGACGGAGCCACCGCCGGGGGCAGGTGATTCGGAAGCCGTTTCGTTGGCAAAGCCTTTGGCCGTCATGTTGACCAGGAGCTTTTTATGCGACGGGTCCTGATCTTCGAGGATATATTCGATGACTTTTTCGCGGGGATTAAAGGGCCGGAGGTCATCCAGTCCGAGTGATTTCACAGCTATTTTGATGATTTCTTCTTCGGATATGCCCACCGACCGGTTCTGTTTCTGCAGGAAATATTTTCCGGCATCAATCATGGCGCGAAGCGGGATGAGTCCGACGAGTTCGGAACCGCTGACCCGCATACCGCGTTGCCGGGCGCATTCGTTGGACGTCTCGAAAGCCACATGCACCGGCGTCACGCTGATGTTGGTGAGGTTGATGGAGACCTGGGCGATCCCGTACTCTTCGATGTACCAGCCAATGGCTTTACAGGCTTTCAGCAACCCGGGCTGCCAGATATCATTCCCATCCTGGTCTTTTTTAATCTTTCCGGTGACAGAATTTCCTTCACGTACGGGTCTTCCTTTTTCGCGGATATCAAAAGCCACCGCGTTGGCACGGCGGGTGGAAGTGGTGTTCAGGTTGATATTATAAGCTACCAGGAAATCGCGAGCGCCGATGGCGACTGCTCCGGTCCGGGGAAGAAACTCAGCAGGCCCGAAATCGGGTTTCCAGTGCGGGTCGGTCAGTTTCTTGGGAAGACCTTCATACTCACCGGCACGGCAGTTGGCCAGGTTGCGCCGTTCTTCCGTGAAAGCCGCATTCTCGTAACAAAAAACAGGAATACCCAGTTCATTACCTACCTTTTCAGCCAGCTTACGGGCATAAACCACCGTTTCTTCCATCGTGATGTTCGAAACAGGAACAAACGGACAAACATCGGTAGCGCCAAACCGGGGATGTTCCCCCTTATGTTTGCTCATATCGATCACTTCCATTGCCTTTTTGATGCAGCGGAAAGCCGCTTCAATCACTGCTTCCGGAGACCCTACCATCGTCACAACAGTACGGTTCGTGGCAGCGCCCGGATCCACATCCAGGAGTTTCACACCTTCTACGGTTTCAATCTGGTCGGTGATCTGCCTGATCACATTCATATCGCGCCCTTCGGAGAAGTTGGGGACACATTCGATAAGCTGTCGCATTTTATGAGGTTTTGAGCTGCAAACTTAGGAAAAAAAACACAGAGTAAAGGGAGTTTCAGAATGAGGTCAAAGAGGAAAAAATCATTCCTGCATTACCTTTCACCTTCAATCCGGATTAAGGGAAAACAAATCATCATGGAATTAAATATTTTATCGGGGAAAATTATTGGAATTGCCATGAAGGTACATACACAGTTGGGCCCCGGTCTTCTGGAATCATCCTATAAAAATGTCTTATTCCACAAAATGCAGGAAACCGGTTTATGGGTGGAAAAAGAAAAGCCTGTACCTCTGATATCCGAAGGCATTAAACTCAAATGTGGCTATAGGCTTGACTTGTTGGTGGAAAATACCATTGTTGTTGAGGTCAAGTCTGTTAACGTATTACATCCTATTCATCGGGCACAAGTACTGACCTACTTAAAAACAGGAGGATTCCCTTTGGGTCTGCTTATTAATTTCAATGTTCTTCATCTCAGGGATGGGATAAAAAGAATAATCCTCTGAGGCCTCAGTTTAATCCTCTTTTCCTCCGTGTTTCTAATTAAAAAAAGCCGGAAAAATTGTTATACATTTGTTTACATAAACCCAATCCCTGCACCATGAAAAGAATACTGACCATCCTGGCCCTGCCACTGGCTCTTTGCTTCACCCAGTGCAAAGAAGCAAAAAAAGACCAAGTGTCGCACTTCATCCCGCAAGCCACCACCGATTCTGTCATCGCCAACCTCACCAATCACTACGGCAATGCCGCCAAAGTCCGCATCGAAAAAGGCGTGACGCAGGTCGCTGCCCTGTGGACCCAACATGACGGGACTGTCAAGGATTTTGAATCGCTGTGCGAAAAATATTTTGTCGGCGACGATCAGCAACGACAAATCCTGTTCGAACGTCTTTCCCAGAACTATGAGGCGCTCTTCGGGCGGTTCAACATGATCAGCCTGGATCTGAAAAGAGGCATGCATCTTTCCATCGGCGAGATGCTGGACGTGGATGAGATCTTCGGCGCTTATGATCCCACCTCTCATTTCAACGATGATTTCTTCGGAAACAAGATCGCCTTCATCACCATCCTGAATTTCCCTTCGTGGACGTTAAAAGAGAAAGAAGCATCGGGCGCCGCCTGGAGCCGTCAGGAATGGGCTTATGCCCGTATGGGAGACCTCTTCACAGCTCGCATCCCCGCCGATATCAGCCAGAAAACAGCCGACGCTCTTACCGCTGCCGATAACTACATCTCCAACTACAACATCTACGTAGGCAACCTCGTCGATGATAAGATGCAAACCCATTTTGACAAGAACATGAAACTCATCTCCCACTGGAATCTCCGCGACGAGTTAAAAGCCAATTACAATAAAGGAGAAGAAGGCCTTTTGAAACAAAAGATGATCTACGAAGTGATGCTGCACATCATCAAACAGGATATCCCCGACAGCGTGATCGACAATCCTTCCATCCAGTGGAATCCTTTCACCAACAAAACGTATAAGAATGGGGCAGCCTTCTCTTCCAACCCGGAACCCGACACCCGGTACCAGGTGTTGCTCGACAATTTCCATGCGCTGAAAGCCGTGGATCCCTTCACGCCAATCTATCCCACTTATATCATGCGCGCTTTTGACGGCACCATGGAGATACCGCAGGATCAGGTCGAGAAATTATTCACCGAATTCTGCTCTTCCCCTCAGGTCAAGCAGGTCGCCGATCTGATCAGCAAACGGCTCGGACGTCCGTTACAACCCTTCGACATCTGGTACGATGGATTCAAATCGCGCAGCACCATGGACCAATCGGCGCTCGATAAACTTACGAAAGCCAAATACCCCAACACCGCTGCCTTTGAAGCCGACATCCCGAATATCCTGATTAAACTGGGATTTAAACCCGACAAAGCCAAAGAGATCGCCTCTCACATCGCCGTTGATCCCGCCCGCGGCTCGGGTCATGCCTGGGGAGCTATGATGAAAGGCGACCAAGCGCATCTCCGTACACGTATCGGCGCCGAAGGCATGGACTATAAAGGCTATAACATCGCTATCCATGAACTCGGGCACAACGTGGAACAGACCATCTCCCTCTATTTCGTAGATAATTACCTGATGCAGGGGGTCCCCAACACCGCTTGTACAGAAGCCTATGCTTTTACCTTCCAGAAACGCGATCTCGAGCTGCTCGGCATGAAAGAAAATGATCCGAACAAAGAATCGATGACCACCCTCGACAGCTTCTGGGGATGCTTTGAGATCATGGGCGTCTCGCTGGTGGATATGCAGGTATGGAAATGGCTCTATGATCATCCCGACGCCACCAAAGAACAGCTGAAAGAGACCGTCATTAAAACAGCTACCGAAGTCTGGAACAAATACTATGCCGATGCCTTCGGAGTGAAAGACTGCCCCATCCTGGCCATCTATTCACACATGATCGACAACCCGCTGTACCTGTCGAACTACCCGGTGGGACACCTCATCGATTTTCAGTTGGAAGGCTTCCTGAAAGGGAAAAACTTCGCCGATGAATCACTTCGCATCTTCTCGCAGGGAAGACTCATCCCGCAGTTATGGATGAAACAGGCCGTCGGAGAAGAAATCTCGATACAACCGTTGATCAAGGCTACTGATGAAGCGCTGAAAGTGATCCGGTAACATCCACTCATCCGGTTGAACTCGGATAATGCGCGGATAAGTCACTTACAACGTGGCGTATTCGCGCATTTTTCTTGACATCCGGCTTCAATTTTTGTATATTTAGGGAATTGAAGCATTTATGCTATGAAACGGATGAAGTTGATATTAGTACTGATGAGCGCATTCCTCTCTATGTATGGTCAGAAAGTCGATCTGATTGGCGAGGATGTCACGTTCAAACTTGATGCCAAACATGTGGAGACAACCGCTGTTTTATCCCTCCGGAGCAACTCCGGTTTTGATCTCAGCCAGGTGATGTTTGTGCCAATGCCGTTGCGTAAAGAAGGGCTGCTGCGCGACACCCTGATCATCTTTGACATCACGCGCAATAACCCGATCACCCACACGCGGAGTCAACCAGCCGGACTGTTTTTCTCCGTACCCTTCGGACCGAATGAACAAAAGAAACTGCGGATTTCGTACATCGACGACCATAACGGCAAGTATTTCATGTACCCGATGAAAATGCAGGCCGGATACTGGCAGGGGATGTTGTCATCGGCCGGTTACACCCTCAGGTATGACGAGAATGTCGTCGTGATCGATTCCACCTCCATGACTCCCGATGGCACGGAGAAAACCGACACCGGCACGATACTCTCCTGGAAACGTTCCAAATTCACTCCCCTGAGTGAGTTTGAGGTATGGTTCCATCTGAAGAAATGACTCAGATCATCTGTCCATTCAGCATGACCTTCCGGATTTTATTGCTTCCGAAAGCATAGGGCATGAATTCGAGCGAAGGAATGGGTTGGGTGATGAACAGGTTCGCCACCTTTCCTTTTGCGATGGAGCCATAATCTTCGCTGATGCCCATGGCATAAGCGGTGTTGAGGGTGACCGCTTGAATGGCTTCTTCCGGAAGAAGACGGTAGTTGATGCAGGCCATGGAAAGCACCAGTTGCATATTGCCCGAAGGCGAGGAGCCGGGGTTGAAGTCGCTGGCAAAGGCCACCGGCAGACCGGCATCGATCATCTTGCGGGCAGGGGCATGCGGCATGTTCAGGAAAAAAGCCGCCCCCGGAAGAATGGTGGGCATGGTATCGGAACCGCGCAGCGCTGCTATCTCTTCGTCACCGGTGCATTCCAGGTGATCTACCGACAAGGCGTTGTATTTCACGCCGACCTGGATACCTCCGGAGTAACCGAGTTCATTGGCATGCATCTTGGGCCGGAGTCCGTATTTCATCCCGGCGTTGAGGATCCGGTCTGTATCTTCCACGGTGAAAAAGCCCTGATCGCAGAACACATCTATATATTCGGCCAGCTCTTCCGCCGCCACCACCGGGATCATCTCACTGATGATGGCATCCACATAATCCTGTTGACGGCCGGCATAGGCGGCAGGCACGGCATGAGCCCCGAGGAAAGTGGCGACGATCTTCAGGGGGGAAAGCTCTTTCAGCCTCCGGATCACCCGCAGCATCTTCAGCTCATCTTCCAGCGAAAGTCCGTATCCACTCTTGATCTCCACAGCTCCTGTCCCCAAGCCGATGATCTCCCGGAGCCTCGACATCGCCTGCTCAGTCAGTTCTTCTTCGGAGGTATCATGAAGACGCTTCACCGAATTCAGGATTCCCCCTCCCCTCCGTGCGATCTCTTCATAACTCAATCCGCGTATCTTATCGATATACTCTATCTCCCGGCTGCCCGCGTAAACGAGGTGGGTGTGCGAATCACAGAAGGAAGGAAAAACCATTCCTCCCCCGGCATCCACGATGGTCAGTCCGGGCATGCCGGCAACCGCTTCGGGAACAGGGTCGGGGCCAAAATCCAAGATATGGCCGTCGCCGGTAAGTAACCAGCCATTTTTGATGGTATGGAGTTGCGACATCTCTTTTCCCGACACCTTCAGCCGCGGTGTTTGCTCTGTGCCGACAAGCTCTTTTATGTTTTTGATCAGTATGTTCATCATTTCAGATTTTTCAGGGCGAAGGTAAGAAAAATTGAATCCCGGAGATTGCGTGACGGTCCTGCCCGGACTTTCTGAAATATATTCAGGGAATTGATTTTTTTAGTATTTTTGTAACATCCATAACTTAACAAACCAACGAATGAAAAAAGCTTTCGCATTGTTTTTCGCCTTGATAGTGATCTCCGGCTTTTCAGCCCGGGCCGCTGTCGTAGATGTAAGGGATGCCCGCGTAGTCGGGAAAAACTTTTATTTCGAACGAATCAATCAGTACCAGGATGTAGCATACAACTCCATCGTCATCACGAGTGAAATGACCGATTCGGAGAATGGACAGCCGATGTGGTACGTTTTCAACTTCAATGGTGATAAGGGATTCGTCATTGTTTCCGCTGATGATGCCTCCTGGCCTGTTATTGGTTATTCTTTTAAAGGAACCTTTTCGACCGAGAATATGCCGGCCAATCTGGAATACTGGATGGGTCATTACCGTGACCAGATCCGGGCCAGCTATGCTGATAAGGCCCCGGCCGAAGAAAGCACGGTCAACGAATGGACTCGCCTGATGGTCAGCAGTCCCTCACAACTTCAGAATCTTCGCGGAACGTTAGATCTGCTTCCGCTGCTCAACGATAACGAGTGGAACCAAACCTTCCCCTGGAATGCTATGTGTCCCTCCGATCCTGCCGGCGCCAACGGTCATGTGGTCGTTGGATGTGTTGCCACCTCCATGACACAACTCATGTATTACTGGCGTTTCCCCGAAACAGGCCAGGGTCAGCATTGCATCTATCCCACCCCGAGCTATGGCGCACAGTGTGCCGACTTCGGCGCCACCACCTATGAGTGGAACGGGATGGACAACCATGGCAAGAACGGCAGCTCTTTCAGACAGAGCGACCCGATGGCTCTTCTTTGCTGGCACGGAGGCATCTCTGTTGACATGAACTATTCTCCGGAGGCATCAGGGGCTTTTTCCTCCTCGGTTCCCGTAGCTCTGAAGAATTATTTCAAATATGCAAGCTCTACTGAATTCATCGAAAAAATTTACTACTATAATAACACCTGGAAAGCTGCTCTCCGCGGTTCCCTCGACGCCAAATGCCCCATTCAGTATTCAGGATCGGGATCAGGCGGCGGACATGCCTGGATATGCGACGGTTATCAGGGGACCGACTATTTCCATATGAACTGGGGATGGGGCGGATCCGACAACGGATACTTCCTGCTGACCAACCTGAACCCGGGTGGATATCTGTTCAACCAGAACCAGACAGCCACTATCAATGCCGAACCCGGTTCCAACTACCCGCCGAACTGCAGCGGACAGGTGATCGTGGATGCTTACGACTTCGGCTCCATCGAAGACGGCAGCGGCCCCAAAGCTTCTTATCTGCCCAACCTGAACTGCAGCTGGCTGATCGCCCCCGACGACAGTGTGCAGAACATCATTCTGAACTTCGAACGTTTTGATGTAGCCGCCGGCGATTCTGTCAGGATTTATGATGGCGCCACCACCTCTGCCAACCTCCTCGCCTCCTTCTCCGGCAACAGCATCCCTTCGGAAGTAAGTTCCACCGGCCCGCAGATGCTCGTTACTTTCGTGACTGACGGCGTCGCCGACACCTCCAACGGATGGCAGGCTGACTTCGAAACCAACCTCGTTTCCTTCTGCTCCGGCTCCACCACGCTGACGGAAGCAACAGGCGACATCAACGACGGCAGCGGCCGCTTCCAGTACAGGAACTCTTCTTCCTGCAAATGGTACATCAAACCGGAAAATGCTGAAACAGCGACCCTCACTTTCGACAGCTTCAATACAGAACAGGATGCGGATGCTTTGAGTATCTATGACCTCGGAAGCGCCGAACTGCTGGCTACCTTATCCGGAGAATATACCACACCTCCCGGACCCTTCACCTCACCCAGCGGACAGATCCTGATGATCTTCAATTCCAACAATCATATCCGCGGCGAGGGATGGAGCTGCTCTTACTCCATCACCGTCTCTACCCCTGACATCAAGGGAGTAGAAGCTATGAAAGTGTATCCCAACCCGGCCAAAGACATGCTGAATATCACCTTCAATGCCGTCGAAATGCAGTCTATCAGACTTGATCTGGTCTCCGCGATTGGCCAAACCGTCTATTCCGAAGACCTTGGCAAATTCCAGGGTTCTTATAACAAACAACTTAATGTCTCCAACCTCGCCAAAGGCATCTATATGCTGAAAATGTCCGGCGAAAAAGGAGTTAAAATCACGAAAGTAGTAGTGCAATAGTTTTTTCATAACTTTGGGTTAGCAATAACCCGCCCCTAAGCAAAGGCGCAGTGATTATTGCGCCTTTGTTTTTTTATAAATCTTCTCATGATGAAAAAATTTATGATCTCCCTGATGGCCCTGCTGCTCCCGTTGCTGCCTCTGACCGCCTCCGAGGTTCCGCAGAAAACAGCAGAGAAAAGAGCGTTGAGCTTCATCTCCGACAGGTCGGTGAGCGCTGCAGAGGCCATCACTTATACCTATTCGGTAAAAGAGACCTTGCCATTTCCGGAGGCTGATTCCCCGCTGTATTATATCATCAACCTGAATCCTCAGGGATGGATCATCATCGCCGCCAGCGATGCCGTCACACCGGTGCTGGCTTATTCGTTCGCGGGCAGTTACTCTGTCAAAGATGCCCCTGAACAGTGTGTGGCCTGGATGAAGCAGTACGAAGACCAGATCGCCCTGGCCCGTGATCAACAACTTTCTCCCCTGCCGGATCGGTTGCTCAACCCTGCCCCCTCCCGCGATCTCCGTTCGGTGGCCCCCCTGATCACTTCCAACTGGAATCAGGACAGCCCGTACAATGCTATGTGTCCGTCCGACCCGGCCGGACCGGGTGGACATGCGTACGCCGGATGCGTCCCGACGGCCATGGGACAAGTGATGTATTACTTCAGATGGCCCCTCACCGGAACCGGCTCATACAGTTACATGGATTCCACCTACGGGACCCTGAGCGTCGACTTCGGCAACTCCTCCTACGACTGGAATGCCATGACGGACGAAGCCACCGGAGAAAATCTCTCTATCGCGCAGCTACTGTATCATCTGGGAGTATCCTGCGACCTGGTATACGGACCCAATGGCTCCGGCATGTATAATCACAAAGCCGCCTGGTCGATGCGGACGTACTTTAAATACAGCCCCCAGACTCAATATGTTTTTCGTGACAGCACTTCTCTGGAATGGGACAGCCTGCTGATGTCACACCTCGACCGCAAGATTCCCATGTACTATGCCGGCTGGTCAGTACCCTATACCGACGGGCATGCGTTTGTGTGCGATGGTTACCAGGATACCTGCTTTTTTCATTTCAACTTCGGATGGAGCGGGCAAAACAACGGATATTACAATGTCAATGAGTTGATGCCCGGAGGATATAATTTCAACCTGGGTCAGGAAGTCATCATCAACGGGTATCCCGACACCCTCAACTACACCTACCCGCTGTACTGCACCGGCAGCAAGGAATTCAACAACATGAACGGGACCTTTGAAGACGGCAGCGGCCCTGTACAAGGGTATCTGCCCAATTCTTCCTGCTCGTGGCTGATCAACCCGCAAACAGCGACAGATTCCGTCTCTTCCGTCACCCTGAAGCTCGGCCGGTTCGAGACCAATCCCGGTGACCTGGTGAGGATTTATGACGGCGCAACCGGCTCCGATCCGCTGCTGGCCAGCCTGAGTGGCGACACCCTGCCCGGCGACATCACGTCGACAGGTAATAAGATGCTGGTCACGTTTGAATCCGGCAACGGATCTTCTGCACCCGGCTTTTTCGCGTCTTACGAATCCGAAATCCCGGAGTGGTGTTCCGGCACTACCATCATCCAGGCCGACACCGCCGAATTCTCCGACGGCAGCCTGGGCTTCGACTATCATAACGGGACCTTATGCAAATGGAGAGTCTCTACCGCTTCAGGCGGCCCTCTCACCCTCTATTTCCGGTCGTTCGACACGGAAGAAGGAAAAGACTTCCTTTCCATATTCGATCTGAGCACCTCCTCGCTGGTAGCCAAGATCTCGGGCCATTATCAGGCCGACAGCATGCCCGACCCCGTCACGATCGAAGGAGGAAGCGCCTTTATTTCCTTTACCACCAATTCGTCGGTCACCGCCGGCGGATGGGAGATCTATTATCCCAAATCATCCTTTGGAACGAATGAAAAAGAACCGGGTTATGCAATCCGTGTTTACCCCAACCCCGCTTCCGGACAAGTGACCGTGTCCCTGGAACACAACGTAGCCGGTTCCGGGCATATCCTGCTGGCAAATCCGGCGGGCAAGGTCATGCAAACGGTCGATGTACAGGCCGGAATGAGTTCCCGTGACATCGTGCTTGACATCTCCGCCCTTCCGGCCGGCATCTACCTGCTTCAATACCGGGATGACTCGGGAACGGGGAATACAAAACTGGCGATATTCTGACTATAAGACCCCGGCAGCGATTCCTATCTGAAAAACATGTAATTTTGCAGCTATAAAAAATGCAGACCATGAAAAAGGCCTCTTTGATCATTCTCTTCCTCTCAGCATTCGTGATGAATGGTTGTGCCGGAAATAATAAACCCGGAAATGACAGCGTAAGCAACTCCACCACCTCTGCTGTTTCCCCTGCCAACGAAAATGAAGGGACGGTGGTTTATCTCACCACCGAAGAATTCCGCAAACAGATCTGGGATTACCAGAAGAATCCCGACAGCTGGAATTATAAAGGCAAAGTTCCCTGTATCATCGACTTCTATGCCGACTGGTGCCGTCCCTGCCGCATGGTAGCTCCCATCATGGAAGAACTGGCCAAGACTTACAAAGGCAAGGTCAAATTCTATAAAGTGAACACCGACAAGGAACGTGAGTTGTCGGCTACTTTCCAGATCCGTTCAATCCCTGCGATCATGTATATCCCGAAAGAAGGGAAACCCCAGATGTCGGTCGGCGCTCAGCCTAAAGAAAATTACATTCAGAATATCAAAGATTTTTTAAAAGTTCAATAACGGGGCGCGTTTCGTTCCCCATCTCCGGCGATCATGGCCTGCCTCCTGACTTCCACTTCCTGCTTTCCACCGATACAATACATGTCGGCTTGCATGAAAGCAGAAAAAGTGACGGTCGAAGCACATGAGACCTACACCAAACAAACGTACCGTAACCATTACGAAATAGCCGGTCCCAACCTCCGGCAGAAACTTACTATCCCGGTCATCAAGACCAACGGGAATCACACACAGACAAAAGATATCCGCATCGGGGACGATATTCCCTGGCAAAAGATCCATCTTCGTTCCATCACATCAGCGTATAACAAATCGCCTTACCTGCTTTACTACATCGATGAGGTGATCCCCTTCTTCGAAAAAAAATATCACTTTCTGTTCGACCTGAACCTGGAAATACTGTACAAGTTATTCGACATCTTTCACCTCAACAAGGAAATCACGATCACCAACGAATATAGTCATGAACCGGTCGGTATGGATGATCAACGCGATATTTTGGTGGCTAAAAAGCAGATATTGCCGGCTCCGTTTCCCGAATATACACAACCCTTTACCGAACGATACGGGTTTCTGCAGAACCTCTCTTCCCTCGACCTGATCTTCTGCCTGGGACCCGGCGCATCAGACTATTTGAAAAATCTATAGACACATTCCACGGTACTAAAAGAAAAACCGTACCTTTGTATTTGTTTAATTGGTCTAAATAAATGTCTACACTGGCTGAACTTCCGGAAGGAGAATCCGGGCTGATCGTAAAGATCCGCGGACGGGGAGCATTCCGTAAACGAATTACGGAGATGGGATTTGTCCGGGGTAAGGAAGTCACGGTAGTGAAGGCAGCACCGTTACAGGATCCCATCGAGTATAAGATCATGGGCTACCATGTATCGCTTCGGAAAAACGAAGCGATGCTGATCGAAGTGGTGACAGATAAAGAGGCGGATCAAGAGAAGGAAGTGCTGGAACTCATCGGCAGATACCATGGCACCCTGCCGCGGGAGTTGCTGGCCAAAACTCCGGCCGTCAAAGGGAACACGATCGATGTGGCGCTGGTCGGCAACCCGAATTGCGGGAAAACCACCTTCTTCAACTACGCTTCCGGGTCGCATGAGCATGTGGGTAACTTCAGCGGTGTCACCGTCGATTCAAAGACAGCCACCTACCGGCAGGATGGTTACCTCTTTAACATCACCGATCTGCCGGGCACCTATTCGTTGTCGGCCTTCTCGCCGGAAGAAAGGTTTGTCCGCAAGCATATTTTCACCGCGATGCCTGACGTAGTGGTGAACATTGTGGATGCTTCGAACCTGGAACGGAACCTTTATCTCACCACCCAGCTTATTGACATGGATATCCGGGTAGTGATCGGGTTGAACATGTATGATGAGCTGGAGCGTCGCGGTGATGTGCTCGATTACCGGAAACTGGGAGACCTGTTGGGGATTCCCATCGTCCCATTGGTCAGTTCAAAAGGGACAGGGGTAAAAGAGCTGTTTCAGACCGTGATCAGTGTTTACGAAGACCGGAATCCCGTCCTCCGGCACATCCACATCAATTACGGTTCCGAGTTGGAAAGATCGCTTCAGAAGATCCAGCACGAGATGCGGAAAGATACCACTTCGGCCCTGAATGTGGCGTACCGTTATTTCGCGGTTAAGCTACTCGACAAAGATCCCGAGATAACCTCTCTCTTGTCGGCGGGCAGCAACGCCGGGATGGTGATGGAGACGGCGGGGAAAGAGATATCCCGTCTTCAGCAGATCTACCACGAAGATTCAGCCACGCTGGTTTCGGATGCCAAATACGGATTCATTACCGGAGCCCTTCACGAGTCGTTGAAAGAGAATCCTGCCGGCCATCCCCGGAAAAGCATGAGCGACCGTATCGACGCGATCCTCACCAACCGTATCCTGGGTTTCCCGATCTTCATTTTTTTCCTCTGGCTGATGTTCCAATCTACCTTTACCCTGGGCGAATACCCGAAACAATGGATCGCCATGGGGGTATCGTGGATGGGAGAAATGGTTCGCTCGACTATGGCTGACGGGCCGTTGCGTGATCTTCTCACCGACGGGGTGATCAACGGGGTCGGCAGCGTCATTGTTTTCCTGCCCAACATCCTGATCCTCTTCTTTTTCATTGCCGTGATGGAAGATACGGGATACATGGCCCGGGCCGCCTTCATCATGGATCGCCTGATGCACACGATGGGGCTTCACGGTCAGTCGTTCATCCCACTCATCATGGGCTTTGGCTGCAATGTACCGGGCATCATGGCCTCGCGTACGCTCCGTGACCGCAATGACCGGCTGGCTACCATGCTGATCAACCCCTTTATGTCGTGCAGCGCCCGTCTGCCGGTATACCTGCTGATTGCCGGCGCTGTCTTCCCCGATCATGCCGGGACGGTCATCTTCGGGTTGTATCTTACCGGTATCTTTCTGGCTGTCGTCATTTCCCTCCTTTTCAAAAAAACGATCTTTAAAAGCAAGGAGGCGCCGTTTGTCCTCGAGCTTCCTCCCTACCGTATCCCCACCCTGAAAGTAGCTTCCCGTCACATGTGGGAAAAGGCGCAACATTACCTGAGAAAGATGGGCGGAGTCATCCTGGTGGCCGTCATCCTGATTTGGGCCCTGGAATACTTCCCTGCCGGTAAGGATGTCCCGCCACAACAACGGTTGGAGCAATCGTATATCGCGCAGGCAGGACGGTTCATTGAGCCGGTGATCAAGCCGTTGGGGTTCGATTGGCGGATGGGTGTCAGCCTGATTACCGGCGCCGCCGCCAAAGAAGTGATCGTCAGCACCATGGGTCAACTCTTTCAGGCTGACCATCCCGATCATTCCCAGAACCTGAAACAGGCTGTCAGCGAAGCAACCTATACCTCAGGTCCCAAGGTATCGCAAAAGCTGTTCACCCCGCTTGTCGGTGTTTCTTATCTCCTGTTCATCTTAATCTACATGCCCTGTGTGGCAGTGATCACCGCGGTAACCAAAGAATCGGGAAGCTGGAAATGGGCGCTGTTCCTCATGTTATACACCACAGCCCTGGCCTGGATCCTTTCGTTCGCAGTATTCAGTATCGGGACCCTGATAGGAGGATAAGTCATGTACCAGATCATCATCGTAGCTGTTATTGTCGCTATCGCCGCAGGAATCGCGGTGGCCCGCATCATCCGGTATTTCCGGAACCCGCTCCGGAAGTGCGACGGATGCGGCATGTCGTGCGACGGTTGTCCGCTGGAGAAGCTGAAAGAACAGAAAAAGAAAGACCGGTAAAGGCCGAACTTGCTGCCCTGCCAACTTCTTCTTACCTTAGCATCCTTAAACATCCCGTCATGCATTTTGGAATTTGCCTTCAATGTGCCATCGCTGTCAGAAACGAAGCCTCGCATCGCGCAGAGATGACTTCACAGTTGCTCTTCGGAGAACTTTACCGTATCCTTGATCACTACCAGGGATGGCTGAAGATCAGAACGTCGTATGATGATTACGAAGGATGGATCGATGAACGTCAATCCACTCCCCTGGAAGAAGAAGAATTTCTGCGGATCTTCAATGCCGATACCCCTTGTGTGTCGGACCTCGTGCAGATGATCCGGAACGAGACCACGAAAGAGTTCTTCCCGGTGCTCCTTGGCAGCTCATTGCCCGGTATCGAAGCACAATACTTCACCATCAACGGCGAGAACTATCTGTATGAAGGGCAGGTCTCTGACAGCACGCTGCTTGAAGAAGCGGAATCGCCGCAGGAGATCCTCATGGCCAAACAGAGTATCCTGGATGATGCCGGGATTTACATGCATGCTCCTTACCTGTGGGGCGGGAGGTCGCCCTTCGGACTCGACTGTTCCGGTTACGTCCAGATGGTGTACAAAATGAAAAAGATCAAGCTGCTCCGTGATGCCTCGCAACAGGCTACCCAGGGCGAAGTGGTCAGCCTCCTCGATGAATCGGAACCCGGTGACCTCGTTTTCTTCGATAATGAAGAAGGACAGATCATCCATGCCGGGATCCTCATCGACCGCACTCATGTCATCCACTGTTCAGGCCAAGTCCGCATCGATCCCATCGACCATGAGGGGATCTTCAGTGGGAAAGAAGAAAAGTATACGCATAAGCTGAGGGTTATAAAACGTGTGGTATAAAGTATGACTGTTGCAGAAATCATCTCTCAGGCCCTGCACGATGCATCCGTCACGGAAGTGACCTATGTCCCGGGATTCGGCGGGAGCGCCGTTTACAGAGCCTATGGCAGGCTGACAGGCCGGCCCGGGTTCGTTTCATTCCACGAAGAAGTGGCTTACACGGTTGCTCACGGGACAGCTGTCACCGGTGGCAGATCCGCCTGTCTGTTCAAGACTCACGGGATCATGAAGGCAGGGAACAGCGTCTCTGATTCCCTTCGTTGCGGAGTCAATGCCGGGATGGTCGTGATCATCAGCGAAGACCATGGCGGCCGGCATTCCGACAGCATCATCGAAGCCCGTCCCTTTCTCGACGGCATCGGTATGCCCAACTTCTTTGCCACCCCCGCCACCGCCTATGAGGACGTACACAAGGCCTTCGCCATGTCGGAGAAAAGCGGACTGCCTTACGCACTGATCTTCGATGCCGGCGACATGGACAAAGAATCCTCTTATACCCCGCTGGCCACCCAGACCTGTGCGGTGTATACCAAAAATCCCTTCCTCCACATCCTGTCTCCCCTGTTCAATGCGTACCAGGAACAGGTTTACAGGGCGAAGATGAAAGGAGAAGAATGGCGCAGCATCCAGTCACCCGCGATGCCGGTGGTGCCACGCGACACATCAGAGAACTGGAAAAACACGGTCATCGGTTATCAACCGTTCTTCGAAATCTTTAAAAAATACCGGGGTGACTTTGTGACCGGCGAAACCGGTGTCTCCAGCCAATTTGCGGCCGACCCCTGGCAATGTATAGATATCGTGACGTATATGGGAGGAAGTATCCCGCTCGCCATGGGAGCCTGGTTATCGGGGTTCCGTAATGTTTGGGCCATCAGTGGCGACTTCTCCTTCATCTCGGCGGGCACTTACGGACTGCTGGAAGCTGCCTTGAGAAAGATCCCCCTGAAGATCGTCCTGCTGGAGAACGGGATGGCCGCCACCACCGGCCGGCAGAAAATCATGCCGGGCACACTGAACCTCACGTTACAAGGTTATGAACGGCACATCGTCCGGGCACGGTACGATGATCACGAAGGTATGGAAAAAGCGATCAGGGAGATGGCAGCGTCGGCGGAACTCCGCATCCTGGTGATCGACTACACCGGTCAGATGCCGGATTAATTCGTCTTTTTCTTGTTTTTAAAGGGAAGCGGTTCGTTGAAAATATACGTCAACCGAATAGAAATGACGTTGTTGTATTGTTTCCGGGTCCACTTCACATCGTCCGGCGTGCCGGCGACGACAAACTCGCGTGTCCGGATCGGGAGCATGGAATAGGTAAAACGGCCATTGAGCCATAAGCGTTTATACAGCCGGATCCTCAGATCCGCGATGACAGAGAGATCGACATTCTCGTACGGGCAGGCCGCCGTATCCACATGACGCCACCCGGTGATATCGTTGTGATCCTCCAGCTCTTTGTATCCCACTCGCTGACCATAGGAGAAGCCTACGCCCGCGGCAATCATTTTTTTATCGGTATAATGCACCAACAACGGGATCTCTACATAGTTCAGATCCAGCTTGTACCCATCATAATAGCTTAAAGAATCCGCGATGGAATCAGCAGGAGAAAAATCCGAACGTTGCCGGCTCCCCTTCATGGAGAAGAGCAGCTCCATGGTGACCGACCAGTTGCGGTTTTTACCGAAAGGCTTGATGACCGAAGGCCCGCCGGTGAAACCGAACTTCTTGTATCCGTATTCTTCATCGCCATCAACCTGCGTAAGATTGAGGCCTGTACTGAATGCACCGTACATCCACTGTGAGAAAACAGGCTTCGACAGCCCTGTCACGAGTAAAACCGTCAGAATAAGTAAACTTCTTTTCATGACAGTAAGAACGGTCAAATCCCGCTTTTATTTTGAATGTTTTTCATGGTAAGCTGAATCCTTTTGCGGTCGATATCCACATCCATCACTTCCACCATGACTTTTTGATTCAGTTTGACTACGCTGTTGGGATCTTTAACGAATGTACCGGCCATCTGGCTGATATGTACCAGCCCGTCCTGATGCACCCCGATATCCACGAAGGCGCCGAAAGCCGTGATATTGGTCACGATGCCCGGAAGCCGCATGCCGGGATGCAGGTCATTGATGGTGTGAACGTCCTTCGAGAACTCAAAGATCTCGAACTGCTGACGCGGGTCGCGTCCCGGTTTGGCCAGCTCCTGCATGATATCCTGCAAGGTGGGAAGACCGATTTTATCATCGGCAAATTCTTCCGGTTTCAGCTTGTTTCGTAGCTCGTCACTGCTGATCAGGTCAGCGACGGAGCATTGAAGCTTCCGGGCCATATGGTCGACTACATGGTAGCTTTCGGGGTGAACAGCACTGGCATCCAGCGGGTTCTTCCCGTCTCTTACACGAAGGAAGCCGGCAGCCTGTTCAAAGGCTTTATCTCCGAACCGGGTCACTTTCTTCAGGGCATTCCGTGAAGGGAAAGGCCCGTTTTCGTTACGGTAGGAGATGATGTTACGAGCCAGTACAGGTCCCACGCCCGAGACATAAGTCAGCAGTTCTTCACTGGCCGTGTTCACCTCCACTCCTACCTGGTTGACGCAGCTCATCACCGTATCCTGTAAGCTCTTCTGCAGGGCAGGCTGATCAACATCGTGCTGATACTGCCCTACGCCAATGGATTTCGGATCGATCTTGACCAACTCCGCCAGAGGATCCATCAACCGTCGGCCGATGGAGACGGCGCCCCTGACTGTGACATCATAATCCGGAAATTCCTTCCGGGCCACCGCCGAGGCAGAATACACCGAGGCGCCGCTTTCGTTCACGGCGAGGGCGATCAGATCACGCTCGAAACGGATAGAACGGATCAACCGTTCTGTCTCGCGCCCGGCTGTCCCATTCCCGATGGCAATGGCTTCAATCTTATACGCATTTACCAGGTATTGTATCTTGTTCACAGCCTCTTTCACCTGGCTCTGAGGAGGATGAGGATAGATGGTTTCGTTGTGGATCAGCTTCCCTTGCCGGTCGAGACAAACAACCTTACAACCGGTCCGAAAGCCGGGATCGATGGCCAGGACATTCTTCTGCCCCAGCGGAGGCGCCATCAGCAGCTGACGAACATTACCGGTGAACACCCGGATAGCTTCCTCATCGGCTTTCTGCTTCGCCCACTGACGCATCTCAGTCTCCATCGAAGGAAACAACAACCTTTTACATCCGTCAGCCACCGCCTTCTCCACAATCTTACCGGAGGCATTGCCCGATTTGACAAAGGACCTTCCCGTCATCTCTATGGCTTTCGGCTCATCGACTTCGATACTCATCTTCAGAAACGACTCGTTCTCGCCCCTAAGGATGGCCAGGATCCGGTGCGACGGCGCCTTTGACAGCAACTCATGATGTTCGAAATAAGAACGGTAGTTCGCGGCTTCTTCTTCTTTTCCTTTGACCACCTTGGCGATCAGCAGCGACTCGCGCTGGAACAGGTTACGCATTTTCTTTCGCGTGAAACCATCTTCGTTAACCCATTCGGCGATGATGTCGCTGGCGCCGTTGATGGCCGCTTCCACCGTCTCCACTCCCTTTTCAGGATCGACAAATGAACCGGCCCTCTCTTCAATGTCATCATACTTCTGCGACATCACCAGCTGAGCCAGCGGTTCCAGTCCCTTTTCACGCGCCATGGTGGCTCGTGTCTTGCGTTTCGGCCGGTATGGGAGATAAATATCTTCCAACTCCGCCATGGTAGCACATTCGGCAACTGCCTTCTCCAGTTCGGGGGTCAGCTTCTCCTGCTCGGTGAGCGACTTGATGATGGCTTCGCGCCGGGCATCCAGATCTTTCAGTTGTTGCAACCTGTCGCGGATCGATGCGATCACCACCTCATCCATGCTGCCGGTCATCTCCTTGCGGTACCGCGCGATGAACGGAATGGTGGCGCCACTCTCCAGTAGCCCGATCGTATTCTTTACAAAAGAGATGCCAAGACCCAGTTCCCGGGCGATGACATCATCATATCTCTTCTCTGTCATTTTATAATGCTAACGGCGCCTTTTAAAACGATGCTTCCATTTGTGGTAATATCCTGCCCGAGGAAATCAACATGGATGATCCAGACGTACGTTTCCGGAGGGCAATATTCGCCTCCGACGGTTCCGTCCCATCCTTTATCCATGTCGTCAGTCTCAAAAACACGTTCCCCCCAACGATTGAATATCTGCATGTTAAACCTGATATTCCGGTAGAGGCCGATCGCCTTGAACTCATCATTCAAACCATCGCCATTAGGGGAAAAGGCATTGGGAATAAAATATTTAAAAACCTTGATATAAACAGTATCCTGGTTGGTACAGCAATGGTAATCCTTCACTTCGACGATATAATCACCTTGTTTCCGGACCGAGATGACCGAATCGACAGATCCGGTGGACCATTCATACTCCATATATCCGCCACCGGGATGCAGGTTGATGGTCGCCCCGTCGTACAACAGGATGGTATCTCCCAGTTCCACCGGGGGAAGAGGATGTACCACGACCGAAAGGGTGTCGGAGAATGTCACCCCGTTGAAAAATTCATTCAGTTGCACCAGGTAGGTGCCCGGGGCAGCGTACAAATGATAGGGGCTGAAGTCGGTGGAAGTAGCGCCATCGCCGAAATCCCACGATACCGAGTCAATATTGGCGGTATTGGTGATACGGAAATTCGTGACATCCTTGAAGCAGCAGCTGTCATAGGTAAAGACAGGGATATTCAAAAAACTCTGGATCAGGTTGGGAAGGCTGAACAGGCCGTATCTCCCTGCGAGGGAAAAACGGCTGCCGGGGATATTCGAGAGCAGGTTCACATTGCAGTCGACACCGGGCCGTGTCGGGTTATAGATCACATCCAGCGAATCATTTTTATTCAGCAGGTTGATGGTCCGGTCGATATAGATACGGCCGTCCGGTCCAAGCTGCATACCCGAGAGACGCATGCCGGCGGTGGAATCGACCACCACGGGCGAAGGGAAACCGGCATCGAGGTCGAATTGAAGGAGGTACGACGGGTACGACGGAGGTCCGTTCCCGGTGATCTGAAGCAGGCTGGCGTAAAGCTTACGGCTGTCGGGGGAGAACTCTACTCCATAGGGCAAAACCCCGGGCAGGACGTTAGCGTAAGAACGTTCGGCAGAGATCACACCGGTGGAAGGGTTGAAATCGAACAACCCGATGACATTGCTCCCGGTGATGGCGCTGGCAAGCTTTTGTCCGTCAGGAGATACTTTCAGGTAGCCATACGCGTTGACCTGGCCGGTATAACCTCCTCCGTTTACCGGGCCGATCGCTGTCACCACCGGGGAGCCGATTCCTCCCGCTGTAACGGGATAAGCATAAAACTCGTCGGAATCCCACAGGTGAACGATCACCCAGAAGTCTTTGCCATTGGAGTGTCTGACCGCTGTGATCTTCTGACATACCGGTGAAGCGAGCGAATAATTCACATCCGTGACTTCACCCATCCCTCCGCTCCGGTTCATGTTCACGATGGAATATTTCAGTCCCTTGGTAGTATAGGAGTTATCAGGCATGATGGCGATCACATCGATGGTAAAGACGAAATACAGGCTGTCGTGCTCCGGCCACGGTATGATGATCACCGGTTGTGTTACTCCCACGTCGCCGTCCAAGCCGGTAGCGTTGTTCATCACCTGAAAATTACGATCCCATACTTTCTGGCCGTTGGTGAAAAAAAGCAGGTTGCCGGTACTGTCACAGATCACGCCCGATGCCTTATAGGCGGTCATGACATCCTGATCGGTCAGCGCCACCGCGCTTCCTGACCTGAAATCGATCCCAGCCCGGTCGCCAAAATACCAGAGTTCCTGTTGTTTTTGTGACCGGGGGCAATCGCTTTTCTCAGGGGGTGTATAGATGGTGACCTGTGAATATGACCCCGCCGCGATAAAGAAAAGAAAAAAAAACAAGCTATTTTTCATGCTTCAGGGTAGATTATTCCATCAGAAGTTTTGTCGTCTCAAATTTACTTGAATTTGAGATTATGACAAAATAGATTCCCTGAGGCAACGGTGGCAGATTGACATCCTGAGAGAGTGCATGATTTTTAGCAGACAATACAGTTGTATACACGGTACGGCCTAAAATATCGACCATGGTGACCGTAAGATCTTTTCCCGGTTCGGATATTTCGAAGGTGACCTTCCCTTTTGTCGGGTTGGGATAGATCCGGCATAATCCGGGTTCCTGATCGTCGATCCCCGCACACCCGCCGAACGAGAACACCAGGTTGATCGCACCTTCCGTACGACAACCGTTAGAGCTGATGACCTCCACGGTATAGTTTTGCACGTCGAACCCGATACCCGAGGTCCCTACCCGGATACTCCGGGTGGTAGCGCCGTTCGACCAGAGATACTGTGATCCGGGATTTCCGGCATCCAGGGTGATGGTATCGTAGATGCAAACGGTTGAATCCGCAGGCCCCAGGTCAACTACAGCCTGGGGATAGATGGTCACTACGGCATCTTCACTGGCCAAATTGAATCCGTCGTTCACCGTCACCGTGTAGTCGGTGTTTGTCTGCGGTGACACCCATGGATTTTCTGCAGCAGAATAAAACCCGGGAGGGTTTGAGGTCCAAGAGAACTGGTACCCGGAGGTATTACCTCCACCGGCGCTGGCGAATAACTGGGTGGAGTCGCCCATGCATATCCAGCCGGGAGCTGCCGTCGGATTGACATTCAACGGTCCGCCGGTCACCACCACCGAGACATTCGCGTCATTGCTGCTGACACAGTTGGTCGTCAGGTCGGTGACTGTCAGAGAGAAAACCGACGATCCGGTCATGTTGACAGTCTGCGGATATTGCACGTTGGCATTAATAAGCAGGTTGGCCGGTTCCCATGAGCAAAGAAACGAGTTGCCGGGCCCTGTGGCCGTTCCTGAGAGAAACACATACGTTCCGTACGGGATGGTATCGTTGTCCCCTGCATTTGCAACCGGCCGTGGTTCGACATTCACTGTCACTGCACCGGTAGCCGTGTTGTACCCGTCGTTCACCATGACGTTGTACACGGAGGTAGCGGCAGGTTGAACCGTCGGGTTCTGAAGACTGGAGGTAAATCCATCGGGACCCGTCCACTCATACGTATAATTTCCTCCTCCGCCCGATCCAAAGGCTTGAAGCTGCGTATTCAGCCCCGAACAGATGGAAGAGGGTGAGGCTATCGCATTCACGGCTAAAACACCGCCGATCACATCAACAATGACCTGGTCGGTAGACTGACAGGAAGCCGAATCATCGGTCACGGAGACGGTGAAGACGGTGGTAGCAAATAAATTGACGGTCTGAGGCGTCCTGACGTCGGGATTTGTCAACTTGGAGGCAGGCTCCCAATGATAGTGATACGATCCGCTGCCTCCGGTGCAATGTCCGTGAAGGGTGGCGGTAAGACCGTTTAAAATGCTGGTGTCGTTCCCGGCATCAGCTGTGGGTTGGTAAACAAGTACCTCTGTGCTGGAAGAGTCTTCGCTGCTCTGGCCGTTGACAGAGATGGTGAGATAATACATCCCGGAATTGACAGGCTGCGCATTGGATATGGTCGGATTCTGGAGGGAAGAGGTAAACCCGTCGGGCCCTGTCCAACTGTATATCGCGTTGTTAACCGTCTGCGCATTCAGCAACAGCGTCTGACCGATACAAATGGGACTGTTGTTGGTGGCCGATGGCGGCAGGATCGAACAGTCAGTTGTCCCATCTCCACCGGTCTGCTCGAAGATAATATTGCAGGGATCGTTGGAGTAATTGGTGATGACCAGCATGTAATACTCCCCTGTTTGCGCATCAGTGATATTCACGGTCTCATGCGCCAATGGAGAGTAACTGCAATCCACTACTTTATTGCAGGTAAGTTCTTCACAACAATACTGTGAAGTGAAAGGTCCCCAACAGCAAAAATCAATATCCTTCGAGGGTTCACTGTGCATCTGGATGATAATATCGCCCGGATTAAGCACCTTCATGTAGTACCAGGCCGGGTTAGGCCGGGAAGAGAGACAACTGTAACAGGGTCCCGATTCCCCGCTGCCGGCATTCACCCCGGCCGGGAAATTGTATACGGTCCCAGTGCAAAAGGGCAACGCCGATACACAAAATTTGTTCTGGCCTGTCCCCGGTTGGGCAAACACATTCAATGCGCCTGCAAAAAAGAGGACTACAGCTACAAATATCGACCTTTTCATATACATTTTCTGCTACTTGTATTTATTGTTCTTCTTCATCCACTCCGTTTTCTCTGCTTCCGTCCATTGCGAAGATTTTTCAAGGCATTTCTTTTTCAAGGCTGAAAAATATTCTTCCACTACGTCAGCGGCGACTCCTTTTTTAGCCATGAACCAAATATGACGATGCTCCAGATCCCCGTCGATGTTCACCACCTGGTCGTCTTTGAAGATCTGTTCCATGAACCACACTTTTTCGAACCGCGAAGGAAGCTGCGTGAAATCCGCGATGTAGTAGTTATTGTTGGCATCCGAGATAGCCAGCACCGAGAAGCGTTCTCCGAATTCGATTTTTTCAAAAGGCGCCCTGAAGGAAGAATCCTGTGGATTGATATAGACATCCTGGGCCTTCAGACTCGTTCCGAAGAAAAGCAGAAGTAACGATGCCGACAGTCCGATGAAACGTTGTTTGCTCATTTTAGGAAGATTCATTTCACTTAATTAATAATCATTTTTTCTATTGTCATCACCTCCTCTCCCGTGAACCTGACGAAATACATGCCTTGCGGGATCGCCGGGAGGAAGAAAGTTTTCTCTGTATTTTTTGCGGAACCCGGTTCCATGGCTCCGCGGAACACGACCTGACCGGTCATGGATTCAATGGAAACTGCCAGCGTTTCCTTCAAATTGGATACCGATACGGTAAACTGACCATGGTTCGGATTAGGGAAGATGCGGACCAGGGCATCCCCGACCGGTTCTTCTATCCCGGTGCAGGCGGCAAAAGAAAACCCCACCGTGACAGAGGCGGAATCAACACAGCCGTAAAGGTTGATCACGTGAACCGTGTAGGCCTGAATATCATAGCCGATACCCGTTGTTGCCGCCGTGACGGTCTGCGTGGTTGCTCCGTTTGACCAGTAATACCCGGAGCCGCTGTTTCCTGCATCAAGGGTGATGGAATTATAAATGCAAATGGTGGTATCGGTCGGCCCCAAATCAATAACCGGCACCGGGTTCGCGATCACGATCACACTGCCGTAAGACTGGTTGAACCCGTCGTCGATGGTCAGGTAATAGGTGGTCGTCTGGGAAGGCGTGACCACCGGGTTAGCCAGGCTTGAGGTAAAACCTGCCGGAGCTGAGGTCCAGGAATAGGTGTAGGTTCCACTGCCACCACCGGCCATGGCATATAACTGTGCCTGCGCCCCCTGACATATCACCGGGTTCGACGTGATCGGGTTGATGCTCAACGGGCTGCCGGTCACTGTGACGATCACCTCATCCGGCAAACTCTGACATCCCGTCCCCTGGTCCGTCGCCCGGATCGTGAACGCCGTTGTGACGGTGAGGTTGGTGAAAGTAGGATTCTGTTGGGTCGAATAATAGTTCGAAGGGTTGGAAGTCCATACGTAATCGTAGCTTCCTCCTCCCGATACCGTCAGGAAAAGCTGTACGGAGGTTCCGTAGGCGATCGATTTATCAGGACCGGCATTCACCACCGGCAACGTGTTCACGGTGACTGTCACCGAGGCGTTGTTGTTGCTGAATCCGTCGTTGATGACGACAGTATATGTCGTGTTGCCCGTAGGATAAACGGTGGGATTCTGAAGATTGGAATTAAACCCCGATGGAGAAGAGCTCCATGAATAGGTGTAGTTTCCGCTCCCACCGGTAGGAATAGCGTTCAAGGTCACCGCTTCCCCCATGCAGATCGTCGTGGGTGAAGCATTCGCCAGCACCGCCAGCGGACCTCCGACGACGTTGACCAGCACCTTGTCGGAGTTGTCACAGCCTACGGAATCGATGGCCGTGAGGGTAAACTCCGTCGTAGCTCCCATGTTCAGGGTAACAGGAGTTAAGACATCAGGATTATTAAGAAACGCTGCCGGTTCCCAATGTACCCCGGAAGGACCTGTGCCTCCCGATACGGTACCATGCAGGGTGATAATAGCCCCGTTGTTCACCGTGGTGTCATTGCCTGCTCCCGGAACGGGAGCGTTGATCTCTGTCAGGGTGAACGGGAAACTTTCGTATAACGCCACATTATCGCACAGATCCGTGATATCGCCGATGACACTCAGCGTATAGTTACCGCCGCTCAGGTTGTCTCCGGTAGTGAGGATGAAATAGGGCGACTGCGTGCCACCCATTACACAATCACTGCAGGTGATCCCTGTCACCGGAATCACTCCGCCGGGGCCATTCAGACTGAATTTCTCCGGATGATTCTGTACGCTCAGGCATTTCATGTTTTCCGTAAACCGGACATATAACTCGTTGGATCCGGAGCAGAGTACCTGGGTCTGGACGGAATCGATACCCGGTGGTACCGTGTCGAAAATGGTGGCCGTAGATTCACTGAAATCAAGCGTGTATCCCGACTGCGCCGTAGTTGACCAGTTGCTGATGTTGATCAGGTAGGTCTCTCCGGCCATCACCAGGAGGTCTCTATTAAACGCCGGACCGTTGGTGGTTCCCGGGCCATTACAATTCTTAAGATTCCCCAACGAGGTATTGATCCCGGTAGGTCCGTTGTTGCCGGTGGCCCCGTATGAGTTACAGGATACCTGCAAGGCCTCGGCATTGGAATAGAGCTGCGAGCAATCGGAGTTGGTCATGTTGAAAACAGACCAGTCGTAGTCGTTGGTAGGATTGTTGGGGGTAAGCTTGAACCGCAGAATGCCGGTGTTCTGCACAGTGATGATATAAAACACATCGTTCTTCTCACCGTCCATGCACAGCGGACAAACGCTGTTGTTATGGATCTCTGGATAGATGTTACCATGACCAACATAAGAATTGGTGGTCGTATAGACAGGCTGACAAACCGGTATGGCACCCAGGCAATCCTGCGCCGTTGGCGGCAGGTATTTCCCTTGTGACCAGGCCACCTGTGGTAATCCGAGCATTATAATCCCCGTTCCAATGACCATCAACCTGGATAATCGACGACAGATCTCGTTCATAATGAAAATTTCCCCCTTACAAATGTAATAAAATTTTTTCACAGATTAGGTAGGGAAAATGCGAGTTACTAACCGGTTGTCGTCATGAAAGTTAACTGTCAATAAATAAAAAAAGAACGCTGATAATGCATACAGAATATCAGATAAGATGACATTCTCTATTTATACATACAACAAAAAATTTTGCACCTTCCTTTGTTTTTCCATGACAGATAAGCAGAATCACTACCATAACACATTTCATTTTATACGACAATTGTATCCGGTCTGCAACAGAATCAATTGCGCATAACGACAGGAATTTCTCCGGGAAGGAAAAAAGTTATTAACAATTCCGGGGGGTAGTCCGGGGAATCGGGGAAACGATTACTTGCAACCGCCGCCGAGGCTCTGATAGAGAGAAACGGCTGACTGAAGCCGTTCCAGTTTATCGTTCACGAGATTGATCTGTGCTGCCAGGAGATTCACCTCTGCTGTCAGAACATCCGTATAGTTCGTGTTGGAGGTGTATTTCAACAGCTCCATCGTAAAATCGACCGACTTCTCGAGGTACAAAATACGCAGTTCCCGCAGCGCCATCTTTTCGGTAGCCGTCTGGTAGCCATGCATGGCGTTCGCCACTTCCGCTCCGGCCGACAACAAACTTTGTTTAAACGCAATGAGATACTCCTCTTCATTGGCCATGGCATTCGCCAGTCGTTGTCTGTTCAGTCCCTGGTTGAAAAGAGGTTGCGTCAGTCCTCCGGCGACATTCCATACCAAGGTAGTGATGTTGAAGAGTTTTGACAGATCCGTCTCCGTGAAACCACCTGAAGCGGTGATAGTCAGCGACGGGTAGAAATAGGTTCGGGCCACATTGGTCATCTCAAAATAATAACGGAAGCGGAATTCTGCCTCCTTCACATCGGGACGGTTGGCCAGCAGTTGGGCAGGCACCCCGCTTTTCAGTCCGGCAGAGATCTCCTGTCCCTCCAGAGTGCCTCTTTCAATGGGTCCGGGATTTCTGCCAAGCAGGATACTCAGGGCATTCTCGGTCTCATAAATCGACTGTTTGATATCCGGGATCGACACTTCTGCTGCATACCGGTTGGCCTGGCTCATGACCAGGTCGGCGCCTGTCACCACGTCATTATCTTTCAGCGCCTGGATCGCATCCACCTCATCGATTCTCTTTGCCAGGGTCTGCTCGGTGATCCGCAGCTTCGCATCATCAGCGAGCAACGTATAATAAATATTAGCCACGTTCGCGATCAGGGCTGTCTGAACGGCCTGTTTATAGGCTTCGCTTTCGAGAAATGCCGCCAGGTTAGCCCGTTTGGCGCTCCGGAGTTTCCCCCAGATATCGATCTCCCAGCTGGAGCTTCCGTAGATCTCATAATTCTCCATGACTCCCGAGCCGTCGCTGTTCTTGTTGTTCAGCACGGCTCCTGCATTGGCATTCAGCGTCGGAAAGAAGGCCTGCCGGCTTTGCCGGAGATTGGCTTTCGTCTTTTCCATCCGGGCCACGGCGATCTGCAGGTCAGGATTGTTGCGGATCGCTTCTTCGATGAGCTTCTGCAGGACGGGATCGGTAAAGATCTGCCGCCAGGGCACATCCGCCATGTTTGCGCTGTCGGTCTGCGACAACTCCCGGTAAAGCTTCGGATCCGTCGACAAATCGGGCATTTTATGTGGTTGTAACACCTTGCACGAAGTCAGGGCTAACATCACCACGAATCCGTAAGGAATGATTTTTTTCACGGTTATGATATCTTTAACATGCATGATCATCAATGTTGAGAAGTAATTAATTCAGGGGGCGTATCATCATCATCTTCCGGTTCCTTTTCTTTTTTGAATTTTTCCTGAATGGTCTGACAGATGATGAACAGCACCGGAATCACCAGGATCCCGAACAAGGTGCCGAACAACATACCGCCGACGGCCGAGAAGCCGATGGATTGATTTCCGTTGGCGCCGGCCCCGACAGAGAACATCAGGGGCATGATCCCGAAGATAAAGGCCAGGGAGGTCATCAGGATAGGCCGCAACCGGGCTTTGGCTCCTTCGATGGCAGCCGTCACGATCGGCATCCCTTTCCGTCGCCTGGCTGCCGCGAATTCAACGATCAGGATGGCGTTCTTGGCCAGCAGCCCGATCAGCATGATCATGGAGATCTGCATGTAGATGTTGTTATTGATATCGAAGACCTTGGCGAAAACAAAGATCCCCGACAACCCTACCGGCAGGGAAAGCAACACCGCCAACGGCAGCAGGTAACTCTCGTAGAGGGCGCTCAGGAGGAAATAGACAAACAATACACTGAGGAGGAAGATGTACACCGTCTGGGAGCTGCTGCTCTGCTCTTCGCGGCTGACGCCCGAGAACTCGTACCCATACCCCTGCGGCAGCGTCTGAGATGCCACCTCCTTGATCGCTTCCATCGCCTCACCCGAGCCATACCCCTTGTTGGGAGCTCCGTTGACGGAAATGGCCGTGAACATGTTGAACCTCGAGATGCTCTCGGGCCCGTACACTTTGGTCATCGTGATAAATTCAGTGATGGGGGCCATCTGGCCATTGCCGGTGCGGACCATGATCTTGTTCAAGGCTTCCGGGTTGGCACGATAGGCTGCATCAGCCTGTAACATGATCCGGTACTGCTTCCCGTACTGGTTGAAGTTATCGGTATACACACCGGCAAAATAACCCTGCATGGTCGACAGGATGGAACTGACTGTCAGCCCGGCCTGTTTGACCTTCGGGACATTTACCGTGAGCAGGTACTGTGGGAAGTTCGGATTGAAGGTGGTATAAGCCTGCTGTATCTCCGGCCGCTGGTTCAGGGCGACAAGGAATTGCTGAGCAACCTTGTAAAACTCATTAATCGTATGGCCTCCTTTATCCTGAAGCTGGAATGAGAAGCCGCCGCTGATGCCGAATCCCATGATCGTCGGCATGGAAAACGGCATGATGCTGGCATCCCTGATCCCCGAGGTCTTCATCATCAGTTTCCGAATGACATCCACGTTCGTCACCCCCTTCCGGTCTTTCCAGTTTTGCAGCTCAAGAATGATCATTCCGTATGAGCTGCCGCTTCCGGCCATCATGTTATTTCCGACCATTCTCACCACACTCTTCACCTCCGGGATACTGCGGGCGATACTGTCCACCTGATTCGTGATCATGGTAGTACGTTCCAGCGATGAAGCAGGCGGCAGGCTGATGTTGACAAAGAGCGTTCCCATGTCTTCTTCGGGAACAAACCCCGTCGGCGTGGTCTTCATCAACCCCACAAACAAGCCGCCAAACACCACAATGGCAACAAGCACGATCCACTTTTTCCCCGAGAGGAACGAAACCGCCTGAATATACTTTTTCTTGGAAGCCTCAAACCCGATATTGAATACCGTATAAAACCGGTAAATGCCTCCCTTCTTCGGGCCCTCCTTGGACTTCGGCTTCAGGAACAGAGCGGCGAGCGCCGGACTGAGCGTCAGTGCGTTGATGGCGGAAAGGATGATGGCGATGGCCAGGGTCACCCCAAACTGTTTATAAAAGACACCCGACGAGCCGGTGATGAACGTCACCGGGATGAACACCGATGCCATGACCAGGGTGATGGAGATGATGGCGACGGAAATCTCATTCATGGCGTCGATAGAAGCCTTACGGGCCGACTTATACCCCTGGTCGAGTTTGGCATGGACCGCTTCCACGACGACAATGGCGTCATCGACCACGATCCCGATGGCCAGCAGCAGGGCAAAAAGAGTCAGCAGGTTGATGCTGAAATTAAACAGGTACAGGAAGAAGAAGGTCCCCACGATAGCTACCGGCACCGAGATGGCCGGGATCAGCGTGGACCGGAAATCCTGCAGGAACAGGAAAACGACGATGAACACCAGCAGGAAGGCTTCCAGTAAGGTCCGGAGGATCTTCGAGATCGATTCATCCAGGAATTTATTGGCATTGACCGTATTGACGTAATGAACGCCTTCGGGAAACGATTTCGAGACCTCCTCCAGTACTTTCAACGACTCTTTGATCACGTCCCGGGCATTGGACCCGGATGTCTGGCTGACCGAGATATTCGTGGCTGGTTTCCCGTCAACGCGCAAGGCGCTGCTGTAGGATAAAGCCCCCAGCTCAACCCGGGCCACATCTTTCAACCGGAGAAACTGTCCGTCATCCAGGGCTTTGATGATCACATTACCGAACTCTTCGGCTGTTTTCAGCTTACCGGTGTACCGGATCACGTACTGGAAACTCTGGTCTCCCCTCTCTCCGAATTTTCCCGGTGATGCTTCCACACTCTGGTCGTTCAGTGCCGCTGTAATATCGTCGGGTATCACCCCGTAAATTGCCATCTGATCGGGTTTCAACCAGATCCTCATGGAATAAGTCAGGGCGCCAAAGGCAGAGGCATCACCAACTCCGCTGACCCTTTTCAGTTTCGGGATAATGTTGATCTCTGCATAATTTTGAAGGAACAACTCATCAAAGGCCGGGTTATCGCTGTACAAAGCCGCCATCAACAGCATGCCGCCCTGTTGTTTTCTGACGGTCACGCCTGCCCTTGTCACCTCTGCCGGAAGCAGTTTGGCTGCCGCAGATACCCTGTTTTGCACCTCCACAGCGGCCATGTCAGGATCCGTGCCTACCTTGAAATATACGTTGATCGAACCGCTCCCGGTATTGGTAGCGCTGGAAGTCATGTAATTCATTCCTTCCACCCCGTTGATCTGCTCCTCAAGCGGAATGATCACACTGTTCAGCACTGCATCAGCATTGGCGCCGGAATAGTTGGCCGAAACACGAACGGTAGGAGGAGCGATATCGGGATATTGTTCGATGGGCAATTCGACAAGTCCCAGGATCCCCAGCATCACAATGATGATGGAGATAACCGTACTCAGAACGGGACGCTCGATGAATCTTCTGAACATCTTTCTAGTCTTTCTTTATAATGATGGAATTAATGAAGATCGCCATAAAAGCTCACGGCATTGGTATCTTTCGGAGTGATGGTCATGCCGTCCTTCAAGGAAGCGACACCCTCAATCACCACCCTTTCGCCGGATTTCAACCCGTCGGTAACAAAGAAAAATTTCCCGTTATCGCTGGGAACGGAAGTAAACACGGTGGCCGTCACCTTGTTGTCAGCTCCGACGGTATAAATAAACCGTTTGTCCTGCAGTTCATAGGTTGCTCCCTGGGGGACGACCATCACATTGCTTTTCACTTCCGGGATGCTCACGGTGGCGCTTGATCCGCTTCTGATCAGCCCGTCGGGGTTGGCGAAGGTCGCTTTCAGGATCGCCGATCCTGTCTCGGTGGAAATCAGGCCACTGGCCAACTCGACTTTCCCTTTAAGCGGGTATTCGGTATTATTGGCCAGGATGAGAGAAACTTCGGGCAGGCTTTTCACCTTCTCTTCCATCGTTGTCCCCGGAGCGCCGGTCAGAAAATCAAGCAACTGCTTCTCATTCCAGGAAAAATAGGCAAAGATGTTCCGTGTATCGGAAAGCGTGGTCAGCGCTTCTGCACTTCCGCTGCCAACCAGGGCTCCCGTTTTATAAGGGATGGTGCCGATCATCCCGTCGCGCGGACTCCGGATGGAGGTATATCCCAGGTTGACCTGCGCATTGTTCAACGCGGCACGGGCCTGCTCCAGGGCAGCCTCTTTTACTTCCAATGCCAACTGAGCTGAAGTCAACCGGTAATTACTCACAATCTGCTTCTCTACCAACGGACGCACCTTCTCTACTTCCATTTTGGCAGTATTGACTTCCGCCATGGCGCTGTTAACACTGGCTTTGGCGGTATTCACCTCCTGCTCGTACTGCGGATTGCTGATCCTGAATAAAAGCTGACCCTGTTTCACCCGATCGCCTTCCCTGACCAGTATCTCTTTTATGTACCCGCTGATCATCGGCCGGATCTCGATCACTTCCTGCCCTTCAATGGTCGCCGGAAAATTGTTATGCACCGTAACTGTCTTCGGGGTTAACGCCAGCACAAGATAATCCTTGACCTTATCGCCACGTGAAGGATCATTTTTACTACCACTGCATGAAAACAGCAGGATGGCCATCACGGTGAACAAAGGAAGGTTGATTCTATGCATTTTCATAGTACTCGTCTATTGATTGTTTTCGTTGGATAAATATTTGTCTTCCGGTAACACGGTTTTTAAAATGATGTTCTTTCGGTCTTGTAATATTTGTTGATAATCTTTTTCATCCATGTCCAACAAGCGCATCTGCAAAGGTCTTGCCAGAAAAGGATAAATGATCAGCGAGAAAAGGTTGATCAGGAAATGAGCCGGGTTCCCCTCCGGGATCCTCCCTTCCTTCATCTCCTGCTCTATCTCCTTTAAATAACGTAACGTCGCTTCATTTTGAATACCCTGAGGAATTTTCGATGAACGGGGTATATTCAGATCGCGAAGGCTGTTGAGCATCAGGTACGATTCCAGATAAGGGTAAGTTAATAACCGGTCCAGAAAATTTTCCACAAACCTGGCAGTCTTTTCCCGAAAAGGAAGATCCGACATGAAAATCCGGTCCGAATCTCCCGGAAAGTCTTTTTTCACCCGTTTAACCAGCTTGTTAAACAATTCTTTTTTTGATCCGAAATAATAGTTGATTAATGTCCTGTTGACACCTGCTGCATCTGCGATTTCCTGAGTCGTCGCGTGCATTCTCCCTTCTGCGAAGAAGATCTTCATCGCAGTATCGAGGATCAGTTTTTCTGTCTGACAATCTTTTACGGGCACTTTGACAAACTTGTTTAACAAATTTGTCAACAAAAATACACACAATACTATTACGCGACAAATTTTTTAGACAAACACGGCAAAAACACCCACTAATAACTCCTATCCGGGAAGGGATAACAGGCCGCCAGCCAGGCACACCGGCTTTGCCGTCGTCAAGGATGAACGCGTTCAGTGTGAAGTGTGTGAGGAACCATTAATGTATGAGTAATGAATGTTTTCGGATTGATCTCTTTATTCACCCAAATTTTCTCACGCTAAATCAAAATATGTTCGGAATATATTTGCTTTCATGGATTTTTGTTATTATATTACGTGTCAATATGTTTCATGGAGCATTTTCAGAAAAACAGGAACTTATCGCCCTCCCGATATAGTTATTCATCCTTAAAACAAAAAACAATGAAACAGCATCAAAAAATTCCATTATTGACCATGGGTGCCCTGTCTATTCTGGCAAGTTCTTATGCCCAAAAGAATGACCAGGCCCAGGATCCGCGAATGGCCGGTTTTCAGGGGAAAATCGGAAAAACTTTCCAGGAGTCGATCGAAGACTGGCCTGTGGAGCCCACCTTCACAGGTAATGAAACCAACGTCGTCATCTTTCTTCTCGACGATGTGGGTTATGGGCAGCTGGGCTGTTTTGGCGGCCTGGTTCCAACGCCAAACATCGATAAACTGGCAGCCAACGGATTGCGCTTTACCAACTTCCACACGACGGCACTGAGTTCGCCTTCGAGGGCCTGCCTGCTGACCGGTAGAAATCATCACTCGGTCGGATTGGGCTCACACGCTCTCACAGCGATGGGATTTCCCGGTTATGCGGGAAGGGTTCCCTACAGCGCCCAGGAAGTGGCCAGACTCGCCAGAGATGAAGGGTATACCACGTATGCTTTGGGAAAGTGGGATCATACCCCATGCTTTCAGGTACACCAGCTGGGGCCCTTCAAGTACTGGCCCACACAGGATGGGTTTGATCACACTTATACATTCATGAGCGCCGACATCAACAACTTCACCCCGGTCATGTACGCGGGTCATGAACCCATCGAACCCTCTATGAATGACCCGGATTATCATCTCTCCAAAGACCTGGCGGATAAAGCCATCTATTACCTGACAGGGCAAGTCTCCCTCGACCCCAACAAACCATTCTTCATGTTCTGGGCCTCCGGAGCCATGCACGCCCCGCACCACGCTCCACCGGAATACATTGAACGGTTCAAAGGCAAATTTGACATGGGTTGGGACAAGGCCCGGGAGATGATCTATCAGCGGCAACTGGAGATGGGAGTCATTCCCCAGGGAACAAAACTTACGGAAAGGCGTCCCGAGATTCCCGCATGGGAGAGTCTGAGCGAAAAGGAAAAAAAGATGTACGCCAGACAAATGGAAGCTTTTGCCGGACAATTGTCCCATGTCGACGAGCAAATCGGAAGAGTTGTTCAAACGCTTGAGCGGCTGGGAAAACTGGATAATACCCTGATCATTGTTGCTTCCGATAACGGAGCCAGCGCAGAAGGAGGACTGGCTGGTTCCCATAACGAAGTAATTTTTCTGAATGGAATTGCCCAAACCAATTTCGAAGAGAACTATAAAAGATATGATCAATGGGGGTCGGAAGCAACCGACAATCATTATCACGCAGGCTGGGCATGGGCAGGGAACACGCCTTTTAAATATTTCAAGCAGATCGTGCACAGGGGAGGACAAACTGATCCGCTGGTGATCCACTGGCCAAAGGGAATTCAGGAAAAAGGCGGAATCCGGATGCAGTATGCCCATATCATCGATATCGTGCCAACCATCCTGGAGGCAACCGGTATAAAGTTTCAGGAACAGATCGACGGCATCGAACAGATACCCCTGGAAGGCACCAGCATGGTCTACGCATTCAACGATAAAACAGCTCCCGAACGGCATGTACGGCAATATTATGAACTGTACGGAAACCGGGCCATGTACCTTGACGGATGGAAAGTGGTGACCGTCCACGGCGACCGGATGCCCTGGATTGGAAATAAGGTCAGCCCCTTTGAGAATGATGTCTGGGAACTGTACAATGTGGCTGAAGACTTTTCCGAGTCGAACAACCTCGCAGACAAATATCCGGAAAAGGTGAAAGAGCTCATCTCAGAGTGGGATATCGAGGCAGTCAAATACAACGTCTATCCGTTGTATGACGACATTATCATGAGAGGTGCAAAAGCCAATGAGCATTATGCACCGATTCGGGAAAAATATATCTATTTTCCACCCGGCGCGATCAGGATCCCCGACGCTTTTTCTCCACCCATTAAAAACAGGAATCACACCATCACTGCCTACGCAACGGTCGACAACAACAGTTCAGGTGTGCTGATCGCCCACGGCGGGATTTACTCAGGATACACGTTCTTTGTGAAAAACAACAAGCTGTACTATGAGTATAATGCTTACAACGAAGAACATTACCAGGTCGTTTCCAATTCCACCCTGCCTGCGGGTCCTGTTGAACTGAAAGCCGTTTATACGGCGAACAGACCCCTGATGACCGGTGTGGTTGAGCTGTTTGTCAATGGTAAAAAAGTGGGGGAAGGAAAGATTGACAGGATCATACCTTCCGGGATTTCCCTTTCAGAAACGATGGACATAGGGATGGATACAGGAAGCCCGGTCTCTAAGGAATACGGCCGGAACAATCGGTTCAGCGGAGATCTGGAAAAGGTGGTCATCGATTTACCCAAACAGTGATAATAACGCTTCTTCGATTGAACGAAATCGTTCATCAACCATAATTTTCTGTGTTGTCATCCATCCGCGGGAGCCGCATGTACCCTCAGATTCCTGAAGTACTCCGGCTCCTGCGAATCACATTGTCAAATGTGAAATGCAAAATGTGAAATGTAAGGAAACCGATATCACATTTCGCACATCACATTTCGCCTTTGATTTTCAGGTGCGTAGCACCGAACCATTTGTAGAAAAGGCATGATTAACACAACAAAAGGTGCAGAGCACCGAACCATTTGTATAAACGAATCCCAAAGGGTTAATAAAAAATTAGCTGTTCCGGTGAACGTGTCCCCTCGCCTTGCTCGCAAGGAGAGGGCTAGGGGGAAGATATTTGTAATAAAAACACCGCAACGCTGGTAGGGACACGCCATGGCGTGTCCCTACGGTTGCAACCACGGGTATGATTGGTAGGGACAGGCCATGGCCTGTCCTTACAGAAAAGAATCCCCCAACCCCTTAAAAACACAAGGTGCGTAGCACCGAACCATTTGTAGAAAAGGCATGATTAACACAACAAAAGGTGCAGAGCACCGAACCATTTGTATAAACGAATCCCAAAGGGTTAATAAAAAATTAGCTGTTCCGGTGAACGTGTCCCCTCGCCTTGCTCGCAAGGAGAGGGCTAGGGAGAGGATATAAAAAACATACATCAATAAACACAATCCATGTTGAAAAAAATTTTTCATTTACTTAGAAAAAATATTTACATTTATCAGTAATATTTCAGATTGTGTGGTTCTTATTCATTATTTCAGAACCATTCAACAAAAATTATTCCTATCTGTATATTTATCTAATACTGTTTAACACCCGCAACACTTTTAGGATAATTATACCAATGAAAAAGTTTTGTTTAATTATTTTTTTAGCAATCCCCTTCCACTCCTTCTCTCAGGAATGGAT
>DAONET010000022.1:30742-39436 GCA_035403225.1 Bacteroidales bacterium | reverse complement strand
AAATTATAACGCAGATTAACGCAGAAGTGCCTTGCGGAATCAGCGAACAATCTGCGAGAATCAGCGAGAAAAAATGGTACTGGCGTGGTGTTTTTATAATCAACGCAGATTAACGCAAATTATAACGCAGATATACGCAGACGGACCTTGCTGGATCAGCCAACAATCAGCGAGAAGTTTCGTGAAAAAACTGATCGGCCTACCATGTCTGTATTGTAAAGGACCTGAGTTTTGCTAGTTCCTTCCAAAGATGTATCTTTGAAAGTTCAACCATGATAACCGTACACGATCAATGAATCATTCATCTACAGACCCTCAGCAACATACCAATGCTCAGTTCGAATCCGTGATTTCCGCTTGCCGGGAGATCTTTGTGATGAAAATGAAAGATTATGGCACGGCGTGGAGAATCCTTCGGACTCCCAGCCTCACCGATCAGATCTATATTAAAGCTCAGCGCATCAGAAGTATCGAGACCAAGGGTGTCTCCAAAGTAAAAGAGGGGATCCGTCCTGAATTCATCGGCATCGTCAACTACAGTGTCATCGCCCTCATCCAACTCGAAATGGGCACCGAAACGGAACTCTCTCTTCCTCCTGAAACAGGAGAGCGACTCTATGATAAATATATCAAAGCCGCTATGGACCTGATGCAAAACAAAAATCACGATTACGGTGAGGCTTGGCGGAATATGCGGATCAGCTCCTTTACCGACATAATTCTGATGAAACTGATGCGTATTAAACAGATCGAAGACCATCAGGGAAAGACTTTTATCTCCGAAGGTGTTGACGCTAACTATTACGATATTATCAACTATGCCTTGTTTGCATTAATAATGCTCGATTATGAAGATCGTTAGAACCATATTTCGGATCCTGGTAGGACTGGTTTTCATCTTCTCCGGGTTCGTCAAAGGAATTGACCCGCTGGGAACTGTTTACCGGATGAACGATTACTTCATCGCTTTTGGGACTACCTGGGCTATGCCACTGTCACTTACCTTGACTATTTTTCTGTGCACACTGGAATTCGTGATCGGCACCAGCCTGATCTTTAACCTTTATATCAAAGGAACTTCGTGGCTCCTCCTGCCCATGATGACTTTCTTTACCATCCTTACCTTTTTCGATGCGTTGTACAACCTGGTCCCCGATTGCGGTTGCTTCGGTGATGCCATCAAACTGACCAACACACAGACATTCATCAAGAACCTTGTACTGATGGGATTTGTGGTACCCATCTTCATGTGGCGTAAAAAATTCAAACCATCTCTCAAACGTTGGTCACAGTTTGCCATGATAGGATTTTTCTCCATCGCTTTCGCCGGAATGTCGGTTTATTCTTACCGTCATCTGCCGTTCATCGATTTCATGGATTGGAAGATCGGGAACAACGTGAATAAAACAGACACCAAACCAGTGCAGTTCTATGTTACTTACAGGAACTCCAAAACCGGGGAGACTAAAGAGTTTCTGGCTCCTAATTATCCATGGAACGATTCAGTTTGGATGTCGCAGTGGGTCTTCGTCTCACAACGTACCGCTGATGACGGGACACCTTCGGCTGTTATGCTTCAGCTGGAAGACGAGACCGGAGCTGACAACACGGCCGCTATCCTCGGGATTCCCGATTTCAATTTTATCGTGGTTACCTATGACCTGGCTACAACCGACCAGGAAAGCCTGAAGAAACTGGAAAAGCTTTATCAGAAAGTATCGGAACAAGGGTATTCGTTCATCGCGATCACCAGCACTTTGTCCGAAGAAGTGAATGCGTACCGGACAAAAAACAACATGAATATTCCTTTTTATTATGCTGATGATGTAGTGCTGAAAACCATGGTAAGATCCAATCCCGGGTTAATTCTGATCAACAAAGGAGTGGTGGTCAACAAATGGGCGTGGAGAGACCTCCCGGATTTTGATGAACTGAACCGGAATTATCTTAAGATCAATTCACGATAAGGTCATCTCCCGAAGGTCATCAATCGCCGACACCTATGCTTTCATTCATCCTAAAACGCCTTCGTTATGGTTTCTGGGTTCTGCTCGGGGTGGTCTCGCTGATCTTCTTCCTGTTTAATATCCTCCCGGGAGATCCGGCACGCATGATGTTGGGCCAACGAGCCGATATCGCTTCCGTAGAAGCCATTAATAAAGACCTGGGACGAGATAAACCACTGTCTTCGCAGTTTTTGAATTACCTGAATGATCTGTCTCCCATATCCATCCATGTAAACAACAATCCCGAAAGCTACTGGTATCTCAATCCGTCAAAATACACGAATAAAATCAATCTCGTGACCCTGGGAAACCATACGGTCGTCCTGAAGGCTCCATACCTTCGGAAGTCTTACCAATCGAAAAGAGATGTCTCCACGATTCTTGCCGAGGCTTTCGTCAACACGTTCATCCTGGCCATGGTTGCCATGACGTTTGCCATCGTGGTGGGTATTGCTGTGGGCATCCTTTCAGCTATTAAGAAAAACAGTCTGGTTGACCGCACCTCGCTGGTACTGTCTGTGTTGGGGATGTCGTTACCATCTTTTTTTGCCGCGATCCTCATTGCATGGGTCTTTGCCTTCCTCCTGGGAGAGGTTACCGGGTTGAACATGACAGGAAGTCTATTCTCAGTGGATGACCTGGGAAGGGGAGAATACCTCAGCCTGAAGAACCTCATTCTTCCTGCTTTTACGTTGGGTATCCGCCCGCTGGCTATTGTGGTGGAACTGACCCGGAATTCGATGCTGGAGGTGATGTCGCAGGACTATATCCGGACAGCTCGTGCTAAAGGGCTGAATTATTACGTGATTCTGTTCAAACATGCCTTGAAAAACGCCCTGAACCCTGTTGTGACAGCTGTTTCAGGATGGATGGCCTCCCTGCTTGCCGGAGCGGTTTTTGTGGAGTTCGTCTTTGACTGGAAAGGTATCGGGGTGGTGATCGTCAATGCCCTCGACAAATACGACTTCCCGGTAGTGATGGGCGCTGTGCTCTTTATCTCGGTGATTCTCATTATTATAAATATCCTTGTCGATATCCTTTACGGTCTCCTTGATCCCCGGGTCAGAGTTGCATGACTTTCGCCAAAAGACCGAAAAAAGCCTTACCTTTGCAGCTATAATTCGATATATTAAACGATTCAAAGCATTACAGCAATGGAAATTAATGAAATTCTCTCTTTTTTAAAGGGGATTGAGCTTTTTCGGAATCTTACTGACGAGGAGTTCAATGAATTGGCGAAAAACGTTAAAGAAAAACAATGTAAGACCGGCGATTTTCTTTTCCGGGAAAATGGTCCGAGAGAAGATATTTTTATCATTAAAGACGGAGAAATAGAACTTTTCAAGAGCAATCCATACGGAATTGAGGTAAGGTTGTCACTCTTTGGCAAAGGTGATTTCTTAGGCGAAGGTTCCTGGGCTCACGACTCCCCTCATTCTACGACAGCACGTGCCCTGAAACCAACCACGGTTTTATCGGTTGGCAAAGCATTTTTTACTTCGAATACCAACACAACCCTGAAGGTTTTCTCGAATATTACCCGCGTGATGTCACGTCGTATGCGTAACGTGAATTCCCGGATGATCAATCCTTCTGCTCAGTATGAATCAGGGAAGACGCGTCGCGAGCACGATCTGTTAGGCGAACGCGAAGTTCCTGCAGAATACTATTATGGTATTCAGACACTCCGGGCTATTGAAAACTTTAATATTTCCGGAGTGAACCTCAGCTTTTATCCTACCCTGATCGAAGCGTTGGCGATGGTGAAACAGGCTGCCGCAGAAGCAAACTTTGAATTGGGACTGTTGGATAAAGAGGTGAGAGACGGCATCGTGGCGGCTTGCCAGGAACTCGTCAACGGGAAAAACCATAACCACTTTGTGGTCGATATGATCCAGGGTGGAGCCGGTACATCCACCAATATGAATGCCAACGAGGTCATCGCCAACCGGGCTCTTGAAATCATGGGACACCAGAAAGGCGAATACCAGTATTGCCATCCGAATAACCACGTGAACCTGTCACAATCTACGAACGACGCTTACCCTACCGCTGTTAAAATCGCGTTGATTAATTCCAACAAGAAACTTCTGGTGGTTCTCCAGACTCTGATTGATGCATTCAGGGCCAAAGCAAAAGAATTCTCCAATGTCATCAAGATGGGAAGGACACAGCTGCAGGATGCCGTTCCTATGACACTTGGACAGGAATTTGAAGCATATGCGGTTACATTGGGCGAAGAAGTAGAACGATTGACCCAGAATGCACGTCTTTTCCTGGAAATTAACATGGGTGCTACAGCTATCGGAACCGGTATCAATTCTGAACCGGGTTATGCCGAATTAGTCACCGAACACCTGAAAAAGATTACCGGTCTTAATGTGGTACTGGCCTCAAACCTCGTGGAAGCTACCCAGGATACCGGATCCTATGTGATGTACTCCTCAGCTGTCAAACGGCTGGCTGTGAAACTGTCGAAGATCTGCAACGACCTGCGACTACTCTCTTCCGGTCCGCGTACAGGGATCCATGAGATCAACCTGCCCCCCATGCAGCCCGGATCATCCATCATGCCGGGGAAAGTGAACCCCGTTATACCTGAAGTGGTGAATCAGATCGCCTTCAAGGTCATCGGGAACGACCTCACTGTGACCATGGCTGCCGAAGGAGGACAACTCGAACTGAATGTATTTGAACCGGTTATCGTGGAGAGTATCTTCGAATCGATCGAAATGCTGAAAAACGGGATGACAACCCTGAAATACCGCTGCATCGACAATGTTACGGCTAACGAAGATCATTGCCGCAAACTGGTACATCACAGCATCGGATTGGTTACAGCACTCAACCCGTTCCTGGGATACGAAACCTCATCGCAGTTGGCTAAAGAAGCGCTATTCAGCGATAAGAGCGTGTACGATCTCGTGCTGGAAAAGGGTCTCCTGACCAAGGAAGAAATTGATAAGATCCTGGCTCCCGAGAATATGATCAAACCACGGAAAATGAAATTATAAGCGCTGAAAAGGACGCAAAAACATTTGAACATGAGAAATAAAATTGTGGCCGGTAACTGGAAAATGAACAAGACTTTCCAGGAAGCGGAAGATCTCCTGAATGATATTGCAGAGGGGCTGGATGAGATAGAATCCACCGGCGTTGAAGTGATCCTTTGCGTCCCCTTTCCTTACCTTGAACTGGCTGGCGATATTGCAGAAGACAGCCGGTTCATGGTAGGAGCGCAAAATATTCATGACTGTGAAGCGGGGGCTTATACCGGTGAGGTGTCGGCTCCCATGCTGAAATCATTGAAGATCGATATCACCATTATCGGCCACAGCGAACGCCGGAAATATTTCGGTGAAAGCAACGCATTCCTGAAGAGCAAGGTGGATACGGCTTTGCGGAATGAGCTTTGTCCCATTTTCTGCTGCGGAGAAGTATTGCCGGAAAGGGAAGCGGGAAAGCATTTCGAGGTGGTGAAAACCCAGTTGGAAGAGTCGCTTTTCCACCTTTCACCGAAAGAACTTCAGCAGGTGATCATCGCGTACGAACCCGTATGGGCCATTGGTACCGGCGTAAATGCGACCCCGGAACAGGCGCAGGAGATGCATGCTGCCATTCGCTCGTGGGTGCGTGAAAAATACGGCGATGAACTCGCTAACGAGATAAACATCCTTTACGGCGGAAGCTGCAATGCTAAAAACGCCGGGGTGCTCTTCGCACAACCTGATGTCGACGGCGGACTCATCGGAGGGGCATCCCTTAAATCCGAAGAATTCCTGAGCATCATCAAAACGGCAGCCGCTGCCAGAGGTTAGGAAAAACCATGCTTTTCTGTAGTTAAATGACAGATAAGCATTTTGACCTCTTAAGAAAACATGTCTGGCTGAAAAGCTAACTCCCCGATGGCGATGATTGTCGGGTCATAAAAGCAGCCTCAATCGATAAGGTTTGCATACCATGTTGGAAAGCGGCCCCCTGATCAGAAGTAGCTACCATGCCGAACGTCAGATCAGTCGTTGAATGATAACGGACATCTGAGCGGGGGACACATTTTTATTCAACGTAAGTATAAAGTCTATAGGAAAGATCATCCGGAATACTCTGCTTAGTAACACGGTTCTTGGCGTCATATTCATATACTAAATTAAATGAGTATGATGATAAGGAAGGAACCGTGATATTGGTCATCAGGTTGTTGTCTTGCTTTCCTCTGAAATCGATACCCATATTTTGATCCCCGATTGTATTGTTTTTTTCGGTATCAAAGGTAAGATTCACCTGAATGGGGATTGATCCGATGTACATTGTACGAGATACGGTATTTCCATTCTCGATAACATAACTGTATGTGTTGGTCATTCCCTCTATGATTTCTGTCATTTCCACCAGATACCCGTTGGCATCGTATTCGTATGTATAAATGGCGGAAGCGTTGGGAAAATGAAACGGGCTGAATACCGAAACCTTAGCGGAACTTTTCACATAGTAAGTGCATTCTCCGGTAACAGCAAGCCCTTTTGAGTTTAGTTGATAAACAGTTTTACTGTACAAGGTGGATGGGTCAATGTAAGAACTAACGATAACGCTGTCTGCATAATACAGAATAGTATCATACGAAGCATCACCGTACAGGCATTTGGCCATTCGATTATCTTTATCATAGGTAAAGATCATGGAACTGGTTTCATTCTGAATCGTGGAAGTAGCCGTTTTTAATCTGATGACTTCCGGTTTCGCGTCGGAATCATCCTTTGAACAGGAGGTAAAACAGAGCAAACCCAGTGCCATAACGAGTAATGTCATTCGTGTTTTCATACAATGATTTCAGGTTAAAAGTTAATAATAATTGTTGCTTTCTTCGGTACACCGTATTTTAAACCGGGTGAATACCGGATTTGAAAGGGCAAGTTATGAAAAACTTTTATCTTTCTGGAAACTTCAATCTATTCTTGGTTAAAAAAATCTCCGACTTTATCAAAAACAGTATTGAATGTCGCATCTGTCTCCTGTGGATGTGAAGGATATACGGGGAAGGGGTTTTCGTGTGTGTAGGGGTAATCGAAGTCCATCTCATCGACGGCAATGTGAATATCTTTATAAGCTCCCTGAAGAGTGTTGATGATCTCGAAAGAAGGAATCACCAGATCTTGTGCCAGAGAAATGGCATAAATGTCTTTCTCGGACTTCCTCAATAAATCTTCCCTGAAATTTCTCATCTTCTGGTAATCGAGCATCGAATGAAACACTTTTCCCTCCAAGTGATCTTCATCGATAAAATGATGTAAAAACGGGTCTTTCTTCAGGAAACTGTCAAAATGTTCTACCAGGAATGAGTAAAGAGCTACATTGGCTTCAGAGTCAAGAATAAATTTTGAAACAGGCGACAATCGGTTGAAAACAGCTCCACTGCAAAAGAGACCGATCTTCGAATGGGAAAAGATACCCTCGTAATTGGTCAGTTTCAGAATCTCGGCTAACAGTCCGCCGATGGAATAGGCGAAGATATTGATAGCGCAACCCGGATCGATTGCTTCAATGTTCCCTTTTCTGAAATCCCCGATACACCGGATGACATCGTAGTAGCTTTGAAGCCCCGACCAGATAAAGCGTTGCGGCATATAATGCAACCGCATGCTGATCGCCACGTTCGAAAGGGTGGAGTGAACGATATTGGGAAATTTCTGTTTCCGTACTTCGCTCAGTTCATACATTTTTCGTTTTTCACTCCACTGAAGAGGCGCCCGCTGCATATGAAAGGCAATGGGATAAAAAACAACCGCACTCCGGGTTCGGTCACAAATGGCTTTTCCCCAGGGAAGATATTTCTCCCAGTTTTTTTCATTAAAACCATGAATGAGGAAAATGACTTTTTTTGACGGCTTTCCATCGTCGGGCTTGATGACATAATAATCAAAGTCTTTGTTTTCCTGAACCAGCGCGTCTTTTACATGGATCACTTCTTCACTGATGCCGATATCGTTGGAAAACGAGAAATCATCGCTGAGCATGACCTGATGTTGGTCGCACCAATGTTCACCGGCTCCCGGTAAAATACTGGTTGATCCGGAATGGAAAGTGAATTTTTGAATGATGGTTCCATCAAACTTGATTTTCGGTCTCCGTAATGCCCAAACTTCTTTTAATTTTATATAGCTTTCAGTGTATTCCATTGTAAGATAAATTGATATGTCGATGCTCCTCCGGTTAGTTTCCCTGCAATCACGAAGAAGCAAAGGTAGTAATTTGTTCATCTGCAGGTACTGACTCAGGGAAGGAGTAATCCCGTTCCCTTTTCTTTCCTGAAATTCCCTATTTTTGTTTTCATCAAATCATGTATTAACCATAATCTTTATAGAATGGAATATGTTGAGGTTCAGATAGAAGGATTCGAAGCGTCTGCATCGGAATCACTGGTAGCCGCCCTGCTCGGGATTGATTACGACAGTTTTTCGGAAGAGGATAATCATTTCAGGGCCTACATCCCTGCTTCAGCATATAATGAAGAGAGGCTGAAAGAGTTATTATCGTCTCTCTTTCCGGATCAGCAGGTGAGATTTACGGTTTGCAAACTTGAAGATAAAGATTGGAATGCAGAGTGGGAGCGGAATTACCAACCTGTTCTCATCGCGGGGAAATGCATGATCAGGGCGCCGTTTCATCCGGCCGTCGCCGGTGTTCAGTACGA
>DAONET010000022.1:0-30642 GCA_035403225.1 Bacteroidales bacterium | reverse complement strand
AGGGCAGGAGCCGCGTTGTATGTAAGCGGTTTTTATGAAGAAGACCTGGAAATGATCAGGAACAAAGCCGAAGAGGTGGGTTTCGCCTTCAGTGCATCGCGCACCCGTAACAAATGGATGGCTGTAAAATTTGTCAAATGATCCGGCATTCTCTTCTAAGATATTTTTTGATTGTGTTTTTGCTGATGCCTGTTCTTGGCGCTAAAGCACAGCAGCTGACCAGGTTTTCCGGCGATTCAACGAAATTTATCGGGGAGTTGAATCAGCTTTTTTCTACCCTCAGCGATGCCGACCGCAAGATCGTGGACCAGGAAATGACAGTCTTTGTACAGAACTGGAATTCTGAAAAGTTTGATGTGGGGAAAAAAAAGATCATTTATGACATCGCTTCGCAGATGCTGAAGAAAAAAATCCGCCCTTTCCCCGATGGATATAATTACCTGAAAGGGCTGGATGCTTTTATCTCGACAGGTCAGCCTGATAACCTGTTCTATTCCTGGTCGGATATCATCCGGAAACTGGTGGAAGCCAAGAATACCCGAAATGTCGTATTCTTCATCGAACAGACCGGCCGGCTTTTTAAAGACCACCTGATCTACCAATCTTCGTCCACTTCCTGGAAGACAACCACCTCCGGATATTCTTTTTCGTATGATACCGTACCTGTTATCACGTTTCAGACGGCCGACCTGATCTGTTTCTCCAACCGCGATAGCCTGACCATTTATAATACACAAGGCACCTACTATCCACTAACGACGCGGTGGATCGGGAAAGGCGGCCGGGTTGACTGGCGCCGTGCAGGGTTGGATCCTCAACAGGTTTATGCGCAACTGGGCAATTACGAGATCCAGATGAAATTCTCGAAGTATTCCGCCGATTCGGCTGCGCTCTTTAACACCAAATTCTTTTCTTCGTCCCTGATTGGAAAACTATCGGACAATGTTCAGGCCGATATGACGGAAGACCGGGCTTCGTACCCGCGTTTCTCCTCCTATGAAAGCTATCTCGGTATCCCGGGGATCTTCCAGAATGTTGATTATTACGGTGGCTTTTCCATGGAAGGCACCCGTGTGATCGGGTTTGGCGACAAAGACCGCGATGCCGAAGTTGTCTTTAAAAAAGATGGTCGCGAATTCGTGACTGCCCGATCGAAAATATTTGTCATACGACCCGACCGCATCAATGCCCAGACGGCTTCTGTCACTATTCGACATGAGGAAGATTCTATTTATCATTCCGGACTTCAGCTTAAGTATATCGATGCGTTGAAGGAGTTGGATATGAATAAGGACGACCGGATCTCGGTCATCAGTCCCTGGTTCGATTCCTACCACGACATCGAGATCTATTGCGAGGCATTATCGTGGAAGACCAATCAGAACGTCCTCTCCTTCGGCGCCATGCCGGGCCCGGAGACAGAGGGGAAAGCCGTTTTCGAATCCGATAACTACTATTCTTTCGACCGTTACGAGAGGCTGAGGGGCATTGATGAATTCAACCCGCTGAATGTCATTAAAAATTTCCTTACGAAGAAAAAAAGCAATGAGTTTACCCTCGATGAGATAACCAAATACATGCGGATGCCGGCTGACCAGGTGGAAGGCCTGATGCTGTTGCTCAGCGCCCGTGGCTTCCTGATCTATGATTCTGAAGATAAACAGGGCGTGGCAAAAGATAAACTGACACATTATGTCGATTCAAGAAATAACAAAGCTGATTACGACATCCTCTGTTTTAACTCATCTGTCACGGGAAAGAGCAATGCGGTGCTGGATCTCGAGAACTTCAACCTGAAGATACTGGGGGTGGAGAGTGTGTTGCTGAGCGATTCCCAGCAGGTTTATATCTATCCTCGTGGCGGGGAAATCGTTATGCAGAAGGATCGGAACTTTTCGTTTTCCGGTAAGGTGGAAGCCGGTCTTTTTGACTTTTATACCACGGGATGTTCGTTCGACTATGGGAATTTCAAACTGGGCATGCCGGCGATCGATGCCATGGAATTTTATACGCGCGGAAATAAGAAAGACCCCAAAACAGGTGATTATCCGCTTGTGAAAGTCAAATCACAACTCAATGATCTCTATGGCGAGATGCTCATCGATGCACCAGATAACAAATCCGGCCGTCATGAGTTGGAAGAATATCCTGTTTTTATCAATAAAGATACCGCCCGGGTGAATTGGGATAAGCCCGAAGTCTATGGCGGAGTATATCAGAAAGAACGCTTTTATTTTGAAGTGCTGCCATTCACCTTACGGAGTCTTGATAAGATGTATCCCGACAGTCTGCGTTTCGACGGAGTGCTCACCTCTGCCGGGATATTCCCGGAGATCCGGGAGCCGCTGAAGATACGTCCCGATTATTCGCTTGGCTTCGAAAAAACGACTTCTTCCGGTGGATTACCGGTTTACGCGGGTAAGGGAACCTTTATCTCCGAGATTGATCTCAGCAACGAAGGGTTGAAGGGTGACGGACAACTTCGTTACCTGACCTCCCTCTCGGCATCGGATCAGTTTCTTTTCTTCCCCGATTCCATGAAAGCCGTCGCCCGGAGCTTTGCTAACGCCGAGCAGGTGGCTCCGGTGGAATTCCCGGCCGTTCAGGCTGATTCCGTGCTGGAATTCTGGGCGCCTTTCCGTGATTCGCTGAGTATCGCTACCACACGCCACAACATGAAGATGTTCAGGGATCAGTCAACTTTCTCGGGTCTGGTGACGCTCACCCCGGACGGGATGAAAGGCGACGGGACCATCAAGATACGCGATGCGGAAATGGATTCCAGAGGATTTAACTTTAAACAACACAGCTTCGATGCCCTCATCGCGAACTTCCGGATAAAAGCCGTCGACTTGTCGACCTTGTCCATCTCGACTCGAAATTACCGCACTCATTTTGACTTCGACCTCCGTCGGGGTGAATTCAAATCCAACCTTGGTATCTCGAAGATCGAGTTCCCCGCTAATCAATACATCTGTTCCATGGACCGTTTCGACTGGATGATCGATAATGAGGAGATCATGCTGATGAACGAGAGCAACCAGCAGGGAACCAATGAAGGAAAAAGTTTGTCCGACATGATCGATATGGCTTATACCGGGTCGGAGTTTATTTCCGTGAACCCGAAACAGGATTCATTGCGGTTTTTTGCCCTCCGGGCGAGGTATAATCTGAAAGCAAACGTGATCAATGCTGAAGAAGTGCGGGTTATTAAAGTGGCAGATGCCGCCATCTTCCCCGACTCCGGGAAAGTACGGATACTGAAGGAAGCAAAGATGGAACAACTGCATGACGCCGTGCTCATCGCCAATACTACTACCAGATATCACCAGTTTTATAAGGTAGATGCCTCTGTTTCTTCGCGAAATAAATATGACGCCCGGGGTTACTATGATTATATTGATCTGGCGGGACAACGGCAGCAGATCTTTTTCTCCAGGATCACCACCGATACGGCCGGAGTCACCTTTGCCAAAGGAAGTGTCAGCGATTCGATGCAGTTCCGGTTATGCCCGCAGATCGCTTTTGAAGGAGATATTTTGCTGAATGCTCCGGAGAAATTGCTGACGTTCGATGGCGGCTTCCGCCCGCTGACCGACTGTCAGCCTCTGCAGCCGCAATATGTCAGGTTTACCGCTCCCGTGGATCCTTCGCATGTGTTGGTTCCGGTGGATCCCAAGCCCAAAAACACCATGCGCGAAAGCCTGACAGCCGGATTGATGATGTCGAATACACAGGGAAAGATTTATCCGCTCTTCTTCGGCAACCGGAACAGCTTCAGCGACTCCGTCATGATCAGCGCTTCCGGCGCAATGGACTTTAAAGAGGGAGCATCGGAGTTTCGTATTGCTCCACGTGACACGGCCAACGGTCTTCCGGCCGGGAACCATTCTCTTTCACTGAATACTTACAGTTGCCTGCTCTCCGGCTCCGGACCGGTCTATACGGGTATGAATTCCGGGAATATGAAGATGGAGACCTGGGGAACCATCAATCATTACCTTATTCCCGATTCTACCTCCATGCGTGTCGCCATCGCCCTCGATTTTCCGTTCAACGACGAGGCATTGGAGAAATTCCGCCAGCAACTGAAAGCGGTCAACCTGAGCGGAGTCACCCTGCTCTCGACGCCATATTCCGTGGCCATGAATGATCTTGCCAAAAAACAAGACCTGAATAACCTGAAAATGGAGATCGAACAGTTCGGGCGATTCCGAAAATTTCCCGATGAGTTGAAACGCACACTCTTCCTGTCCGATGTGCAGATGAGCTGGGACACGGTCAGGAAAGCCTGGGTCTCATTCGGACCTATCGGCATTGGATCAGCCGGCGATCAACTTATTCCTCTTTACGTGGAAGGGAAGATAGAATTCGTGAAAAAGAGGAATGGCGATGAATTCACCATCTACCTGAAACTCTCCGAAAATGATTATTTTTTCTTCAATTACCGGAACAATATCTTTCAGACCATTTCCTCCAATGTGGATTACAACAACCTGATCATCCAGGCTCAGCAGGACGGTAAGGAACAGAAACGGGTCGATAAGCTGGCCAAAGGATTCAGGTATACGATTTCTACGGAAAGAAAGAAAAGAGATTTTTTGCGTGATTAGCAGCGTGGTTTTAAATCAACAATGTCATGTGGTTTATTCCTTTAGAAATTCTCCTTGCCTACCTGATCGGGGCCGTACCTACAGCCGTATGGATCGGGAAAATTTTTTATCATACCGATATTCGCACACAGGGTAGCGGTAATGCAGGCGCTACCAACACCATCCGCGTGCTGGGGTACAAGGCGGGCATCCCTGTGTTGCTGTTCGATATTTTTAAAGGGTGGCTGGCGGTGCAGGTCGTTTGTTTTTTTCCACACGAAGCTTTCACCCCTGACATGATCACGTACATCCGGATTGGCCTGGCGCTAGCGGCAGTTCTGGGACATATTTTCCCGGTCTATGCGGGATTCCGGGGTGGAAAGGGAGTCAGCACGCTCGCCGGCGTGGCGATTGCCCTCTATCCGTTGTCGCTACTGATCGTTTTGGGCGTTTTCATCATCACCCTGCTGATCAGCCATTATGTTTCCCTCTCTTCCATCCTGGGTTCACTGGTTTTCCCGTTTGCTGTCATCTTTATTACCGGACAACATAATCCCGGGCTGGTGATCCTGAGTATCCTGGTAGCCATCTTTATCCCCGTGACACATCGCAAAAATATTGTCCGGTTGCTGAAAGGGAAGGAAAATAAGTTTGATTTCAAACGAAAAAAGGCGTAGGAACCTGAGTCGTAAGTCGGTTTTCAACGCTTCACCCCTTTCGGGAAGTGAATAACTTTTCAAAATCAGAAGGGGGATAAAAGTAGAATGAATTTGAAATTCTGTTGTATATTTGATGAGATTTAACCAAACATTTTTTCTATGAAATTTATCATCTCGAGTTCATTATTACTGAAGAACCTGCAGGCGATCCTGGGGGTGATCAACTCCAATAATACCCTGCCGATACTGGATGATTTCCTGTTCGAACTTAAGGAAGATGCCCTGACCATTACCTCGTCCGATCTGGAAACGACCATGAGTGTCACCGTGAATCCCGACAAGGCAGAGGAGGATGGCAGCGTGGCGATCCCGGCTAAGATCCTGGTAGATACCCTGAAGACTTTCCCGGAGATTCCCTTGTCGTTTTCCATTAATGAGTCGACCCTGATCGTGGAGATCTCCGCCGGCGAAGGAAAATATAAATTAGCTTGCCATAAAGCCGACGAATACCCGCGTACTCCTTCTCTGGAAGAGACGACTTCGGTGGAAATGGCTTCCATGACCCTGGCCAACGCGATTAATAAAACGATTTTTGCTACCGGTAACGACGAGTTGAGAATGGTGCTCTCCGGCGTATTTTGTGAGATCTCACAGGAAGACACCACCTTCGTGGCTACGGATGCTCACAAACTTGTACGCTACAAACGCACCGATTCAACAGCTACCGAATCAGCCAGTTTCATCCTGCCCAAAAAACCGTTGAACCTCCTGAAGAATTTGCTTGCATCACAGGAAACTCCGGTTAAACTGGAATATAACCGTACCAATGCCTTTTTCTCATTCAGCAATATCAGTCTGATCTGCCGCCTCATCGAAGGGAAATATCCCAACTACGATGCCGTCATCCCAACCAATAACCCCAATAAATTGGTTGTTGACAGGATAGCTCTTCTGACTTCGATTCGCCGTGTTTCCATCTTCGCTAACCAGTCGACACATCAGATCCGTTTCAAGATCTCGGGCAAAGAACTGGTTCTTTCGGCTGAAGATACCGACTTTAGCAACGAAGCAAAGGAAAGACTGACCTGTAATTACGAAGGCGAAGATATTGAGATTGGCTTCAACTCCAAGTTTATGGCCGAGATGCTGAACAATATCGAAACGGATGAAGTAATGGTGGAAATGTCTGCTCCCAACCGCGCGGGAATCCTGCTGCCGGTGAACAGCGAAAACAAGGACGAAGACATCCTCATGCTGGTCATGCCGGTGATGCTGAACAAATAATTGCTGAGTTTATCCCACAAAAAAAGGCAGCTCCTGAGCTGCCTTTTTCTGTTTCCAAAGAAAAAAAGGATAAGGTTAGTCTTTCTTTACATTAATGGCTTTCTTACCTCTTTTATCTTCAGTGATGTCAAATGAGACTTGATCGTTTTCACGAATTTTGTCTACTAAACCGCTGACATGCACGAAGATGTCCTGCTGACTTTCGTCATCTACAATGAAACCGAAACCTTTTCTTTCATTGAAAAATTTCACTTTACCTGTTGACATAAAATTTAGAAATTAGATTAAAACTGGAGCAAAGGTACAATTATTTCTTTAAAATGAATAATTTTGAAAAAAACCTGATTATGAAAGAAATTAAAGTTGATTTAAGCAATCTGGATGAGGCGTTCCCGGATCATTTCACACAAGATCAGATAGCTAAAGCCAAGACCTTGTTCTTAAAAAAATTGTCGATAGATGCACATGCTTTTTATCATGGGAAGATCCAAACAGTACCTCGTGCTCCTGTTATGGGGTTTAATTGGTTTAATGTTTGGTATACGCCTGGCGTTTCGAAAGTTTCCACCACGATAAGGGATAACAACGACAGCTCTTTCAGCCTGACCGGACGCGGCAATACCGTAGCGGTGGTCAGTGATTCCACCCGTGTTCTGGGTGATGGCGACTGCACCCCTCCGGGAGGAATGGGAGTGATGGAAGGGAAGGCCTTCCTGATGAAGTTCCTGGGTGGTATTGATGCAGTGCCTTTATGCGTTGACAGTCGTGACGAGAACGGCAACCACGATCCCGAACGGATCATTCAGTTTGTTAAGATGGTTCAACACAGTTTCGGCGCGGTGAACCTTGAAGATATTTCCCAGCCCAACTGTTTCCGCGTATTGGATGTTCTGCGTGAAGAATGTGATATCCCGGTATGGCACGACGATGCTCAGGGAACAGCTTCCGTCACCCTGGCCGGAGTACTCAACGCCATGAAACTGGCCGGTAAGAAATTACAGAATGCCCGGTTTGTCCTCCATGGAGCCGGCGCTTCCAATACTACCATTGCCCGGTTGCTCATTGCCGACGGCGTTGACCCGAAAAAAATGGTGGTCTTCGATACCAAGGGGTCTCTGCATTGCGACAGGGAAGACATTAAAAAAGATCCGCGTTATTACCGGAAATGGGAACTCTGTCAGTCTACCAACACCTCCAAGATCCTTACCATGGATGAAGCCATGAAGGGAGCTGATGTCCTGATCTCCCTCTCCACTCCCGGACCCGATGTGATCAAACGCCCGTGGGTGAGAAGCATGGCCGAGAAATCCATTGTGTTCTGCTGCGCCAACCCGGTGCCGGAAATCTATCCATATGCTGCCAAAGAAGAAGGCGCTTACATTGTCGCTACCGGACGTGGCGATTTCCCCAACCAGGTGAATAACTCCATCGGCTTCCCCGGGATTTTGAAAGGAGCGCTGATGGTTAGAGCCCGTAAGATCACCGATAATATGGCCATTTGTGCTGCCCATTCATTGTCAGACTACGCCGAAAGAAGAGGGATTAGTCCCGATGATATTGTCCCTACCATGGATGAAGCTTCGGTATTCCCGCACGAATCAGCTGATGTGGCGATGCAGGCCATTAAAGACGGTGTCGCAAGGGTACAGATAACCCGCGAAGAAGCTTTCGAAATGGCCAGCCGCGATATTGAACACGCCCGGTCGATGACCCGCTTCCTGACGGAGAACGGGTTCATCGAAAAACCACCGGTGGAAATGGTAAAAAAGGCCCTGCAGTGGGCAGTGGAACAGGTTAGCGCTTAAAACGCAACATCCTGGCTCCGTGAGGGAGCACCTTCACTTCAATATGATTTTCAACTTTACCAAGGCATTTCTGCGACCATACGTCGCGGAGATGCCATTTTCCTTCTAATGGTATGTTCTTCAGATTGACGGGGACATAAATGGGGTCTTCTGTCAGGTTGAAGAGCCCGACGACCACGGTGCTGTCTTCCATCTCTTTCTTCCAGATCTGCCAGCTTTCGTTAGCCTGTACCTGAACGGCCTGGCGTCCTGCCGGATCCTGATTCACAGCAAGCACCTCATCGTTGGTGAGCAGATTCAGGGTGAAGGGGTCGAGACGGCTCAGGTCACAGCCGATCAACAGGGGAGAGGCCAGCATCGACCATAGGGTGATGTGGGTGTATTGTTCGTTGGGTGTGAGGTTCGTGTAATGGAGCGATGGTCCCCAACCAACCCAACCGACCACCAGCATATCGGGGTCATTCCAACGTCCCGGACCGGCATATGGTGAACACTTGCCTTGATTGAAACCAATACCCGACATGCTTTCCCAGGTATCCGTAATGTCGCCGGTGGTGCGCCAGGAGTTGCCATCCACGGTGGCACCCCATTTCCATACTTCACCCATGCCGTACTGGCAAAGACTGAAATGGATGTCACGGGGAACAGACCGGATGGCTCTTTTCATGAGTTGATAGGGGTATTTCATCTGGTTGGTATCCGGCTCCGGAGCGATCTGGTAATAGGAGCACCAATCGTATTTCAGATAATCAATTCCCCAACGGGCGTAACTCCAGGCATCCCGGAATTCATAACGGTAACTGCCTTCATACCCTCCACAGGTCTTCGGTCCCGGCGATGAGTAAATACCGACTTTTAACCCGAGCGAATGAACATAATCGGTCATGGCATTCATATCCGGGAATTTGCTGTTGGGACGTATTACGCTGTCGACATGGGTGTCTTCCCATCCGTCGTCAATGTTAATATAAGTCCAGCCGTGATCGATCAAGCCACTCGATTTCATGTAATCGGCCGATTGCCGTACCAGTTCATCCGATACGCTGAGCCCCCAACAATTCCAGCTGTTCCAGCCCAACGGAGGAGTGAGTGAGATGAGGTCGCCGCATTCGATCCGGAGATCACGCTCCTGATGCCCGAGACTGTTTTCAACGCATAAAGTTACATTCCATGTTCCCTTTTTAGGAATATAACCGGAGATGATCCCGGTTGCTTCGTCGATGGTCAGCGTCTCAGGAAGTCCCGTGGCGAAATATTTTAAAGGCGCTTCACCGGTGGCTGGTACTTTAAAAAGGAATGGGGATCCGGGTCTGACTCCAAAGACCCTCGCTCCGTTGATGCGGGGCTGTTTAGGCGATGCAGGTGTGAGGATATAAGGCAGCTCCAGCTTCCCGGTAACCGCTGCACCCGATGAACCCTCGGTGAACGTGATCATGGCGAACGCCGGCCGATCAACCCGGAGACGGGCAAGAAAACCAAACTCCACCGTGTCACCCTTCGGAATCGCCGCCAATGTATCGGAACGGAACAGAATGTTTCCGTTATCGCACGAAATAACCTTGATATCCAGTACACCGGAGAAATCATCCTTCAGGGAGTGGTTGACCATGTTGAATTTTTTTCCGATCATGGTGTCTCCGGAAAATTCATAACCGGTGCTGGTAAAGTCGAAGGTGAGATAATCTTTTAATCCGGTCATGCTGATACAGAAAGGTTCTGAAAACATGCCACCGGGTCCGTCAAAATCAAATACGCGAACAGCAATGACGTTCTCTTTGTCCCAGAGGATGCGGGGATCCGTGATCGAAAGGACATACCTGCGCGGGGTGTCCCATAAACCATGAACCGAGGTGAAATCCGAACAGGGTTTCCCGGAGCCTGTGATGGTCACTCCATTCTCCCCGATGAGCTTCCCGTTGAGAAAAACCTGGTCACAGTCGTCAATTTTCCCCAGGAGGAACTGAAGACTGTCTTTCATGTTACTGGTATTCTGAATGGAAGAGGGGATGGTGACTTTGATGCGGTACCAGGCGTACCCGTCCAATTTTTTATAACCCTGCCGTTCCCAGGTCTTACCGGGAATGATGGCAGACCAGGTTGAATCATTAAAGCCGGGTTGACTCCAGGCAGGGTCATCACCGGGTTTGAATTTCCATTCTTTTTTCAGATCTATCAGGGCGGTTTCTTTTTCACGAAAACATCCGGCCAGAACGATGATCAGGAGGCCAAAACAGAGGAGTAACGGTTTTTTCATAGTGTGGGCGTTTGGTTGTTGACAGATTCGGAAGTCGTAAATTTATTAAAAAAAAGAGACACAGCAGCACGTTTTAGCGTGTGACTGTGTCTCTTATTGTTGAAAAGATGATTTCCGATTACCTGGCGACGATGAGTTTGGTGATCATGCGTCCGGTTCCGTCAGATATCTGAACAAGATAATTACCTTGTGCGAGGGTCGAAAGATCGATTTCTTTCTTCAGAAGTCCGTTCACCTGCTGTCCGCGGGTGGAGAGGATCTGTTCACCGCGGGTTGACAGGATCGTGATCTCCAGCTCCCGGTTGGTGGCTGATTTAAGCTCAATCGTGACACTGGTTTTCGCAGGGTTGGGATACATGTTCACCGTGACTCCCTGTAGTTCACCCATGCCGGTGCAATCCTTGAACAGGATGTCGACGGCATCTGTCCCCTGACAGCCGTTGGCCGCCGTGACAACAACCACTACTTCTTTCACGCCCAGTCCTGTTCCCACGCTATCGACAATGATAACGGGAGTAGTCAGGTTGCCAGGAGTCCAGAGGTAACCGGTGGCATCCGGAGTGGTGGCATCAAGCGTATAAGTATGGTTGGCACAGATAGCTGTGTCAGGACCAAGATTCACGGTCGGTGAGGGAAGGATCGTCAGGAGTAATGAGTCGGAGATGACCGGGCAGACAGCAGAATGAGCGGTGAGCTTCAATTCGACGTTTCCGGCTGCGATATCAGCGGGTCCCGGGGTATAAGCGGGGGTAAGAATTGCCGGGTTGTCGAACGTTCCGTCTCCTTTGGTAGTCCAGATGATGCTTTCATAGTTTGCAGCGGTGGCGGCGGGTGTGAAAGCAGCGCTCGAACACCCGGTGGCATTTCCACCGGCTGAGGCGGTCATCCCGGGGACGATGGTCAGGACTACCTGATCGGTGGAGTCAATACCTCCCTGAGCCCAGGCAGTCAGTGTCAGGGTAACAGTCCCGGCGGTCACATCTCCCGCACTCGGAGAATAAGTGGGATTCAGGATGGTGACATCGCTGAAAGTTCCGGTGCCGGAAGTGGTCCATTGAATCGAGTCATAGTTGATGGCCATGGCATGTAACAGGTACGGGGTGTTGCCGCAAACGGTGGCGTTGGAACCGGCATTCACCGCGGTCTTATATTCCGGCGGGAAGACAATGAAATCGGTCCATACAGCATCGTCATTCATCGAACCGGTAGCGTCTTTATCATACACCCATTTGAAAGTATGCGGCCCTGCAAGCACCGGGTATGCAAAGCGTTTCCAATCCTGGATACCTGACCACATCCCAACTCTGATATCGTCGATATAGAATTTCAGCATGTCGCTCAATATCTGCGTAGAGACCTTGCGGTAGAACGAAATGGAGTCATCGAACATGACATTGTAATGAATGATCAATTCTGATTTCTGGCTGTCGGATACATCTCCCGATTTCGAGCCATAATTGCCTTCCCATTTGGTAGTTGGATCGATGACCCAGTTAACATCACCACCTTGTTCCCAGGCAAATTTCGTAAAGTCGCCGGTTTCCCAGTCTTCCACCAGCAGTCCGATGGGCAGCAGGAAGTCGCGGGTATCACTCTGGTACAGGGCTTGCGCTACATCATGTAAAACGACAGCAGATCCGTAATACGTGGAAGGATCTACCGTGACTGTGAAATCCACTGTCTTTTCCTGTCCCGGGATCATGTCCCCGATAGAATAAGTGCCGTCCAGAACCGTGACAAACGGGTTGTTAGATGTCAGGGTGCTGATCACATCTTCAGCAGTATAAGGACCGGTATTCTTGTTCAGAATATGGATGGTGGCGGTTTCACCGGGATCGAGCCGCCCGTTATTATTCCCGGAAGGATCCTGTACTATCATGGAAATAATGGTAGGAGCGGGAGCCATCGCTTTGACCGTAAAGGTCGATATGGTCACACTGTCGTTCTGGTCGTGCGCCTCGCAGAAGAATTCAATGTCGGTGTTGTTCGGCACGTTTTGAGCAACGGCATATTTGAAAGCGGCTAAAATGTTTTTGGAGGCTCCCTTTGCAATGGCGCCATAATTTTCAGTGGTGTCGAGGATCGTAATATAGGGCGATGAGGTTTTAAGAGTGACCACCACGTTATCTGCGTCAAGCGTACCGATGTTTTTTATTTTGACGCCAAGTAATATGGTATCGCCGTAACTCATGACGCCATCTCCGTTCCCATAGGCGGTGTCATTGACCTGGTGTGCGTCGTGTACCAGTTTTGGCGCAGGCAGAACAAGATCGATCGGGGAAACATAAGTCATCACCTGTCCGCTCCGGTTATCACCCCATCCGGGATAGGCTTTCCCGTTGTAAATGTCGATGCCGAGGTAATCACCCATATATCCGGAGGCAAGGCCGGGAATGGGAGAGGGGGTCATAGCGACGTCGCTAACTTTCATGTCTGTCCAGGTGGTTCCACCGTTATCGGAATAAGCCATCCATGTCTCCGTCATGTTGTCATTCACATTGCGGTTGTCATAGAATACGATGGCCAGCATCCCGTTGGATTGATCACAGGCGATCCAGGGGAAAAAATGATCTTTTCCCTGTCCGGTAGCATCGGTATTGACTTGAACAGGGGTGGACCAGGTGGCGCCTTTGTCGGACGACTTGATCATATAAACATCGCATCCATTGCCGCTGTTCACACCGGGCACGCCGATGTTGGGCCATACGATATAAATATCACCACGATGTGAACTGTTGCTGATGTCGACAGCCATGCTCGGGAAGGAGTTCACCCGAAGGTTCGGAGTGACTTCGGAAGTACGAATCCCTTTGATGTTGTTGATAACCCTCACAGCCGGTTCCCATGTGAGGCCTCCATCCATCGATTTGGCAAAGCCGATGGCCTTTTCATCTGAAGGCCAACTGTCATAAATGGCCCATGCGGCGTAAACTTCACCGTCGGGACCGGTTTTCAGGTTGACACCCTGATTGTGACTTCCGGCGTTGACGGCTTGGCTGATATGGGTTACCGATGACCAGTTGACGCCGTTGTTACTGGAATAAGAAATGCCAATCTGGCTGTCGTTGCTGCCTCCGAAAGTAGTCCAGGCATCATATAAATATCCTTTAAAAGGACTGGTGGGGCTTTTATCAACCCACAAATGGTTCTTATCCAGCATATTACCGAACCCCGAAGGTGAATTGGCGACTTTTGAGGTGGTCCAGCTCGCTCCCTGGTTGTCGGAATAAGAGATACTCTGCCCGGATCCATTGTCAATGAACCCGATATAGTGCCGGCCGGTCAGATTGATGCAGGCTGCCGGGTCTCCGGAGTTGCCTCCGCCGGCCCCCTCTAACTGACCTGTCCAGGTTTCTCCTTCATCGGAGGAATGAAAATAATTGGCCCCGTAAATGCTCCCGGCGGGAACAGGGGTGGAGTTGTTGGAATTCAATATATACGCCTTATTATTCGGATCGATAACGATGCTGTTTTCACTTTGTGTCGAGGTCTCTTCGGTGACCGGTACATCCGGGGAGTCGTCCACCAGGATGCCATCGGCAACAACCAGTGTCCCCGTGTATTTCGGCGCCGGGATCCGGTGATAGGGCTCAACCGGAACCAAGCCTAACTCGGCACATTTACGCCAGTAACCCATGTTGTCGACGCGCGTATCTACCTGGTAGTTCGCAGGAACGACGACTTTCTCCTGTGACTGGACCACAGGGGAAAAAGCCATCAATGCAATGGCTATTGAAAATGTCGTTAAAAACGTTTTCATGAAAGTAGGTGTTAGATGAATGTTCATATGATGATACAAATTTACTACTTTCCCCATTAGAAAAAAAGATAATGGCGATTGAAGGTCCTCTGCAGGGATTTCACGAAGAGCGCAGTGAACAGACGAATTTCCATGGAAAAAGAATAATTTTGCAAAAAAAAATTCAGTATGAAAATCCGGATAACGATCCTCTCCCTGTTATTGATCTCATTTTTCTGCATGAACAACGTGAATGCGGAAATTGCTGACAGCTCTTTCAACGGTTTCACCATAAAACATGAATACCATATTAATGCTGTTCCCGACAGCGTTTACATTTATTTCTTCCGCGACATCAGTCAATGGTGGAGCCCTCTTCATACCTATTCGGGAAATCCGGCTAACATTGTCATTCAACCAAAGGCAAACGGGTGCTTCTGTGAGCGGCTGGCGAATGGAGGCAGTGTAAAACACATGACCGTACTTTATGCCGAACCGGGAAAAATTTTCAGGTTGTCCGGCGCACTGGGACCTTTGCAAATGATCCCTGTCGAAGGTATTTTGACGATTGTCCTGAAACCTGCAGAAAAGGCTACGGACATGGTGGTGCTTTATTCAGTCGGAGGGTATTCCCCCCAATCGCTGAGTTCCTATGCTCCGGCAGTAGATAAAATGATCGGCGATCAGTTTGCCGGGCTCAAACGGTTTGCGGATAGCAAATGAGCCGGGTGGCCGGAACATACTCCTGCCTCCATTAGCCGGTAAATTTCCCGGGAAATATTTTGCAATTAGATGATTGTGAATGTTATATAATAAAAAAGCCGTTCCAAAGGGAACGGCTTTTTGTATGAATATCAGCAAAAACTATTTTTTCTTTGCAGTAGCTTTCGCTGTCTTTTTGGGTGCAGGCTTCGTTGATTTCTGTTTGATCACTGCTTGGGCGGCTGCCAGACGTGCGATAGGCACGCGGAACGGCGAGCAGCTCACGTAGCTGAAACCAAGTGAATTGCAGAATTCCACCGAACGGGGTTCCCCGCCGTGTTCACCACAGATACCGATCTTCAGGTCTTTGCGGGTCTTCCGGCCTTTCTCAACGGCGATGGCCATCAGCTGACCAACACCTTCGATATCGACTACCTGGAACGGATCTTCGGGGAGCACTTTCTTGTCGAGGTACTCGGGCAGGAATGATCCGATGTCATCGCGGGAGAAACCAAAGGTCATCTGCGTGAGGTCGTTGGTCCCGAATGAGAAGAACTGTGCTGATTCCGCGATCTTGTCGGCGGTCAGGGCAGCTCTCGGGATTTCGATCATGGTTCCGGTCATGTGAGGAATTTCTTTCATCTTGAATTTCTCACAGACTTCCTGATAAACCTGGCTGATGATCTCATACTGGTGTTTCAACTCATTAACAGAGCAAGTCACCGGGATCATGATTTCCGGCGAAGGATGTTTCTTTTCCTTCATTAGTTCTGCGGTAGCTTCGAAGATGGCCCTGACCTGCATCTCGGTGATTTCGGGATAGGTGATGCCTAAACGGACGCCACGGTGTCCCATCATCGGGTTGACTTCGTGCAGGCTGTCGGCGCGACGGTCGAACTCGTCCATCTTGATACCCAGACTGGCAGCGATCTTTTCGCGTTCATCTTTGTTATTCGGGATGAATTCATGCAAGGGGGGATCCAGGGTGCGGATGGTAACAGGGAATCCGTCCATGGCTTCCAGTGTCTCCTTCATGTTCGCTTTGACGAAGGGGAAGAGTTCATTCAGCGCTTTTCTTCTTTCAGCTTCCGTTTTTGAAGCAATCATTTTACGGAGAAGGAAGAGAGGCTTTTCGGAATTTTTACCATAGAACATGTGTTCGGTACGGAACAGACCGATACCTTCGGCTCCGAATGCTCTGGCACGGGCTGCATCATCAGGTGTGTCGGCATTGGTGCGGATTTTCATCCTCCGAACCTGGTCGCACAGTTTCATGAAGGCCTGGAAATCGGGATTCTCTTCAGCAGCTTTGATCATCGGAACTTGTCCTTCATAAACCAGACCTTTCGAACCGTTCAGCGAGATGTAATCACCTTCTTTCAGGACGAGAGCACCTGCTTTCATGGTCTTCTGTGAGGCTTCGATCTTCAGGGTGCCGGCACCAACGATGCAGCATTTGCCCCAGCCGCGGGCTACGAGTGCCGCATGACTGGTCATCCCGCCACGGGCGGTGAGGACGGCAACGGCAGCACGCATACCTTCGATATCTTCGGGATTGGTTTCTTCGCGGACCAGGATCACCTCTTTGCCTTTTTTCTTCCATGCTACGGCCTCTTCAGAAGTGAAGACGATCTGTCCGGTAGCACCTCCGGGACCTGCAGGCAGACCGGTGGCAATGGGTTTTACCTTCTTTTCGGCAGCTGCATCAAGGATCGGGTGCAACAGCTCATCCAGCTGATGAGGCTCCACGCGGATGACGGCTTCTTCTTTCGAGATCAGTTTTTCCTTGTACATGTCAAGAGCCATCCTGACAGCTGCAGGGCCATTGCGTTTACCGACGCGGCACTGTAACATGTACAGTTTGGTGTCCTGAATGGTGAATTCGATATCCAGCATGTTGTGATAATGCTTTTCGAGCTTTTGCTGGATCTTGTCGAGTTGCTTGTAAACAACCGGCATGGCGGTTTCGAGGGAAGAGAGATGGCGTGTATGCTCATCTTTCCCGATTTCGTTGATGGGGTTCGGGGTACGAATACCTGCTACCACATCTTCGCCCTGTGCATTGGGTAACCATTCACCATAGAAATAGTTGGCTCCGGTAGCCGGGTTGCGGGTAAATGCAACGCCGGTGGCTGAAGTGTCGCCCATGTTACCAAACACCATTGACTGAACGCTGACGGCAGTTCCCCATTCATCGGGAATACCTTCGAAACGACGGTATGCAATAGCGCGTTTCCCGTTCCAGCTCTGGAATACGGCGCTGATTGCGCCCCACAACTGTTCCATCGGGTCTTCCGGGAAAGGAACGCCAAGGACTTGCTGTACTTTCTTTTTATAAATAACAATCAGATCTTTCAGGTCATCAGCCGTCAATTCTGTATCGGAGACGTACCCTTTCTTTTCTTTCATCTTATGAAGCTCGCGTTCAAGCTGAACCCTGACGCCCATTCCTTCTTTCGGCTCAATGCCTGCAGCTTTTTCCATCACCACATCCGAATACATCTGGATCAGACGCCGCTGGGAATCGAGAACAAAACGGGGATTGTTAGTCAGTTTGATCAACCCGTCGCGGGTGACATCATTCAAACCTACGTTAAGAACCGTCTCCATCATGCCGGGCATAGAGGCACGGGCACCGGAACGAACAGAAACAAGTAACGGATTTTTTTTGTCGCCGAATTTTGCTCCCATCTCCAGCTCTGTTTTCTTCAGCGCATCGATGACTTGCTTTTTCAGTTCTTTGGGATAGCTTTTTTTGTTCTGGTAGTAAAAAGTGCAGACTTCCGTGGTAATGGTGAATCCTGCGGGAACAGGAAGACCGATGTTCACCATCTCAGCCAGGTTGGCACCTTTTCCGCCGAGGAGGTTCTTCATGTCTGCCTTTCCATCGGCTTTCTTGCCTCCGAAAAAGTATACGTACTTTTTCTCTTTAGCATTATTTGACATAGTGGATAGGATTTGGTTTATGAATTTAATAAGAGCACAAAAATACAAATTAATTTAGCCGAAAACGCTTTATCCTCAACGAATTTTATAATCAACCCTCCCAATATTTCCCATATTCCACAGGATCCATTGTTGTTTGTTCATCAGGTAGGTGGTAGGATGTGCGGGATTCCATTTCGCCGGATTAGGCAGAATGGCGGCCAACAACGCGGCTTCCGGTCGGGTCAGTCTGGCAGCCGGCTTGCCGAAATAAATCTGCGAGGCGGCTTCGGCGCCATAAATTCCTTTCCCCGTTTCAATCACGTTCAGATAAACTTCCATGATGCGTTCTTTGCTCCACGTCAGTTCAATGAGAGCGGTGAAATAGGCCTCCAGCCCTTTCCTGACCCACGAGCGATCGGGCCACAGAAAAACATTTTTGGCTGTCTGTTGCGAAATGGTGCTGGCACCCCTGATCTTCTTTCCTTTCTTCCGTTCGTTGAATTTCTGCGCTTTTTCGATCGCCTCAAAATCAAAACCCCAGTGCTGGGTGAATTTGTTGTCTTCGGAAGCAACGACTGCCAACTGGAGATTCGGGGAGATTTTTTCCAACGGCACCCATTTCTTCTTTAGCCGGTAAGGCTGGGATTCCGATACGGGGTCCACCAGGCGGATCACCATGAGCGGAGTGATCGGCGGGTTGACAAACTTAAACAACAATACCCCGAAAACAGAAGAACCGAAAAAAAGGATAATGAACCAGAGTATCACCCTCCGGAAGAGATGCCTGCCTTTTTTCATCAGATGTTATTTCTTTGAGTTGATATAGTTGTGGAGCGATTCTACTGAGGATTTGGAATGAAACACTTCGTCGATATCTCCATAATTGGCGGGATCATACACATGAAGGTACGCGTACTTCGCCACATCCAGCCTTGACGGCTCCATATCCAAAATATACAGGAGCTCTTTCACCTGGGTCGTGGTCAGGCATTTGTCAACCACCAGTTTCTTGATCGCACTTGCCTTGATCCCTTCAAAGGGGCGTGCAGAAACGGAGGCAAAAAGCGGCACAAACTCTTCGTCCGACACTGGCTCCAGACACCCTTTCTCCTTGGTGGCGCTGGCGTCGGCAGCTTTTGTTTCTTTGACAGCCGTCTTTTCTTCCTGTTCTTCCTTCCCGGAACCAGCTGCCGCAGAGGTTGCGGAAGGGGTGTAACTGCTGGTGACGGCTTCAAGGACATAGACTCCCTTCGGGTTTTTCCGCAGAACATAGTAAAAATCTCCGTTGGGCTTGTTGAAGATCGATTTGGATACCGGCGATACTTTGGCATCTTCCAGAATCAGTTTTACCTTGATCATCGGCCCTGTCAGATTCGTGGCTGAAACCCGGTCGGCAGGTGATGCATTCTCGATCGAACCGTTCACTTCCAGGGTGAACTTCTCGCCTTTATCGGACATGACAGTCAGCGATGCTCCCTGCGAAAAGGCTGTGCCTGAAATCATCAGGAGGATGGCTAATGGGAAAAAGCAGATAACTTTTCTCATGGTCGGAATGTTTTGATGAATATGTTCGCAAAGGTAATCCAAAAACGTAAAATCCTGCAGGTAAATGGTTAGTATAAAACAGCAAAATACCGTATCTTTGCAGTTCAACTAAACTACACGAACTATGAGCAATTATATCGGAATACGGCACGAGGATAAATACGAAATGGAAAAACGTGCCCCCCTCACCCCGAAACACGTGGAACGTCTTGTTAAACAGAAAAAACTTGATATCGTTGTACAGACTTCCGGAAAAAGGATCTTCACCGATGATGAATATAGCAAGGCCGGTGCGAAAATTTCCCATGATCTGAAAAAATGTTCCGTCATTTTCGGTGTGAAAGAGATGCCTATCGATTTCTTCGAAGCAGGAAAAACATATGTTTTCTTTTCGCATGTTATTAAGGGGCAGAAGAAAAATATGCCCATGCTCAAACGGATGATGGAACTGAAATGCAACCTGATCGACTATGAAAGGGTCGTGGATGAACAGGGAAAACGGATTATCTTTTTTGGACGGTATGCGGGAATGGCCGGGATGATCAACTCACTCTGGGCGCTGGGCCTGCGACTCAAAAGCCTGGGATACTCCTCCAATCTTCTCCGGATCCGCCAGGCTCATACCTATCATTCGCTGAAAGAAGCTCGTGAAGATATCTCTGCCATCGGCCAGCTTATCGCCGAAAATGGCATCCCCTCTCAACTGAAACCTTTCGTGGTGGGCTTTGCCGGCTATGGCAACGTCTCTCAGGGAGCTCAGGAGATATGCGGGTTGGTGCCGGTGAAAGAGATCTCGGCCGAAAAATTACTCAAGCTGAAAAGCCGGAAGAAAATTCCTGAGAACATCATCTATAAGGTGGTGTTTCATGAAGAAGATATGTATGAACGCATCGACGGAAAACCCTTCGACCTGCACGAATATTTCACACATCCCGAACTCTTCCGAAGCAAATTCGAACAATACGTTCCCCATCTTTCCATGCTGATCAACTGCATTTACTGGGATGCTAAGTTCCCCAAACTGCTGACGAGCGATTACATGAAAAAACTCTTTTCACAGGGCCAGCCTAAACTGAAAGTTGTCGGTGATATCAGCTGCGACGTGAACGGGTCACTGGAATGTACCATGAAATCAACGGAGATCGAAGACCCGATCTTTGTATATAATCCTTTCACCCAATCCATTCAGATGGGAAGCGAAGGCGAAGGCCTGCAGGTGATGGCAGTGGATATCCTTCCTGCCGAACTTCCCCGCGATTCTTCCACCGGATTCGGCGATGTGCTCGTGAATTATGTGAAACCCATTGCCGATGCCGACTTCATGGAAAACTACGAAGATCTCGACCTTCCACGCTCCATTAAAAAGGCTCTCGTCCTTCATCGCGGTGAATTCACACCGGATTACGAGTATATGAAAGAATTCCTGAATGATTAATTCCCGACTTCTGTCGATCTGAAACTGATTATTTTTAACCTTATCATACGATGAAAAAAATTTTGATCCTTGGTTCCGGAATGGTGGCACGTCCTATCATCCAGTACCTGCTCCACAGAGATTTTAAAGTAACGGTGGCCTCTAATACCCCTGATCATACTGCCAAATATATCGATGGTCACCCCAATGGCGTTTCCGTTACCTGGGATGCTTCGGATGAATCTTCCCTCGACAACATGGTCGGAAACCATGACCTGACCGTAAGTCTTCTCCCGTACGCATTTCATCCGATGGTTGCCCGGCATTGCATTAGCCATAAAAAAGACCTTGTCACTTGTTCCTACGCGAAACCTGAAATGCGGGCCATGGATCAGGCTGCAAAAGATGCCGGGATCATCCTGCTGAATGAGATGGGACTCGATCCCGGGATTGACCATATGTCGGCTATGAGGGTCATCGATTCCATCCACGGTAAAGGAGGAGCAATCCTTAAGTTTTATTCCATCTGCGGTGCTTTGCCTGCTCCCGAATCAGCTGATAATCCATTACGATATAAATTTTCCTGGAGTCCGAAAGGGGTGGTCCTCGCCGGCAACAATGATGCCATGTACCTCCGTGACGGAAAAGTCGTGAACCTCCCCTCGAAAGATCTCTTCAAAAATCCGTTGAAGTATGACTTCCCGGGAGTAGGGATGATGGATGTTTACCCGAACCGCGATTCTATCTCCTATAAAGATATTTACGGGATACCGGAAGTGTCGACGATCTATCGCGCCACCTTCCGCTTTGCAGGCTGGTGCGAGACACTGGATGTCCTCAAACAACTCCGCCTCACCCTGCCCGAGACATTTGACATGACGGGTATGACCTTCGGTCAGATGGTGCTGCACCTGATTGGCGAAGAAAAACCACAACCGCAACCGGCTTCCCGCGTAAAAGAAATTGTTGCCGCCAAAATCGGAATCCCCGTTGACTCTTATGCCCTGAATGCCATCGAATGGCTCGGTCTCTTTGATGATACGAAGATGAACAGGAAGGTCGACAGCACCTTCGAAGTCACTTCCGACCTGATGCTCCAAAAAATGATGCTGGGTCCCGACGACCGCGACATGATCGCCATGCAGCATATTTTCATTGCTTCTTATTCTGACGGGCATAAAGAGATGATCAAGTCACACATGCTCGACTTCGGTTCCCTGAAAACAGATACTTCCATCGCCCGGACTGTCGCCCTTCCGGCAGCCATCGGCGCTGAGATGATTCTGAACGGACAGATAAAGCTCAAAGGTGTTCAGATCCCGGTAGTACCTGAAATTTATAACCCGGTACTGAACCGGCTTGCCGAAATGGGTATCCATATGGTGGAAGAGTATGGCTTGCCCGTCCCGGAAAAGATCTTCTGATGGATATGGTAACCGTCATCGTCGTTATCGTCGCAGCCATCTTTATTTATGCTGTCGTTACCATGTTCCGCAAGTCATCCGGCTCGCAGGATAACAGTCCCGGGAGTGATCCCGGCAACCGGCAATCATCGTCCGGGACTTCGGATACTTATTCGGCGCCACAGGGACGTCCCCGCCGGCGTTATGGCAAATGGGTAGGTGGCGGCCTCGGATTCGCGTTCGGTGGACCGATCGGCGCCATCATCGGCATCGCACTCGGTTCCATGTTCGATGGAGCCGGCAGCGTTCAGTACAATACCTATCGCGAAACTCCCCGCGGCGACTTCTCCATGAGCCTGCTCGTACTGGCAGCCGCGGTGATGAAAGCAGATCAGAAAATTCTGCGGTCGGAACTCGATTATGTTCGCGGTTTCTTTATTTCCCAGTTTGGTGAGATTGAAGGGAACCGGATGGTGATGATGTTACGGGAAATCCTTAAACAGGATATCAATGTCCCCGATGTAAGTCGGCAGGTGGGTCAGTATATGGACTATTCCTCCCGGTTACAGATCCTTCATTTTCTCTTCGGAATAGCTTCCGCGGATGCGACGTATCATCCCGACGAAGTGGCGGTGATTGAGCAGATCGCTGGGTACATGGGAGTCTCTTCTACCGATTTTGCTTCGGTGAAAGCTATGTTCGTCAAGAATAACTCATGGGCTTACGATGTGCTCGAAATCACCAAAGACGCATCTAACGACGAAGTGAAAAAAGCCTACCGCGAGCTGGCAAAAAAACATCATCCCGACAAAGTAGGTCACCTGGGAGAAGATATCCGAAAAGCTGCTACCGAAAAATTCCAACAAATCAACGCCGCATACGAGGAGATTAAGAAGGAACGGAGTATGAATTAACAGATGTGTGCCGGCTGTGATCAGACCAGATCATTGCACATGATAGAAAAATTATTCACCGAAGGAGTCATTGGTCCGCTGAAGATCCGCAACCGGTCGATTCGTTCCGCCGCTTACGAAGGCATGGCCCCCGGACATATGGTGTCCGATGAACTCATCGACTACCACCGGGCTGTTGCTGCCGGCGGTATCGGGATGACGACTGTCGCATACGCCTCCGTGATGCAAAGCGGCCTTTCTTTTCCCAATCAACTCTGGCTTCGGAAGGAAGCGGTGCCGGGACTGCGTAAACTAACGGATGCCGTCCATGCCGAAGGAGCACACGCATCCATCCAGATCGGCCATTGCGGAAATATGGCTTGCTACCGCCTCTCCGGAGGATTGCCCTGGGCTCCGTCAGGGGGAATCAACCTTTACGGACCTACCTTCCCCCGGACCATGCACCGGAAAGATATTTCGGAGGTGATCGATCATTTTAAACTGGCGGTAGGACTTGCCCGTGAATCCGGGTTTGATGCCATCGAAGTTCATGCCGGCCACGGATATCTCATCAGTCAGTTTCTTTCTCCCTATTCCAACCACCGGAAAGACAACTACGGCGGATCTTTTGAAAACCGCACCCGTCTCATGCGGGAGGTCATGGATCAGGTGATGCCCGCTGCCGGAAACGATATGGCTGTGCTGGTGAAAATGAATATGCGCGACGGATTTAAGGGCGGAATGGACATCGAAGAGTGCCTCGAAGTGGCGAAAATCCTGGAGAAGACAGGTGTTCATGCGATCATCCTGAGCGGCGGTTTCGTGAGCCGGGCTCCGATGTACGTGATGCGGGGAGCCATGCCCTTCCGGGTTATGTCAGCAGGCGTAAAAAACCCGGTGACACGGATGTTGATGCGTTGGTTTGGTGGCGTCTTATGCAAACCGGAACCATTTGAAGAAGCCTATTTTCTGGAGGATGCCTGCAGGTTTCGCAATGCCTTGAAACTTCCCCTGGTGTATGTCGGCGGACTCAACAGCCGCGAGGCGATCGAAAAAACACTCGGTAAGGGTTTCGATTTCGTCGCTTTTGCACGAGCCTTGGTGAACGATCCGGCTTTTATCCGGAAACTGGAAACAGGAGAATCAGACTGCACTGAATGTAACACTTCCAATTTTTGCGTGGCATCGATTTATACCGGTTCCATGAGATGCCATCAACATGTTGATCATCTCCCGGAAAAATGGAAGAAAGAGTTGGAAAAGGGGAGACCTTGCCGCTCTTCCTGCTCATCGTAAAAATATTGTTTATTGTTTCTTCAGATGGATGGCTTGCCAGTCGGCTACCTGTTGCCTGGTATATTTCCAGCGTTTATGCGACCACAGCCAGGTTTCGGGTTGTTCCATGATCTGATGCTCCAACGCTCGTACATGTTTTTCGGTGATCTCGTACGGGGCCGTCTCCCGGGGACGATCAGTGATTTTCAGGAAGGTCCCCTCGTAATGTGACCGGCTTGTTTTCCGCATATCCATGAAGACTACGGCAAAATCAAGTTTTTTAGAAATTTTTTCCGTGCCCAGTAAAATGGGGGTGTCCTAGTTCATGAAGGTGGTCCAGTATTCAATCTGATTTTTCATGGGACGCTGATCGGTGAGGACCAGGGTAATAGTCGGAATTTTCTTTTTATCAAATTCAACAATCTTCCGCAGGCTGGTGGCCATGGGAACGGTTTGTACGCCAAACCGTTCGCGGATCCGGATAAAAAAGCGGTTCACGTATTTGTTACTAAGCGGCTTATAAATAGCGAGGACCTGGTAAGAAGGAAAATACAACGGGAGATTCGACAGCCATTCCCAATTTCCGGAATGGCCGAAAGTAAGCAGGATGCTTTTTCCCTGGCTGAAAAGTTCATCAATGACTTCCCTGTTCTTGAAGACGAATCTTTTTTTTGCTTCTTCTTCACTTATTCTGATCCAGGATAGCGATTCAACGATGTAATCACAAAAGTGGTGATAATAGGCCAGGGCGATCGAATGAATCTCCTGTTCGGATTTTTCCGGAAATGATTTTCTCAGATTAGTATAGACCGTATCTTTCCGATAACGGCCTATTCTGTATATCAGGAAAAAAAGAAAATCGGAGAAAACAAGTTGTACGCGGAGAGGGAACCAGGTAATCACGAGTGCGATCCCGTAAACCGGAAAAAACAAAAGGGCATCTATCATCAGAAATTCAACATTTACGGGGTAAAAATAGTGATTTCTTTATAATTTAGGCCGGTAAAATTCATCCTGATAAAAACAACTGTTTCCATGCGGCATTTCCTAAAAGTTGCAGCGCTGATGCTGTTATTTTTTGTTTCGGGCATCGTCTCCGGCCAAACTGAATACCTGTTCCTCGATCCCTCTCAGGAAACGGATAAACGAGTGGAGGATCTGTTATCGCGTCTTACTTTTAACGAAAAAGCATCCTTGATGTTGTATAACAGTCCGGCAATCGATCGCCTGAATATCCCATCCTATAACTGGTGGAGCGAATGCCTCCACGGGGTGGCGCGGAATGGGAAAGCCACGGTTTTTCCACAGGCTATCGGACTGGCGGCTACTTTCGATACGGCCCTCGTGAAAGAGGTAGCATCAGCCATCTCCGATGAGGCCCGGGCAAAACACCAGGAAGCTTTGCAGCGAGGCATCCGCGACAGATATACCGGATTGTCGTTCTGGACCCCCAACATCAATATTTTCCGGGATCCGAGGTGGGGCAGGGGACAGGAGACTTATGGAGAAGATCCGTTCCTCACCGGATTGATTGGCGCTGCTTTTGTTCAAGGACTCCAGGGAGATGATCCGCATTACCTGAAGACGGCAGCTTGCGCCAAACATTTTGCTGTTCACAGCGGCCCTGAACCCGACCGGCATCAATTCAATGCCATCGTCAGTGAAAAAGATCTTCGTGAAACGTACCTACCTGCCTTTAAAACACTGGTCGACGCCGGAGTGGAAGCGGTGATGTGCGCCTATAACCGGCTAAATGACGAACCTTGCTGCGGAAGTAAAAATTTATTGACCAACATCCTCCGGTATGAATGGGGATTCAAAGGGCATGTGGTTTCCGACTGCTGGGCGCTGGATGATATCTGGGCGCGGCATAAGGTGGTGAACACCCGTGAAGAAGCGGCCGCCATGTCTCTCAAAGCAGGAGTAAACCTGAACTGCGGATATATCTATAAACATCTGCCGGAAGCGCTGTCGCAAGGACTTATCACGGAAAAAGAAGTGGACGAACAACTCCGGTATTTGCTGCGGACTCGTTTCCGGCTGGGATTATTTGATCCCGATTCACTGGTTCCCTGGACAAAGATCCCCGCTTCGGTCATCAACTCCGGAGAACATAAATTACTGGCTGAAAAAGCCGCTGCTGCTTCCATCGTGTTGCTGAAAAATAAAAATCATGTGTTACCCTTGTCCAAAGACCTGAAATCGCTTTTTATCACCGGCCCGACTGCTGCTGAGGTCAGCGTACTTTTGGGTAATTATAACGGGATTTCCGGCGAACTGGTCACCCCGTTGGAAGGGATTATGCAAAAAATCAGTTCTTCCTCCCGGGTGGAATATTGTAAAGGGACGGAACTCACTACTCCGGTGTACGGTGGTTTATATAACGCGGCCGATTTCGACGTGACCATTGCCGTGATGGGCTATTCTCCCCTGATCGAAGGAGAAGCCGGAGATGCCTTGTTGACGGAGTCGGGGGGCGACCGTGCTCAAATCAGCCTGCCCGATAACCAGATCGAGTTTCTGAAAAAATTGCGCGGGGAACATCAAAAACCGATAATCCTGGTGGTAACCGGAGGTTCTCCCGTCACCCTGACAGAGGTAGAAGACCTCGTTGATGCCATTCTTTTTGTCTGGTATCCGGGAGAACAAGGCGGAAATGCCATCGCTGATGTGATCTTTGGCGATCATAATCCCTCCGGGCGACTGCCCGTGACCATTTACCGGTCAATGGATGACTTACCGCTTTTTTATGATTACTCCATGAAAAGCAGGACATACCGGTATTTTGAAGGGAATCCGGAGTTTCCCTTCGGATTTGGCTTGAGTTATACCGGCTTTAAGTACGAAGAGTCCGACCCGATGCCGTCACAAATAAGGCCGGGAGAAAAAATAAATCTTTCGTTTGCCATCACCAATACGGGAAAAATTGCCGGCGAAGAAACCGCTCAGGTATATGTCAGCAATACGGAAAGGGGAGAGGGTGACCCGCTGAAATCGCTGAAAGCCATAACAAAAGTTTTTCTCGAACCCGGTCAGAAAAAAAATGTTTCGATAACGTTGGATCCTTCCTGCCTGCAAAGCTGGAATACAACAAAGTCTTGCTGGGAAGTCCTGCCTGGTCCCTGGAAGATCATGATCGGTTCTTCATCCGAAGATATCCGTATTGAAAAAAAGGTGATGATCGAATAAAAAAATCAAGCCTGGTGGGATAGGCGCAGTCCCACCACGCCGGCGATGATCAGGAAAAAGGAGAGGATCCGGAGCATACTCACCGGGTCTTTAAAGAAAAAAATCCCGATGAGAAAAGTGCCGGCAGCGCCAATGCCGGTCCAAACGGCATAAGCTGTTCCAATGGGAATGGTTTTCTGGGCGACCCACAGGAAATAGCCGCTCAGGGCCATGGAAATGACCGCCAGGATGATAAAGGGAATTTTAAACGGAGTCGTTTGGGAGAGTTTGAATCCCAACGGCCAGCCCATCTCGAACAAACTGGCCAGCACCAGTATGAACCATGCTTTTGTTTCCATCCGTATTAATCGTGAAACCTCCAGGAAAGGCCAAACCGGAAAGCCGCGTCGGGCATAGGATAGCCATTGACCATTAGGTAATTTCTCCCCATCCAGCCGGCGTTGAAATGAGAATACATGGCAAAGAGCCGTGCACGCTGGATTTTCACGTTCAGGAAGACATCCATGTAGAGGTAATCTCCTGTTTTTTTATCAGACTGAAGATAAAAACTCCGGGTAGCCGGCATATAATTGTTGCTGTAGTATGACGTGTTATAAAAGAAATTGAAACCGGGCTGGATGGTGGCATGTCCCTGGAAAACCGGTTGTGTAAAGGTAATGGACATGTTTCCGGCGAAATCCGGGACAGAAAGCGCCTCGGTGCCGTCAACCTGTTGGTAGGCAATTTCTCCGGAAAAATTAAATCTCCATACCGGCAGGTTGCCCTTCACCCAGGCGTGAAACCAAGTAATCTCTTTATCCAGTTGGGCAGGGCAGGCACCCGTATCGAGGTAAACCAGTTTATTGATCCGGCTGGTGGTAGCTCCGGCATTGAAATATGGATGGTCGTAGAAAGCGCTAATTGCAAATACCCCCGTTTTATTGAACGAATTTTCCCAGGAAAAATGGTTGCTGTGATAACGGTGGTAGAACCATGATGCTTCCTCCAGGGTGTATAGACTTGTAAAATGAATCATCCCGGCATGACCATGGCGTCGTCCCGGGATGATCCCGAGGTCGGCATGAATGTTGTAATCACCTTCATTGTAGTCGCCCATTACATACGAAATACCTCCTTCGAGTCTTAACCCGTAATAAGGTTGAAAAGCGATAGCTCCCGAGGGGATCCACTGGGTAAGGTATGTTTTCCCTTCCAGGTCGGTCACTTCGATGTACTGGTGTTTTATTCTGAAATCCAGCTGAAGCGCTTTAAATTCTTTTTTCCGGTTCAGCAGCGGGTTGGTCCATGCCAGTTCGTTGGTGATCCGGTTGATGGTAATGGAGTCATTGGTTGCCGTGCTGTCGTAAAAAATATCGGGATAAAATCCGCTGAGGGGATTGGCGTCGATATAATCATGGATTTGCCGGTTATACTGGAAAGAATAGATGATCCGGCCGAGATTAAAATTTTTACGGGAAGGTTTGAGGGAGTCCTGGCTTCTTTTTTCAGAGGGAGCCAGGGTAAAATAATTTTTCAGGTAGAAACCGGATTCTTTGACACGGTTTCTGGCGTTGGCCAGGTTAACGGGAATGACGACCCGGTTGGGTTCGATATTTTGTGTGAAGAGGCTGTCGTTGGCAATTCCCCCGTTTTCCTGGTTTTTGATACGGTTCATGGTCATGTTGGCGATCAGGGCGTATCGGTTATCGGGAGAGAAGTACTGAGAAGTCAGGACGAAATTAATGATATTGGTTTGTTGACGCTGGTAGGCTCCGGTGGAAGAAAGCGCACGGAAGTCAAATCCCAGGTTGAGGCTTTTGTAAATATTTCTGCTGAAAGCGGCATTGAAGAAAAGTTCTTTGTTGGCTCCCTGAACATAATGGATGTCGGAATAAGTTTTGAGCACTTTATAATATTTGACGCTATCGTTTTGGAAGAGCCAGTTGTCGAAGGAATGTATTCCGAAGTCGAAGCCGGTTTCAGGCGATACGGGTTGAGGAATCAGGCTGTGAGAAGCGGATCCTGTATTACCGAGGGTAGCGCTGAGCGGGGAGTTGATAGTAACGGCATTATAGGAGATCGTATGAAAAATGGAAGTATCGGCCACGTTGATATCAAGGCGTCCGAGGCGATCGAAGTTGTTATGGAAGTAGAAAACGCGGGTGGAGTCGAACGTTATTTTAGTTGTTTTCAGGGTATCGTTTTGCAATGGCCGGGCGGGCAGGGGGGAAGAGATGCCGAAGAGGAAGGCGATGAAGATCGGGAGGCTTAACCGGGTCATTCGAATGCAAGGATTAATAGACGGAGCAAAGGTAGTAAATAGTAAAAAAAAATCCCGATCTAAAAAGACCGGGATTTAGAAAAGATCGGCGACGACATACTCTCCCGCAGAAATTGCAGTACCATCTGCGCAAGTGGGCTTAACGACTCTGTTCGGAATGGGAAGAGGTGAACACCACCGCCATAGTCACCGTAAGACCTTTCGTATAAACGATCGAATAGTGTAGATCGAAGATACGTGACATATTGAAGAAAGAAAATACAACTATAATCAAAGGATTATCACTATTTAGAGAAAGCTTACGGGTAATTAGTACTACTTGGCTTTGACATTACTGTCTTTACACCTATAGCCTATCAACGTCATGGTCTATGACGACCCTTAAAGGAAGTCTCATCTTGGGCTAAGTTTCGCGCTTAGATGCTTTCAGCGCTTATCTCATCCAGACGTAGCTACTCTGCGGTGCGGCTGGCGCCACAACAGATACACCAGCGGTCTGTCCAACTCGGTCCTCTCGTACTAGAGTCAGGTGCCCTCAAACTTCCAACGCCCACAACAGATAGGGACCGAACTGTCTCGCGACGTTCTGAACCCAGCTCACGTGCCACTTTAATCGGCGAACAGCCGAACCCTTGGGACCTTCTTCAGCCCCAGGATGTGACGAGCCGACATCGAGGTGCCAAACCACTCCGTCGATATG
>DAONET010000021.1:0-39459 GCA_035403225.1 Bacteroidales bacterium | reverse complement strand
GAGACACCCTCTTTTTAATGTAACGGAACGTTTTCCGGTCACGGTTGCCAGAAAAGTTTGGTTGACATTTTGTCGCCACCAATGGCATCAGCAGCTGCTTTCACAGCCGTTGCATTGATGGTGTATTCCTGCTGGGGATAAGTGAGTCTCCAGGGAACGGTATTGATACTAACCAACGGTTCAAAATAGATGGGAGTACCATCAGATGCCTGATGAGTGATTTCACCCGGTTTTACCAGGAACTGCGGTTCACCGGTCCGGCGGTATTCAGCCCATGCCTGATAACCCTGTACGTAGAAGGCCAGGTATTTCTGAGCCATCACCGTAGTTTTGCTGGCAGGAGGTAAGGCAGTTATAAAAGCCTCATAATTGGCATTAAATTCGTCAATTCTTGACTGCGGCCAACTACTGGTTTCCAGTTTGATGGACAGATCGCGCCAGAATTCGATAGAGGCTCTTACTCCGGCGATATAGTGTGCCTGATCCCAACCGTTCAATTCGGAAAGCATGAACTGTACTTCGTCATAGTGGAAGAAAGGCATCGGGAATTTGGCATTCAGCACCACGATAGCGACATTTTCATCATAAGCGCCTGCGCCGTAGAAACTGGGGCATTTGCTTCTGTATGCCTGCGATTCTGCATCGGGCATTCCGTAAGGCATTCCGAGATATTTTCCACTCTTCGGACGGGAATAGATTTCCAGTCTGGGGTCAACCAGTCCGCTAAACGGATTGATCTTGCCATTCAGCGTATCATCTACCCCTTTCAGGAGGTTGATGAACGGTTTGGCAACGGTAAAGTCGTTACGGGCAGCTGTCCAGTATGCATCGTACATCGGCGAGTTGTTCGGGGTGGCCCCGAGGTAAGCGAAATCGGCATTTTCGGCATTGGATGAAATGAAACCGTCTTCACCGACTTCGGTTACTAACGCACTGGCTTGAGTATAGTCTCCTAGTGACATACGCAGCATGATGCGCAGGCGGAGCGAATTCCCAAACTTTTGCCATTTTTCCATATCACCGTTATAGATGACATCACCGGAGATAAACCCGCCGTTTTCAGGAACGATCGATTTAACGGCTGTTTCCAATTCCGAGAGGAAAGTGTTGTACAAGTCTTTCAGTTTGTCATATTTCGGCGTGAGGATGGCATCATCACCTTCGCCCTGGAAAGCCTCTGAATAAGGGATATCCCCATAGGTATCAGCCATGATTTGCATAGCCCATATCTTGAGGATGGTGGCACATGCGATCTGGTTGGTATTATCACCTTCCAGTGCAGCCATGGCTTTGGTTTCCGGGTTGGTGTTCAACCGGATAATTTCCTGGAGGTTGTTGATGTCGTGATAGATCAGTCTCCAGTAACCACTGTTGGTGTTCTGACGGATAGCATAACGGTCTTCGGAAGTATAGTTACGCTGGGTCCAGTATTCTGACCAGACCATACTCTGGCGGCCGCCCCACCATTCGTCGTAGATGTCGTCGCACAGACCTTTCTGAGCCGCGGTCATCAGGGATGACGTAGTGACTTCAGTCGGGTAGTTGGGGTCTTCATTGATTTTATCAAAGTTTTTGGTACAGCCAAAAAGCATGAAGATCATTAATACCCCGGATGTTATCTTGATAACTGTTTTCATATTTCGTTCGGGTTAAAGTTAAAAGTTAAAGCTGATATTGAAACCAAAGTTCCGGAGCGAGGGTAAGCAAGCACCTTCAATTCCCTGGACGTTTCCTGCGCTGGTGGTGGCCGATTCGGGATCGATTCCTTTCATGGCAACACCCCAGGTAGCCAGGTTACGGCCATAGAGTCCGATACTCAGGTTATGGACCGGTCCGGTGTATTTCGTGGGAATGGTGTATGACAGCGTCAGTTCACGCAACTTAACATAGCTGGCGTCCAAAACGTTCTGGGCAGCAGGTCCGTCGTAGAAGTCGGAGCAATAGATACGGGCGTCAAGGACGGTGGTGTTCCAATTGTCTTCCACCTGTACGGTTTCGCCGTCTGCGTTGTAAACCAGTTCGCCATTGGCATCGTATTTTGCCACAGGAGCGTCGATGACAACACCGTCTTCACGCATGGTTCCTTCAGCTGATGGTGCCAAAATACCGGAGTAGATACCCCACATTTTGGTGGTGGAGAAGAAATGTCCGCCATGTTGAATGTCAATCAGGCAGCCCAGTTTGAATCCATAGATTTTAAACTGGTTGCCGATACCCAGGTTCCAGTCGGGAAGAACACTACCCAGCGCTTTCACATCCGAAGTTTCCAGATAACGTCCATCCTGGTCAACGACTTTGTTGCCGTTTGCATCATAGATGAAATCGGTTCCCATCAGCTGACCATAAGGTTGGCCGACTAATGCGTTGACGGAGATGTTGAACGGGCCAACACCCAACTGCAGGTTTTCGATACCTTCGGTGAGAGAAACCACATCGTTTTTATTCTTACCGAAGTTCCCGGTGAGGGTCCATTCGAATTTATCCTTGTAGCGGATGGGAATAAGAGTCAGCATGGCTTCAAACCCTTTGTTGGAGATTTCGCCGGCGTTCATCAGTTTAAAAGAATATCCTGTAGCTCCGGAGATAGCAACCGGGAGGATCTGGTCGATGGTGTTTTTGGAATAGTAGGTAAAGTCAAGTCCGATACGGTTGTTGATGAATTTCAACTCGGCTCCGAGTTCCCACGATTTGGTCGTTTCCGGTCTCAGTTTCGGGTTATTCAGCGTGGTGGGAAGGGTGTACATAGCCAGGCTGCCAAACTGATAGGGATATCCGTCGGCATCCAGCATGTTGGCATATCTCCTCAGAATATTATAAGGATCGGTATCGTTACCAACCTTTGCCCAGCCTCCTCTGATTTTACCGAAGGTCAACCATTTGGCTTCTTTCAGCGGTTTCAGTTCGCTGAACACCCAGCTCACTGATACAGAAGGATAGAAATAGGAGTTGTCGCCTTCCGGTAAGGTGGATGACCAGTCGTTACGAGCAGTCAAATCGACGTAAATCATGCTTCTCCAGCCGAAGGATGCGCTTCCATATACACTGTTGACGCGTTTCCAGGTCTGTTCAGTCAGGGAAGAGTTGGAAGGAGCATTGCTGAGGGAGTATAATTCGGGAATGAACAAGCCACCAACGGTGGTGGAAGCGATGGAACGGTATTTCTGGTTCCGGTAGTTGCCTCCGATGTTTCCGGTGATACGCCAATCCTTGGCAAAGGTCTTGTCAAACAGGAGCAAATACTCGGCGTTGAATTCGGAGTTGAAGTATTCGTTCTGGCGGAAGAATGACTGGGCAGCGGAGCCGACAGCCACGCGTTCGTAAACCTGGAACGTGTAAGTATCGAGGTTCAATTTGCCGCGGCCGGTCAGCCAGTCAGTGATAGACCAGGAGAGGCCAACGTTGCCATAAAGCCTGTTTCTGATGTCGTTTTCAAAACACATATTCCTGGCCCAGTAAGGGTTGTCGGAATAGGCCGGAGTGGGGTCATCCATGCCGACGCGGTTCCAGGCGATCTGGGAGCCATCAGGATTGATGTAGGTTTGCAGCGTGTTGTAATCGAGCTGAGTCTGTCCCCACTGGTTGATTCTTTCCATCGGGTTCAGGTCGCCGTAACCTGTTTCAGGACGTCCTTTTGTCTGAGTATTGATATAGGTCATGTCGGTGAAAGCCGAGAGTTTTTGGGTCAGGTTGGCTTTCCCGCTGAATGATACGGTATATTTATCGAGTTCAGAGTTCGGCATATATCCCGAGGAATTCAGGGAGTTCAAGCCTAAACGGAAAGTAGCTTTTTCGGAGCCGCCGGTGAAGGCGATGCTGTTCTGCCAGCCGAGACCGGTCTGGAAGAAATCCTTGGCGCCGTGAGCCGGTTTTTTCCATTCGATGGATTTGCCGTAGTTTTCGGTATCCCAATCCTGGAAGCTGTTATAGGCACGGTAGTAAATGGGTTTTCCGCCATACATTTCGTCGAATTTAGCCTGGTTAGCGGCATCAAGAGTAAATCCGAAATCCTGGGTGGGGATGAATTCGCCGGCGGTGGAAGCATAAGCCGGGCCCCAGCTTTCGTCAATACCATAGTCCATACCGAGGTCGAAGGAGTTGAAGGGATTCCCTTCGCCATCGACGCCGGAGACTTTATAATGTCCGGATTCGTCGGTGTAATATTTAATTTCCCAGCTCCCGCCGAGTCCGCCGTTACCACCACCATAAGTGGTCTGGTAATCGGGCAGATAGGCTACCTGTTCAAAGTTCAGACCCGTCGAAAAATCGATTCCGATGAGTTTTCCTTTCTGTTGTTCACCTTTTTTGGTAGTAATAAGGATAACCCCGTTAGCGGCACGCGAACCGTAAAGAGCGGCTGCGTTGGCGCCTTTCAGCACCGACATGGATTCAATATTGTCGGGGTTGATGTCCTGTGCCATGTTACCGTAGTCATAACCACCGGCTCCACGGGATGTGGTATACGAGTTAAAATCGCTGTTATCAATGGGAACACCATCAATGATGAACAATGGGTTGTTGTTACCGTTAATAGAGTTGACACCACGGATCAGCACACGGGAAGATCCTCCCATGGCGCCTGATCCGGTATTGATTTGCACTCCGGATACTTTTCCTGAAAGAGAGCTTATGACCGAACCTGCTCCATCCTGGTTCAGTTGATCCCCTTTCAGGTCCTGAACCGAGTAACCGAGTGCTTTCTTTTCGCGGGTCACACCCAGAGCGGTGATCACCACTCCTTCAAGTTCCACAATTTCCGGAGAGAGAACGACATTGATGATATCCTGGTCACCCAGGGTGATCTCAACGGTTTTCATCCCGACATAAGAGACCATAATGACATCTTTGCCGGCCGGTACTGCTAACTTGTAATTCCCATCCAGATCGGTGATTGCACCGACCGTGGTACCTTTCACAAGGACAGTAGCCCCCGGGATGGAGCTTCCGTCCTCAGAGCTTGTAACCTTGCCAGAGATAGTCCTCTGGGCAAAGGCAGCCTGAAGCCCTATAAGTAACATGAGTGAAAGGAGAAGCGTAAGTTTTCTCATAAACTTTGATTTTGGTTAGTAATTGGGTTAATAATAGGGTTAATAAAAAGGTTAGTAATTATATTACCATAGATACGATATTGAAAGAAATCCATCATAGTTTTTTCTTCAATATGAAAATATATATAGAGTTAATTGTTCCCTGCTCACTCTTTAATAATGCAATTTACAAACAAATTTTCTTCACAAACAATTTTTCAGAAAAAAAATAAAAATTTTCAGAAAAAAATCTAATCGTTTGACTGCCAAGAAGAAAAAAATCTCCCCAAAGAGTAAAAATCATTCGATAATCCGAAGATCAGTGCAGTTTTCTGAAAAAAAGGCTGAAAAAGAGAAGCAGGATAATAAGAATGGTGGTTGAAAGGAAAGAAAAATCGTTGCTGAACAGCTGAAAAACGCCGAGAATCAGCACAGCGCCGACGAAAAGATAAAACCCTTTACGCCGTAAACGCCACATTAACAGGATGCCGGCAAAGGCGCAGGCATAGACGATGAACAGGGAGGCGATGATCAGGAATACTCCGGAAGTGTTCAACGTGGCGCCGGCAAGGTAGGTATTAAGAAGACTCCGGAAGGATCCGGCATAAAACAGGGAGATGACCAGCAGGAGGGCGATCATCCCGAAAAAGACAAAGGAGAACAGGCACAAGGCTGTCAGCAAAACCGGTCTTTTGCCGGTGACAGGATTCGGAGAGGCCGATGATGCGCTGTTGTTGCTCACGGGGTTTATTGCATGATCTTATAAAACAGGCTGTACATGATGACAAAGAAACCGGTGAGGATGAGGTCGGCCCATGAAATGGGGAGTTTGAAAAAATACATGGGAGTAATGAGCAGCAGGATCTGCGAGATGGTATAAATGTGAAAGCCGTTTTTCATCATCTTCCACATCAGATAGGCGCCTCCCACTGACCCGGCATAAAACAATGCGGAGATGAAGAAGAACGCGGGAGTACCTTCCGTGATCAACTCCATCCCCGGCATTTTGTATGTTTCGGCAAGATCGGCTGCGATCGTAGTGAACGCGGGAAAAAAGGACCCGACAATCAACCCGGAAAAAATGTTCAACCCGCTTCCGACAAATGTCAGGATGCATAAAACCGTCAGCAGTGACGGACGTTTGGCTGTTTTCTCCCGGGTTTTGTTTTCGGGTGTTTCTGCGATCATAGGATAGATGATTTGCCGGTAGAGACCTGGATTAATCGAGATGGCCGACGGTTTTTTGGACTTCTTCCAGGATCTCGCAGGATCTTACCAGTTCCATCATCTTGTTGTGATCGGTATAAAGCGGCCGGTCGACATCGAGGAACGCAACGTGCTTGCGAATGACTTCTTTGGCTTTGCTGGTGCCGGCGCCGAACTTGTATTCGCGGAAATCCAGCGCCTGTGCGGCAGCCATGAATTCAATCCCGAGGATGCCAAAGGCGTTTTCCAGGATCTGGAAGTTCTTCAGGGCGGTATTCATGCCCATGGAGACAAAGTCTTCCTGGTCAGCGGCAGCCGGGATTGACTGGATACAGGCGGGCATAGACAGGATGCGCTGTTCGACGATCTGCGTATCGGCGGTGTACTGGCTCAGCATGAGTCCGCTGAACAGACCGCCTCCTTTGGTAAGGAATGCGGGCAGTCCGACGCTCAGGGCGGGGTGGTTCATCCTGTTCATGCGGCGTTCCGACATCACGCAGACCATGGTGATGGCAGCTCCGGCCATATCCATGGGGAGTGATACGGGAGTTCCCTGGAAGTTGGCTCCGGAAATCTGCAGGTTTTTTTCGGGGAAGAAAATCGGGTTGTCGCCAACGCCGTTGAGTTCGATCTCGACCTGTGAACGTGCATATCCCAACGCATCGCGGGCGCTGCCGATCACCTGGGGTGTGGAACGCATGGAATAAGCGTCCTGCACCTTGCATTTGATCTTCAACTCGTCCAGGTCGCCTCCGGAGACGCATTTAAGGATAGAGGCAGCGCTCTGCATGGCGCCTTTAAAACCACGTACTTCGTGAAGCAGCGGGTGATACGGACGCATGTTGGCTTTCATGGCTTCCAGCGACATGGCGGCAGCGATTTCAGCCTGACGCAGCCAGTTGAAGGCGTCGTACAGGAAAATGGCGCTCATCGCGGTAAGGACGTTGGATCCGTTGATGGCAGCCAGTCCGTCGCGAGCTTTCAGACCGGGGATGGGGATACCTGCTGCCTTTAAGGCATCGCGGCCTTCCATCAGTACGCCATCATAATAAGCACGGCCTTCTCCCATCATCAGCAGAGCGATCTGAGCCATCGGAGCCAGGTCGCCACAAGCGCCAACGGAACCCTTTTTGCAGACATACGGAGTGACTCCTTTGTTCAGCATGTCAACAAAAGTCTGGGTGATCTCCAGCCTGCAACCGGAATTACCATGAGCATGAACGTTGATGCGGCCAAGCATGGCGCCACGCACCCATTCGATGGGCATCGGCTCGCCAATGCCGGCAGCGTGATTATAAATAAGGTACTTCTGAAAGTCTTTTACCTGATCGTCGGTCAGCACTACTTCCGAAAACTCACCGATGCCGGTGTTCACACCGTACATGATCTCGTGAGCATCGATCTTTTTTTCGAGCATGGCGCGGCATTCGTTGATCCGTTTTACCGCTTCGGGAGCCAGCTCCACTTTTTCATTATTCCGGGCGACATTAACCACTTTTTCAATAGTCAGTCCCGAACCGTTTAAAATAACTGTCATAAGAAAATTTTTAATGATTGAATGATAAAAGAAAATAACAACACAGAAGAGGGAGCAGGGAGAAATCATTCATACTCTGCGCCGGTGACCCAGCTTCTGGCGTTGATGATGGCAATGATAAAATTCTTCTTCATTCTGTGATATGTTTGATCAGATCGTCACGGCTGATGGTTTCCTGGACGCCGGTGATCATGTTCTTGAGCGTGATCTTCCCGGAAGCCAGTTCTTCGTTACCGATCATGGCGACAAACGGAATGTTTCTTTTGTTGGCGTACTCCATCTGTTTTTTCAGTTTCACGGGATCCGGATAAAGTTCGGCAGCGATGCCTCCTTTTCTGACCCGTGCCAGCAGGAGCAGGCTCTCTTTTTCTTCTTTCTGACCAAAGTTAAGAAATAAAACTTTAGCAGGAGTACCCAGGGAGGAAGGGAAGGCCTGAAGTTCTGTCATGACGTCATAGATGCGGTCAGCGCCAAAGGATACTCCTACGCCCGACATGCCTTTGAGTCCGAATATCCCGGTGAGGTCATCGTATCTTCCGCCTCCGCAGATGCTCCCGATGGAAACATCCGCTGCTTTTACTTCGATGATGGTGCCCGTGTAGTAATTCAGTCCGCGGGCCAGTTTGAGGTCCAGGTCGACCGGACAGGGGAAATGGAGGTCTTTCAGGTATCCGTAAACGATGTTGATCTCTTCCATGCCTTTTTTCCCCGTTTCCGAGTTGGTGAAAAACCGGTTGAGGAGCGTCAGCTTTTCTTCGATAGAGCCGGAGGAGAGAAGGATGGGTTGCAGCGCTTCGATGGAATCGGGTTTCAGCCCTTTTTCCGCTAATTCGCAGTTGACCTGTCCGATGTCGGTTTTATCGAGTTTGTCGATGGCCGTAGTAATATCGATGAATTTATCCGGTTCCCCGATCGCTTCGGCTAAGCCGGCGAGGATCTTCCGGTTATTGATGAGGATCCTGACAGAGATGCCCAGCCGGGAGAAGACTTCGTGGATGATCTGCAGAAGTTCCACCTCACAGGTCATCGAGTTACTGCCGATCACATCCACATCGCACTGGAAGAACTCCCGGTAGCGGCCTTTCTGCGGACGGTCAGCTCTCCAGACCGGCTGGATCTGAAATCTTTTGAAGGGGAAGACGAGGTCATTCTGGTGTTGGACGACAAAGCGGGCAAAGGGTACGGTAAGGTCGTACCGCAGGCCTTTTTCAGAGATCAGGGGAGCAACTTCCCGGGTGTCTGGCGATGAGGATGAGTGGTCTATCGATTTCAGCGGCGCCAGGAAATCACCCGAATTCAGGATTTTGAAAAGCAGCTTGTCGCCTTCATCGCCGTATTTCCCGAGCAGGGTGGAAAGGTTTTCCATGGCCGGGGTCTCGATGGGGAGGTATCCGTATTTTCCAAAGACCGACCGGATGGTGTCGAAGATATAATTTCGCCTCACCATCTCCGGCGGGGAGAAGTCGCGCGTACCTTTCGGAATGGATGGCTTTTGTACTGACATGCAGGGTAGTTTATGCAAAGATACAGGTTATATTTTTCATCTGCTACGAGTCTTTGATCAGTTTTTTGTACCTGATACGGTGAGGCTCGTCATCACCGAGTCGTTTCCGGCGGTTCTCCATGTAGTCCGAGTAACTGCCTTCGAAGAAGCAGACTTGGGAATTACCCTCAAAGGCCAGGATATGGGTGGCGACGCGGTCGAGGAACCAGCGGTCGTGAGAGATGATGACGGCGCAACCTGCAAAATTTTCGAGTCCTTCTTCCAGTGCACGGAGGGTATTGACGTCGATGTCGTTGGTAGGTTCGTCGAGAAGGAGGACATTGGCTTCTTCCTTGAGTGTCAGGGCCAGGTGGAGCCGGTTGCGTTCTCCGCCCGAGAGCACTCCGCATTTCTTTTCCTGGTCGGCGCCGCTGAAGTTGAACCGGGCGACATAAGCCCTGGCGTTGATGGAGCGTCCTCCCATCTGGATGATCTCGCTGTTATTGGAGATTACCTGGTACACGGTTTTTTCGGGATCGATGGCGGTATGAGCCTGGTCGACGTACCCGGGTTTAACGGTATCGCCGATGATGAAATTTCCCTGATCGGGTTTCTCGGCTCCCATGATCAGCCGGAACAAGGTGGTTTTCCCGGCGCCATTTGGTCCGATGACACCTACGATACCGGCCGGTGGCAGTGAGAAAGAGAGGTTTTCGAAGAGCAGTTTTTCGCCGAAGGCTTTTGATACACCCACGGCTTCGACCACGGTATTCCCGAGGCGCGGGCCGTTGGGGATGAAAATCTCCAGCCGTTCTTCTTTCTCTTTGGTATCTTCGTTTAACAGTCTTTCGTAAGCATTGAGCCTGGCTTTTCCTTTGGCCTGACGGGCTTTGGGCGACATCCTCACCCATTCGAGTTCACGTTCCAGCGTCTTCGCCCGCTTGCTTTCGGTCTTTTCTTCCATGGCCAGCCGGTTCGATTTCTGTTCCAGCCAGGAGGAGTAGTTACCCTGCCACGGGATGCCTTCTCCGCGGTCGAGTTCCAGGATCCAGCCGGCCACGTTGTCGAGGAAATAACGATCGTGCGTGATGGCGATCACGGTCCCTTTGTACTGCCGCAGGTGCATCTCGAGCCATTGTATCGATTCGGCGTCGAGGTGGTTCGTAGGCTCATCGAGCAGGAGGATGTCGGGCTCTTTCAACAGCAACCGGCACAGAGCGACCCGGCGCCGTTCTCCTCCCGAGAGTACATTCACCGGGGTGTCGGGATCGGGACAGCGCAGGGCATCCATGGCCCGTTCCAGTTTGTTGTCGAGTTCCCAGGCGTTATGGTGATCGAGGAGCTCCGTGAGCACACCCTGGCGCTCAATGAGCTTTGACATTTCCTCGTCGGTCATCGGCTCTGCAAAACGGGCATTGAGTTCTTCGTATTCCTTCAGCAGGTCGACAGTCTCTCTCACCCCGTCTTCCACCACCTGCCTGACAGTCATGGAATCGTCCAGCAGCGGTTCCTGTTCCAGCAACCCGACGGTATAACCGGGAGAAAATACCACCTGACCCTGAAATGATTTCTCGGTTCCGGCAATGATTTTCAGCAGGGTCGATTTCCCGGATCCGTTCAATCCGATGATACCGATTTTGGCTCCATAGAAAAAGGAGAGGTAGATGTCTTTGAGGACTTGTTTATGCGGTGGGAATGTCTTGCTGACATTCACCATCGAAAAGATAATTTTCTTATCGTCAGCCATGTGGATTGTTAAAGAAGGGAGCAGGTTAACGGTTCAGCATCAGCGATTCGATCTTCCGCGTTTCTGTTTCCCAGTTATAGTTACTAAGCACAAATTGATGTCCCTGTGATCCGATCCGCCCGGCGATTTCAGGATCATTGAGGAGTGACAGGATAGCGTCGGCGTAAGCCTGCGGGTTGTCGGCCACGAGGATCTCTTCGCCTGCTTTTGCTCCGAGGGCGTGGTTGGCGAGGGGAGAAGTAATACAGGGGATGTTCATGGCCATGGCTTCCAGCAGCTTATTCTGAAGGCCGGTTCCCAGTTGCATGGGGGCGATGAAGATCCGGGCGCCCGCATAACATTCGCGCATATCGGCGACCCATCCGCTCACATCTACCTGGGGGGATTTCAGGACCAGCACCCGCATGTTCGGGTTGGCGCCTGCGATGAGCAGTCTGATTCCGGGCCGGTGTTTGGAAACGAGAGGCAGGATGCGTTTTACCAGGTATTCCGCCGCATCGATGTTGGGCGGGTATCCCATATTACCGGTAAAGACAAGGTCGTATCTTTTTTCCCGTTCAAGGGGATGAAAGAAGTCCGTATCGACGCCGTTGGCCACCACCACGATCTTTTCCCGGTCGGGATGGGGGATGAGCTCGCGGTCGGGTGCGGAGATGATGATGCGGTGGTTGAATTTTTCGAAGATGTCGTGCTCGTATTTCATCAGTCGCTGATATTCCATCCTAAGGAAAGGTCTCATGAAAACCGATGACTTCGGAATCCGGCGTTCCACCCCTTTGGAAAATACATCCTGGTAGTCGAGGGTTTTGGGGATGGGCAGGTCTTTGACATATTCTGCAACGCGTATCAGCTGGCAGAAGATATGGTCGGGTTTGTATTCGCTGATCAGATCATGGATCTTTTTTTCGGCGTGGCGGTTATAAAAATAACCCACCTGAAACGGTTTCCCGTTGAAAAAAGCGTTCATGAGCCCGGTGAGGATGGTGAAACGCGAGCCGGGGATGATGTGTACGGCTTTCGCATATTTTTTCAGTACCGGGATGGCATCCTGGTGAAGCGTTCCATGGTTGATGGCGCAGATAATGATTTCATGATCTCCCGAAAGTTGTTTGATCTGATGGAAGGCACGTAATTTATCTCCTTTCTCAGTCGGATAGGGAACGCGCGGTAGTAAAAAAAAGATTCTCATGCGAAGGGCTTCAGATTGACAAAAGTAAGAAAATACCCTTTACTCTGTGAGGTGTTGATAAAAACTGATCAGGCGGTGCGTGATGGCATCGCGGTCGTATTCTCTCTCGATGAGTTCACGTGCATTCCGGCCGATCATCTGACGGCGGCCCGGGTCTTCACAGCACAGAGAGATCATGTCGAAAAACTCACAGGGGGTGTTGGCGATCAGGATGTTTTCACCGTTGATGTAACTGATGCCTTCCGCTCCCAGCGAGGTGGAGATGATGGTCTTGCCGAGAGCCATCCCTTCAATGATCTTGATGCGGATACCGCTGCCGGAAAAGAGAGGAACGATCATGACCGAGTGGTCCCGGATGAATTCATGAGCATCTTCCACTTCGCCTAAAACTTCCACGCCGGAAATCTTTAATTGACGCATCCAGTCAGGCATGGACCGGCCCGCCAGGTAATAAGTCAGCGAAGGGTATTGCTCACGGATTCCCGGCCAGACATTTTCGAGAAACCATTTCACCCCTTCTTCATTGGGCATCCAGTTCATGGAACCGATGGAAAAGAGGCTGACCGGGTTGGTTTTTCCGGCAGGGAGTGAATAGATGCCGATATCCAGCCCGAAAGGGATATCGATCACCGGGATGGCTGTCTGGCTTACGCCTGCGGAATTCAGTACATTGGTAAAATAGTCCGCATCTTTCATCGTGATGGCGGCGATGCCATCGACCTGACGGATGATCGTGTGCTCATACTCCTTCAGGGTGGAAGCCAGATGCCGGATATACCATCTTTTTAAGCGATTCCCGGTTTCGTCTGCGAGCCTTTCCCAGATCAGGTGTTCGATATTGTGCGCTCTCAGGATGATTTTGGCCGTTGAATACTTACGGATCACGGGGATATAGGGGCAGACAAACAGTGTTTCCAACTGCACGATATCGAAGGATCCGGTTTTCAGGATGCGGATCAGCGCTTTACGGAAAGAGGCTGATTCGAAACGCTGCACGTGGTATGACTTCCCCGTGAACAGGTTCAGAAAAGCGGAAACCGGCTTGACACGAAGATCCACATCCACCAGCTCGATACCGCACTTCTCCCTGAATTCGCCGGGGATCTGCGCGGGATCGACATGGTATTTATAGGAATTCACGGCCAGCACGCGAACTTGATGACCGGCACGGTGCAATCCCTCAATGACCATATTCATGGCGATAGGGCCTCCCTCCTTGAGTGGCCAGGGAGATTTATTACAAATCAGCAGGACATTCATGACCGGGGTTGTGTATTGATTTTGAATATTTTCTGAAACAGGCGGATCCAGGCGTCAATGTCGAACAAGGAAGCATCCACATTGGCTTTGTACACCAGGAAGATACCCATCGGCAACAGGACCGCGGAAGAGATCCACATCCCTTGCCAGGCCGGAACCGCTCCGACGACAGAATATTTTTCTCCGATGAAAGAAATAAGGTAGTAAAGAATGAAAAACAGCGACGCTACCACCGCAGGCATCCCCAGCCCTCCTTTCCGGATGATGGCCCCGAGAGGAGCTCCGATAAAGAACAACAGGAAACAGGCTATGGAAAAGGTGATTTTTTTATGCAGGACGATCTCGTGTTTGTGGAGGATCTTCTCTTTCGATTTCAGAACGGTTGAATTGAAGACAGCCGATTCGCGGGCATTGGAGGCGCTGTGTCCGGCAACGGCCAGGATGGACGCCCAATCTGCCTGTTTGAAATTCAACAACAGGCTGTTGTTAAAAGGCTTTGCCGGTTTGATGGCAGGCTTGACCGGGGCGCTGACTTTTTCTTTTAACGATGGAAATCTTTTCGTGATGGATCCGGCAGCGGTAATTTTCTCCGTGAGCAGGTCTTTCCTTAAGGAATCGATGGATACCCTGAGTTGGCTCATGTTCTGCATCTCGAAATTTTTCTTGAACAGGTTTTCGTCGGTGCGGGTAAGCTGTAAGGCTGAAAGGTCGAACGTCTGGAACTGCTCACTGAAACGGGTTCGCTGGAAAGGTCTTTTACGCTCGCTGTTCTTGACGTCGGTTCGCTCTTCGTAATTGGTCCCGTTATACAGGCGGAAAATCAGGAATCTCTTGTCGGGAGTAAGTTCCATCTTTCCCCACTCAGCCATGGTACACGAGGTGTTCCCTTTCCGCTCCCGGTGATCGTAAATCATCACGTCGCGGATGGTGCTTCCATCGGCTTCCTTTTTTCCGACCCGGATGGTAAATCCGTCAATCCCGTCATAAAACACCCCTTCGCGGAGGTTGAAGGCCAGCTTTTTCTCCTTGACATCATACAAAAGGGAAAGAAATTTCAGATTGGCGTATGGCAGGACGTTATTGGCGAAATAGAAAGCGATCCCGCTTATCAGAACGGATACGACCACCAGCGGGGCCATGATCCGGCGAAGAGAGATACCCGCCGACTTCATCGACACCAGCTCATAGTGCTCACCCAGGTTTCCGAAGGTCATGAGGGATGAAAGTAAAATGGCCAGCGGAAGAGCCATGGGGACAAACGTGGTGGAGGCATAGAACAATAACCGGGCAATGACATCTACGCCCAGCCCTTTCCCCACCAGATCGTCGATGTATTTCCATACAAACTGCATCAACAGGATGAACAGCGCAATGAAAAAGGTCATTACCAAAGGACCCAGGTAGGATTTGAGTACGAAGAGATCAATCTTTTTCATGGCGGGAGGATGTCCAATCTTTTGCAAAGATATGATTACTTTGGGAACGGATTTTTATGAAATAGTCTGAAAAAAATTCGGGAAGTATCAGAAATCCTTTTACTTTTGTTATCACTTGGAGGGTAAATTCCTACTTGTTAACCATTATCTTACTATTACAAGTTAAACAAAATCAGTACATTATGAAAAAACTGTTACTAGTGTGCCTGGCATTGATGCTGGGTGGTGCTATCGTAGCACAAAATGTCAACCTGAAAACCGGGTTGCGATCCACAAAATACAAGGTACATCAAACGGTGGGCATTGAACCTGTCCAGTCTGAATCTGCTGCATCCGTGATGCCTCGTCCTTCGGGGAACCATAATACGGATGCTCCGGGTATTGCCAATGTCATCTCGATCGGGAAATCGGCAAATGGTTATGGATACGGGTATGGTGGCGGCCAGAAGACGATGGTTTGGGCCGATGATACCCTGAAAGTGGTTGCTAATGTTCACAGGATGGGTCCCGGTTCGACTCCCCCGAGTTTATCGGGTTACCTGGGCATCGACTACGCAGGTAACATGGGTCTGGAAGCCACCGATTGGAAAAACGACTGGCAGATCTATGCTGCCACGCTGAACACAGGCGGATCCTATTATCTGGATGCAGCCCGTTATCCCCAGGGCGGTATCTATTCCCCCTATGGTAACACGAGTCTCGACAATGCCTATTTTACCTATTTTACCCCCAATCTTTCCAACGATGCTAACTGGGGCGGATACAGTTACGGACGTACGAATCTGGTCAATCAGGCCGATTCCACCAAACATATGTATTGGTATACTCCCGGACCTGCTTATACCTATATTCCGGAAGCTTTTACCATCACCCAGCCCGGGGTGGTCCTGGCCGGTGATATCGATCAGGAATGGAACGGATCAACCTTTGTCGGTTATAAAGGGGATCTGCTTCTTGACCGCGGCGTGTGGAATTCCACTACCAATGATTTCGATTATGAATTGAATTCTTCAGTCAGTTGCCCGACAACGGATAGCCAGCGTCCGCTGGATCATCGTATTGCCGCTTCTCCCGATGGACAGACCATCTGGATGGTGGTGATCTCCAACAACGGAGAAGCAGAGCAGATCGGAACGGCAGCTAACTATTATCCCATTGTTCTTAAATCCACTGATGCCGGTCTTACCTGGAGCGATCCAATCGCGATCCAGCTTGACGGACCTTCCGGAGTTCCGGGTATTGTCGACGGATTATACAGCGATTACCGGATTCAGCAACTCTTTACCGAACCTTATCCGGGACGGTACGAAATTGCTTATACCACTTCATTCGATTGCGATATTGTCGTTGATAAATGGGGAAATCCCCATATTGGCGTTGTCGTAAGTCTTCCCGGGGAGGATGATTATTCCATCGTTTATGGTGCTCCCGGCGACAGTGTGATGGGCGTGTACGATATTTATTCCACCGATGGTGGTGTTTCCTGGCAGGGTGCCCGGATGGGGATTGCCCAGACGCTGTATGCAAGCTACGGTGACCAGATCGAAGAGTACAACCGTGTCAATATGGCCGTTAATGAAGCCGGTGACAAAGTATTTGTTACCTGGAACGACACCCAGATTGATGGGATTACCGAAAACTCCAACCCGGATGTGTTTGCCCGCGGATTTGATCTTGTTACCAATAAAATAACGGATAATAAGTCAACCGGAGGCGATGAGGCCGACAATGTATCTTACCTTTCGGATGTTTACCAGCAGGCCTGGTTTGAATGCACTTCGCACTATGTGTTCACCAATGGCAACAAATGCATCATCCCGATCGTGACCGAGTTCCTTTCCGATCCGTCCTCCATTGAAGGAAGCGTTATCTTTAAGTATATCTCCGATTTCTCGTACACTGCACCGGATGATTATACCATTCCTACCGGCAATCCCGAACTTCCTACCGGAATCAGCAACAAAGAACAATCTTCTGTTTTTGTCAACGTGTTCCCCAACCCGGTGAAAGAAACAGCTAATCTGTCGCTGAGCCTGAGTAAAGCAGGTAATGTGAAGGCAGAAGTAACGAATACTCTCGGACAGGTTGTTCTGACGCGCGACCTGGGCCGCGTGAACGCCGGATCGCATCAGTTTACCCTCGATGCTTCCAACCTGAAAGCAGGAATTTATTTCTGTTCCGTGATTATTAACGGGCAAAAAAATACTACCAAAATGATTGTTGAATAATAAATTATGATGTTGAAAAAAACAGGCTTCCGGTCAGGGGGCCTGTTTTTTTTTATTTTTGTAGTAAGATTTTTGTATTTTTGTCCTACTATTGAAAATTCAATTATTTATTATTTATTATTCAACAAAAAAAGAAAACCATGAAAAGAAGCTTACTTTTCCTTTTTGCGTTGGTTCTTTGTATGGGTTCCATGGCACAGACCAAACCCATTATCAGCAAGGCGCAAAAAGATTTTAAAGTGGAACGCCCGACGTATCATGATGATGGTACTGTGGTTGGGCTGGCAAACCCCAACGTCATCGTGTCCAACAGGGCCACGATGGAAGATCCTACTTTGATGTCGGCGAAATACGACCAGCAAAGTAACTGCAATACGCCGAGACATATTTATGTTTATCCCGACGGAACTATCGGAGTCGGTTCGATGATTGGTAACAGCGAAGCATCCTGGTCAGACAGAGGAACAGGTTATGCTTTCTTTAACGGATCAACCTGGAGTGCAGCTCCCACCGCCCGTATTGAAACAAAGAAGACCGGTTGGCCAAACTATCAGCCACTGGGCCCCAATGGTGAAGTTGTTCTTGAACACATCGGTGGAACTAATCCCCTGTTCATGACCAAACGCGACACCAAAAACTCCGGTTCATGGACCGAATCCAATCTTCCCGGAATTACCACAACAGGTATGCTGTGGCCGAGAATGATCACCAACGGAACCGATCACAATAACATCCATGTTATTGCCCTGACCGCTCCGACAGCCAACGGTGGTGCGTTATATAATGGAATGGACGGCGCTCTTCTCTATAACCGTTCACTCGATGGTGGTACAACCTGGGAAGGCTGGCAACAGCTTCCGGGCATGACCTCCTCTGAATATCTTTCACTCCCCGCTGACGGTTACGAATGGGCTAACCCTCAGGGTGACACGATTGCTTTCGTTTATGGTGATGCCATGCGTGACTTCGCTATCATGAAATCAACCGACAATGGCGCTACCTGGACCCAGACCAAAATTTGGCCCTGTCCTTACAACTTATGGACCGGAGCTGACTCCACCGGAATCTACTATTGCTCAGATGGTTATGTAAGCGCTGCTATGGATAAAGCAGGTAAAGTTCACGTTTTAACCGGACTTCAGCGTAGCAAAGGCGATATCGGCGGTGCTACCTACTGGTATCCCTACACCGATGGTCTGCTGTACTGGAACGAAGATATGCCGACCTGGCCGGAAGTACTCGATACTGCCGAACTGAATGCCGGTGGCAACCTCATCGGATGGTGCCCTGATACCATGGTATGGTACAGTGAAACCACCCAGCTGGGTTACTATTATAACTCCATGAGTTCATTCCCGACTATGACTATTGATGATGAAGGTAACGTTTATGCTATGTGGAGCAGTGTTACCACCCTCCTCGATCCCGATGGCTTGATGCTTCGTCACCTTTTCAGAAGAGCTTATGATGCTACTGCGCAAGCATGGGCTCCTGAATTTACCGACCTGACTTCCGACCTGCTTTACACCTGGTCAGAATGTGTGTACCCGGTTTCTTCACCGACCACTACTTCCGATAAAGTTCATGTTGTATTCCAGGCTGATGATTATGCCGGTGTATATCTGAAAAGCACCAACTCCGGATACCAGGGACAGAGTTCTGTAACCACCAATGATCTGAAATATATCACCACCCCCACTTTTGTTGGTGTGAATGAGATCAAAGCTCAGCCGAATTTCGCTGTTGAACAGAACATGCCGAACCCAGTTAACGGAACAACAACCGTGAAAGTCGTTCTTGCAAAACCCGCTACTCTCTCCCTGGCAGTAACCACCCTGACCGGACAGAAAGTGATGGAAGTCAACAATGGACTGACCAAAGCCGGTAACACTTATCTTACCCTTGATTGTTCAAACCTCCCCGCCGGTATCTATTTCTATACCGTAACGGTAGGCAATGAAACCAATACTCATAAGATGATCGTGAAGTAATCACGCATCTTTCTGATAAAAAACCCTCCGGCATCCCCGGGGGGTTTTTTATTTTTATCCGGTCAACGGGCAAAAATTCCGGACAAACAGGTTGATCAGGTTTTGGATGCATTTGATCCACAGCTGATTCCATTATAGCGATTTGATTTTCACGGCTCTTTTCACGGGCATACTTTTATGGAAAAATTATTTCGCTATGAAAAAAGAATTTGTACTCATGCTGATCATGCTGGCAGGATTGCCGGCGTTCACACAGGTTCTTTCTCCGGTTCCATCGCGGCTTCAAAAGGTAGCAGCGTCTGTCCCTAACCCCGGGGATGAACCGGTAATGCCGCTGGCCCGTCCCGATTTTACGGTGCATAGTGATGCCACCCTGGAAGCCACCATCGGAGCGACGAAATACGATCGACAGACCAATCGATCGATTCAGGAACGCTTGTACTATTATCCCGACGGAAAAATGGGAGCTGCCTGGATCATGGGGCAACAGGAGCCCGCTTATAATGACCGGGGAACAGGGTATAATTATTTTGACGGAGCATCCTGGGACGCCGTTCCGTTGCAACGGCTGGAAACGGTTCGCACGGGTTGGCCCTGTTATGCTCCCCGGGGAGCTTCGGGTGAAATGATCGTCGCACACCGCAACGCTACCAGCTCCCTGGTCAAAATGACGCGTTCCCAGAAAGGAACCGGAGCATGGACATTTAGCGAGATAGCAGGTCCGGCCGGCTCCTCGGGTATCGAATGGCCGCAGATGATCACTGCCGGGACCGATAACCTCACGGTTCATCTGCTGGCTGTTACAGGGCCTACGGAAACCGGCGGACAGTTGTATCAGGGCATGGACGGAGCGCTGGTGTATTATCGTTCTTTCGACGGAGGAGAGACCTGGGATAAGGCAGGTGAGATGTTCCCGCAGATCACTGCGTCAGAATATTACGGCATCAACGGTGATGAATATTCCTGGGGGACACCGCATGGCGATACCGTCTATTTCGTTATCGGAGGGAACTGGACCGATACCTTTATAATGGTCTCATACGATAACGGGGATAACTGGAACAAGATCCCGATCCTTTCCAACAGCATGACCCTCGTTCCGCCGAATACCGTCACCGAGAAGTTTGCATGCAGCGATGGATCGCTTGCGGTGGAAATGGATAAAAACGGTGTGTTCCATGTGGCTTTCGGAAGGATGTTTGCCAAGGGCGAGGAAGACGGGCAAAAGTATTACCCGTATGTCGACGGACTGGTTTACTGGAACTCGAACATGCCCATGTTGAACGACAGCCTGGATCCCGATACTCTCGAGAGCCATGGACAGCTCCTCGGATATGTTTACTCCAACGAGGCGGGAGATACCGTGGTGGCTACTCCGTCGTACGGTATCGGTCTGACCAGTTACCCGCAGATCACTATCGACGAAAACAACCACCTTTATGTGATGTGGTGTGGACTGACGGTCGGTTATGTCTCCGGCGATGAATACAATTACCGTCACCTGTACCTTCGAGGTTCCAAGGATCAGGGTCAGTCATGGGGTGAACCGGTGGACTTGAATGGATCCATCATCTATATATACCGGGAGTTTGTATACCCGTGTATGGCCAAAAACACCTCCGGCGATGCGCTGCATTTCATTTATCAGACATCAGATCAGCCGGGGTCGGCCGTGGCGGATGAGGAGATCCCCGCTCACGACAACACGATTGAATACAGAAATGTTCTGAAATCGGAGATCATTCCGGTGGGTATTCCTTCACCTGCAGGTAGAGGCGGGATGACGGTATCTCAGAATTATCCCAATCCATTCACTGAAGTCAGCCGGTTTGAAGTGAACATGACCACTTCTTCCCCCGTCAGCATTCGGATCGCGAACATGATGGGACAGGTAGTGCGTATCCTGGAGGCAGGCGTTTTGTCGCCGGGGACGCATACCTTTACCCTTGAAGCAGCCGGATTAGCGCCGGGAGTTTATTCCTACACCGTGACAGGAGGGGAAGTTGTATATACCAGAAGAATGGTTATCAGGGAATAAACTGAATGACCATTCTTCCGGCAATCGCCGTGATGCAGGGAGACCTTATGCATCATGGCGATTTTTTTTTTGCTATTTACCTGTTTTTATTTTGTAGATTTGTTTAAAATCCATGAAGTATGAAAAAATTTACCCTTTTGTTGTTTGCCATGGCGTTTATTGTAACGACGATGGCTCAGACCGGACCGACATTCACGGCCGGTAAATTCACTGCTAAAGCGTTGAAAAACAATACGGCTTTCAAAGGTGGTGAAACAGTTGGAACCAAGCCGGTCAACCAGGTCGTTTCAAGCAAAGCGACGTTGGAGGATCCATCGATCATCGTCACGAAATACGACATGCAATCGAATGCCTCTAATCAGAATCGGCTGTATTACTTTGGCGACGGTACTATCGGGGCCACTACTCAGTTTTCGCATGCCGATAATTTCAACGACCGTGGTACCGGTTATACCTATTTTGATGGTACACAATGGGGGACTCCTCCATCGGCCAGGGTGGAAACAACCAAGTCGGGTTGGCCTTCCTATGCACCCTTCGGCGCCAACGGTGAGATCTTTGTCAGCCATCACATGACGGCCGGATTGATCGTCTCTACCCGGGAAAACAAAGGTACCGGCGCCTGGACACAGACCATTCTTCCCGGACCTGCCGGAGCGACGGATATCTCCTGGCCGCGGGTGGTTACCAATGGTCCCAACCACAACACGATCCATATTCTCTGCGCAACCTATGTGACTTACCAGGGAATGGCAAATTGCCTTCTGTACTATCGTTCGCAGGATGGCGGACAGACGTGGGATATCAGCGCCCATGTGTTTCCCGAGATCAGTTCCATGGACTACTTGTCGGTTCCTGCCGATGACTATGTCTGGGCCGAACCAAAGGGCGATACCCTTTGCTTTATGGTCGGCGACAGCTGGATGGACCTCTTTATCATGAAATCGACCGATAACGGCGATAACTGGACAAAAACCACGGTATGGCCCTGTCCGTATAATAAATGGGATGGCGGAGATACCACCGGCACCTTCTGGTGTCCCGACGGCGCCAGCGCCATCGCCCTTGACAATTCAGGGAAAGCACATATCCTTTCCGGACTTATGCGCGCCAGCGGGGATGAAGCCGGCGCTAAATACTGGGTGCCCAAGACGGACGGAATGCTCTACTGGAACGAAGATATGCCGGCATGGCCGGAAGTGCTTGACCCGGACCAGCTTTCTGCCGATGGCAACCTGATCGGATGGGTGCTGGATACCAATGTATTTTATGTGGATAATGAAAAAATTGCTTACTATTTTGTTTCCATGACCGGACATCCCTCCATCACGATTGATGAAGACAATTATATTTATGCGGTATGGGATGGAGTGACGATGCTGGAAGATGTCGACGGATTCCTTCTCCGGCACTTGTTCGGAAGAGGGTACGATGTAGTGAACCAGGAATGGGGCGATATTACCGACCTTACCAATGATCTCCTTTATACCTGGAGTGAATGCGTTTTCCCCACCTTCTCGCCCACTTCTTCAGAAACCCGGTTGCATCTTATCTTCCAGGAAGATGAAGTAGCAGGTATCTATCAGTACGGGAGCCAGGGTTACCAAGGACAACAGAGCACCACGGATAACGATATTATCTACATGAATCCCGTGAAATATTTTTACAATGGAGTGAACGATATCCCGGGTAGCGCTTCTTTCAGCGTGTTACAGAATTACCCGAACCCGGCCGGAGATCATACTTCCGTGGCCGTGAACATGAATCGTGCCGGCGAACTCAGTCTGAAAGTCACGAACACCACCGGCCAGATTCTTTACTCACAGGATAAAGGACGCGTAAGCCCTGGACAGTATGGCTTTTCCATTGATTGTCGCAACTGGGCCCCCGGAGTGTATTTCTATACAGTACAATCCGGAAATGACGTCATCACCAAAAAAATGATGGTCAACTAAAACCGGTCCGGATTCTTTTTCCGGCATCGTGATATTCGAAAAGAAGGGGGCTTACGGGCCCCCTTTTTGGTAAAATCATTACTTTTATCGATCTGGATCAATGAAATGAATTCCCTCGCCAAGGAAATCAGGGTACTGACCGGAAAAGAATTCCGGCTGGAGTTGAAGAAGAAATATGTCATCAACGGACTTCTTCTTTACCTGCTCTCTGCCATTTTCATTACCTACCTGGCCTTCGACCGGATCATTGATGCCCCTACATGGAATTCCCTGTTCTGGGTGATCCTGCTGTTTGTGGCGGTGAACGGGGTCTCAAAGAGTTTTTTTCAGGAAAATCCGGCCCGGCACCTGTATTATTATACCATCGCCGGTCCGCAGGCCATCTTCCTTTCAAAGATCCTGTACAACATGATCCTGATGCTGGTGTTGTCGCTGCTGGCTTCCGGGTTGTTCCTGCTGTTCATGGGTAACCCGGTGGTCCATCCGGGATTGTTCATCGCCGCCCTGCTGCTGGGAAGCTGCGGTCTTTCGTCGATCCTTACCATGGTGGCTGCCATCGCTTCCCGGGCCGGCAACAACTTTTCCCTCATGGCCATTCTCAGCTTCCCCATCGTGCTTCCGTTGTTGATCACAGTGATGGGAATTTCGGAGAATGCACTCACGGAGGCTTCCCGGGCAAATGTCTCCGGACAGGTCGTGGTGCTGGTTACCATTAATATTGCTGTCGTCGCCTTGGGATACCTGTTATTTCCATATCTTTGGAAAGACTGATTGAAAACGATATTTCCGGTACACCGGGTTAATGCTGAAAACAGATGATCAAAGGAGTTTGGTGGAAAATATCAGCGTTGGTTTTATTGCTGTATGCCGTGATGGCCGGATTTTTCATAACTGTTCCCGGGACCATGATGGGGGAGACGATCCGCACCGTTTTTTTTCATGTCGGCATGTGGTTCGCGATGTTTGTCCTGCTCTTTCTGTCCTTCATTTACAGTCTTCGGTACCTGATCGGTTTTGAGGAGAAAGAAGATATTGCGGCCGTAGAAGCGGCCAATACGGCTGTTTGTTTCGGGATGTTGGGTATCGTGACCGGTATGATCTGGGCGAAGAATACCTGGGGAGCCTTCTGGGTGCGCGATCCGAAGCTTGACGGAGCGTTGGCGGGGTTGTTCATCTACCTGGCCTACCTGATCCTGCGGGCTTCGGTGGATGATGTACACAAAAGAGCGAAGATATCGGCTGTTTACAACAGTTTTGCCTTCATCCTCTGGATGTCCTTTGTGCTGATCATGCCAAGGACAGCCGGTTCCTCCATTCATCCCGGACAGGAGGGCGTTCCCTTGCTGTCACTGGATCTCAGCCTGAATACACGGCTGGTGTTTTATCCCGCCATGGCAGGTTGGATCCTGCTCGGCATATGGATCATGAACCTCAGGATCAGACTAAACAAAATACAACGATCAACCGGACGATAACATGGAAGACAACGGAAAGATATTCGTGGTAGTAGCGGTACTGGCTGTGATCATGGCCGGGTTGTTTCTTTATCTTTTTGTTATAGACAGAAAGATATCGAAACTGGAAAAGGCGCTGAAAGAGAAATCGCTGAAAGAGCAGGAATGAAGACCGTTCACATCATCCTGATCCTCGTCATTGGCGTGGTGATTGCCGTGGTGATCAGCACGCTGTCCAATTCGGGCACCTATGCTGATTTCGGACAGGCGGCCGCGAATCCAGGCAGGGAGTACCGCGTGATCGGGCATCTCAGCAGGCAGAAACCCATCGTTTATAATCCTCAAGAAGATCCTAACCGTTTTTCTTTTTATATGTCGGATTCCAGGGGGGTGGAAAAACAGGTGGTCTATCCTAATGCCAAGCCACATGATTTTGAAAAGTCAGAACAGGTGGTCGTTGTCGGGAAGATGCAGGGTGATGTCTTTATGGCTTCGGAGTTATTGCTGAAATGTCCTTCGAAATACAATGATAAGAAGGCCCCGGAGAAATTCGGGAATAAGAGTTTTACAACCAGGTAAGATGGCATATAAAGGGTTAAGGCAGTTTATGGCTGCTCTTGAGAAAGAGGGGGAACTGGTGCGTGTGGACAGTTTGGTATCTCCGGTGCTGGAGATCACGGAGATTGTGGACCGGCTGTCGAAGAACCATGGACCGGCTGTTCTCTTCACCAACAATGGCACGGACTTTCCGTTGCTAATCAATTCGATGGGGTCGGAAAAGCGCATGTGCATAGCCCTGGGGTTGGATAACCTGGAGGAGGTGCAAGGGGAGATCGGGGCGTTGGCCCGGGAGTTCATGAGCCCCCGGAGGCATTTCCTCGATAAAATCCGGCTGTTGCCATCCCTGCGGAACGTGGCGTCGTGGATGCCGAAAACGGTGAGCGGGCGGGGCCTCTGCCAGGAAGTGGTGATGGATCGTCCTGATCTGTCGAGGTTACCGGTTCTTACCTGCTGGCCGGCTGATGGCGGTCCCTTTATCACCTTACCGTGTGTTCACACCCGTGATCCGGAGACCGGGCAACGGAACCTGGGGATGTACAGGATGCAGGTGTTTGGCCCCGATCTCACCGGGATGCACTGGCATCTTCATAAAGGATCGGCCCATCATTTCCGGAAATATCAGGAGGAGGGGAAAAGGATGCCGGTCACGGTCACCCTGGGAGGCGACCCGGCATACACCTATGCTGCGACAGCTCCGTTGCCGGAGGGAATCGATGAGTATCTGCTGGCGGGTTTTTTACGGAAACACCGGGTGGAGCTGGTAAAGTGCCTGACCAATGACCTGGAGGTCCCTGCCGATGTGGATTTTGTGATCGAAGGGTACGTGGATCCTTCCGAAGAGCTCATCCTGGAAGGCCCCTTTGGCGATCATACCGGTTTTTACAGCCTGGCCGGGTATTTCCCGAAGTTCCATGTCACCTGCATCACCCACCGGAAAGATGCGGTTTACCCGGCCACCATTGTCGGGATACCGCCGCAGGAAGACGGGTGGATCGCCAGGGCCACTGAAAAGATCTTTCTGGAACCCATCCGCATGACGGTGACGCCGGAACTGACCGGCATGCATATGCCGGTGGAAGGGGTGTTCCATAACCTGGTGCTGGCCACCATCCGTTCCCAATATCCCGGGCAGGCTGTCAAGGTGATGAATGCCATGTGGGGAGCCGGCCAGATGATGTTCAACAAGGTCATGGTGGTGACCGATGATGATATTGAACCCGACGACTATGCCGGGATTCTCGGGAGAGTGATCCGGTATGCCGATCCCGTCGAAGACATTCATTTCTCTGCCGGGCCGGTTGATATCCTGGATCACTCCAGCCGGAAGTATGCCCTGGGTAGTAAAATGGGCATCGATGCCACCCGGAAGGGAAAAGAGGATGAAAAAGCCTCCCTGTCGGGTCCGGTCATGATCAATAAGGAGGAGATACTGAAAAGATTTGCGGACCTGACTGTCGTCAACGAAGCGTTGCTGAAGATGGGATTTCCCGTTTTGATTGCCGGCCTTCGCAAGTCGAAAGAAAATCATGCCCGTGTGTTGGCCCGGGAAATGATGGAAGCAGCATGCCTGCAGGGCATCAGGTATGTGATCCTGATGGATCCTGAGGCAGCGGAGCTGGATATCCCTTCCCTGGTGTGGCTGGCAGCGAACAATATCGACCCGTCACGGGATTGTCATCCGGAAGCAGGGACAACCGGCGACGCACCGGTCTTCTTCATCGATGCCACCCGGAAGACGGCATCGGGGGATCATTTTCAGCGGGACTGGCCCAATGTGGTGGTGATGGATGATCGTACTATCTCCCGAATTGATCAGCAGTGGTTTTCCTTTGGTTTGGGGCCACTGATAGCCTCTCCGTCCGGGCGGTTCAAATCACTGGTTCATAACATAGGGGCAATCTCCTGACAAGGCATCTTCTTTCCAGATAAAACTTTTTTATCTTTGCATAAAACAGGTGTCTGATGAGGATTTTTACAAAATATTTTTTTCCTGTCTTTCTGATGTTCCTGCTTTCTGGCCCAACTCTTGCCCAAAATGGTCAGCAAGGGGAGATCCGGGGAAAGATCGTGGATAAAAACAGCGGAGATCCGCTTCCTTTTGTTAACATCGGAATAAAAGACACCAACATCGGTTCGTACACCAACGAAGAAGGTGTATTCAGGCTTAGTTTGCCGAGAGGTTCGTATGTTCTGGTGATCAGTTCGGTAGGATACGAAAAGATGGAGCTCCCGGTGACCGTGGCTTCCGGGAAGCAGGATGCGTTGGATATCAACATGGTTAGTTCCACTCAGGAGTTGAACACGGTCGTCGTTTCCGCTTCGAAATACGCCCAGCGGATTCAGGAGTCGATCAGTTCCATTGAGGTGCTGAAACCCAACCTCATCGAGAATAAAAACATCCAGTCGGTGGATAAAGCGCTGGAGATGGTCCCGGGAGTCACCATTTTGAATGAAGAGCCTCAAATCAGGGCGGGTAGTGGTTTCGCTTCCGGATTGGGCAGCCGGGTGATGGTGATGGTGGACGAGATTCCGTTGTTGAGGGGAGATGCCGGGCGTCCTGTCTGGAACATCATGCCGGTTAACGATATTGAACAGATAGAGGTCGTGAAAGGCGCTTCATCTGTGGTTTACGGCTCCTCGGCTTTAAGCGGGGCCATCAATGTAAGGACTGCCTGGCCCAAGGAGGACCGGCATGCCACCAAGGTCACCCTGTTCAGCGGGGTTTTTGCAGCCCCGGATACGCGATACAAGAAGACATGGACGGGCATGAACCCCATGCAATCGGGACTGACGGTAACGCACATGCAGAAATTTGAGCAGGTCGATCTGGGAGGAAGCATCAGCTATTTCAACGACCAGGGTTATATCGGATCCATACCGGAACGGGTTGACAGCAACGGATCTTCCACCGGAGCTTACGAACGGTACCTGAAATTCAATTTCAACTCACGGGTACGGTCCAAAAAATTTGATGGTCTGACATACGGATTGAATGGCACCGTGATGGCAGGGGAGAGCGCCCAGACCTTTTTCTGGTTCGATGCTGATACGAACATGTATCGCCCATACCCGGGTTCGTTAAGCAACTTCAAAGACCTTACCATGTATTTTGACCCGTTCGTTAAATATTTCAGTCAGGATGGGGCCATGCATAACTTCCGGAACCGGTTCTTTTATAATAATTCTGATGCGACCAACGACCAGTCAAACATGTCGTTTACGGTTTATGATGAGTATCAGTATCAGAAAAAATTCCGGAAGTTGGGAGATCTCGTGATGGTAGCCGGAGTGATGAACACCTATGCCTATGCTTACGGGCAGGTTTTTTCGGGTAAACTGGCGGAAGACAGCACGACGACATTGAATGAGAACGGCGAATATTCCTCGGATAATATTGCCATTTATGCTCAGGTTGAAAAGAAGTTCTTCAAACGGTTGAACCTATTGATCGGCGGGCGTTACGAATATTTCTCGCTGGGAAGCAGCCATGAAGGCAAGCCGGTGTTCCGGGCCGGGATCAACCTGCAGGCAGCCAAAGGAACCTTCCTGAGATCATCGATCGGGCAGGGATACCGGTTTCCGAGTATCGGTGAACGGTACATCACCACCAACTCCGGCAAGTTTGGTTTCTATCCGAATCCCGACCTGAAGCCGGAGAACAGTCTGGCCATGGAACTGGGGATCAAGCAGCTGTTCCGGATTGGCAAGTTCGGTGGTTTTGCTGATCTGGCCGGTTTTTATGAACTGTATGATAACTATATTGAATTTAATTTCGGCATCTGGGGAAGAAGCACCAACATCGATCAAAACATGGGGTTCCGGTTTTTTAATACCGGCCCGGCACGGATATACGGTATTGATGCCAGCCTGATGGCGCAGGGCGAAGTGATCCGGACACTGAACCTGAGTCTCTCTCTGGGATATACCTATTCGATGCCTCAAGCGTTGGATAAAGATTATGTCTTTTTTCAGGACAAGATCATGGAGTATACCTACCTCACTACTTCCCAGGATCCTACAGATGGGATCCTGAAATACCGGATACAGCATCTTTTTAAAGCTGACATCGAACTGTCGCGTAAAAGATGGTCGGGAGGAGTCTCCGGACGTTATTACAGCACTGTGCGCAATATCGATAAATTCTTTGAGACCCTGGAAACTTTCCCGCCGCCTCCGCAGCCACCCGCTTTTGATATCGGACTCATCGACTACCGGGCAAAGCACGATAAAGGCAATTTTATCGTTGATTTACGGGTCAGCTATGCTTTCAGAGCCTTCAAGTTTTCGGCTATCGTGAGTAACCTGATGAACACCGAATATTCGTTACGACCTGCAACTGTTGAAGCCACCAGGTTGACGTCAATTCAGGTGATTTATAAAATATAAGTAACAAACCAGAACAAAAACCTCAAAATCCTCACCCATGAAAAAATTTCTTCCTACTCTTTTAATCTGCATCCTGGCGGTTGCCGGGTATAGCCAATCCAACCTCCCGAACGGAGACATGGAAGCATGGCATGTTGTGACGGTCAACGATACCATGTCGTATCCGCAGATCGACGGTCCATTGTGGTGCACGCTCAACGAGCTCGTTGCGGTACCGGCGATGCTCGGAGGTCCGGGCCCCCTTACAGCCGACAAAACAAGCGATGCTCACAGCGGTTCGTGGGCTGCCAAACTGACTTCGGGAAGCCTGAACATGTATCCGTATAATATCCTGATCCCGGGAATGATTGGTTTTACCCAACTGGATATTATGGCTTACACCATCCGCCTCGGGAAACCTTGTCCCGGATGCCGCCCGACAAAGTTTACCGGCTATTACAAATACGAACCGGTGCTCAACGACAGTTGCTGTGCTATCCTCCTGGCTTCAAAATGGAACACCGAACTGAGGAAGAGAGATACCATCGGATATTGCCGGACCGACTTCAAAGGGATTATCAGTGATTGGACCTACTTTGACATGAATGTGAATTATTACAGCGAAGAGGCTCCCGACAGTTTGTTGGTCCTTTTGGTTTCGAGCGCCGGTTTCAATATGGGCAACCTGATGACCGGCGTCGGTCAGCCGGGGAGCACGATGATCGTGGATGATCTCAATATCGAATATCCGTTAGGTATTAACCAGGTGCTGATGCCCGAGATCGGGGTGAAGACTTATCCCAATCCTGCCTGTGAAAACATGACGGTGGAGTTGACAGAACGAATCCCGGGAGGCACGTTCGACATTTACAGCATGGATGGCCGGATCATCAGCAGTCAGGCTATGGAAAATACCGTGAACACGGTGAATGTAAACGGGTTGATGCCGGGGCAATACTTCTACCGGCTAATGTCAGGCAAAAACATTCAGAATACCGGATTTTTTATGATCAAATAATATAACATTTAAATTTTTTATTATGATTGAAGCGAAGAGTTCAATGGAAGCTATGCAGCTCGAAAATCAATATGGAGCGCATAACTATCATCCGTTGCCCGTTGTGTTGGCAAAAGGAAAAGGTGTGTTCATGTGGGATGTCGAAGGGAAACGTTATTACGATTTTCTCTCAGCTTATTCAGCCGTAAACCAAGGACATTGTCATCCGAAGATTGTCGGGGCGCTGATGGAACAGGCCCAGACGCTGGAACTGACATCCCGCGCCTTCTACAATAACGTGTTGGGGGCCTATGAAAAGTTTGTAACCGAGTATTTCGGATACCAACGGATTCTGCCGATGAACTCCGGAGCGGAAGCCGATGAAACAGCCCTGAAGCTTACCCGTAAATGGGCCTATAAAGTGAAGGGCATTCCTGAAAACCAGGCCAAGATCATCTGCTGTGAGAATAACTTCCACGGACGGACGATCACCATCATTTCGATGTCGTCGGATCCTCAGGCCAGGAATGATTTCGGACCCTTTACCCCGGGATTTATCTCCATACCTTACAATGATCTGGGTGCGCTGGAAAAAGCGCTTGAAGATCCCACTGTCGCCGGATTCCTGGTTGAACCTATCCAGGGTGAGGCAGGAGTCTTCGTTCCCGATGAAGGATACCTGAAGAAAGCCGCTGACATGTGCAAGGCAAAGAACGTATTGTTCATCGCGGATGAAGTACAGACAGGTATTGCACGTACCGGCCGGCTGCTCGCCTGCGATTGGGAAAGTGTGAGACCCGATATCCTCATCCTCGGTAAAGCCCTTTCGGGTGGTGTCTGTCCGATCTCGGCCGTACTGGCTGACGACCCCATTATGATGAACATCCTCCCGGGTGAACATGGTTCCACTTTCGGAGGAAATCCCATCGCTGCCCGCGTGGCCATTGCCGCCCTCAGTGTTATCAGGGATGAAAAACTGGCAGAGAATGCCGAGAAAATGGGGAAGATCTTCCGCACGGAATGTGGTAAGATCGATTCGCCTTACATCCAGCTTATCCGCGGAAAAGGCTTGCTGAATGCTATCGTGATCAAGCCTCATAACGGGAAAGTAGCCTGGGATGTCTGCCTGCAGATGAAAGAAAACGGACTGCTGGCAAAACCCACGCACGATCATATCATCCGGTTCGCTCCGCCGCTGGTCATCACCGAAGAACAGGTGATGGAAGCCGTCGGTATCATCAGTAAATCCATTAAAGAACTGGAATAACTTTTATTGGATCTTTTCAGGCAGGGATAGCCCTATGGGTTATCCCTGCTCTTTGTTGGTTTTATTATCTCTGTTTGTATGAAAGTCAGATTTTTCCTTACCCTTATTTTTTCTGTCAGTTGTCTGACGTTGTTCCCGTGTACGAATATTATCGTCACCAAAGGCGCCAGTAAAGACGGGTCGGTGATGATTTCCTATGCTGCCGATTCGCATACGCGATATGGTGCGCTGACGTTTTATCCGGCAGCCGATCATCCGGAAGGCGCCATGACGGATGTGATCCATTATGAATCGGGAAAGCTGATTGGGCGGATCCCGGAAGTGCCGCATACCTATTCGGTGATCGGGTTCATGAATGAGTTTCAGGTAGCGGTCGGAGAGACCACTTTCGGAGGATTGGATTCCCTCGCCTCACAGCCGGGGGCGATCATGGATTACGGATCGTTGATGAAGATCGGCTTACAACGGGCAAAAACGGCACGGGAGCTGATCCGTGTCTTTACCACGCTGGCAGAGGAATACGGATATGCTTCCGCCGGTGAATCGATCTCGGTATCGGATAAAAACGAGGCCTGGATACTGGAAATCATCGGCAGAGGAAAGTACGGGAAAGGAGCTGTGTGGGTCGCACGGCGCGTCCCTGATGGCTATGTTTGCGGACATGCCAATCAGGCACGGATCACGACTTTCCCTTTTAATAAAGAGAATAAATGGGATGATCCGAAGGCCGATTGCTTCCATTCGCCCGACGTGATCAGTTTCGCCCGGATTCATGGTTTTTATACTGGCAGTGATGCCGGTTTCAGCTTCTCGGATGTTTATAACCCGGTAAATTTCAGTGGAGCCAGATTCTGCGATGCCAGGATATGGTCTGTGTTCAGAAAGATCAATAAAGAAATCAGGGATGACGCCGCCTTGACCGGATATGCCATGGGAGAAGTGCGTTATGCAGGCGGTGTAGCCACCAACAGGTTGCCATTGTGGGTCAAACCCGATGAAAAGGTGTCACTGGAGCAGATGTTCGCTTTTATGAGGGATCATTTCGAAGATACGCCCCTGGCTTTCGACGACGGGGTGGGAGCAGGACCGTTCCAACTTCCGTACCGGTGGCGTCCGATGGAATTTACGATTGACAGCGTAATGTATCTGCACGAACGTTCTATCGCCACCCAGCAGACGGGATGCAGCTTTATCGCTCAGTCAAGGAGCCGGTATCCTGACCCGGTAGGAGGGATATTCTGGTTCGGCGTTGACGATGCCGATGGGTGCGTGTATGCTCCGATGTACTGCGGTATCCGTGCTGTCCCGGAGAGTTATGCGGTTGGGAACGGATCGATGATCAGCTGGTCGGAGACCTCTGCTTTCTGGACGTTCAACCTGGTGACCAACTGGGCTTACACCCGGTACAATGCGATTCACCCCGAGATTGAGAAATACCAGCAGGAACTGGAATCGAAATTCATCCGGGAGAGTGCTGCCCTGGATGAACGGGCCACAGCGTTGGCCGTTACCGACCCGGAAGGGACCCGGAGCATGATCACTGATTTCTCGGTGACTACCGGTAACAAGCTGGTGGCCGACTGGAAAGATTTTTTTCATTATCTCTTCATGAGATATATGGATGGTAACCTGAAACAGGCGCAGGATCGTCAGTTGCTGGATAACGGCAACGGGAAGGGCGTTCCGAAGAAACCCTCTTTCCCCGGATACGGCCGGGACTGGGAACGCAAAATGATGGAGAACACCGGGAACAGGTACAAAGTAATCGAGTAACTTGCAGCATGAAATCACGGGATTTTCTTTTCCGGACCCCTTATGTTTTCCTGCTCATCGTAGCGGCCATTTTTGTGGTTTACGCGCAGATCCTGACTTTCTCGCTGGGGAAGCTCGATGAGTATAATATCCTGATCGTCAACATGGATTTGTTGCGCGATTTCAGTAACCTGAAGGAAATACTGCTGACCAACCCGTTTTTTCATCAGGGAGGTGAGTTTTATCGTCCCGTACAGAATCTCTCTTTCATGATCGATGCTCATCTGAGCGGCGACGCCGGATGGGGCTTCTATCTAACCAATATCGTCATTCATGCGGCGACCTGTTCGTTGCTTTGGTACCTGTTGATCCTCCTTGGCAGCGAGAAGAGGATCGCCCTGCTGATGACGCTGCTTTATGCCATGCATCCCTTGTTCGTACAAACAGTGGCCTGGTCCCCTTCCAGGGGTGATATGTTGATCACCCTGTTCGGTCTGATCTCCTTCATTGCTTTTCTGAAGTATGTCAGGACCGGGAAAGGATGGTTCCTGCTCATCCATGTGCTGGCCTACGCGTTGGCGCTGTTCTCGAAGGAATCGGCTGTGTTGATTCCCGTATTGTGCTATGGCTGGCTTTTCCTGTTTAAGGAAGAAAGACGGGTATCGGTGAAAGGACTGATCGCTCCGGGAGTGTTTTACCTGTTTTTTATTGCGATGTTTTTTTACATCCGGAATGAGATCGTGAAAATCTCTGTCCCGGATAACCAGATTGGGATCCTGGTTATGTTGCGCAATGCCAGGACGTTGCCAGAGCTTCTTTTCAAATTCTTCATCCCGGTCGGATTGACTCCCATGCCGGCTTTTGGCCGGGGTTCCACCATCGCCGGGTTAGTGATCATCGGGCTGTTGGCCTGGATGTCGGTCAGATCAAAGCCGGCATCTTTCCGGTTATTCCTTTTCGGGATGGCGTGGTTTCTGCTCTTCACCGCTCCGGCGCTGGTTTACGTTAACAAATACGGGAGCGCATCGTGTGATTACATGGAACACCGGGGATATCTTCCTTCGGTGGGGTTACTTATTTTCCTGGCGCTCTGGTTGTCAGGCAGATACGGGTTGAAGGCGTACAAGTATGTTCCGGCGTTTCTATTGGTTTTAACAGGGGTATTTGGTATCTACACCGGCATCTACGCGGGAACCTACAAGGATTCTGTCACCTACTTCGACCGTGCAGTGAAGAAGAACCCGGCGTCGGCGGTGGCCTGGTATTGCCGGGGGACGACCCGTTTTTTAGAACGCGAAGATTATCCCGGGGCACTGTCTGATTTCGAAACAGCGCTGAAACTCTATCCGGCGTTCGGGCAGGCTTACCTCAACCGGGGATATTGCAAGGAACAACTCAACGATAATGAAGGAGCTATCCTGGATTACCGGATGGCAGCAAAAGTCGCTCCCGAAACCTATGAGCCTCATGCTGCTTTGGCTTTTCTTTTTTACAATCTGGGAGATAAAGGATTGGCTGCCGGTCAGTATGATACGGCCATCCTGCTGAACCCGGGCTTTTCGGTGGGGTACTATCATCGCGGGTTGCTGAAAATGAGTGTGGGCGATAATTCCGGTGCCCTGGCTGATCTGGATCAGGCCATCAGGATCGATCCCCGTTATGCGGAGGCATACCTGTACCGGGGGGTGATCAGGTCTCAGGGGCAGGAGGCGGAAGCCGCCATGGATGATTTTAACGAAGCTGTACGGTTAAACAATCATCTTACAGAAGCATACATCAACCGCGGTGTTTTAAAATTCCAGTTACAGGATTTTCCCGCTGCCATGGCGGATCTGGATAAGGCGATCGAGACCGATCCGCGGTCGGCCGATGCCTACCTCAACCGGGGAAGGATATTGTATATCCTGAAGGAATCTGACCGGGCTCGTTCCGATTGGGAGATGGCTGCGCAGTTAGGCAGCAAAGATGCTTCCGGCCTGCTGCAAAACTATTTTACGGAATCCAGATAACTCATTTTCCCTTATTAAGTTTTCAATTCCGAACCGGGATTTCCGATTCCGGTATTACATTTTCCTCTCAAGTATTATTATTTATGATGATAATCAGGATGTTAATGACATCTCTCGAACTGAGATGTTAGGGAAATAATAAGTAACAGATATCTTCAAATCAGACCCAACAATAGGCTAAAAAAATATTTGCAATACATTATTAACAAATTACTAACAAAAGTTGGTCGTTTACATTTATTGACTACATTTGCAATGTAAAAGTTATGGTGGATGGTGTTCGACACCGGTGCTGATCTGACAAGTAGTTCTCAAAACGCTGATAATCAATAGACAAATACTGTCTTTTTCAATTTATTCAGAATCCGTGACCATCAATACGGAATCTCGGTTACGGTTTTGTTATAGTGAAATTTTAACCCGAAGACCGGCATCGGTTCAGGGTCAGTTAGAAAAACTGGTTTCTTATGAAAAGATTTATTCAATCGGGAATGAAGGGATGTTTGTTAACCCTCATGACAATTTGTTTAATATTCCCCGGATCGTCGGGTTATTGTCAGCAAGAGACAAATATTCAGAATCATATACGACAGGTTCCTCCTCCGGGGCCGGTCCGGTTTACGGTTCCCGATGCGATAACCGGTTCCATCTCGGTGAATGAAAACACGGTATACAATTCCTATACACCTGCCCAGTTAGTTCAGAACATTTTGATTACCGGATGTTTATCAGCTACGAATATTACTTTTACGGGGAAATTCCCGACCAACAATCCGAATCAACGGCAGTTGGGTTATTTCAACAAAGGCACCTCCACTTTTCCGATCAATGAAGGATTGATCATGTCATCGGGGTATGTCACGGAAGCGATGGGGCCGAATAACAGCACCAAGGCAGGAGCTGATGTCAACGGCGCTGGTGATCCCGACCTGACCAATCTTGCCGGATATGCCACGCATGATGCGGCCGTTCTCCAGTTTGACTTTGTCCCGGCAGGGGATTCTGTTCAGTTCCAATATATTTTTGCCTCGGAAGAATACCCGGAATACACTTGTACCGAGTTCAATGATGCCTTCGGATTTTTCCTGAGCGGTCCCGGAATTTCCGGACCTTATACCAATAATGCCAAGAATATTGCTTTAATCCCGGGAACAAACATACCGGTTGCTATCAATAACGTTCATGGTTATGTGGCTAAAAACGAATACGGAAGTTCATGCCCGGCGCAAAACCCAACGTATTACATCAATAATCTTCCCGGCACATTAACTACCCAATACGACGGGCAGACCGTGGTATTGACGGCTACTTATGCGGTAATTCCCTGTTCCACCTATCATATTAAGTTGGCGGTAGGGGATGTTTCAGACGGTGTATATTCTTCAGCCGTTTTTCTGAAAGCAAAAAGTTTTTCATCGGAACCATTGAATTTTGTAAATCAGAATGTTACATATGGCGTTGGTAACTTCGATAACATTTTTGAAGGTTGTCAGACCAACCACTTTGTCATTACACGAATTGGTACAAACCTGAGTCAACCGTCAGAGATTCAGTTGCAATTTTCGGGAACGGCGACGAATGGAGTGGATATCCAGACATTAACGGGACAACCTTTCCCGTCAGTTATTACCATTCCTGCCGGAGATTCAACATATACAATTGATTATTACGCTATTGCGGACGGTATCCCCGATAATGGAGAAACTTTCACGATCAGTTCGCTTCAATCCTGCCCGTGCAATCCTAATCCCATTTATGTTTCTCATACTATAAACATATATGAACCTCCCATTGCATTCACGGTAATTGCTCAGAATGTTCAGTGCAATGGCCAGAATAACGGTACGATTACGGTCAATGCAACACAGGGATCAGGTACTTATGAGTATTCGCTGAACGGAAGCTCCTGGCAGACATCCAATGTCTTCAGCGGACTGGCGCCGGGGACCTATTCCGTTTGGGTACATGACATCGGCAGTTGTTCTCCTGCTATTTCACAATCAGGGATTGTCATTGGACAGCCTTCCCCTGTTGTTGCAAATGCCGGGACAGATGTTACTATTTGTAGTGGTAAAAGCACGCAATTATCCGGATCAGGCGGGGTGATGTATTCCTGGAGCCCGTCAACAGGTCTCAGTGCCACCAACATTTCTAATCCGGTTGCCAGCCCGGCGGCGACAACAACGTATACGCTGACAGTAACCGATGCCTTAGGACATTGTTCTTCCACCGACCAGGTTGTGGTAACCGTAATCCCCTCTCCACAAGCATCCATAACTCCTCTCTCGTCAAGCATTTGTAAAGGGGGATCCATAACCCTGACGGCCGGAGGGAATGGAACATATTTGTGGAATCCGGGTAATGCCACGACACCGACGATTACAGTTTCTCCTACCACCAACTCAAGTTATACCTTGATCGTAACGTCAGCAAACGGATGCACTGATGAGGAAACGGCTGTTGTTACCGTTAATCCCGAACCGACATCCTTTAATGTCACCGGAGGAGGGTTGCTTTGCCCCGGTGGTGAGACGTTGGTCGGACTTTCCGGATCTGCGACCGGAGTGAACTATCAATTGAAAAGAAACGGAACAAATACAGGAACGCCTCTTGCGGGAACAGGTTCATCCTTAAATTTCGGACCACAATCAATAGCGGGAGTATATACCGTAGATGCACAAAATGCAACCACTTTATGTACGGCGACGATGAATGGGAATGCGACGATCACTATTGATACGGAACTGCCGACGATTACCTGTCCGGCAGATGTAACGGTACCTGCTGACGCCGCTCTCTGCACCGCATCCGGCGTAAACTTAGGAACACCGGCTACTTCCGATAATTGCACGGTTGCCAGCGTGACGAACAACGCGGTAGAACCATTTGCATTAGGTACTACCGTTGTAACCTGGACCGTTACCGACGGATCAGGCAATACCGCTACCTGCACACAGAATGTTACTGTTATCGACAACCAACTGCCGACGATAACTTGTCCGGCAGATGTCACTGTCCCGGCTGATGCCGCTCTCTGCACTGCATCCGGCGTGAACTTAGGAACACCGGCTACTTCCGACAACTGCACGGTCGCCAGCGTGACCAATAACGCGGTAGAACCGTTTGCATTAGGAACAACCATCGTAACATGGACCGTTACCGACGGATCAGGCAACACATCTACCTGCAATCAAAATGTTACTGTTATCGACAACCAGCTCCCGACGATTACTTGTCCGGCAGATGTAACGGTACCTGCTGATGCAAATCTCTGCACCGCATCAGGTGTGAACTTAGGAACACCGGCTACTTCCGACAACTGCACGGTCGCCAGCGTGACTAACAACGCGGTAGAACCGTTTGCACCGGGTACCACGGTAGTGACATGGACCGTTACCGACGGATCAGGCAACACCGCTACCTGCAATCAAAATGTTACCGTTATTGATAACCAGCTCCCGACGATTACCTGTCCGGCAGATGTAACGGTACCGGCCAATACTAATCTCTGCACCGCATCGGGTGTAAACTTAGGGACACCGGCTACTTCCGACAACTGCACAGTCGCCAGCGTGACCAACAACGCGGTAGAACCATTTGCATTAGGTACTACCGTTGTAACCTGGACCGTTACCGACGGATCAGGCAATACCGCTACTTGCACACAGAATGTTACCGTCATTGATAACCAGATCCCGACGATCACTTGTCCGGCAGATGTCACTGTCCCGGCTGACGCCGCTCTCTGCACCGCATCCGGCGTGAACTTAGGAACACCGGCTACTTCCGACAACTGCACGGTTGCCAGCGTGACCAACAACGCGGTAGAACCGTTTGCATTAGGAACAACCATCGTAACCTGGACCGTTACCGACGGATCAGGCAACACCGCTACCTGCAATCAAAATGTTACCGTTATTGATAACCAACTGCCGACGATTACCTGTCCGGCTAACGTTA
>DAONET010000020.1:0-43155 GCA_035403225.1 Bacteroidales bacterium | reverse complement strand
AAGATACAAAAACGACTGCCTTGGCATTTTGAAGAAAAAATGTCATGTACTGTGAAATCATTTTATCTTTACTAATTCGATTATTATTAACCCATTAACCCCCAAAGAAAAACCATGAGAACAACCCTGACCTTTCTGTTGACCATGCTGACTTTCGGTGTTTTTGCCCAATCAGGATGGTTTTACCTGAACCCCGATCTGGGATATAATCAATACGGAGCCATTTATGCGACGAATGAGGATACGCTGTTGGTGATGGCTGACAACGGGATTTTCAGCAAAACCGTTGACGGAGGCATAACCTGGAACAATGTCAATACCGGATTTACCGAATCGTTTTTTGACCTCGCATTTATCAACGCAGACACGGGATACGCCGTAGGACAAAACGGGAAGATCCTGAAATCCACGAACGGAGGAACAACCTGGATATCACTTCCCTCAGGTGTTTCAACCTACCTGTACTCCGTTTGCATTCATTCGGCCAACGACATATGGGTTGTCGGCGACAGCGGCGTTTTGCTGCACTCCACCGACTACGGAACAAGCTGGGATTACCGGAATCCGGTCGCCAAAGGGCTGTATTCCATTGGGTTTAAAGGCGACCTGGGAATCGTGACCGGCGAGGATGGCACAATCCTGGTATCTTCCGATAATGGAGGACATTGGGTCGTTCAACAGGCAGATACAACCCTTGACATCTTCTCCTTATGCATCACACCCAATCTCGTGTATGCGCTGGGAGGGTCCACCAATCATATGCCCTCCTACGGTCATGATGCAGAGATAGTTATGAGAACTACCGACTTCGCCACCTGGTCATACTTCGAGTTGCCTGATATCTGGGCGGGCGCCACGGCCATGGCTTTTGTCAACGACAGCACCGGTTTTACTTGTTCTTCGGTAATTATTGTAAAGAATTACGGAGGGATTATGATTCAGAAGACCACCGATTCCGCTGCTACCTGGAACGTCAGCATGGAGAATTGGGACTCCCCGTATTTACTGTCGATAGGCTACTCCGACCTGGCTGTAGTGAATGACACTGTTTCGTATGCCTTGTGTGGAGGAAATATTCTAAAGACCATTACCGGAGGCTATTCCGGGATAAGTAACGCTCTCATGGATCAGCAGGCCGCGATATATCCCAACCCGTTGACCGGCTCACTCCTTCAAGTCAGGTTACCGGAAAGCCGGCAGATTACCGTGGAACTTTTTGATATTACCGGCAAACGGATGTTCAGCTCCTCTTTCCAGGGATCTGAGGCCACCGTTGATCTATCTTCTCTGAGAAATGGTTTTTACCTCGTGAAGTTGTGGAACGGCAGCAGCCTGATCGCCCTGAAAAAACTGACCATTTCCCGCTGACAACCCGACCTTCCTTTCCTGACGTGCTTTTATCTTGCCGGCATTTTTCACCGGCAAGGTCATTTTTTCGATATGCAGATAGAAGCATATCGTAAAAAAAGTGTTAGTTTTGGGGCAATTTCTGCCAAAATGCGGCCTACGCGCATTTGACGGAGCAAAACTGACGAAAACCATGAAACGTATTTACTTCCTTTTTTTCATCCTGTCCGGCATTGTTTTTTTAGCAGGTTGTACCAAGGATGATGAGCCATCGGTTCCCGTGATCAGCCTGAATACAGGGGCAGGTTATACCCTTGATGGCGCTGTAGTGAAGACAGGCGGCGTACTGCGATTCGGGATCACGGCTCGTCCGGGCGATGCCAACATCACCAACCTGGTCATTAAAAAGATCACTCCCGACGGGACGATCAAGGTTGTACTGGATTCAGGGATGAACTCCACGGGTTTTACCGTCAACGAAGTATTCTACCAGAACGTGGAAGACACCGCCACCTGGATTTTCCAGGTGATGGACAAAAACCGGTTGTTTGCTTCCTCCTCGATGGTCATTTACAAAGACCCGGCTTCGGCCTGGGGAGGGATCCTGGAATATCCTTTACTGGTGATGGGCTATCAGGATAACATCACTGTCGGACAGTTCCTGTGCTGCGCCACGGGGAAAGTGTTCTCCGCCGATTCGGCAGGAATGGCATCAGATTCCATTGATATCGCGACCTATTATTTTGTCGATGACAATCTGCCTTCTCCCACCTTCTCATCCCCCGGGGAAGATGGTGGCGGCATCCTGGAATACTATCCGTTCATCAGCTCCTGGGTGGTAAAAAATTATACCAAGTGGGATATCAGCATCGAATCGGATCCTATTCCCCTTTCATCTTTCGAAGATTGCCACAACGACAGCCTTCTGATCGTCTCTTATGATGACGTCTGGGGAAAAAAGAAATTTAAATGGGTAGAAGAGGGATTTATCATCCCCTTCAAAACAGCCAAAGGAAAACTGGGATTGATCCATGTGATATCCCGGGATGAAAATACTACCGGAACGATCCGGTTCTCCATGAAAGTTCAACCATAATCAATCATCATTCATTACCAAAACAATCAAACCATGAAAAAACATTTACTTCTGTTAGTGTTTCTTGTTGCTGGGTTCTCCCTGAGCGCCCAGACCGTAATTACGGGATGGTCTTTCCCGGTCAACAGCGGGACCGACAGTCTGAATGCCAATATCGGGCTTACCGGCAACCTGGGTTATGACATCCGGTTTGAAGGAACCGATACAGCGTATGATGTTATTTATTTTGCAGAAGGAGCAACGGATTACGCTGCAGCAGCCAAAGGATGGGACAATGGCGCCGATGCCAAATACTGGTCCGTCAAATTCAAAGCTGCCGATTATATCAATTTCAAAGTTTGTTCGAAACAGTACAGTACTGATTCCGTCAGCCCCCGCGATTTTAAACTTCAGTGGAAGATCAGCGGCGGAGATTTTGCGGATGTACCGTCAGGCGCCATCACCGTTTCGAACGACTGGACCACCGGTGTTCTTGACAGCCTTCCTGTTCCCGTTACCGGCCAGGGCACTTCCTCCATCTACCTGCGTTGGATCATGAGCTCCAACACCAGCATCAACGGAGGCGTTGTCACTGCTGACGGCGAAACAAGAATCGACGATATCACGGTCACGGCCACGAGCTCACTGGGCAACAAAGAAATCGTGTTCTCCAACCGTCTTTCACTCTCCCCCAATCCGAACCATGGTGTATTCAATGTCACCTCCACGGTTCCGATGAAGGAAGTCCGGATCTTCGATCTGACGGGTAAGACCATCACCACGGCTATCAACCCGGGTTCTTCCCTGGCTGTTGACCGCCCGGGTCTCCCTTCCGGAACCTATTTCATCTCCGTACAGTTTAATGACCAGGCTGCCTGGTATACCAGTAAATTTATTATTGATTAACCGGAGGTATCTCGTTTGAATTCTTTTTACCGGTTACTTCTGATTTTTCTTCTTTCAGGGGTTTTCCCGTTCGGGAGTGGGTTTGGACAAATTCCGGTCACCGGAAAGGTCATCTTCTCCTCAACGGGAAAACCTGTGAAGGGAGCCCACGTATTGATCTCCGGGATGAAGTCCGGAGCGTATACCAATGCGTCGGGCATTTTTTCTGTTTCCGTCCCCGCCAAAGGAACCTATACCTTAAAAGTTTCTTATGTGGGATGTCAGACCCTTGAGAAACAGATCAACGCAGATCGTTCACCGTTTTTCTGCGGTGAATTGACGCTCACTCCGTCTGCCATCATGATGGACGAAGTGACCATCGTGGACCAGAAACAACAGCGCCGGCCGATGGATGCCCCGGCCCGGATGGAGATGATCAACCCGCAGATCATCCGCGACAACCCCGGGCAACAGATCACCAATGTGCTGGATTATATTTCGGGAGTGAACCTGAATAGTACCACCGGCATCTTCGGAAGCGACCAGGTGGTGACCATGAGAGGGATGAGCGGAAACGACCAGGGACGGACGCTGATCCTCCTCGATGGTGTCCCGATGAACAAGGCCGATGGCGGCTCCGTGAACTGGAACAGAATCAACCGCAATGACCTCGGCGAAGTCTTGGTCATCAAAGGACCGGGACCGGCGAAATACGGCTCCAGCGCCATGGGCGGCGTGATCGAGATGTCCTCCAAAAAACCGGAGAAACTGTTATCAGGCACCCTCTCTTCCTCTTTCGGGACTTATGAAACCTTTAAGTCGGAATATACCCTGGGCGGCATCTTTCATCCATCCGGAAAAGAAAACGGCATTTATTACAACCTCAATGGATTCTATAATAACAGCGCGGGTTATAACCCCGAGATCCCCGAATACCTGGAACCCGCCGATACTTTTTACACGAATACACACCTCCGCGAAATGCTGGTCGGCGCCCGTACCGGCTATTACTTCGGAAACGGCCGCCAGGCAGAAGTAGCAGGTGAATTTTATACCGACAAACGCGGAAGAGGTATCCAGATCTATGAGACCGACGGCTCTTACGACCAACACAATAATTACATGATGAGGGGCCGGTATAAAAGCATACAGACTAAGCTCAAATGGGACATCTCGGCATACTACAACCGGGAAAATTACCGCCGGATGAATGAATACATGAGCGACGGCGAATATAACCTGTATTATGTAAAATCCAACCGCACCGACATGGGAGCCAGCGCCGCCCTGAGGGTGGATGCAGGGAAAGCCCAGACCATCAGTACCGGAGTCGAATTCAAACGGGGAAGCGTGTATGGACAAGACATTTATTATACCTCCACCGACCTCATCACCAATGCCGGAGAAATAGAACTTTATGCTGGCTACATCCAGGATGAAGTGACTCTGGCTTCCGGCAAGATCAAACTGAACCTGGGCCTGCGTTTCAACGCCGCGGTGTTTCACGACGGACTATTTAAGGTGGAATATCCCTCCTACTCCATCGAGTACATGACTCAGTTCCAGGACACGCTGATCCCGCGCCAGACATGGTCGGGATTCGATCCGAAACTCTCGGCCCAATACCAGTTCAGCCCCAACTCCCGCATTTACCTGTCGATTGCAAAAGGCTTCCGCGCCCCCAGCCTCGATGACCTCTGCCGGAGCGGCAAAAGATCGGATGGCTTCCGGATAGCCAACCCGGCCCTCGGCCCCGAAAATGTGTACAACATCGAAACAGGCGCCGATGCCGTGCTGTTTGACAGACTTCAACTCTCGGGATCGGTGTACTACTCCATCGGGTATGATTTCATCTATTCCGTGGCTACCGGCGATTCCGTGAACATGGGATACAAGATCACCCCCATCACCCAGAAAAGGAACATCAGCGAAGTGCATATCTTCGGAGGAGAGGCCGATGCCGACTTGTCGATCCGGAAAAACATGCACCTCACCGCCGGTTACACCCTCTCCTTGTCGCAGATACAAAAATATACCTCCCCCTCCGGCGATACCGCCCTCGATCTGACCGGTAAAGCCCTGGTGGATTCTCCTACCCACAAAGTGACGGCCGGGTTTACCTGGACCAACCGCATTGTCTCCGCCAACGTGGTCTTCAAATACGTCAGCGAACGATGGATCAACGACCTGAATGAGACAGACTACATCATCGGCAGCGCAAAATTCGATGCTTATTCAACCGTCGGGTTCCGGGTGTGGCATACGTTCTTTAAAAAGCTTACCTTGTCGGTCAGTGGCGATAACCTGTTTGACGTCACGTATATTGATAACCGTTACCAACAATGTCCCGGCAGGATGATCATGGCAGAAATAAACTTTTCTTTCTAAACCCAATCATATGAAACGATTTTTATCTTTGACAACCATCATGCTGATGATCGTATCAGCATCAACGATGAAACCGATTATGTCAGCAGCACAGGAAAAACCCGATATGCCGGTGGCGCTCAGCGCCGCAGATCCCGGCGACCGGAACAACAACTTTTACGACAATGTCGATCTTTATTCAATCCCTGTCGGGACGCTGACCATCGAGGGAGAAGTGGAAAACCCGGGTCCGGTGGATCTTTCGCAACTTCCCATCAGGACTGTCATCGCCAAAGAGGCGGTACTGAATCCCGATGGCTCGAACCGGTTTGTAGGCGCATACCGGTACGACGGCTATTCCCTGTTCGATATTCTTCAGAATTATGTGTTGAATAAGAAGAACAAAGAGACATTCCGTCCCATCATCGACCTCTATGTGATCATTGAAAATGACAAGGGAGAACAGGTGGCGCTCAGCTGGGGAGAGATTTACTACCCCTCGCATCTGCATCAAATCATCATCGCTTCCAGGGTTGGAAGGATCGTGCCGAGTAAAACCAAAGACCTCTGGACGCTTCCTACCCAAAGTAAACTTGTCGTGGTGAATGATCTGCTTAGCGAACGTAACATCAGCAACCCCGTCAAGATCATTGTGAAATCCTACTCCCGCTCCTGGCCGGTCACCAAAGAAATGTCGCCGCTGCGTTCCCCCTCTTTCGTGATCGAAACCAATGGCGAAAAGAGCTCTCCCTTCAAATCCGTCGCCGGACTTCAGAAAGAAACCCAGCATACGATCTTTTACGGCAAGGGACGCGGTATCCATTCCACCTCTCCCTTCACCGGCGTATATCTCCACCAGATGTTGAATCCCTCCCTGGCCTCCTGCCCGGCAGTCTTGCAAAAGGGACTGGTAGTCATGGTTGGAGCAGACGGGTACCGGGCCTTGTACACCGTGAGTGAGATCATGAACCGGAACGATCAATCGTACATCCTGCTGGTGCCGGGCAGCCCGGATGAAGAAGGCGGGACATTCCGGATCTTCCCCAGTTGTGACTTCTTCTCCGACAGGGCTGTGAAGGCTTTGACCGAGATCGTGGTCACCACCGATCTGGAAAGCAACTGATCTGATGCCGGGGGGATAAAAGATTCAGAAAAAAAGACGATCTTTATCCCCCTCAAAATCAGTTCGCCGAATGAAGCATTATCTTTTTGTCGCTATCTCTCTCATCTTAGGGATGAACGGGGCTTTTGCCCAATCTTTTTCCTTGAAACCTGTAGCCGCGAAGCCGGTGTATTTCGATGTATCACCCCCGCTGCGGGACATGGTGCTGGTAAAACCAGGCCTTGCCGATCGTTCTATCAAGAATTCCGTCGTCCCTAATAAATTCGGCTCTGACATCAGCGCGTTCTTCCGGCAACGTCACGACGAACATCCCGATGCCTCCCAACAGAACCGCCTGGGCACCCTCACCGGCGACACGATCATTTCGAATTTCGAAGGTTTATCGAACGTGGCCGGTTATGTCCCTCCCGACACATACGGCGAAGCGGGGCCCAATCATTATTTCCAGGTGGTTAACTGCTCATACGCCATCTATAACAAAGCCGGGAATCAGATCTTCGGACCGGCGCCGAACAGCTCCGTCTGGAACGGTATGCCCAACAACGAAAACAGTGGCGACGCGGTGGTACTGTATGATGAAAATGCCGACCGCTGGCTGTTCACCCAGTTCTCGCTGACCAATTACCCCTACGGGCCTTTCTACCAGATGATCGCCATCTCACAAACAGGCGATCCCATGGGATCATGGTACCGCTATCAGTATGAGTTCACGGCCATGCCCGACTACCCGAAATTCGGGATCTGGCCCGATGCTTACTATATGTCATCCAACGACTTCACCATGGAAGGCTGGGTAGGGAATGGCGCTTATGCTTACGACCGTGCTGCGATGCTGGCCGGCGACCCCGACGCCCTGCGGATCGGGTTCTCCCTTTCTGCCGGATCAGCCGGCTTCATCACGCTGTACCCATCCGATTGCGACGGCCCCTTCCCCGTCACCGGCACCCCGAACTACTTCGGTTATGTTAAACTCGGCGCCCCGCAAAACTTCGGCATCTATGAATTTCATGCCGACTTCACCAACCCGGGCGCTTCCACCTTCGGTAACCTCCTCACCCTCGATGTGACACCGTTTGACTTGCTGTCGGACGGCATCACGCAGAAGAATACCAACGTCAGGCTCGAGACCTTGCAGGACCGCCTGATGTACCGGTTCCAATACCGAAATTTCTCCGACCATGCTTCCATGGTCATCAATCATACCGTCAACGCCGGTAGCGGAAGAGCCGGGATTCGTTGGTACGAGTTCAGGAATACCTCCGGAGCATGGAGCATCTATCAGCAATCGACTTATGCTCCCGCTGATGACAACTCACGATGGATGGGCAGTATCGCCATGGATACCGCCGGCTCCATCGCCCTGGGTTTTTCTGCTTCCGGACCCAACCTCTTCCCCTCCGTTTGTTATACAGGGCGAAAAAAGTCCGATCCGCTGAATACCATGACCATCACCGAACGGACGATCGTCCCCGGCGGAGGCTGTCAGACAGGCGTATGGAGCGGAAGAAGCCGCTGGGGCGACTACAGCGGTATGAGCATCGACCCCGCCTCTCCCACCACCTTCTGGTTCACTACGGAATATTACGGCCAGACAAGCGTCAGCAACTGGCAGACACGCATCGCCTCCTTCACCTTCGATAATGTCTTCTCTTCTTCGGCTTCTGCTACTCCTACGGTACTTTGCACCGGCGACAGCACACAGCTCGAATCCATTGCCTATGGCGGATCAGGAAACTACACGTACTCATGGAGCTCTATCCCCCAGGGATTCTCTTCCAACCTGAAAAACCCGAAGGCCACTCCATCCGACACTACTGCCTACATCGTAGCCGTCAGCGACGGGATCACCACCCGCCACGATACCGTCAGGATCAGCGTGGGTCCACTCCCCGTGGCTTCTGCAGGAAACGATACCACTGTTTGTCAATGGACCACTGCCGTGGATCTCACGGGAACAGCTTCCAATTACAAACACCTGGTCTGGGCCAGCGACGGGGATGGGACGTTCAGCGACCGCTATGCTCTTTCTACAGTGTATTATCCGGGGCCACAGGACAAACAGAACGGAGGCGCTCAGATCGACCTCGTCGTCTTTGCCAACGACCCCTGCGAAGGAAAGATATTCAGTTATAAAAATATCACCATCGATCCATGCACCGGAATGGAGGAGATGAAAGAAGGGACATTGGACATGACCGTAGTGCCGAATCCGGCACGCGACCGGGTCGTCATCACCATTCACATGCCCCCGCAACAACAAGCCAGACTCCTCCTCACGGATTCGGAAGGTAAAGTATGCCGCTCGGTGACGCTCTCTTCAACAGCGAACACCGTGGTACGCGAGATCGATCTCTCCGGCCTCAGCAGCGGCGTTTATTTCGTCAGGCTGAATGCCGGCACACAGGTGACCACGCAAAGGCTTATCATACAATAACCCGGGCGTATCCCGCCTGCCAACACGTTACCCAATATGTCGGAAACCATCGCCGGCCGTATTGCTTTTTCCCTCCGCGAGGTGACTTTGGACATCAAACAGACGATCCTGGAGCATCACCCCGGCTGGATATGGGTAAAAGCGGAGATGAACAAGCTGAACTATTACCCTCATTCGGGACACTGTTATCCCGAAATGGTGGAGAAACAGGACGGGAAAGTCGTGGCTCAGATGAAAGCCAACCTGTGGAAAGATGATTACCTGCGGATCAACCGCATGTTTCTCGAAACGTTGAAAGAGCCGCTGAAAGATGGCATCACGATCCTGTTCCGGGCTAAGGTCACCTTCGACCCGGTGTACGGTCTTGCCCTGGGAATCGCCGATATCGATCCTTCCTTTTCCCTGGGAGAACTGGAACGGGAAAAACGCGAGACCATTGAGAAACTCCGGAAAGAAGGCATCTTCGACCTGAACAAAACCCGTCTCCTGCCCCTTCTTCCCCAGCGTATCGCCGTCATCTCTGTGGAGACCAGTAAAGGCTATGCCGACTTCTCGAAAGTGATCTTACAAAATCCCTGGAGATACCGGTTTTTCCTGATGTTGTTCCCGGCGTTGCTGCAAGGAGATCAGGCCGCCGGTCAGATCATTGCCCAGCTTCGTCGCATACGCACCGTGATCAGTCACTTCGACGTTGTCGCTATCATCCGCGGAGGAGGAGGCGATGTAGGACTCTCCTGCTACAACAACTATGCACTGTCGAAAGAAATCGCTCTCTTCCCTGTGCCGGTCATGACCGGTATCGGACACTCCACCAATGAAACGGTAGCAGAGATGGTGTCGTCCATGAATGCCATCACCCCGACCGAACTGGCCGATATGCTGATCCAGCGTTTTCATAATTTTTCCGTCCCGGTGAAAGACGCGGGAAAGGCGCTGGCCGCGTTCGCCATGCATCTGCTCGCCACCAGGAAGACGGAACTCAACGGCCAAAAGAGTCTGCTGGCTGCCTCCGCCAAACACCTGCTTTCGGCCGGGAAAACAGAACTCTTTACCATCAAAACACGACTGGCTTCCGCCGCTGCACAGAAGCTCCTGTTGGACCGGAAAGAGCTTGCACACCTGGAGACCAGGGTACAACTCTCCGACCCCGTTCATGTCCTCAAAAGAGGTTACAGCATCACCCTCTTCAACGGGAAACCGGTCACTCATGCCGCTCAGGCAGGCCCTGGCGACGAAATCGAAACAGTGTTACACGAAGGCCGCATCCGAAGTATTATTAAATAAAAGATCATGAAAGACGAAACAGGTTACAGCGAAGCTTTTGAGGAGTTGCAAAAGATCGTTTCAGAGATGGAGCGCGGCGACACCCCGGTGGATGAACTTTCTAAAAAAATAGAACGCGCAGGAGTCCTGATAAAAATATGCAAAGAAAAGCTTTCCAAGACGGAAGAAGATGTCAATGAGATTCTTAAAGAGCTGGAGCAGTGACCGGTCCGAAACCCCTTTCCCGGTATCCTTTCCGCCCATTTTTTTATTACTTTTGATAAGTCCTAATCCTTTGTCTTATGTCAGAAAAAATATCGAATAAAGTAGCTCCCGGTGTCGCAACAGGCGATGCCGTTCATGAGATCTTCCGCATTGCGAAAGCCAATCAGTTTGCATTACCTGCCGTCAATGTTGTGGGTACTGACAGCGTGAATGCTGTCATGGAAGCTGCCAAAGCGGTCAATTCACCGGTGATTATCCAGTTCTCCAATGGAGGCGGGCTTTTCTTTGGTGGTAAATCACTGAAAAATGAAAATGAAACCGCTGCCATCCGGGGAACCATCTCCGGTGCCAAACACATCCACGAGATGGCCGACTTATACGGAATCCCGGTTATCGTCCACACCGACCACGCCGCGAAAAAACTCCTTCCCTGGGTCGACGGACTGCTGGATGCCGGCGAAGCCTTCTATGCCAAAAACGGGAAACCTCTTTTCAGCAGCCACATGCTCGACTTATCGGAAGAACCGCTCCTGGAGAACATCGAAATCTGCAAAAGATACCTCGCCCGCATGAGTAAAATGGGGATGACTCTCGAGATTGAACTCGGCGTCACCGGCGGCGAAGAAGACGGAGTGGACAACACGGGCATCGACAGCTCACGCCTCTATACCCAACCCGAACATGTGGCCATGGCTTACGAAGCGCTCTCCGCTATCAGTCCTCATTTCACCATTGCCGCTTCTTTTGGCAATGTCCACGGCGTATACAAACCAGGTAATGTCAAGCTGGAACCCATCATCCTGCACAACTCACAAATCTATATTCAGCAAAAATTCAACACGGCTGCCAACCCGGTCAACTTCGTGTTCCACGGCGGTTCGGGATCGGAACCGGAAAAGATCCGCGAAGCCATCTCCTACGGCGTGGTGAAAATGAACATCGATACCGATACACAGTGGGCGTTCTGGGAAGGTGTGATGAAGTACTACAAGAAAAACGAAGCCTACCTGCAAGGTCAGATCGGAAATCCGGAAGGGGAAGAAAAACCCAATAAAAAATTCTATGATCCGCGTGCCTGGTTACGCGATGGTGAAAAATCGATCGTGGAACGACTGAAAACAGCGTTCTCGGATCTGAATTGTCTCGACAGGTATTAAATCCCGTCTGCTGATTAACTGGTCATGATCGTCATCAGTTCCCTGGAATGGATACTCAGGACAGGGACTGGTGAATGGTTCACGGTTTGCTGGGCATAAGGCCCCATCCAGATATTGGAAGCAGCGCTTTCCTGATCGGTCATGATGGCAATCAGGTTGGCATCCACTTTTTCGGCATAGGCAATCGTGGCATCGGAAAGATTTTCCGCTTCCACCGTCGTGACGATAAAGGGAATCTGTTCCTGCTCCAGATAACGTGATACCTGTCCGGCAAAGAAATCCACATCTCCCCGCAGGACTTTCCCTTTCGAGGTGTATACCTTCAGCACATGGATCTCTGCTCCGTGGGCCTTAGCCAGAAAGCCGGTAAACGTGGCTTTTTGCCGCGTTTCGGGAGAGCTGTCGATCGGGAGAACAATCCGCTCCAGCGACCGCTGGATGTTGATCCCCGCGCGGATGGTGATGACCGGGCAATCGCAGGAGGAAACGATCCGGTTCGCATTGCTTCCTGCCCAGAATTTTTCAAACCCTGACGCTCCATGAGTGCCGCATACTACCAAAAATGCTTTCAGGGCTTTGGCTTCATCGGCAATTTCTTTATAAACTTTCCCTTTACGGATCTTAAAGGTGAGTTTTGTCTCGGGAAGTTCCGGCTGGTATTTGGTTATCATCGCTTCCAGCTGTGCTTTAGCCTCTTTGGACATATCGGAAGGGTCATCGATGAACTTATCCTTTTGGGCGGCCGGTTTGCCAACCCAGATCATCTCAACATCCGACTTGGTTATTTTCGCGATCGACAGGGCATGTTTGAATGCGTTGATCGAACAATCGGAGAAATCGATGGCTGCTAGTATCTTTTTCATGGCTGTGAGGGTTAATATGCTTTTGGTAAATGGATCTGATCTTTAACAACGTAAGCGCCAGGGTAATCAGGTAAAACCTCCTGGAGGAACCTGACGGCATCCAGCCGGGAACGGAAATCACCAACCCTGACTTTATAGTTGGGGGATTTGAAGGTAAGATACGCAGGGACTTCCGGATACCGGGCCGAAAAGGCTTCGTACACCGATTGTCCGCGGGGTTTAGAATTGGTCCCGGAGTCGAAGAAAATCTGGATACGGTACCCTGAGATGCCCGATATCTTTTCATTGTACCGGATATGTTTTTCCACCAACCTGTCAAGGGCTGCATCACGGATCACCGTTTCGCCTCCCTGCTGTGCATATGCCTGAAAACCGGAGGTGATCAGGGTCAACAGGAAAAACATATTTAGGATTAACCGACTCATTATCAATTTATTATTTCGAATTTGATTTTTCCGAAGGATGAATACTGAGTACCGGAATGGGAGAATGGTTGATAAGTTGCTGTGAATGAGGTCCGAGAATGATATTGACGGGAGTTTCCGGTTCCGTTACCATGGCAATCAGGTCGATCTTCTCTTTCCGGGCATATTGCAGTAAATCTTTGGTTATATCGGTCGATACAATATTGTCTTCCACGTAAGCGACATCCTTGGACGCCAGATAGTCGCACGACTGCCGGACATATTTCTCCGCCAGTCGCCTGATGGAGGCGAGATGGCTGGAATGGGTTCCGATCACGTGCACCTCCGATTTAAAGAGTTTCGCAAACTCGGCCACAAAAGGTACTTTCTGGATCGTCTCCGGAGAGCTGTCGATAGGCAGCAGGATCCGTTTGATGGATTTCCGGATAGGAAAATCATGCCGGATCGTGATAACCGGGCAACTGGAAGAGACCACGATCTTGAAGGCATTGCTGCCGATCCAAAATTCTTCGAAGCCAGAGATCCCGTGAGACCCGGTGATGATCAGACCGGCATTCACACTCTTTGCCAACGCATCTATTTCATGGAATATCTTCCCTTTGCGTAGTTTATACTCCATCTTCAGGTTCTTCCCCATTAGCGGACTATATACAGCATGGATCTCTTCAAACCGTCTCTTGGCTTCATTACGGTTCTCAGCCGATGTGTCCGGATAAACCGACTCAATAGGGCTTACTTTATCAACCCAGACCAGGATAATATCCGATTTCAGCTTATTCGCCAGAGGTATCGAATACTCGATCGCATGGATGGAGGCATTCGAAAAATCAACAGCAACGATAATTGTCTGCATAACGGTAGTCTTTAAATCCTTTAGTAAAAATAAACAAAATCCAAACAAAAGTTACAAAAAGGCAAGGAGACCCTGCAATTATATTGCTATTGAAACTACGCAGTTTTGGATATATTACTGAATCACAACCACCGACGAAATTTTTCTGCCTGTATTCATTTCTTTACAAATCAGAAAATATAATCCGGGACTACAGGCCGACACGTCCACAGACTCATACGAATTCCCTGCAGGCAGCTTGGCCCTCCGGCTGAAGACCCATTCCCCCAGGGTATTGACCAGGGTGTATTGAATGTCCAGCGACATCGCTGACGAAAAGGCCATATTCAGCTGACTGGTGACCGGATTCGGGTAAAGGGTAAGTTTCAGGGAATCACCCGTCAGCAGGGTTTCCAACGATTGCGGTGTGTAATGCAACTGTATTTCCACACTGTCGTTGGCCGGGTTAATCGCATCCAGCGTGATCGGAACCACATCGGTATACATGCCTGTCTGCTCTGCTTTCACCAGGTACTTCCCTTCGGGTATCTGATTGAACCGGAAGGATCCGGAGGGGTTCGTATAAGAATATCTCAACGGTTTTCCCGTCGAATCGCACAAGATGACTTCGCAATCCCCGGTCCTGCCGGTCAGTCCCGGTTTATCATCCGCAATCACATAGCCCTTGATCACGTTATTTCCGGTCGCCAGAACAGGCAACGAACGCATATGAATGTCTGCCAGGAAAATATTGGCCGATAAATGAATGGTATCTGCTTCGTTCCATTGCGTCGTACCACCATAATAGGCAGGGAGGTACTTGAGATAATGATTAGAGTTGGTTTTCAACCCCGATTTGATCAGGTAATCGCCCGAAGGGACATCGACAAAGTAGTAATACCCCAAGGTGTCAAAATAGACCGTATCGACCGGACAAATACCGGATTCCAGAACCCGGTACAGGTATGCAAAACCCATATCGCCATTGCCGTTTGGATTATTGATCGGAAAATCTCCGGCGTAAAGAAGTCCCCCGAGCAAGTGATATGATTCCGGATCCAGGTTGATGGTCATGCAGATGCTGTCGGAACAGAAATCAGCCGTGTCGCTGTTCGAGATCGTCAGACAGACGTTATAGGTCCCGACAACCGGAAAAGCATGTGAAAGGACCTGCCCGGTGGCCGTCGATCCATCTCCAAAATCCCAAAAATAATCCGAAATGTCGCCAACCGACTGATCATAAAAATTACATATCAACGGGTCGGTGAGATCCTGCTCATAGGTAAAACCGGCTTCACAGGTGACAGGGCCGTCGGGAACGGTGGAAAAAGCGCCTTTCCCGGCCTGTTGGGCCATGAGGGTTACCGGGAGGATGACGGCGGCCAGCATAAACAGGTATTTGACGATACTGCGCATGGTTATTTGGTTAAATTTAGCCGGTACCAGATCCCTGCACTCAATCCCATAGACCAGGGTTGGGTGGCGCCGGAAATATTCTTGTTGTCCAATGCATTCAGATGGTATTTGAAAGTAGGAGCGATCACCAGGGATAACCGTTTGGCAAAGACGTATTCAAAACGAACACTCCCCATCAAACCAAAGCTGTTGTTACGATGTCCCGGGGTATTGTTTTCAACCGAGATAATCCGTCCTTCCGGGATGTAAAATACCGGTTCAGGCTCATCAAGACTGATCAGGCGTGACCAGAATCCGCCTCCGTCAACGGATAACGACCATCTTGGGCGATCGATGGCCCGATAACCGACTACCAGCGGGATGTTCAGATAGGTATAAGAGTTCTGGGTGCTGTAGTCGTACACGTATTGGTTGGTATCATAAACCGTCGTAACCATGGTCGTGAATTGCGCCCTGCCGGGATCAGACGGGTCTTCGGTGAATGAAACCACCGAATAGAAGTAACCCACACTGTCCTTTTTGTTGGCAGAGACGGCATAGTCGCCTACATCGCTCGAGAAGGTGATGCCCACGCCGCTCCTGACGTAGAACCGGCCAAGGTCAACCTGCGCGCCGGCATCGAAGGTGTAATTGTATTTGAAGTAACTGGAATTATTCTGATAAAAGACAATATCAGGGGTAATGTTAATCCCTGCCCGGAACGCTTTCGGGAGGGGTTTCCTGACGGAAGCAACAGGTTCAGGCATCGCTGCAGCCGTTGTTTTTCGGTCGGAAGGCAGAAGAAGGATCCCGCTGAGAGGCTGAGATGACAAGGTACTGATGCCGGCCGGGAGCAGCGTCATCGGACTCAACCATTCCTGGGTCAGCGTAAGTTCCGGCCCCTTCGTGGACGGTGACGGGACCGGGGCGATCTCTGCCCTCGCCGGCGAGGGTTTGGCAACCTCTTTCACCGGAGCCGGGGCTGAAACCGGAGCAACCGGAGTCACCCTGACAGTGGCCGGAGAAGCAGGCGTGGAAGGCTCAGCAGAAGCAACAGGGGTGGAAGGTTCAGCCGTTGCAACAGAAGGCTGAGGTACGGAAGTGGAAGGGGTGAGGTTTCCGGTACTCAGGGTTGCCGGAGGCATAATGGCAGTTTCCGGCTCTTCCTGAGCTAACCAGATAGTCCCTGCGCCGATGAACACCGCCATCAACGTCATTAACCACCACATGTAGCCGGGGAGGTTGGAAAAATTGAACCTCAGCAACTCCTTCCAAAGCAGCTTACGGTTCATACGCTTCCATACACGGGCGGAAGGCTCGGTCTTCATGTCCCCGAGCGATCGCCGGTAAAGGTCGTCGTACCGGTTTTCCTGTTCTCTGTTTTTTTCTTCACTCATTTTATAGCCCTGTTCTGTTCATCTTTGATCCGGTTTACCAGGTTATTCCGCAGATGCCTCCTCGCCCTCGAAAGTTGCGACTTGGAGGTGTTCTCGGAAATATTCAGGGTGTCGGCGATCTCTTTATGACTGAGCTCTTCGAACACGTACAGATTGAAAACGATACGGTATCCTTCGGGCAACTCCTGAACCGCCTTCATCATCATCTCCGGAGGATAAAGCTCCTCTTCTTTGTCGGGAGGGTCATCAGGAAGAAATTCGCTCATCCGCTGAGGATCTTCATCCAGAAATACCAGTTTTTTGGCTTTGAGGGCATTCAGCGCATGGTTGATCATGATACGCCGTATCCACCCTTCCAACGATCCCTGTCCCCTGAACGTGGCAATCTTATCAAAGACCTTCAGAAATCCTTCCTGCAAAAGATCCTCCGCTTCCTCTAAGTTTTTGGAGTATCTCATGCATACCGTGAGCATGACTGGGGAATACCGCTCATAGAGGGCATATTGCGCACTTCGTTGGTGGCGGATACACTCTTTAATAAGCTCGGCCTCGTTCAGCATCTATTCATCAGTATAATAGAGATTATGGTTCCGTGAAAAAGTTGCACGGACCCTTTCATTTTCATGGTAGGCCAAAGATACTATTTTTACTATTTTTTTATTCGTTACTTTTGTAAGGAGACAACGGCCTTCCGCTTAACAATGCAAAAACATGAATGACAACCTGGATGCCAGCAGCGCGAACCTCTCTCCGGCAGAGAAAGAGATCGAACGGGTTCTCCGTCCTTCCGATTTCCAAGAATTCTCGGGTCAGGACGCCATTGTCGAAAACCTGAAAGTGTTCGTCAAGGCTGCCCGGCAGCGGGAAGAGTCGCTCGATCATGTCCTGCTCCATGGCCCACCGGGTCTCGGGAAAACGACGCTGGCCCACATCATCGCCAACGAGCTGGGTGTCAACATCCGGATCACCTCAGGGCCGGTCCTCGATAAGCCGGGCGACCTGGCCGGACTGCTTACCAACCTCGAGCCGTTCGATGTCATTTTCATTGACGAGATACACCGGCTCAGTCCCGTGGTGGAAGAATATCTCTATTCGGCCATGGAAGATTACCGGATCGACATCATGATCGAGACGGGTCCCAATGCCCGCAGCATCCAGATCAAGCTCAACCCGTTCACCCTCATCGGGGCCACTACGCGTTCGGGATTGCTGACCGCCCCGTTACGGTCGCGTTTCGGCATCAACGCGCGGCTTTCATACTACCCGGCCAATGTACTGCAAATGATCATCCATCGCTCGGCAGAAATCCTCAATGTACCTATCGACGCCAAAGCCGCAGCCGAGATCGCCCGCCGGAGCCGTGGCACACCCCGTATCGCCAACCTGCTCCTCCGCCGGGTACGCGACTTCGCCCAGATCAAAGGGAACGGAACCATCGACCTGGAAATAAGCCAGTATGCGCTTACCGCCCTGAATGTCGATAAACACGGCCTCGACGAGATGGATAACCGCATCCTCTCTACCATCATCGAGAAATTCCGGGGTGGCCCTGTCGGTCTCACCACCATCGCCACCGCCGTCTCCGAAGACCCCGGCACCATCGAAGAAGTCTACGAACCGTTCCTCATCCAGGAAGGTTATCTGATGCGTACTCCCCGCGGACGCGAAGCAACCCAACTTGCTTACCATCACCTGGGAAAATTCAAACCCGGGACACAGGAAAACCTGTTCTGACATACCCATCCCATGATCCCGGAAGAACGATCAAAGACCATCCGGACCCTGTCCGAAAAAGCCGGATTCGACTATTGCGGCTTCGCCCCTGCCTCCGTGCTGTCGGCCGAAATCGACCCCTACCGCCGGTGGATCGAAAAAAAACATTGGGGCTCGATGGAATACCTGCACCGTGACTACTCCCGGCGTCTGGACCCACGACAGATCATGGCGGAGTCCCGGACAGTCATCGCCCTGTTGGCCGGTTATTTCCCGGAGAGACAGATTCCCCGTGAAGACAATTACATCCTGTCGCGCTATGCTGTCGGAAAAGATTACCACGTCCGGATCAAAGACATGCTGGACACGATGACCGGTGAGATGGAAAAGGAATTCCCGGGGATTCTCTGCCGCTCTTTCGTCGACTCGGGGGTGCTGATGGAAAAAGCATGGGCCCAGCAATGCGGCCTGGGATGGAGAGGGAAGAACACCCTGCTGATCAATCCGGAGCATGGCTCCTGGTTCTTCATCGGAATCATCCTCACTGACCTCGAAACAGCCTGGGATAATCCCGGTCAGGACCGCTGTGGCGCCTGTGATCGTTGCCTGAACGCCTGCCCTACCGGAGCCCTCGAAGCCCCGCACGTGTTGAATCCCCTGAAGTGTATCGCCTATCAAACCATCGAGTCGAAAGAAGAGCTGCCGGCGGACCTCCGGGAGAAATTCAACGACCGTATCTATGGCTGTGACCTCTGCCAGGAGGTGTGCCCCTACAACCGGAAACCACTGATCAAAGACAACCCCGATTGCGCTCCTTCACAGGACCTGATGTTCCTGCGCAAGCACGACTGGGACTCCCTGACACCGGAACAGTTCAAGACCCTCTTTCATCATACTCCCGTGAAACGGATAGGCTATGAAAAACTGATGAGGAACATCCGGTTTGTCTCCGGAAAATAGCGTTATTCCTTCCCCCAACGGAACATGGGGACATCAAAACCGGCCATCATCAATACTCGGTCCGTTACCGTTTTGACCAGATCCTCCAGGGAGGCGGGTTTGCTGTAAAACGACGGAGAGGCGGGCAGGATGACGGCGCCAGCCAATGTCAGGGTCTCCATGTTGCGGATATGGACCAAGTTGAACGGCGCTTCCCGCGGGACAAGGATGAGACGACGCCGTTCTTTCAGCATCACATCCGCTGCACGCGTCATCAGGTCGTTGGAAACACCCGAAGCAATACGACCCAGCGTCCCCATCGTGCAGGGACAGATGATCATGGTATCGAAGCAGGCTGAGCCGGAAGCAACCGGCGCAAAGAAATCATCGGGCCGGTAAATGGTAAAAGGGATGTCTTCCTTTCTGAACGGCCCGATTTCATATTCCCATACTTTCAGGGCATTATCGGAGAAGATCACCCCGCAGTCTTCCATCTGGCTTTTCACAGCAGCCAGGCTTTCCAGCAGCGTCTTTCCATAAATGGCGCCACTGGCGCCGGTAATCCCGATGATGATCCGGTGACCCGCCATCTTATTTGATCTTATACCAGAGTGTAAAGGCTAACAGGTCGTTATACTGCCCCCAGACGCCGAAACGTTTGTAGAATCCGTTCCACTTATTGGTCCTGGCCGAGGTGATGGAGCCGATGAAACGGAAGTCGGCTTTCAGTTTTGAAGTAATATCACAGGAAACACCGACCAGTCCATTCAGGGTCACATTCCGGAGAGGGACATCATTTTCAACCTCCATTTCGTTTTTCTCTTCATACGAACTGATCAGCACATCCATGGCGGGCCCGACTTCGAACGTCAGTCTCTTCAGAAAATGAACCTGGTAAAGGAAAGGCACTTCGAAATAATTCAGGCGGAGCAGGTAGGAATCGTAAATGCCGTTTTCCGGATCGGAGTTCTGCCGGCTTCCTTTCTGAATAAACGCCATCTCCATCTGCAGGGTGCTGAATTCTCCTACATCCAACCCGACATATGCGCCACCGTACAGTCCCAGTTTATTAAAACCACCGTAGTCGTCTCCCTGAACCTGGCTGGCGACCCCGCCGGCCATGATGCCGCCGTGAAACCGCTGTGCATAGGTCCCGGCAGCAAAGAGAAGTAGTAATCCTGCGATCAATATCTTTTTCATGATACAAAGATAGAAGGATTTATCAAGGACGGGCTTTTGCGGCAACCAGTTGATCAGGATCCTTTTCCTCCCCGAACCATACCGCCGCATATCCCTGGTAAACACCTACACCCATGGCATTCCAGTGTCTGTCCTTCCACCGGCCCTTGTTGATGATGACTACATTATGATTCGTGCTTCGCTTCCAGCCGGCCAGGGCTTTGGCCGCGAAATCTTCCGGGCTAAGCGGCTCATCAGTCCAATAAGCGATCTCATACCCGATCCCGGGATAATTACTGATCTCCTGCGGTTTGTTCCACATGCAGGCCGCCTGTGCATGGTCTTCGGTATAACAACAAGCCGTCCAGGGACCCTCCGACGACCAGCTGTGAAGGTTGCACCGTTGGTTATACGGAAGATTTTCAGCAAGATCCTGCACATGCAGTTTAGCCACATAGGTCAGGTTCTTCGACAACGCTACCGGCGGAAGCCCGTAACCATGACGGTATTCATTGACCAGGTTGACCAGGGCTGTTTCGGCTTCGTTGAGCGTGAAAGAAGGCAGCTCAAAACGCTGTGCATGGACCGGAATCAGGCATATGGTAAGGAAAAGCAGGGATAAGTGACGTAAGCACCGCATAGAGGAAAAGTTAACAGAATATTAACATGAGCCCGCTTGAAAAATTGTACGATCTTTCTAATTTTGTAACAGACACCTTTTCTTATGGAAAACAGCGACTTCAGAATTCTGTTGGTAGATGATGAGTCCGATATCCGGGAGTTCCTGGGATACAACCTCACGAAAGAAGGATACCAGGTGTTCAAAGCCAAAAACGGCCGTAAAGGGCTGGAGAAGGCGAAGGAAGTGAAGCCTCACCTGGCCATTCTGGATATCATGATGCCGGAGATGGACGGTATTGAGGCCTGTGCCGAGATGCGCAAGATCCCCGAGCTCAAAGACATGATCGTGCTGTTCCTGACCGCCCGCAACGAGGATTTTTCACAGATCGCCAGCTTCGATGCGGGAGCCGATGACTTTATCACCAAACCCATTAAACCCAAGGTCTTTCTGAGTCGCATCCAGGCGCTGCTCCGCCGCTCCAGACTTTCGGAACCCGAACCTTCAGGGAAGGAACAACTGACGACGGCCTGCTTCACCATCGACCGCTCACGTTACCTGGTGTTGAAAGAGAACCGGGAGATCGTGCTGCCCAAAAAGGAGTTTGAGCTGCTCTGGTATCTCGCCTCCTCTCCCGACCGTGTTTTCACCCGCGATGAGATCTTCTCCTCGGTATGGGGCGATGACGTCGTGGTAGGCGACCGCACCATCGACGTGCATATCCGGAGGATCAGGGAGAAACTGGAGACCGATTGCATAAAAACCATCAAAGGCGTTGGATACAAATTCGAGACCCGATGAAGTTCTACCAGCCGCGTCATATCTCCCTTGTTAGTGCAGCCATCATTACTGCTGCCTACCTGGGCGTGGCAGGTATCGGCCTGGCGATGGCGTTCCCTCACGCATTCATTCATCCGGCAACGACCATCGGATACCTGCTCCTGTCGGCCGGAGCGATCTTTGCCATCACCTATTTCATCTATCGCTATACCATCGAACAATTTATCTATAGTAAGATCCGCCTGATCTATAAAACCATTCATACGTTTAAATCCCGGAAAGACCAGGAGTCTGCGCCGGCGCCCAACCCGAATATCCTGGAAGATGTGTCGCACGAAGTAAAAGTATGGCAGGAAGAAAAAAGCCGTGAGATTGAACAGCTCCATCAGATGGAACAGTACCGTCGGGAGTTTATCGGCAATGTATCTCACGAACTGAAAAACCCGATCACCAACATCCAGGGATATGTGCTGACTTTGCTCGACGGCGGGATCAACGATCCGGAGATCAATGTCGAGTACCTTAAAAGAACCGAGAAAAGCGTCGAACGGTTGATCAGAATTGTCGGTGATCTGGATGAGATCGCCCAACTGGAATCCGGTACGCTTCAGCTGAAGATCACCCGGTTCAACATCATCGAACTGGCCAGGGAAGTGATCGAAGGGATGGAAATGAAGGCAGAGAACAAGGGCGTCAGGCTGATACTCAACGCCAGTGAAAAAGAGATCGCCGTGGAAGCCGATCGGGAGAAGATCCGCCAGGTCCTCACCAACCTGGTCAGCAACTCCATCCGGTATGGGAAACACGACGGGGGACGGACCAAGATCTCGTTCTTCGACATGGATGAGAATATCCTGACCGAGGTAACCGACGACGGCATCGGCATCGACGAAGAAGACCTGCCGCGTGTCTTTGAACGGTTTTACCGCACCAGCCGGGGAAGATGCGCCTCGCGGAAAGGGAAAGGACTGGGGCTGGCTATCGTCAAACACATCCTGGAAGCACATCAGCAAACCGTGAACGTACGCAGCACGATCGGTGTGGGGACCACCTTCGGATTCACCCTGAAAAAAGCATAGTATCGCTCGTTACTTGTTGCGCTCGGTGGTAAAGATCACCAGATTCTCCAGCGATTCGCGGTAGGGGCCCTGCGGGAAGCCTTTCAGCACGATCATGGCTTTGTCGCGATATTCGGTCATCTTCGTACGCGCATATTCGATCCCGGCGGATTCATTAACAAGTTGAATGATCTTATTGACCCGCTCCGGTTCCATGTTGTGGTTTTTCACGGTATTGATGATCCATCTTTTTTCCGAAGAAGAAGTATGATTCAGCAGATAGATCAGCGGAAGAGTCATTTTCTGGTCGCGTATATCGATGCCGTGCGGTTTCCCGATGGCAAGGGAACGGTCATAATCGAAGATGTCGTCTTTGATCTGAAAAGCGATGCCGACGTTCTCACCAAACTCCCACATCTTCCTGATCATCGGTTCACCGGCGCCGGCGGAAGCAGTACCGCAGGCGCAACAGGAAGCGATCAGCGACGCGGTTTTCTTGCGGATGATCTCGAAATAGATCTCCTCGGCGATATCAAGACGTCGCGCTTTTTCGATCTGCATCAACTCCCCTTCGCTCATCTCTTTCACGGCGTTGGAAACGATCTTCAGTAACCCCGGCTCATTGTTATCCAGCGCTGTCAGCAGCCCGCGTGACAGGAGGAAATCGCCCACCAGCACCGCGATCTTATTCTTCCACAAGGCATTGAGAGAGAAAAACCCGCGCCGCAGGTTCGATTCATCCACTACATCATCGTGTACCAGGGTAGCAGTATGAAGCAGTTCGATCAACGAGGCAGCTGTATAAGTGCTTTCGGTCACTCCTCCGTGAAGTCCTGCCGTGAGAAAAACGAAAACCGGGCGGATCTGCTTCCCTTTCCGGCGGATAATGTACCGGGTAATGGTATCCAATAAAGGGACACTGCTCTTCATGGAGGAGCGGAATTTTTTCTCGAACTCCGCAATATTAGCCTCCACCGGAGCTTTGATCTCATCCAACGTCATTACGCTTCGCATTTTGATGAGGTAAAAATAACCAAATTTCGTCCTTTCATAGCTCCGTGCATTGATTTTTACCAACTTTGCACGTAAAACAGCACTATGTCAGGATTTCTGTTCAACGATATTGTCTTCGGTCCCGTCAGAAGCCGCCGGCTGGGTCTCTCGCTGGGGATCAACCTGTCGCCGTTGCATACCAAATACTGCTCTTTCAATTGTATCTACTGCGAATGTGGCTGGACACCCCCTTCCCACCCCGGGAAAGAAGAATTGCCTTCGCGCGCGCTGGTAGCCGAGGCTCTGGAACATTCCCTCCGCGAACTGGTGGCTGACGGGTATCTCCCCGACGCCATCACTTTTGCCGGCAATGGCGAGCCGACCATTCATCCCGAATTTTCCGGTGTCGTGGATGATACCATCCGCCTGCGCGATCAGTATGTACCTGCCGCCAGGGTCACCGTACTCTCCAATGGCTCCCGGGTCAATGACCCAACCGTGTTCCAGGCCCTGCTGAAACTGGATAATAACATTCAGAAGCTGGATGCGGGAGACGACCGGTTGTTCCGGTTGATCAACAACCCGGTCGATCCCGTCGACCTGGAGCAGCTGGTGGACGGGCTGTCGAAATTCAACGGCCACGTGATCATCCAGAGCATGTTCCTGAAAGGGGAATACCGCGGGATCGTGGTCGATAACACCACCCCTGAGGCCATCTCGGCCTGGCTCGAACAGCTGAAAAAAATCCGTCCAGCCTCGGTGATGGTCTATCCCATTGCCCGGGCCACCCCGGTACATGGTATCGAAAAGATCTCTCCCGTCATCCTGGAGAAGATCGCTTCCATGGTCAGGGCCGAAGGAATCGACGTGACAGTTTACGAATAAGTTTCGTATATTAGCAAGAATGAACATCTATTATCCTGCAAAGATCTGGCTGGCATTTGGTGAAACATTCACCGAGAAAGGAGAGCCGTTCGATGCCTGGCTGATGAAAAACGGATATCCCGAACTGGGCGCACTATCGCATGCCATCCGCGGGAGCGAAGAGGCCCTGGCCTGGCTCATGAAACACCAGTACTATCATTTGGCTGCCCTCGACTCGGCCATCGACGACGACCCCAAAGCCTACAAATGGCTGAGTGAAAACGGACACGAGCTGTTAGCCGTGTTCAGCGACGCCTGTCATGCCGTCCCTGCCGCCATCAGCTGGTTCAAACAGCACGAACTGACAGGCTTTCTTGTCATCGCGGGGAAAGTCAAGGAATGGCGTGACAGCCAGACCTTCGACTACCATAAAATGCATTTCTGATCCCGGCTTAACTGCACTTCGAGTATCCGCAGTTCTTGCATACCAGGCAACCTTCCTGGTATACCAGCGAGTCTTTCTCTTCGCATTTGGGACACTGGTTCGCAGCAGCTTTGGTGCCATCGGGGATGAATTTCTTCAGGGCACGCTCCACGCCGTTCTTCCAGGTATTGATGGAATCGATCTCGAAACTAAGCTTGCTGATAAGACTTACGACGAAAGGCAACGGCATGCCATGACGGAGGATACCGGAGATCAGTTTGGCATAATTCCAGTACTCTACATCGAATGACCGGGAAAGACCTTCGATGGTGATCTTATATCCCTGACGGTCTTCGAACTGAAAGTCATACCGCGAATGAATGCCGTCAGGACGCGTCTTGATGATCCATCCTTTCTTCACCCATTCGGGAACCCAGAAGTCTTCTGCTTTACCGGTGAATATCTCATACGGACGTCCGTTGAACAATCCGACGACGGCCACCCACTTTTCGTGATCATTCTGGAACCTTACGATTTCGGCCTCCAGCTTCTCAGGACGATGCGGCGCTTTTGTTTCCTTGAATTCCGCTGCCTCTTCTTTCTTCTTGTCCTTTTTTTCGTTGGTTACCAGGACACCCGACCGCGATCCTTCGCGATAAACGGTCATCCCTTTGCATCCAACCTGCCAGGCTGTCTCGTAGATCTTCCCGACCATCTCTTTCGAGATATCCTTGGGGACATTCACGGTGACGCTGATGGAATGATCCACCCACTTCTGAACGGCACCCTGCATCTTGACTTTCGCCACCCAGTCGATATCGTTGGCCGTGGCTTTATGATAGGGAGACAGGGCGATGATCTTCTTCAACTCCTTATCATCCATGCGGGAAACCTCTTCCGAATTGTATCCGTTCACATTGAGCCAGGTGATGAAATTATGGTGGAAAACATTGTATTCTTCCCAGGTGTCGCCCACTTCATCCGTGAACGAGATCTTCACATTTTTATCGTTTGGATTGACTTTTCTGCGGCGCTTGTATGTGACGGCAAACACCGGTTCGAGTCCCGAGGTGGTCTGTGTGAGGATACTGACTGAGCCTGTCGGCGCAATGGTTAGCATCGCGATATTGCGGCGGCCGTACTTCGACATCTCTTCATAGATGTCCGGCGCCGTTTCTTTGATCCGGTTGATGAACGGGTTGTTCATCTCACGTTTGGTATCGTAGATGGGGAAAGGTCCGCGCTCTTTGGCCAGGGTCACGGATGAACGGTATGCTTCGAGTGCCAGCAGCTGATGTACTTCTACCGAGAAATCAGTGGCTTCGTCAGATCCATAGCGGGTTCCGAGGGCGGCCAGCATATCTCCTTCCGCCGTGATACCAAAACCCGTCCTGCGTCCCTGAATGGCTTTCTTCTTGATATTGAGCCACAGGTCCCGTTCACGTGCCTTGATCTGCTCATTTTCGGGATCGCTTTCGATCTTGGCAAGGATCTTATCTACTTTTTCCAGTTCGAGATCGATAAGGTCATCCATGATGCGTTGACCCTTGTGTACATGATCGATAAAGAGTTCGGAGTCAAAGCTGGCTTCTTCGGTGAATGGCTTATCGACATAATTAAAGAGGTTGATGGCCATCAGCCGGCAGCTGTCGTAGGTACATAGCGGGATCTCGCCGCAGGGATTGGTAGAGACCGTCTTGAAACCGAGGTCGGCATAGCAATCGGGGATCGACTCATGGATGATGGTATCCCAGAAGAGGATACCCGGTTCGGCCGATTTCCAGGCATTAAAAACGATCTTCTGCCACAGGTCGCGGGCATGGATCTTCTTCACCACCGTTGGTTTGGGGGAATCGATGGGATATTGCTGGGTGAACTCGCTGTTTTCGATCACGGCTTTCATGAAGTTGTCGGTGATCTTGACGGAGATGTTAGCTCCTGTCACCTTCCCGGCTTCCAGTTTGGCATCGATAAAATGTTCGGCGTCGGGATGTACGACAGAGATGCTGAGCATCAGTGCGCCGCGTCTGCCTTCCTGAGCCACCTCGCGGGTGGAGTTGGAGTACCGTTCCATAAAAGGAACAATCCCGGTGGAGGTGAGGGCGCTGTTCTTGACGATGCTGTTCTTCGGACGGATATGTGACAGGTCGTGACCGACACCGCCACGCCGCTTCATCAGCTGAACCTGTTCTTCATCAATCTTCATGATGCCGCCGTAGGAATCGGAATTCCCTTCGTTCCCGATCACAAAACAGTTGGAAAGGGAACCAATCTGATAATCATTGCCGATCCCGGCCATCGGACTACCCTGGGGAATAATATACTTAAAGCCGCGCATGAGCTGGAAAACCTCCTCCTCGCTCATCGGGTTGGGATATTTCTTTTCAATGCGCACGACCTCTCTCGCGATACGCCGGTGCATATCGTCGGGCGTCTTCTCGTGCAACTGCCCTTCTGAATCTTTTAATGCATATTTACTGACCCAAACATTGGCTGCCAGGCTGTCGCCGTTAAAATATTCCGTCGATGCCTTCATCGCCTCCTCCTGGGTATAGTGCTTGTGGACTTCTTTTACCATTTCTTCTAACTTCATCTGTGATTGTTCCGCCTTTTGTTCCTTCATTTCAAGATCCTCAATTCTGACTTTGGGACGCATCCGTTTTGCCAACACATGGGTATAATGATTCGTTCCGATCTGCTGGTCAGTAGTCACAATGGGATTATTTTCCATGCAGTCTCCTTTTTAAGTGTTAACCTTACTAAATTTACTGATTTTCAACTATAAAAGAAAAATTTCAGGGAGAAATTTTATAGTTGCAATATACAACGAAGTCCAAATTTTCAAGTTGACATTTTATTAACAGCCAGAGAGGCAAAAAAGGTAAATATTTGAAATCAATTCGGTTAGACCATGAAAAGTAAATTGATGAAAATTTACCCACAAATGCCATTTTCGGAATGCATTTTGTAGAGGTCTGATTTGATTCTCAGGTGTTTTCCCAGATCAATTTGGTGCCAAATCCCAGCCGGTTATCGGTCAGTTTCATAAACCCCGGGCGGAGGACCCACAAGTGAAGTCGGGCTAACCCCGACACAGGAAACCTCTTAATATACGCCTTCCTGACGATGCCTATTTCCTGCTCGCCGGGCAGTGAGAGCAGGCCGGTGATCTGAAGCCCGCGGATCTTCCCTGTGATCTTTGTCTCCAGGGCAATCCCTGCCGTAACATGATAATTGCCAGAGCTCTCCACATCCCGGATGTGCCGCGTATCGGGATCGGAAGTGAAAACAAAAACATTGCGATCGGGCAGGTAACAATAAAAGCAATGTGAACAATAAGGTATGTTGTCTTTTGCCACCGCCAGGGTCAGGACATGGTGGCTTTCAATAAAGTCGATGATCTTTGGGTTGATAGCGTTCATGGTTAGAAATCAAGACTGAATGAGAGGTAATAAACCGGCTTCCGGATGGTGCCGTCTTCGATGCCCCAGGCCACATCGCCCCGGATGAAATAGCCGAAAAGCATGGTCCTCAGACCGCCTCCGATCCCTCCTACAATGGGATCCCGCAACATCTTTACTTCAATGTACATCGGCTTTCTCTTTATATAATAAGTAAACAGCTGGTTGTCGTCCGAAAATGGCGATGGGCCGGTCCAGGCCGTACCTACATCTCCGAAAGCCACCACCTGGAAGTTGTTGAGGAATCCCGATCGGATGGGGCGGTTGAGCAGGTAACGGAAAATCGGGACCCTGAGTTCGCTGTTCAGGACGACGAAGCTGTTGCCGCTGCGTATGTTCTGATCAAATCCCCGCATGTTGGTTGCCAGGGTCTGGAAGACATAATGCTGGTTGGTCGCCACCGGCGTATTCCTGTCAAAATCCGGCCAGAGCCAGTTATCCACACCACCCATGTAGTAAAGCAGTTTATTGGAGCCGAAGGAGGTGCTTCCCGCCAACCGGTTTGCCCAGATCAGGGTGCGGTGCAGCCGCTGGTAATTCCGGTAATCGAAGCCCAGCACAAAGACGTTGTTCCCGCTCTCCTTCATCAGCTGGTAATATTCACCGAAGATCTTGTAACGGGTTCCCTGAAACAGGTTGGTCCCCAGACTCCGGGTGTTGTCGTAAGTGAGTTCTCCCTTGATCACCCCCCACACGGTATGAACGTCAGGTTCTTTTAAGGAACCGGGCTCATTAGCCAGCGTCACAGCCCGGTCGTATCGCACGGAGGCCGTTCCGCGGATATTCAGGACCGGTGTGAACGGATACGTGAGGATATAATGAAGTTCGTTGATCTTGTGGCGGGTCAGGGGAAATGTGTAGACTCCGTAATCGTCCACTCCCTGCCGGTGGAACACGATCTCCTGGTCGAGACGGCGCCGGTAGTTAGTATAACTCAGGAGGTATTCGTTGTTCACCATGTCAAAATTGACCCGTACTCCGCCTGTCAGGCGATAATCCTCCATCAGATCGGTGACACCCACCATGAAGAAGAGGTTCAGTCCCGGATTGATGAAGATCCCTTCCGAAGTCCCGGTGTATGGCTGATAAGAAGAGTTCAGGTAATTAAAATCGATCTGAGAAACAGTCTGGTCGATCGAAAACTCCACATTGTAATTCAACTGTTTGGCTTTCTCATACTTAGAAAGAGTATCGGCGAGCGCCTTCATTTCGGGTTCCTTCGTCGTGATGGTGTCCCCCTTCCCTTGTTTGGCAGTCACAGCCCCCGGGTGAAGAGGGGTAATCACCGTGTCGGGCGGCATGTTCTTTTTCCACTCCTTGATCACATCCCCGACCCTCACGGAGGAGAAATGTCTCCCGGCCTGTTTTACTGCCTCCTGCCCTCCCCGGCCGGCAGTGTCGGCTACCTTCTTCTCTGCTTCCAGCCGTTTTAACCGGCTCTGTTCCATGAAACCGGTCGGCTCCAGAATCACGGGGACCGCTTCCCGCGGACGAACCACCTCGCCGGTGTACATGTAATCACGCCCCTTCATGTACAGGATCTCGCCCGTCTTCCCTCCCATCGGCGACACATCCTGCGTCCGGATGTTCCGGGTGTAGTTGGTCACCGGGAACGTCGTGGTGAAATACCGGTAATGAGTGGTGGTATCAATGTACGCAATGGCGCTGTCGAACTTTGCCAGGAACCGGTTGTAAATCCCGTTCTGGTTGCTGAGATAGGCAAAATAGTTGTCGTACCACGGCATCGGCTGGATCTCATCAACCTGCGGCGTCGCGGTGATCCTCTTCAGGACAGGTGATTTAGATCGATAATTGTACACAAAGAGGTCGTTGTTGGCTGAACACTCTCCGGGTGAAACTTTCTCGTAAAACCGCAACGTGTCGCGCTGCCGGTTCGAAGCAAAGATGATATCTTTCGACCGGTTGATGAAACGGGGATTCAGGTCGTTGTATGCATCGTTGGTGATCTGCTCGTGCGACCCCGAGGCGATGTTATAGACATAAATGTCCGACTGTCCTTTCTGGTATGCCGACATCACCAGCAGGGTGCCGTCATCCGAATAAGACATGTCGAGTATCTTACGGAAATTATACAGGATCTGCACCTCCGGCTTTTTCTCCTGCCGGTCGAGGAGATACAGGTAGCGTTCGCCCTTGCGTTCGGTGAGGAGGGCCAGCACATTCCCGCTGGGATGCCAGGCCAGGATGGGATAACTGTAGTCGGGACGTTCGGCCAGCCGGTACCCACCGCGGAAGACCCGTTTCTTTTTGCCGGTCTGAAGATCCTGAATGAAGACTTTATACACACCCAGGTCCTGGTAACAGTAAGCCACACTCCGGCCATCGGGACTGATGCGGATCTGGGTATAGATGCGGTTAGCCTTCTTCCGTTTGTTCAGGGGGTCGCCGGCAGGGATCTCCCGGCCGGAATCCTGCATAGCATAAATATTCTGGTAATACTCCTGCCATTCTTTGACGAGGGTGGAAAACTGAATGTTGAGGACATACGTAAACCCTCGTTCGATATTCCGGTTGAGCCGGCCCATGTAGACGATATTCGGGATGGCGGATTCGCCGTATTTCAGGGCGATATAACGCCAGAGAGAATGACCGGCATAGGCGGCATCAAGCCCCGAAAGCCGGCTGAATTTCTTATAGTTACCTCGCAGGACAGCATCCCGTACCAGGTCGTCGATCTCGGTGTTCCATCCGGTGGAGATATAAGAGATCAAGCCGTTGAAATACCATTCGGGCATGGTGAAAAGGGCGTTGTTCTTGATCTGGGCGCCCACCCCGCTGCCATACATCATCTGGTTGAGAATGACCGTAGCGATCCCCGCCCTGATCTGCTCCTCGAAATGCTGCAGGTTGCCATCGAAATACAATAACACCTTTCCCCCGATGATACGCGTCACCCCGCCGGTATTGTAATATTCCCAGTCGCCGTAAAGACCGATGTTACTCTGTTTCAGATCCGAAAGACTGTTGAAGATGATGAACTGCATCTTCGAATCCAGCCCCGACTGAAGCTCCTTCTCGATCTCCGATATATGCTTGTCGGCATATTCGGCGGCATAAATGGCCAGTTCTTTACCGTTTAAATAGAAGTAGGTATCAAACTTATCATACCGGTAATAGGTCCAGAAAAAGTCGTTGTACTGCACCCGGCTTTTCCCGAAAGTGAGCTGGGATCCGTTGTAGAATTGCGAAAACGAGCGGGAGGGGAACAGAAAAAAAACAAGCATCACGAATACACACGCAGCCATGGACAGGCTGACAGAATGTGTTCGTGATGCTGATTTGATCATAATCATCTCAACGTTAATACAGGTGTAAAAGTACTGAAAAGTGACGGAGTGACAAGGTGCCTGGAAAACGTGAGATACGAAACAGGTTCATCGTTAGTAATTTTCTTCCATGAGTTGCATGTATGCCTTGGGATGCAAGCAGGCCGGACATTTCTCCAGCGCCTTTTCCGATTCATACACAAACCCGCAGTTGCGGCATTTCCACCACACTTTATGATCTTTGACAAACACTTTGTCTTCCGAAACATTCTGTAAAAGCTTCAGGTAACGGCGCTCGTGTTGGGCTTCCACTTTAGCAATCATCCGGAAGGTGGTGGCAATTTCCGTGAATCCCTCTTCCTGGGCAATGTCGGCAAAGTTCGGGTACAACATCGACCACTCTTCGTTTTCCCCTTCAGCAGCCGCTTTCAGGTTCTCTTTGGTGGTTCCGATCTTACCGGCAGGATAAGTAGCCGTAATCTCAGCGACTCCGCCTTCCAGAAACTTGAAAAACCGTTTTGCGTGTTCTTTTTCCTGATCGGCCGTCTCTTGGAAGATGGCGGCAATCTGTTCAAAACCTTCATTTTTGGCTGCTTTTGCAAAGAATTCGTATCGATTCCGCGCCTGTGACTCACCGGCAAAGGACTTCAGCAGATTCTGCTCTGTCCTGGTTCCTTTCAATGATTTTTCCATAGTCTGATTTTTATAATGATAAATTGATTCCGTCATCTGTTTGCATGAATAAAGAATGATCTTCCTTCTGTTTCAGCGAAAATCAGCCTGCAATCCACGTCATCCGATCGTATGACAAAAATAGCATATCATCAATTGATAACCAAATTTTTTCGTACACCCTGAACATAAATCGAAGTACTTTTACCCGATAAAATTCTGCAATTGTGAATTTTCTGGAACTGATCAATATCCGCCAGAGCTGCCGCGTATATGATGCCGCAAAGCCCGTGGAACAAGAAAAACTCGATCGTTGTATCGAGGCCGTCAGGCTGGCTCCCTCAGCCTGCAATGCACAACCCTGGAAGCTGATCATGGTGACCGATCCGGCGCTGAAAAACAAGGTGGCGGAAGCAGCCCGTTCAAAATGGCTGGGATTCAACCATTTTACGTTACAATCACCGGTGCTGGCGGTCATCGTGAGAGAAGAACCCAACCTCACTTCCAAACTGGGAACCGTGTTGAAAGACAAGCCCTACACCCTGATGGATGTCGGGATCGCAGCCGAGCATTTCTGCCTTCAGGCTACCGAAGAAGGACTGGGAACCTGCATCATCGGATGGTTCGACGAACCGGCTGTGAAAAAGCTGCTGAATATTCCGAAGAAAAAAAGAGCCGAACTGATCATCGCTGTCGGCTACCCCGGCAAGAGCGAACTCCGGACCAAGATCCGGAAACCGACAGAGAAGATCTGCTCCTATAATACCTATTGATCACCGGCCGGGTTCATTTCCGGGTCAGCTGAACCTCGCACTCGATCCTCACTTCCTCACTGACCATCACGCCACCCGCTTCCACCGCGGTATTCCAGTTCAATCCCCATTCCCTGCGGTTGATCTTCCCCGTCACCGTAAAACCGGCTTTATGATGGCCCCACGGATCATTGATTATCCCCTCAAAACCGACATTCAGTTTCACCGTTCGGGTCACCCCGCGCATCGTCAGATCGCCGGTAAGCTCCCAGGTATCAGCCCCGGTCGCGACAAACGAAGATCCGGTAAATCCGGCCTCCGGGAAATGCTGAACATCAAAGAAATCGGCGCTCCGTAAGTGCGCATCACGTTTCTCGTCATCCGTGAAGATGGAAGCCGGGTTCATCGTAAAGGTGATCCGGGCATCGGTGAAATCATCTCCATCGGTATAAACATCTACCTGAAACTCCCGGAAGATCCCTTTAACATTGGTGATCATCAAGTGCTTCACCTTAAACGAAATCTCGGTGTGCGACGGGTCTACCACCCATTTTGTTTCTTTTCCGCTTGTTGTCATATCTTTGTCTTCTTTTGGTATAATCCTGATAATGATCATTTATACAAATATACATCTTTATAAATATTTATCTGTCTCGGTGAACATTGAATAATTTGTACTTTTGCTCAATATTTGCTCAATGAACATCAAACAATTCATCTTCAATACCTTCATGGTCAACTGTTACCTCCTCGAAAACGGCACGGGGGAAGCAATCCTCATCGACCCTGCCTGTTACGAGGACAAAGAGAAGGCCGAACTGACCGGTTTCGTGGAAAGCAACCATTTGAAAGTGATCCGGAACATCAACACGCACTGTCATATCGACCATATCCTCGGGAACGAGTTCATCGACGACACTTACGGAGTGCGCCCGGAGTACCATCACGACAGCAAACCCTTTTTCGTGACTTCCCGGGAGATCGGTCTTTCCTTCGGCTACCATCTGAAGCGCATCCCCGAACCCCAGGGGTTTCTCAACGACGGCGACCTCATCCCATTCGGCGACTCCACGCTGAAGGTACTCTTCACCCCCGGTCATGCCGCCGGGAGCATCTGCCTGTACGACGAAAAGAACGGCATCGTCTTCACCGGGGATGTCTTATTTAAAGATACCATCGGCCGCACCGACCTTCCCTCGGGGAACTTCGATCACCTGATGACCAGCATCAGAACAAAACTGTTCAACCTGCCCGACGAAACCGTGGTGTTACCAGGCCATGGGCCGCACACGACCATCGGGTACGAGAAAATGAATAACCCGTTTATCCGGTAACATGCCACGTTTCCTCATCATCCGCTTCAGCTCCATCGGCGACATCGTGCTCACGACACCCATCGTGAGGTGCCTGAAACAACAGGTGCCGGACGCTGAAATTCATTACCTCACCAAAAAGCAATACAGTTCCCTGCTGAGCGCCAACCCCCGGATCTATAAAGTGTGGGAATACGATGATAACTTCGCGGAACTCCTTCCGGAGCTGAAAAAAGCCTCGTTCGATTTCGTGATCGACCTCCACAACAACCTCCGGTCGCATTACGTGACGGCCAGCCTGCACAGGCCCTCCGCCGCCTTCCCCAAACTGAACGTGCAAAAATGGCTGCTGGTCCGGCTGAAGATCAACCTCCTTCCCCGGATCCATATCGTGGACCGCTATTTCTCGGCGATCTCGAAACTCGGCGTGACCAACGACGGAGAAGGACTCGACTTTTTCATCCCCGCAGCCGCGGAAGTCACACCCGACCTTCTCCCCGAAACCCACCGCCACGGGTACATAGCCATCGTCACCGGCGGAAAACACAACACCAAGATTTTCCCTCCCGAAAGGATCGCCGCTCTCTGTCCCCGGCTTCCCAAACCCGTCGTCCTGCTTGGAGGAAAAGAGGACCGTGAACGGGGCGAACTCATCGCGAAGACAACCGGCGGTAAGGTGTACAACGCCTGCGGCATGTTCTCTGTCAACCAGTCGGCCTCGCTGGTGCGCCAGGCCGATACCGTCATCACCAACGACACCGGGCTGATGCACATCGCCGCCGCCCTGAAGAAACCCGTGATCTCTGTCTGGGGGAACACCATCCCCGCCTTCGGGATGTATCCTTACCTGCCGAAAGGCAAAGAAAGCCTCTCTTCCATCGTCGAAGTAACCGGACTCCGCTGCCGCCCATGCAGCAAACTCGGTTACCCCTCCTGCCCTAAAAAGCATTTTAACTGCATGAACCGGATCAGCGATGATCAAATCCTGTCGGCATTATGATCTTTTGCGACACCCATACACACCTGTATGTCGAAGAATTCGATGAAGACCGCTTCGAGGTGATACGCCAAGCGGTGGAAGCCGGCGTGGAACGCTTCCTGATGCCCAACATCGACAAGGGTTCGGTACGCGACATGCTCGACCTCTCAGCCGCCTTCCCCGACCGCTGTAAACCCATGATGGGGCTGCATCCCACCTCGGTGAACGAGCAATACACGGAAGAACTGGAATTAGTGGAAGAATACCTCAACGCCCCGGAGTACTGTTTCTGCGCCGTGGGAGAAATCGGGATCGACCTGTACTGGGACCAAACCTTCCGGACACAGCAGGAAGATGCTTTCAGCCGTCAGCTTGACCTCGCAGTGCGGCACGACCTTCCGGTGGTCATCCATACACGCAATGCCTTCGATATCGCTGCCGGCATCGTCGGATCGAAACATGCTTCTTCCCTGCGCGGTGTCTTTCATTGTTTCGGGGGGGACATCGCCCAGGCAAAGCAAGCCATCGCCCTGGGTTTCATGATCGGTATCGGGGGAGTGATCACCTATAAAAACTCCGGACTGCAACAGGTCGTTGAAGCCATCGGGATGGAACACCTGCTGCTGGAAACCGACTCGCCGTACCTGCCGCCCGTTCCGCACCGCGGTCAGCGTAACGAAAGCAAATACCTTCCACTCATCGCGGCCCGCATCGCCGGGATCAAAAAAATATCCGTGGAAGAAGTGGCCGAAACTACCACTGCCAACGCCAAACGATTGTTTAACCTTTCCCCTTGCAGGAAGTAAGCACGGGATCGTTTTGTGGAATTCTCTTTATTCCGTAAGCGAATCTACAAAATCGCCAAACCGCAGAATCATTTCGCTTTTGGCTTTGTTGAACAGCAGATGTTCAAAATCCTTTTGCTTCTTCTTCAAATCAACCGTCTTCAATAGTTTGGTTGTTGCTTGCTTAAACTCCTGCAAGTCATGGACTCCGCAACGCCTGGAAAGAAAGCCATAATCGGGCCTTGCCTGCGACAGTAAAAACATCAGGTCGTAAAAATCACGCCCTTTCGAGCGGTTTAACATAGCGGCTATCTTCATGCTGCACAATACGCCATCGGAAGGGACAGGAAACGGGAAAAAGAAACCGCAGCCCTTGACATTCGCGATAACCGGTTCATGAATGATCCCCTGGTCCTGGCTTTCGACCTTAATTAAAAAACGTTCTTCCCGGTGTCCACTCAATCCCAGACCAAACAAGAGTTCCGGAAAATGAATATTACGTCTGAACGCCGTCAGTTTCGGATTATCTCTATCTTTCACTTCAACCCGTAATCCGGAACGTTCCAAAAACCGGATTACACCATTTGTCATTTCGAAAAATTCATCTTTCGACAGATTTTTAAAATCAAAATCAAGATCTTCGGAAAATCGGTCTATCCCCTTTACTAACCGGAGGTTCGTTCCACCAATAAAAGCCATTTTCCGGATGTGTGTTGTGGATGAAAGATAATCCAGAATCATCAATTGCAGATACTCCTTCAGGATGTGTTTGTTAAATAGCGAATTATCGCGGACCTGAGGTGGAAAATAATTCTTAATCTGGTCAATTTGTATCATAAACCATAGGTCTTAAAAAGCAGCCTTACCCGATGGTCAAGCGCTTTGCTTCTGAATTTATCACAATAGTCCGATAGGATATCCTTATTCAAATCATCCTGCAAATACTCCTCATCCAGCCGCAATTCTTTCAATTCCTGCTCGCTATCGTAGAACGGATACAGGTAGAGCAAATCAAGCAATGCCTTCTCGGGGTTGGCAAACTGGATTGTCCGGTTGTCCGCCATGGGCTTTAATTCGTATCCGAACATCAGACTTTCCTTGACATTATGGTAAGAATATTCTCCAAAGTGGTTGCTAAATGATGCCGTTTTCAGCGATGTGATGCTGGTGATTTGTACCACCGCTTCCGGGATCATCCCGAAAAAGGCAAGAGCTGTATGCAGGCTTATATATGATGGACGGTAAATCCGGTTGGCAAAATAAAAAACATAATCCGGCTTGTTCTTATATTCCGGAAAAGCAAAATAGCCCTGCCTTAACCGGACGATATACCCTTTCCTGACCCACCGGGTCAGGTTATTGCGGTCAAAATCGGGCTGCCAGGCATATATCTGGTGTATATTAAAGCAGGCCAAATCAACGGTTTTATCCCGGAATTCCAGAAAGGTCATTTTTGTTTTTATTTCTATTATGCAGCAAATATACTGCATTTTGGAAACATAATCAAGATTTTGGATCAGATTTTTGCCGGGAGGTGACCGTAGCCCGGGCAAACTGCCTGATTTTGCATGAACTGCAGGATTTTCAAGAAGAAATCAAAGAAATATTTTATTCTCAGGTATTTACTACTTTTGCAGGCCGTAAAAAAGCACCTTGCAGGAAGTGAGCACGGTTGACCGTGACATAGAAAAACAAATAAAACATGACATCAATCTTAGTTATTTATACCGGTGGAACCATCGGGATGGTCCAGGATCCGAAGACAGGGTCGCTGCGGCCGCTGACCTTCGACATTTTGTACCAATACCTCCCGGTGCTGGAGAACTTCCATTGTCAGATCGAGTTTCACACCTTCGAGCCATTGCTTGATTCGTCGAACATGAATCCCTCGTTCTGGGTGGATCTCGCCACGGTCATCGAAAAAAATTACGAGCAGTACGACGGTTTCGTAGTGCTTCACGGCAGCGATACGATGGCATACACCGCGTCGGCGCTGAGTTTCATGTTAGAGAACCTGAATAAACCCGTGATCTTCACCGGCTCGCAACTGCCCATCGGGATGGTGCGTACCGATGGCCGCGAGAACTTCATCAACTCTGTTGAGATCGCTGCCGCCCGCGAAACCGACACCCCTCTGGTACCGGAAGTGGCCATTTGCTTTGAGAACAAACTGTTCCGGGCAAACCGCACCAGCAAGTTCAATGCCGAGCATTTTGAAGCCTTTCTTTCGGGCAACTACCCTACCCTGGCCGATGTCGGGGTTCACATCAAATACCACACCGACCTGATCCTGAAACCCAACTTCAAAAAGCTGCGCGTGCAGAAAGTCCTCGACGACAATATCGCCATCCTGAAACTCTTCCCCGGCATCTCACCCCGCACGGTGCAATCCATCCTCCACACCGAAGGACTGAAAGCCGTGATCATGGAGACTTTCGGAGCCGGCAACGCCCCGACGGCGCCCTGGTTCCTCGATCAACTCCGCGATGCAGTTGAACGGGGCATCATCCTGTTGAACGTCACCCAATGTAAAGGCGGCGCTGTGGAAATGGGCAAGTACGAGACCAGCGCCGGACTAGCCGGTATCGGCGTGATCGGAGGCTACGACATCACCACCGAATCGGCTGTCACCAAGCTGATGTTCTTACTGGGACGCGGCTATTCCGTACCGGAAGTCAAACAATTATTACAGACTTCCCTCCGCGGCGAAATGACCGTTTGAGTTTCGGGAAAAAGTTTTACCTTTGCAATCCGTTTCAAATAATGGAATGAACCGGAGAGATGGCCGAGTGGTCGAAGGCGCACGCCTGGAAAGTGTGTAATCGTCAAAAGCGGTTCATGGGTTCGAATCCCATTCTCTCCGCAAAAAAAAATGCCGCGAAATATCGCGGCATTTTTTTACCGAATCTTGACGACCATCCTTTTTATCATCTGATGATAACCTTTTTGACAACCGTGTAGGTATCACCTTTCAGCATAACCATATAAATCCCGGCCGGTGCGCTTTGCAGAATAATTGTATGTTCCGTCGTCCCGGAAACGCTGATCTCTCTCTCTTCAAAAACCGTCACGCCCAAGTAGTTCATCACGGTGAGGTCGGCCTTCCCTGATAATCCGGAGGACACTTGTACCGTAAACATCTCGTCGCAAGGGTTGGGGAAGATCTCGATAACGGGCTTGATCTTCTTTCCGTTCAAACCGGTCATGATGACGATGATTTCGTTCGATACCGGCGATGAGCATCCGTTCACCGTGACAATGCAGGTGTACTTACCTGACTGGTCAGGTACCAGGATCTGACTGGTGGCGCCGGGGATGACGGTGCCGTTGAGATACCATTGGTTACCTTGCGGGGCGTCGCTGAGCAGCGTATCCCCATTGAGGACGATGACGGGAACCGCCGGCGCTGGGTTGACGGTCAGGGGGAAGTCGGGAGAGACGGCTCCATCCCCGCAACTGTTGGTCCCGGTAACCGTGATGACACCAGAAACAGCTGCGAGGTCAAAGTCGACCAGGATACTATGGGTATTCGCCCCTGATGCGATGGTGGCGCCGGCAGGGAGTGCCCAGTTATATCCGGTTGCATGGGCGATTTCGGGTACTGAATAGCTCACGCCGGAAGCGCCGGCGCAAACGGGGCTGACTCCGGTGATATCCCCTGCATCGGCCGGCAAAGGTGTTACGGTCACCGGGAAAGCAGGCGACAATGTCCCGTTGCCGCAAATGTTATTCCCATATACGGTGATGTCGCCCGAAGCTGCATCCCCGGCAAAATCAACCGTGATGGCGTTGGTCCATTCCCCGGAGACGATAGCAACACCTGCAGGCACCGTCCATACATAGGCGGTGGCATCCAGTACAGGCGCAACGGAATAAACAACACCGGCAGCGCCTCCGCAGACAGCCGCTGTTCCGGTAATAGTGCCTGCAGAACCCGGCACCGGGTTGACGTCAACGGCCAACACCGTTGGCGTACCCGCCTGACATCCCGAAGGACCAGTATAATTCACGCTCACCGACTGCGCTCCCGCACTGTTCCAGTTAACCATGATCATATTAGTTCCCTGACCCCATCCGATGGATCCTCCGGCGGAGACAGTCCATTGGTATCCCGTCATCCCGGCTTCCGTAGTGTAATAATAGTTCCCGGAATTAACACACATGGAAGACTGTCCGGAGATGGTCGGCACCGGAGCAGGAATAATGGCTACCGGCAGGGAAGCCGTGGGCCCGTTTCCGCAGGAATCAACACCATACACGGTGATGTTGCCTGGCGTGGTTCCCATGGTGACCGTGATGGTGTTTGTCGTGCTTCCCGAGGTGATCACGGCTCCGGCAGGAACCGTCCACACATAGCTGACAGCAAAGGGCACCGGGGCCACAGTATAGATATTTTCCTGGCTGTTCGCGCAAGCCGTATCTGTTCCGCTGATCGGGCCCGGGGTTCCCGGCAAGGGGCAATCGCTCGAAAAGAACGTCAGATCATTGCCGTTGGTAGTCCCCACGGTGTTCGTTGCGATCACCCGGTAATGGTAGGTATTGTTTACGGTCAGGCCTGTGATATTTGCGCTCACCGGGGTATTGGTATTGCCGGTCACCGGCGAAGGTGTCCCGGGCACGGTGGTACCGTACGACGTGGTAAGACCGTATTCAAAAGATATCGCGCTGGAAGCGCCCGAAGCATTCACCAGCCCGTTTATTGTCGCGGTGGTGGCGGTGATGGCCGTAGCCGTAGTAGTAACAGCCGTCGGCAAGGCAGGAGGAGTGGTAAATACAGAGTCGGAACCCGTAGAAGTGCCATAGGCATTCACTCCTTTAATCCGGTAATGATAGGTGTTTCCGGGAAGGAGCCCCGTAAGGGCGGCCGTTACCGGTGTAGCCGTAGTCCCGGTAACCGTGGGCGGGACTCCTGCCACCGTAGTTCCGTAAGCCGTGGTCAGACCATATTCAAACGTAACAGTCGTAGCATCCTGGTTGGCATCAACGGTACCGTTCAGCGTAGCCGTAGTGCCGGTAACGGAAGTAGCGCTGCCGGTGACAGCTACGGGAGGACCCGCAGTGATCACCGGGAGTTGCTGGTTCCAGGTCAGTGAGATCTCGTTATCAGTCAAAGCCCGGTTGTACAGCCGGAACTCATCCATAAGCGTCCCTGAATTCATGCAGTTGCTGGAACTATACCCTCCCACTTTAAAAGGGCCGGTACCCGTGAACGTAACAGCCGACTGTGCCACTTCACTTGAATAAACTCCGTTAAAATAAACTTTCACGGCTGACCCGGTATATACTAAATGGATCACCGTAGGGGTGGAAGGAATGCTGTTGATAGGAACATCGGTCATACCTGTTCCGCGTAACATCAGGTTGCCGTCGCCGGCCACGCCACCCGTGAAACATCGGAAACTACCGGCCGTATTGTCGCCGAAATAATAAAAGGTGGTGGATGATGTCCCCGGAAAATTATTTACCCAAAACGAGATGGTCCATCCCGTAGAAGGCAAGCTGGTAGCCCACCCGGTGTTCAGGCAATTGGAAGTGGAAGAAGATCCGTTCCCGACAAGCGCGGTACCAAACTCCCCGGTACTCCCTACAATGAGCCCGCTCAGGGTAGCCGGGTTGTTCCCGACAGGGGCGCTGGCATAGTTTTGTTGATCTCCGGGAGCATCAAACTTATAATACATATACTCCGGGACAGCCTGCGAAAAAGCCGTTGTGGCAGAGAATAACAGCCATATCGCGAGAACCCGTCCCGCGGCATGATTCAACGTACATGTTGTTTTCATTCTCGTGGTTTTAATGAATACTAAATTCGGATATATTTTTTTGCATCATGATCCAAATAGGTAATCATTCAAAACACCCGCCATCCGGGACCTTTCAGTCAAAATCGTTCACAGGCATACAACCATTCCCCGGATTCTCTTTACTCGTCGAAGTAAATATAATTACTTTCAATGTATTGTACAAATTTTTAAATGAAAGATACTCAACTTCCTTTTCATAAATGGCCGTTTTGTCACGGGGAAACCTGCTCCGAAGCATTGTTCATATGCTGTCCATTTGGTATCATTTCTGTTGTTTTGTGCGGTAAAAGTATTTTCACTTCATGCAATCTATTTGCCATCATGCCAAAAAGTAATTTTCTGTTTTCTGCTCAGTACCTGACAATTTTTCTCCAAAATGCCAAGGCAGTTGTTTTTGTATCTTCTCCCTAGCCCTCTCCTTGCGAGCAAGGCGAGGGAACACGCGCACCGGAACATTTATTTTTCTTATTATCCCTTTGGGATTCGTTGGATAAAAAGAGAATTTGCGGTTAGGTCCACCCTTGAAGGGGAGGCAAAAAGGCAGCGGCTTCAGAATTGCCTTTGGCTTTTCGGCGGGGTACCCACTCGGCGAAGATCCCGTAAAAAGCCAGGCGCAGCCGGTTAGGAGGCCAAAGGCCGATAACCGGCCTTGGCTGGCTTAGGGATCGAGTCGTTAGTGGGTCGTCGAAAAGGCACGGCTGTCGTTTTTCTTATCGAGTAGGAAGTGAGGGATTAGTTCCCTCACTGT
>DAONET010000019.1:33278-47300 GCA_035403225.1 Bacteroidales bacterium | reverse complement strand
TATTTCCAAGTGATCGCGGAGCCCGTTTCCACCTGTGTCCAGGATATCTTCGAATGGCTTCCCTTACAAATGCCACGTTTCGTCACAAAGTTAAAGATACCACCCTTGCCGTCTTTGTCGCCCGGGTACCAGTTTTGTACCGTGGAGTATTTGACTTCCGCGTCCTTCAGGGCAACGATTTCGACGATGGCCGCATGCAGTTGGTTCTCGTCGCGTTGGGGGGCTGTACACCCTTCCATGTAACTCACGTAGGCTCCTTCGTCGGCAATGATGAGAGTCCGCTCAAACTGACCGGTCTTGGCGGCATTGATGCGGAAATAGGTGGAAAGTTCCACGGGGCACTTCACCCCTTTCGGGATATAACAGAACGAGCCGTCGCTGAATACCGCCGAGTTCAGGGCGGCATAGTAATTATCGCTATACGGCACCACCGTGCCCAGGTATTGCCTGACAAGGTCGGGATGATTGCGGATGGCTTCACTGATGGAACAGAAAATGATCCCGTACTTCATCAGCGTTTCCGAAAACGTCGTCTTCACCGAGACACTGTCCATCACGGCATCGACTGCCACACCCGCAAGCTTCTTCTGCTCTTCCAGGGAAATTCCCAACTTCTTGAAGGTATCCAGCAACTCGGGATCAACATCGGCCAGGCTCTTCGCCTCTTTCTTCGGCTTGGGAGCAGCATAATAATAAATTTCCTGCAAATCGATGGGCGGAATGTCAAGATGCGCCCACCGGGGCTCTTTCATGGTCAACCAGTGCCGGTATGCCTTGAGGCGAAACTCCAGCATGAAGGCCGGCTCTTCTTTTTTCGCCGAAATAAACCTGACCGTGTCCTCGTTCAGCCCTTTCGGCGCATATTCCGTTTCGATGTCGGTCACGAAGCCGAACTTGTAATCGCTCCGGGTTACTTCGTCAATGATCTTGTTACTGTCGGGTTCCATAACCACTTATCTTTTTCACTTTGATCCAAAACAATCTACAAAAATGCACAAAGGGTTGAAATCTTTCAACAATTCAAGTATAATTTCTTTTCGATGCAAATTTAAGTATTTTTATACCTAATTTCCAAATTAAATTTTAAAAAAGAAATCCGAGCCTTTCTTACCACTCCCCGTCTTCACCTTTTGGAGGTAAGAGGGGGATATTTCCGAAAACCTTTATCTTTGTACAAACGGAATCCATGTTTGACAAAAGAGATAAAAAGCCGGGGGCTTCGACGGGGAAACTCACTTCCCTTTCCAGCCTTGGTGAATTCGGGTTGATTGACCGGTTGACTTCAAAAGTCAGAATATATCATCCGGAGACGTTGAAAGGAGTTGGCGATGATGCGGCCGTCATTGATTTGAAAGGGAAGCTTTTGCTCCTTTCCACCGACTTGTTGATCGAGGGCATCCATTTCGATCTCACCTACACTCCGCTGAAGCATTTAGGATATAAGTCCGTCGTGGTGAATGTCTCTGACATTGCCGCGATGAACGGCATAGCGAAGCAGATCACTGTTTCCCTTGCGGTGTCGAGCCGGTTCACGGTAGAGGCCCTGGACGAATTGTACGAAGGGATCCGGCTGGCCTGTGAGCATTACCAGGTTGATCTGGTAGGAGGCGACACCAGTTCTTCCATCACAGGGATGGTGATATCGGTAGCGATTACGGGGGAAGGGGAAGCCGACGACATCACGTACCGCAACGGAGCCCGGCCGGGCGACCTGCTGTGTGTTTCCGGCGATCTGGGAAGCGCTTACATCGGTGTGTTGGCGTTGGAACGGGAAAAGAAAGTTTTCAAAGCCAGTCCCGGCGTACAACCCGACTTGACGGGTTTTGATTACCAGATCGGCCGTCAGCTGAAGCCCGAGGCACGCACCGACATCGTGAGGCTGCTGAAAAGTGCAGGGATCAAACCCACTGCCATGATTGATATTTCCGACGGGCTAGCTTCCGAAACGCTGCATATCTGCAAACAATCGAACACAGGGTGTAAGCTGTACGAAGAGAAAATCCCCATCGATCCCGATACACGAAAACACTCCATTGACTTCAACATCATACCATCGGTAGCGGCGTTGAGTGGAGGAGAAGATTACGAACTTCTGTTCACCATTCCTCAATCAGATTACGAAAAAGTAAAAGCCATTCCCGAGATTTCGGTCATCGGGCACATGACCGATCCGTCTGAAGGAAAATTCATGTTCACTCCCGAAGGAAATAAGGTAGAGCTCACTGCGCAGGGATGGGATGGAATGAGGGAGCGGGAAGGCTGATGATCAGAGACCATGTCGCCGGCAAATCACAAATATCTCTCCCGGCTTGAAGCCATCGTCAGGGTGCTGCCCGATAAGCCGGGGGTATATCAATTTTTTGACGAGAAAGGGAAAATCATTTATGTCGGGAAAGCCAGAAACCTGAAAAAAAGGGTCAGTTCCTATTTCCTGAACCTTCAGTCACACAGCGGCAAAGTGCGTGTCCTGGTCAACAAGATCGCCGACATCCGTCATATTGTCGTCAACACCGAGCAGGACGCCCTTCTGCTTGAGAACAATCTCATCAAGAAGTACCAGCCCCGGTACAATGTCATGCTGAAGGATGACAAGACCTACCCGTGGATCTGTATTAAGAAAGAACCTTTCCCGAGGGTCTTCCCCACCCGTCATGTCATTCGCGACGGTTCGCAGTATTTCGGGCCGTATGCCAACGTCAGGCTCATGAATGCCTTGTTGGATCTCATCCGGCAGATATATCCCCTGCGAACCTGCAAGCTGAACCTGACCCGTAAGAATATCGAAAGCGGAAAATTCAAAGTGTGCCTTGAGTACCACATCGGTAACTGCAAGGGACCCTGTGAAGGCCGGCAGACGAAAGAAGATTATGACCGTTCGTTGAACGACCTGCGCGATATCATCAAAGGCAACCTCGGCATGGTGGCCCGTCAGATGAAAGAGATGATGATGAGCTACGCTGCAGAACAGGAGTTTGAGATGGCTCACCTGGTGAAGGAAAACCTGCAAGCGCTGGAGAAATACCAGAGCAAATCCACCATTGTGAACCCCTCGATCCACGACGTGGATGTCTTTTCCATTTATTCGGATGCCATGAACTCGTTCGTAAATTACATGAAAGTAATGAACGGCTCCATCATACAGGTTCATACCATTGAAATGCAGAAGAAACTGGATGAAGCCGATGATGAGTTGCTGGTACTGGCCATCACCAACCTGCGCGAACGGTTTGAAAGCATCTCGCCCGAGATCATCGTGCCCTTCGAACTCCCCTTTGAGATCGCCGGGGCTACCATTACCATCCCGCGGATCGGGGATAAGAAAAAACTGCTGGAGCTTTCGGAACGGAACGCCAGGTATTACCATCTGGAAAAAGAGAAGCAGAAAGAGCTGGTAGACCCCGAACGGCACCACCGGCGTATCCTCGAAACGATGATGAAAGACCTTCGCATGAAAGAACTTCCGGTACACATCGAGTGCTTCGACAATTCGAATATCCAGGGCGACTTCCCCGTGGCAGCCATGGTCTGTTTTAAGAATGCCAAACCTGATAAAAACGAATACCGTCATTTCAACATACGCACCGTGGAAGGACCGAACGACTATGCTTCCATGGAAGAAGTCATCTTTCGCCGCTATCACCGCCTCTTGGAAGAGCATAAACCCATTCCGCAACTGATCATCGTCGACGGCGGGAAAGGCCAGCTCAGTTCGGCGGTAAAAAGTCTCGAAAAGCTCGGGCTCTTCGGGAAAGTGACCGTCATCGGCATTGCCAAACGACTGGAAGAACTCTATTATCCGAACGACCCGCTGCCCCTTTACCTCGATAAAAAGTCGGAAAGCCTGCGCGTCATTCAACAGATGAGGGACGAAGCACACCGTTTCGGCATCACTCATCACCGGAAACAGCGGGCCAAGGGAACCGTGAAAACGGAACTCACCGACATCGAAGGCATCGGACAGTCAACGGCTCAACTTCTGCTGAAAAAATTCAAATCAGTGAAAAATATCCGGCTGGCATCGATCCAGGACCTCCGGGACACCGTCGGCCTGTCCAAAGGAAAAATCGTCTTTGATTACTTTCAGCAGAATCCGGAAAAAAGGATCTGAAACAAGCATGAAATGTAATATTATGCATCTATCTATATTAATACATAAGATGATTCTGAAGGAAAGAAAAAGGTTTGTCATCCCGCTTCTTTTCCCGGTACTGATGGCCGGACTGACGGGGTGTTATCCGGTAGAACCGGGCAGTCTCGCCACCCCGGATGCGATCATCACCAACTACGACGTCGCCTATCCTTTTCACAAAGCGCATACCTACCTGCTGCCCGACACCATCGTGGCCCTTCCTGATCCGGATCACGCGGAGAACAACATCGTGGCCAATCACGCTTACGACAGTCTGCTGCTGGCTCAGATCGCCGCGCACCTGGATGCGCTTGGCTTTGAAAGAGTATACGATACGGCGGTCACCCGTCCCGATATCGGTATCCTCCTCAACACGTCGGCGATGTTCTACTGGGAGAATTACGAGAATGACTGGAATGCCGACTGGGGTTGGTATCCCTTGTGGCCGGCCGCCTATGCCAGCGGGAGCGGATATCAGTACCCGTGGCCTTTCTCCGTGGATCTCACCACCGGTTCTCTCCTGGTCAGGATGATCGATCTGAAGGCAGACAGTTCTCTGCCAACCCGTCCGGTGAAGGTGATCTGGATGGGAGCTGTCGACGGTCTGACGCAAGGGAAGAATATCCCGGAACGCATACAGAACAGCATCAAACAGCTATTTGACCAATCACCCTGCCTGTAAACCCATTCAGTCTCTCAACCCGTCATCCGCGAACATGAAAAAGATCAGTCATTTCCTCCTCACCTTGTTGTTATTGGCGCCTGTTCCGCTTTTCTCCCAGGGATATATCGGTCTGGGGTATGGATTTTCCTTTCCAACCGGTGACATGTACGATTTCATTGATCAGCCGGGATGGAGAGGCTGTCACTTGGAAGCAGGCGGTTTCTTAACCGACCATCTCTCGGTGGGTGCCGCTTTCTCCTGGTATGGCTATTATCAATCATTTCCTCTTCAGACGTACGAAAACATCAATGGCACCGGCATAACGATCACGGGGGAGCAGCTTCGTTATGCAAATGTCTATCCCCTGATGCTGAAGGTCAGGTACTATTTTCCGGCCAAAGATTCGGGGTTCATGTTTTATGCAGGGGGCGCTGCGGGCGCTGTTTTTGCCACCCGTTTACAGGATTTCGGCGTTTATTCCGAGTCGGATCACACGGCACAGTTCGGTTTCTACCCCGAGGCAGGCCTCTCTTACTGGTTCAACGGCCGGTTCGCCCTTTGCCTGGACGGGCGGTATTATTATTCGTTGAAAAGCGCGGCGTTACCTTCTCATTCGGGTATTTCCGTGAACCTGGGGCTGGTTTGGAAATTCGGGACCCGTAATTTTACCTTCATGGATTGATCCGTGGTCACGGACGATGACCGGGCAGGGAGTTCCTCCCGGAGGCATAGAATAAAAAAAAGTCCCCACAAAACAGCCAACGGCTATCCTGCAGGAACTTTTCGATGTAAGGGTTTAAGATAAAACCGTTCAGGCGCCGATCAGCGTACGATACTGAGCTGCATCAAGCAGTTCGCCGAGGCCCGACTGATCTGTCATCTTTACACGGACGATCCATCCTTTTTCGTAAGGATCTTTATTGATAATTTCCGGCTGGGTGGTCAGTTCTTCGTTGAATTCGAGTACTTCGCCGGCAACGGGCATAAACATATCCGATACGGTCTTCACCGCTTCAACAGTACCGAATGTTTCGCCTGCTGCGAGGGTTTCGCCTACTGTTTCCACTTCGATGAAAACGATATCTCCGAGTTCATGCTGAGCGAAATCAGTGATTCCCACCAAGGCGGTATCTCCTTCGATCTTCAGCCATTCGTGATCTTTCGTGTACTTTAAATTTTCAGGAACGTTCATAAGATATCGGTTTAATTTTTTTCAAATATACGGATTTTTTCAGATTGCATTCATGCTATTGCGCCAGATTGAACCGCAGGGCAAATCCTCCTTTGGTGTTGGAGGTACGGTACTGGTTGGAGACGTAAGGTGAATTGATGTCCTTTTCGAAATAGAAGCGGATGTTGAACTGTTTGGACAGGTCGTAATCCGCCGAGAAGTCGATGGAAACGATTTGCTGACCGGTAGAGATCTGGTTGATATCCTGATCGGCTCTCCGGAGGACGGTTTTGTTCTGGCGGAGTGAGAAATCGAGTCGAACGTTCAGGTCGCTCTGGCTTTTGGAGCTTTTCCCGCTGCCACTCAATCCCGAGAAATTGATGCGGATGTTTTTGAACCGGTACCCGATTCCGGCCACATACTCGTTGGTAGTGACTTCCGTCAGTTGGTTGTTGGCGAAGCTGAAACCGAGGTTCCGGCTCTTCTTGACTTCCAGGTTAGAGGTGAAGCTGTTCACCCAGGTCATCTCGAACCGGATGAGGGGGTTGAACTGTTCGTTGAGGGTCACCAGCTGGATATCTTCCTTGGGGATGAAGTTGCCGGCATCATCGGTAGCGACGGGGCATCCGTTTTCTTCCTCATACCGGATATTCCGTGAATAGGATCCCACTGAATAGGTACAGACGTAACCATGTGTCAGCGTGAAGGTCCTGAATAGTTTCTTCAGGGCTTTGATCTTGGTAAGACCGTCATATGTGATCCTCCAGTTAGGCAACGGGATCGACGGGAAGGCCGTCAGCTTGATCTTGCCGGGGTCCTGTCCTTTGTAAGCTGCCAGGAAGGAAGTGAGCAATACCTCCTGGCTGGTAGGCCCGTATCCCTGGGGGTAACCCAGTGAGTCGGTTCCCTGCGACCAGGGGTTTTGTGCCGCATACCGCTGAGCGACCTCCGTGCGCATTGCTTTCATCTTTTCGAAGATATCGGAGGTATTATCATCATTGCTTCCGGTAAAGATCGTTCTGAGGGCGATGCACGATATCGTGAAAGACCCGTTCATGGTAGGCGATATCGCATTATCTTCCGGTGTCGGGAAGACGCCGGAAGAGTTGGCCTTGAAGTATTCCTGGTTATTCCGTGACTGTTGTTTGGTGGCAGTAAGTTCGATCCTTAAATCCTTCCACGGTTCCAGGGTGGCATTGATGGTGAGGTTCTCGGTGAATTTTCTCGCATAAGCAGTATTCAGCAAGGTATCATCCGTGATCCATCCGTTGGTGGCGGCTTTATACCTGATATCTTTCTGTGACCCGAACACGAAAGGCAGTCCGGGCGCATACGTGGACATATCAAGTCCGAGCAGGTCAGGTTCCGGCACAAAGCCCGGTAACGAGGTCCCGTTTCCCTGGTTATACTGGAACGTGATTTTTCGCACGGACATCAGAACCCGGATAGTACTTTCGAGCATGATCCTGCCGATATCCACCTTTTCTTTTTCTTCTTTAGCCGTATCGGCAGGATTTTTCGGTTGTTTCAACTGCCGTTCCGGAAGCCGGTTGGCGACCTCTTTTTTATCCGGTTGTTTTTTGCCCGGGGTTGTGTTCACCCGTTTCAGGTAAGCCGATTTATTATACAAGTTCACGAAGTTCAATCCGCCATTCAACGCGCGGGTGTTGCCGTTCTCGATATAATTACCAAGGTATTCCTGAACCGAGGTAGGGCTGGCGGTCCAGGTGTATGACGACTGGTATCCGGCAGTCATGTTGATGAAGTTCAGGATCGGCACTTTGGAGAACGGAAGATCCCAGGTCAGACTCGATGTCTGGCTGTAGTTGTTCATGGTCCCCATCCTGAAGACCTCATCCCAGATCTCCGACCTGGTGGATTTGTCGATCTTGCCGGCAGGTTCCTTAATGAAGGAAGCGGCGGCGGCGTTCAGCGTAAACTTCAGTGATTTGGCAAAATCGTAATTCAGGTTATAATTCCGTGTCCAGTCCCAGTCTTTGATATAGTATGTCTCCATGGGGACGATGGCCTGGCTTTTGTTCCGGTACTGCCGCGATTCATATTGGCGGTTCATGTCGGTACGGAACGTGAACGAGCGAGGGAGGTAATAGAAGTTAAAGTCTTTGATGAGTTGCAGCGCTTTACTTTTTGACAAGAAAGGCACCTTAGAGAAGGGTTGGACATTTTTCGGCATGGTGGCGAAATTATATCCCAACCCTCCCGAATAGGTTTTACTCATATCTGTAGCAACGTCTTCATCGCGGTGAAAGATCTGGGAGTAGGCATAACTCACGTTGAAGTTCTCAATATCGTAGATCCTGGGTTTCCGGTCTTTGGTACGATCTTTCCTGACATTCATCAGGTTGAAGTTGATTCGTTCGGTCAGATCTTCTGCCAGCGCTTTGATGGAATCCTGTTCTTCTTTTGAATCCATGGCATCCACGACATCTGTCAGCAGCAGGTCGGGGTTCATGGGATCATATTCCGGGGTGATCTTTTCCAGGGAGTAGTCGAAATGGAAGGGTATCCGGATGCCGGTTGATTCCGGGAAGAATTTGCCCAGTTCCAGGTCGGTGTCAAACCCGAGATTGGTCTGTGCTTCCATATCTCTTTCCGTCTGCGACTCTTCAATATCGGAATAGTTAGCGCTCCGGTAGGTTCCGGTAAGTTGTACCCGGCCTAAGTCGGCGAGGTTGGCGGTTGCCCTGATCATGGTGGCGAACCCTGCCTTTTTATTGAAGCCGGTCAGCCGGAGTTCATCGACCCAGACCTCCGCGCATTTCGACTGTCCGTCGTCGTCTTTGGAATCAATCTTCTTCTTCGGGTTTCTGACACCGATCATGATAGCCTGAACATCGCTGATGCTTGGAGATCCGAGAACGGTGATCTTGTTGTTACCGTCATATTCGATATAGGGTGTCGAAGCCGAAACGGTGCTTCCCGACTCCTGGGTGGCGAGGATACGGTTGTATTTCGCTTCTACCAGCCGTTCCAAGGTGATATCAATATCATTGGCTGCCGGCCAGATGGCATCGGCCTGTGTGGCCGAAGTGCCCCATTCTGTAAAGGAGAGCGGGATTTCGTATTCGTAATAATTCTGAGTAAAGTCGGAACCGATCCGGATGAAGAGGGTGAGGTCGCCGGTTTTCAGACTCTGTGTCTCGATAGATTTTTCGGCATGAACAAACATCTCGAGATGTTTAAACTGCCTGAAATCAAGGTCAGATGTCTTATACGCCGCGCGTGCGTCGCCGTCAACCAGGTTGCAAACGCGCAGGGCCATGGACTGTTCGTTCAGTTTCTGCAGGTTCGTGGTTCCGTAGTTCGTTTCGCGTTCGATGCCGGGCGGGATCACATAAGGAACGGGGTCTCTGCTTCCGTTTTCTTCAATGCTGACGGTAGAGATATCGAAGGTGGTTTCATTCTGTGCTTCTTCCGGGATGTATTCTCCGGCTGCCAACAGGCTGGCATCGTAACTCCTCCATTCCACCCGGGTAAGATCAAGGGTGGCAAAGCGGCATACGACAGGTCTCTCAAAGTTCTTGAGGAACATACGCATGAAGCGGATAGAATTAAAATCCTGGATGCTGCCTACTGTCTTGTCGGGGGTACGGACAGGGATCTTGAACTGGTACCATTTCACGCGGCCGCGCTGACCATTGGCCAGGATGATATTCGTGGCCTCATAGATATCGGTGATGTAGTTGCTTCCCACGCTCATCTTGTTCGGGTCGAGATGCACCACATACTGGTAATAGCTTTCCGATTCGCTGAGGGTATTGTCTTTGTTGATATCTTCGACGTTGGGCAGGGTGGTGGCCATGGTCGAATAGCTCTCGGGACTGTTCGCGGAAGAGGGCGAGTTGTTCTCGGTGCCGTTAAATTTTTTGTATTTCAGCAGGATGCTGGCATATTCTGAACCTTTGTCATAACCCGATCCCCTGAAATAGTGGAAGTCGTCGGCCGAAGGGTCTTCCGATGCATTCTGATAGGCCTGGCTTCCCTGACCTAAGGCTGAAGCCAGCTTGGCCATATAGGGTTTATCGAAGAAGGTGATCTCGTCCTGGTCGCGGAGTCCGTCGTACCCGACATCCTGGTAGGGACGCGAAGCCGGGTCATCGTCAAAAGCGTCGACCAGCGACTGGAGCGTAGGAACACGTCCCCAGATGGTGGTATCCACGTTGATGACTTCTTCGGAGGTAGGAAGCCCGTTTTCGTAACTCTTCATCCCGTCGCGGAGGATATCTTCGGAGATATCACCCAGGTTAAAATACAGGTCTCCTCTGTTGGTCGAGTCATAAACAAACGGGTCCATCATCCAAAACTCGATATACTGAATATTGGTAGACTCAAAGTCGGTGGATTCGATCCGGCGCATGATACCTCCCCAACGGCTGGCCGGATCGCTCAGGGTCCCGTCGGCATTCAACCCGGCCGAATAGGTGGTCGGTGACACATCATAGTTGTAAGGACCTCTGTCAGACGGATAGAAGGCCAGGTTGAGGACGGACTGGTTGACCGGAACGCCGTTCACGGTCTCTTTGTTCGGGAACACTTCTGATTCCCATACCTGCCGGACATATTGATTGGAAAGTTCCGAGTTGGTGACGTTATCGGGTACCAGGCTGCTGCTTCGGTCATAAAAGAGCGGGTCGATGATATACCAGGCCAGTTTGGCCCTGTTGAAACCATAGGCCAGCCCTGTTCCGATACCGGCTTCGGGGAACATACCGGTAGAAGTTTGGCCCTGCGGCGTGCTGGCGAGGAACCAGGAACCGACGGTCCGGAGGTCGATCGTCGACTTTGACGATTCAAAATCATCGATATACGTCGTACCGGCTTTACCAATGGCTTTTGAATGGCCGGGGATGAAATGGGCAAATTCTCCGTCGACCGCCACACTCGATTCAGCCTTGGTGCTGATCAGCGGCAGGGCATCGATAATGCGGGTGAGCAGTCTTGACTGAGTCCGGTAGGAAAGATTGACACCCCACACCGTATTGGAGATGGGTTCATCGCCGTAGGATACCTTTTTCGTCAAGGGCTGTTCATTCAGGTTCATGATGGTAGCGCCGACGATAAAGTCTTTATTGACGGTATAATCCACGTGGGTACCGATCAGCCGCTTGGTCTGTACATTGAACATCTCGTTGCTTTCCAGGGAGATGTTGATGGGCGTTCCGGAATTCAGGATCCCCTCGTTGATGATCGTGACCCGTCCGAGCGTGTAATCGACGGTATAGTCTACGTTTTCATAAAGTTTCACTCCTCCGGCGGTCACCACGACCGAACCTTGCGGTACATTCAGGGCATTCAGGGAGATTTCCGATCCTGCCGATGACTTATAATATCCTTCCAGAACAAACTTATCCTTATCTGCGTATTGTTTCGCCATGGTTTTGGTCATGGTGTACAAGGAGTCGTAGCAATACTTATTGGCCAGGGCAAGCGAGTTTTTGGAGTCGTTGGGATCGTAAATTGAATCGCGGAGGTCTTGACCGAAAGGTTCCAGCACAGTGAAGAAGATGCGGCCGTTGGATGCCTGGATGGTACCTCCCGAGGTAGCTGCATTGTCGATGAAGTCGAATAACCCGTCGGAAGGTTCGTTCAACTGGGTGTTCAGGTTATCGAAGTTCATCACCTGGATCAGCGGCACTCCCTTGATACGTGTCTCTTCGAGGTAGGCCGTCGGCACTCCGTTTTTATTGCCCGAATAGAGGATATTCAGCATGAAATCGGACGATTGCACCTGATAAGCCCCGAGTGGGTAAACGTTCTTCATCATCAGGTCCCACATGGGGATCCGGGTATTCTGAGCCGTGCTCTTCAAGAGTTTCAGGAACAGGCACTGGGGAGCGACGATCCCGTCGTCGGAGAACTCCCCTACCTGGTATACCGTCGGGTCGCCGACAATCTGGTACTGGTACGCAACGGCCAGCACCTGATCGGAATTCAACTGGGTATTCAGCGAGATAAAACCGAGTCTCGAGTTGAACGAGTATTCGGAGGTAAGAAGCTTCCGGGCGTTTTCCACTTTTTCGAAATCACGCGCCGAGACCAGGTTGAAAGGCGGACTTTTCAGGTAATCCGTTACCAGGCTGATGTTACGCACGGTGACGGTGTCGGCCGGTGTCGGCATGATGACATCCAGCAGGTCGTTCGATTTGTTGTCGGGCAGGGAATGTCCCGGATAGCCATGAAAGGTCTTGGTATTATACGGTTCATATTCGCCCAGATCCTGGAAAGCAACGATATTCCGGTTATCTGTGACAGCCGCCCCGATATTGGTCACCCAGACTTCTATCTTAACGATGTTGATATTGGAAGAGATGATGGGAAGGGTGCTCAGGGCCTTTTTATAATTATCCCGGAAATACTGGGATACGAAGAAGTGTTTGTTTTCTTCGTATTCATCGGCTTTGATCTTGAACTCCGTTTTCTGGGCGTTACCCTGGACCGTGATATTCTTCGATTCGCTTTTCTGTTGTGAGTAGACGGCGGTGACGGTCGTTCTTCCGAACCGGAGTTTGGTCTTCAGTCCGAACAGGCTTTCGGTTCCCCGGATGAGGGTACTGGAGAGGGGCATATTGATATCTCCGGCTTCAATCAGTTGGATGATCTCATCTTCTTTCCCTTCGTATTTCAGTTTCAGTTTGTTTTCAAAGTCGAAGGTTGCCTTGGTGTTGTAATTGACCTTGAACTCGATCTTATCGCCAATTTTAGCGATGACATTCATCTGGATGTTTTCGTCGAAGTCGAAGTTGGTTTGCCGGCGTTGGCGGACATTCAACGACGGGTCATCGCGTTTGTCGGAAGTGATGCCGAAAAGGATCTCGGCGGAACCCTGGGGGCGGATATCGACGGTGTTATTCCCGAAGATCGTCTCGAAGAATTTCCCCGGAACGATGAGTTTGGGGATGACCCCGGTTTTATTATCCAGACTGGCTGCTTCCGACCGTTCCCGCCAGTAGTTATTGATCATCTCTTCGGTGGAAAGGTTCTGAAACTCCTCGAAAGACAGCGTGGAAGGAAGGCGGTATGTCATATTACCGATCTTGTACGTGTAATAGTATTCCCGGGTGACCGGATCGTACACTACTTCGGTTTTGAGGTTTGAGGGATTTTTCAGGTAGATGGGGTGCTCGGAACCGCTGCCGGGGGTGGTCATCTCATCAGAAAAGGGGTAGATAAGGGTGGTGTCACCCTTCAGGGTAGTATCAGGCCGCAGGGCAGCATCAGGCAATCCCGCTGTGCCGCCGGCATATCCGGAAAGGGAGGATATCCCTAAGGTCAGAAAAAGAAAAAACACGACCGAACGGCATGCAAGCAAATGAATGGATCTCCTCACGGTAATGGTTTTCATTTTTCAGATCAGGGTGATACGTAATTTTCGGTGGCTCAGAGAACCTTTAAAGCTTGTTTGATTAATTCTTCTACGGATAAACCAGCGCCCTCTTTTTCGATGATTTTGGTCAAAGCCTTGTCCGCGAGCATCTTTGGAAAGCCCAATATTATTAATCCTGATAACGCTTCTTCTTTCTTGGTATTGTGCAGGAATCCCAATTTTTCCCGGGCGATCAGGTCCTTCGACACTTTATCTTTCAGGTCCACGATGATGCGCTGAGCCGTCTTTCCACCGATCCCCTTGATCTTCTGCAATACCGGAGCATCACCTTCGGCGATGGCCAGGCATACCTCCTGCGGTGAAAGGGAGGAAAGGATGATCCGGGCAGTATTCACCCCGACTCCCGAGACACTGATCAACTGGCGAAAGAGTTCCCGTTCGCCTGCTTCGGCAAAACCAAACAATGCCATACCATCCTCACGTATCACCAGGTGAGTGTATAGCCGGCAGGAAGCGTTTTCTTTCAGTTGTGAATAGGTGTAAACCGAGATGTTCAGCAGATAACCAATGCCGTGAACATCCACCACTGCGTAGGCAGGATTCCGTTCAACCAATTGTCCTTCTATATATTCGTACATAGGAGAGTCGTTCTGCAAAAGGTGCAAATTTATAGAATTATACGGAAAAAAGAAAAGAAGGATGAAGTACGGTCA
>DAONET010000019.1:0-33178 GCA_035403225.1 Bacteroidales bacterium | reverse complement strand
TCGAGAGAAACCGCCACGATTTCCAGCCGTGCGGGTTTCTGGGTGTCGTACATCGCTTTTACCCTGGGCAGCATTTCAGCGCAATGGGTACACTCCGACGAGTAAAAGATCAGCAGGGTGTATTCGGATTTCAGGTTGGCGAGATTCACGATCCTGCCTTTGGTATCGGGCAGTTCCAGCACGGGGGCCGGTTTCCCGGTAGCGATTTTTTTATAGGTCTCCAGTTTCTTTTGCAGGGCCGATTCTTTGTCGGTGTTTTCACAGGAAGAAGGATCGGAGAAATTTTCCGCCATATAGGTGATGACATCGTCGAAATGATACTTGTCAAAGCCGCTGATCAGGTAATCAAGAAGGAACCGGTACACCTCGTCATTCACAGCAGCGGCGGCCATGATCGGGCCGATGCCTTTGATGAACTCCAGCTCCAGCTGTTTCTGCTGCAACCGGTTGTTGCTGTAAAGGGACAGGTATGAGATGGCTTTGCTGGCAAAGGCCGGGCTGCGCAACAACGAGGTGTCGGTGAAATCGGTCTTATCGAAATAATGTTGTCTCAGAAAAGCCGTTCGTTCTTCCCGATTCAGGGTAGCGGGGATGAAAGGCAGGCAGTAGGTTTGGATGAGTCTGACCGCATAGGAACCGGGATAATCGCGCCTCAGCGAATCAACCATCCGGCTCTCTTCCTGCTGGATCCGTTCAAACTCCTCCATGGTGCGGCGATAATAGGCGTCGCGTTCGGGGTAATAATCCAGCACCGGCTGTAACAGCTCCAGTTTCGCCTGCGCTTGCTGATCCCATCGCATGAAGTCGTAATAGATCCGGTTCTCCGTCGAAGACGTGAACTTCACGCTGTCGGGCAGAGCGCTGATGGTGGAAGAAAACGTGATATTTTCTTTATTGAAAATGATCTCGAGGAAACGATCTTTCCCGAAAACGATCTTGTACATGCCAGGTTTATTACCGGATTTCAGGGTGAAAGAAAAAGCTCCTGATGCATCCGCTTTCACGGAATCGACCAGGTATGTCCTTTCGCCGTATAAACTCAGCAGATAGACGGTATTCAGGGGATTGTCCTTTACAGTGCCGGTAATGAAAAACGGCGTTTGTGCCGGCAGGATGAAAGGCAGGAGCAGCAAGGCCAACAGCATCCGGTGTCGCATAGTCCGGTGTTTTAAGGTTTTCAGGGTTATTTCTTTTTCTTAACCGGTTTTCCGGCAGGGCCGAGGACTTCTTCCAGTTTCTTTAACAGATCATCTCCCCGGAGGTTCTTTGCGATGATAACCTGGTTCTTGTCGAGGAGCACATTCGCCGGGATGGAATTGATCGCGTAGATCTTCCCGACCACGTTGTTCCAGCCGGCCAGGTCGGAAACATGGTTCCAGGTCAGCTTGTCGGCCCTGATGGCTTCGAGCCATTTTTCGCGGTCGGTATCCAGGGAGACGCCCAGGATGTCAAAACCTTTGTCTTTGTAAAGATTATATGTTTTCACCACGTTGGGATTTTCTCCCCGGCAGGGGCTGCACCACGAAGCCCAGAAATCGATCAGAACGACTTTCCCTTTCAGGGAAGCAAGCATGAGCGGATTTCCCGTTGTATCGTTCAGGGTAAAATTGGGCGCGAGTTGTCCGATCTGCACTTTTTTCAGGATCGCGATCCTCCTTGTCAGCCCTTTCATGTATTCTGATCTGTTCAGGGAAGTATCGAACACGGCGGCTACATCTTCGAAGTCTTTTAGTTCAAAGAGGTACGAATTGCGCATCATCAGGTAAGGAGATACAACCGACGAAGGATGAGCTTTAGAGAAGGTGAAGATTAAGTTTTTCTCTTTCTCCTGTGCAATATTAAACAGGGAATCCTGAAGGGCCATCCTGGCAGAGTCGTTTGCCTTTTCCGCGTACCGGTAACCGGACACAGCCGCTTTCATCTCCCGGGTGATCGTATCCAGACGGGTAGTGAACAGCTTGAAGACATCCTGCGAGGGAGATCCCGTAACCACCGATTTTTCAATGTTATCGGGAAAGATTTCAACATTGATCCGGGCATTCTCCACGAAGAACGGTAAGTAGACATTTTCCTCCTGCAGCGTCAGATACCTGATCTCGGGCACATCCATCTTCCCTTTAAAGGAAAACTCTCCCTTATCGAGCCTGGCAGAATCAAGCCTGACCCATTTCCCTTCCTCCATCTTCTGCAGAAAGATCATCCCTGTATCAACTCCGACGACCTTCCCGGTAATTTTAAACTCTTTACGCGGGCCGCAGGCTGATAAAACAAACACCAGGGCCACGATCAGTAACAGCGATTTCTTCATGTTGATTTTATTTGATTCTTCATGGTTCCGGGAACAAAGTTCGTAAAAAAACGATACCTCTGCCGGGAAATGGATAAATCGTCAGGGAATTCACAGTTTTACTATTTTTACAAAAATTTTATGTATGTATAAACGACTTGTTCTCATTGTCATTGTCCTGACAGCCGGAATTTCACCGGCCGGTTTTTCACAATCACGACTCCAGACCAATTATAATCTCTCTCTCGACCCGGTGCTGTACACAGTTGGATACTCACATCTTGACACTCAATGGAGATGGGATTATGAGGAGACGATCAACCAGTTCCTCAAAGCGACCCTGGATGAGAACTTTGCCATGTTTGAGAAATACAAGCCTTATGTGTTCACTTTCTCCGGGGCGCGTCGTTACCGGATGATGGAGGAGTATTATCCCGGCCGTTTTGAGATGTTGAAAAGATATATCGCGCAGGGGCGCTGGTTTGTCGGTGGTTCTTCGGTGGATGAATGCGATGTGAATGTTCCTTCGCCCGAGTCCGTCATCCGGCAGGTCCTTTATGGCAATAATTATTTCCGTTCAACTTTCGGCAAAGAGAGTGTCGATTTCATGCTGCCCGACTGCTTCGGGTTCCAGGCATGGCTCCCATCCGCCCTGTCGCATGCCGGAGTCAAAGGTTTTTCGACCCAGAAACTCTCCTGGGGATCAGCGGTCGGGATACCCTTCAACATTGGTAACTGGACCGGTCCTGACGGGAAAGGGGTGATTGCCTCCCTGAATGCCACCAGTTATGCCGGAAGGGTGAAGCCGGGGTTGGATACCGCGAAATACTGGATTGACCGGGTGATGGGCAATGGCGAGAAATATGGCGTTTATGCCGATTACCGGTACTATGGTGTCGGTGATGAAGGCGGCTCACCCCGTGAATCCGACATCATCAATGCCGTGAATGCCGCTGTTTCAGCGAATCCGAAGATCCATGTTGTCCTTTCCTCCAGCGATCAGCTCTTCCGGGACCTGACCACGGAGCAGGCCTCGCGTCTTCCCTCCTATTCCGGCGATCTCCTTCTCACGCAACATTCCGCCGGCTCGCTTACTTCGGAAGCATACATGAAACGCTGGAACCGCAAGAACGAAGCCTTGGCCCGGGCTGCTGAGCCACTGGCCGTCGTGGCCGACTGGCTGCAAGGGATCCCCTATCCTTCCGGAGCCCTGCATCAGGCCTGGTGGACCGTTCTCGGAAGCCAGATGCACGACATCCTGCCGGGGACCTGCATCCCGGAAGCATACGAGTACGCCTGGAACGATGAAGTGATCGCCCTGAACAGCTTTGCTTCCATCATGAAAGCCTCGGCCGGCGCCGTCGTACGGGCCATGAATACACAAGTCAAAGGGAACGCCATCGTGGTATACAACCCACTGGCCACCTCCCGGGAAGACATCGTTGAAGCGGAGATCCCTTTCCCTGAAGGCGCTCCCGATTACATCACCGTAGTTGATCCCGCCGGGGCCACCGTTCCCTGCCAGATCACCGGTAAAACGAAGACATCTCTCACCATCCTCTTCCCCGCCCGCGTCCCGGCTTGCGGAATGGCTGTTTATGACGTACAACCCGTCAAAGAAAAAGTCCTCCAGAAAGGCGATGCCATGGCCGGGAGCAACTTCCTGGAGAATGCTTACTACAAGGTCATGTTCAACATGCAGGGAGACATGATCAGCATCTACGACAAAACACTCCGGAAAGAGCTGCTGTCAGCTCCTATGCGGCTGGAATTCCGGAAAGAGCACCCCGATTACTGGCCGGCGTGGAACATGGACTGGAAGGACCGGAAGAATGCCCCGTTGGCTTTTGTGGACGGACCGGCGAAAATCACCGTCACCGAGAAAGGTCCCGTTCGGGTTGCCTTCCGCATTGAACGGGAAGCCCTGAACTCCCTTTTTGTCACCACCGTGCAACTCTCCACCGGGGAGGCAGGGCGTCGCATCCTGGTCAGCAACAACGTACAATGGCAATCGCAGGGCGTCAGCCTGAAAGCAGCATTCCCCCTGACCGTTAAAAACAATGTCGCTACGTATAACATGGGACTTGGCACCATTGAACGGGCCAATAACGATGAAAAGAAATACGAGGTTCCTTCGCGTGAATGGCTCGACCTCACCGACCGTTCAGGTTCTTACGGGGTATCGATCCTGGAGGATTGCAAATTCGGTTCCGACAAACCCGACGATTCCACCCTCCGCCTGACCTTACTTTACACACCGGTAGCCAACTCGTACCAGGACCAGGCCACGCAGGACTGGGGAATCCACGAGTTCACCTTCGGAATATATGGACATAAAGGCGATTGGAGAACCGGTCAGACAGAATGGCAGGGACGTGAGCTGAACCAGCCGATGGCGGCCTTCCTCACCACCCCGCATCCCGGGGCGTTGGGCAACATCTTCTCCTTTGCCCGCCTGAGCACCCGCCAGGCAGATATCCGGGCCATCAAGAAAGCCGAATCGGGCGACGCCATCATCTTCCGCATCCAGGAACTCACCGGCAAAGCTACCGGACCCGTGGAACTCATCCTCCCCGGAAAGATCATGGCCGCCTGGGAAACCGACGGACAGGAACGGAAGGCCGGAGATATCGAGCTGACGAATGGCAAGCTGATCCTCAACCTGGGTCCTTTTGCCATCCGCACCGTGGCCGTGAAACTCGCTCCGCCCGAAACCCCGCTGAATCCGGCCAACAGCTATCCGGTGGAACTGACCTGCAACTGGGATGTGATCACCTCCGACACCGCCAGGAACGAGAGCTCCTTCAACAAAAAAGGAGAGAGCATCCCGGCAGAACTGTTCCCCGAGACGCTGACGGTCGACGGCATCCGGTTCACGATGGGCGGCACGGCCCCCAACCAGTTCAACGTGGTACGTTGCGAAGGGCAGAAGATCAACTTGCCGAAGACCGGTAACTTCAACCGGATCTGTATCCTGGCAGCTGCCGTGAATGATACCGCCGGGGTATTCCGGATCGGAAATGTCAAGAAAGTGATCAAAATCCAGTCGATCACCGGCGACATCGGACAATTTGAAACGCGGCACTGGGATGATTACGGCAGGATCACCCGGCTCGATCCCGGCTTCATCAAACGCGATCCCATCGCCTGGTATTCGACCCATCTCCATAACGACACCTCCAATGTCGCCTACCGGTTTGCTCATATCTTCAAATATGACCTGGAGGCAGGACCGGGATCGGGATACCTGCAGCTTCCGGAAAACAGGGACATCTTCATCTTTGCCATCACCCTGGCCGAAGATCCCTTCGCAGGAATCACCTGCACCGGCCCGCTGTATGATGACTTCAGCAACCGCCCGGTCATGACCCTGAATACCGGGATCAGGTATGTGACCACCGACCTGAAACCAGCGGCTGTAGTGACGGCTGACAGGGAAAAAGAGCTCGATGCCCTGCCGGTGAAAGTCACCATGAAAGATTACGCCGACATCCACCAGCCCAACGGAGTGATTGTCAGCGCTACCGGTACCGGGAAACTGAAAGGGAAACTTCAGCCGGCTCCTGCACTGAACGACGGGATGTTCGACCTGTTGCCGGCCGATTCGGCCAACGACACCTGGGATGATGCGGGAGAAGGCCGGGTGCTGATGGATCTCCAGCGTGAAACGGAGCTCGACAGCCTGCACCTGTTTACCCTTTCTTCCATGAGCCGGGGGCCACAGCGCTTCTCCTTATGGGGAAAAACCACCGGCGCCCCCGACGTGACCGGCGATCCAAAAACCACCGGCTGGACCTTTATCGCAGAGTTCGTCCCCGTGGAGATCTGGGGCGATGGCAAAGCATCGTACCGCGTAAACTTTGTAAACGGAAATCGTTTCCGTTACCTGATGTGGGTCAGCGAAGACCAGGGATACGGTCCGTTCTACCTGCGTGAGGTTGATGTTTTTGAAAAGCAGCACTGACAAAGGATGAAACCTGACCGGGAGGAAGAAGAGGAGTTACTGAACAAGTTGCGACATTTTTGCAGTTTCAGGGATCGTTGTACGTCGGAAGTGGAACAGAAGCTGCAAAGTCTGAATGTGGTTCCCGCTAAAAGGCCGGAACTGCTTGACCGTCTCCGGAGTGAAAAGTTCCTTGACGACCGTCGTTATGCCGGTTCCTTTGCCCGCGGGAAATTTCACCACAACCGCTGGGGGCGGGTAAAGATCGCGTACGAACTGGCCGGCCGGGGTCTTCCGGGGAATATCATCCGGGAGGGGCTCGAAGAAATTGATGAAGAAGAGTACGTTACCGTCGTTATCGACCTTATCAGAAAAAAATCCGAAGAAATAAAAGATGTAAAAAAGTTTCCAATCCGCAATAAAATCCTGACCTTTGTATCAAGGAAAGGGTTTGAAGCAGAACTCGTTTCCAAGGTGATGAATGAATTGAAAATTTGAAAACATGGTAACATCAGAACATCTGAAAGATCTTCAGACAAGGCTTGAAGCCTTGAGGAGGTATCTTTGACATCGATAAAAAGCTTGCCCTTATTCAGGAAGAAGAGAAACTGACCGAAGCACCCGAATTCTGGAACAATCCGAAGGCAGCTGAGGAAGTGTTAAAATCAATCCGCGATAAAAAAACCTGGACCGATTCCTACCAAAAAGCTACCGGTGCCTACGACGATTTGAACGTGATGTGGGAGTTTTTTGTACAAGGAGAAGGGACACCGGAAGAACTGGACCAATCCTATGACGTGACGCTGAAGCTGATCGAGAGTCTGGAATTCCGTAACATGCTCAGTGGTGAAGAGGACAAACTCAGCTCTATCGTTCAGATCAACTCCGGGGCCGGCGGCACCGAAAGTCAGGACTGGGCGCAGATGCTGATGCGTATGTATATCCGGTACGGCGAAAGGAACAATTACAAAGTCAAAGAGGTGGACCTGCAGGAAGGTGATGTGGCGGGGATTAAATCGGTCACCCTCGAATTCGAAGGCGATTATGCTTACGGTTACCTGAAAGGAGAAAACGGGGTACACCGGCTGGTACGGCTCTCTCCGTTCGATTCCAATCACAAACGACATACCTCTTTCGCCTCGGTGTATGCGTACCCGATCATTGATGACAACATCGTGATCGAGATCAACCCGGCTGACATCACGTGGGATACGTTCCGCAGCAGTGGTCCCGGCGGGCAGAATGTGAACAAGGTAGAGACGGCGGTCAGGCTGAAACATGAGCCCACCGGGATCGTGATTGAATGCCAGGAGACGCGTTCTCAGGGACAGAACCGGGAGAAAGCCCTCAAGCTGCTGAAGTCACAGCTCTACGAAATAGAACTGCGTAAAAAGAGAGAGAAAATAGCCGAGATTGAGAGCGGTAAGAAAAGGATCGAATGGGGAAGTCAGATCCGGAGCTATGTCCTGCATCCGTATCACATGGTGAAAGACCTCCGCACCAGTTACGAGACCTCCGATACCCAGGCCGTCCTTGATGGCGACCTCACGGAGTTTATCAAATCGTATCTCATGGAGTTCGGCAACAGCTGACGATCAAGTTATGTTGAATATCTATCATAACCCGCAATGTAAAAAGTCCCGTGCCGGACTTGCCTACCTGGAATCGAAAGGTGTTCCGTTCGACATTATTTATTACCTGAAGACCCCGATGACGGAAGCGGAGTTGGAGAAGCTGCTGGTGAAACTCAACATGAAACCGGCCGGGGTGTTGCGGACGCAGGAAGAGTACTTTAAGAAAAACATCAAAGGCCGTACCTTCACGGATCATGAACTGATCCGGATCATCTGTGAAAACCCGAGACTGCTTCAGCGGCCCATTGTGGAGAAGGAGTATTCCGCCGTTATCGGCGATCCGGTTGAAAATATCGATCGTATCATTCCATAATTCAAATCTTTTGCCATGAAAACAAGAATTGAAAAAGACACCATGGGACCCATTGAGGTTCCGGCCGACAAATACTGGGGCGCTCAGACGCAGCGTTCGCTGGGTAATTTCAAGATCGGAGAACCCGGCTCCATGCCCAAAGAGGTGATCCGCGCCATGGCGGTACTCAAAAAAGCCGCAGCCATGGTCAACTTCGATCTCGGGGTTCTGACGGCAGAAAAGAAAGACCTCATCGTAGCTGTCTGCGATGAAATCCTGGCCGGCAAACTCGACGATCAGTTCCCGTTGGTGATCTGGCAAACGGGATCGGGCACCCAGACCAACATGAACCTCAACGAGGTGATCGCCAACCGGGCTCATGTCCTCAATGGCGGGACCCTTGGCGAAGGCAAATCCGTTATCCATCCCAACGATGATGTGAACAAATCACAGTCGTCCAACGACACTTTCCCGACAGCCATGAGCATTGCCGGATATAAGATGGTCATCGAGACCACGATCCCGGGAGTGCAGATGCTTCATGACACCCTGGTGAAGAAAGCGAAAGAGTTCAACGACATTGTGAAAACCGGCCGTACCCATCTGATGGATGCCACTCCGCTGACGCTGGGACAAGAGTTTTCGGGATATGCTTCCCAGCTGGAGCATGGGATAAAAGCGTTGAAGAACACCCTCCCCCATCTGTCGGAGCTGGCCCTTGGCGGAACTGCCGTCGGCACCGGCCTCAACGCGCCGAAAGGATACGATGTCCTCGTGGCTAAAAAAATTGCGGAATTAACCGGACTTCCGTTCGTTACGGCTCCCAACAAATTCGAATCCCTCTCTGCCCACGATGCCGTCGTGGAGACATCCGGAGCGCTGAAGACCCTTGCGGTCAGTTTGTTCCATATCGCCAGCAACATCCGGCTGCTTGCTTCCGGCCCTCGTTGCAGCATTGGGGAGATCATGCTTCCCGAAAACGAACCCGGATCGTCCATCATGCCCGGCAAAGTCAATCCCACCCAGGTGGAAGCCCTTACGATGGTGTGCGCCCAGGTGATCGGTAACGACGTGGCTATCTCTCTCGGAGGCACCCACGGTCATTTCCAACTCAATGTATTCAAGCCGGTCATGATCAGCAACCTCCTCCGGTCGGCCCGTCTGCTGGGTGATGCCTGTGTCTCCTTCACGACTAACTGTGCAGCCGGCATTCAGCCGAACCTGCCCGTCATCAACCGCAACCTCGAGAATTCTCTGATGCTGGTCACCGCACTCAACCCGCACATCGGCTACGACAACTCTGCCAAGATTGCGAAGAAAGCGCACAAGGAGAACAAGACACTCCGGGAAGCCGCTCTGGAACTCGGTTTACTGTCGGACGAAGAGTTTACGCGGATTGTCGATCCGAAGAAGATGATCGGTAGGTAAAAGCAGATCTTGTTCTGACTTCGACCTTCTCATCACTGTTTCTCCGGCTGGGGGAACGTCAGCTCCTGTTTCAGTCCTTTGAGTCTGAAAACATAGGCCTGGCGTACTATCTTCCCGTAACGGAGAATATTGACGGTATCGGGTTTTGATATCGAATCGAACATCCATCCGTAGAGATAAGCAGCATCGTAGGTGTCGTCGCTTAATCCCACGAACCACGCATCCGATCCTTTGGAGAGGTTCCCATGGATCTGGTTTATCCAGTAGTATTTATGGATCCTGGAGAGGGAACCGATCGCATAGACCTTCCGGCCGGTATGTTCGCACAGGTAATAATCGAAATTGGCGGCAGGGAACCACCGGAAAGTGAACAACGGGGAACCGGGTTTGATGAGTCCGGCTTTTTCCTGTTTGTCCATCACCCGTGGCACCTTCTCCCCTGTCTGCCTCCACCCGTACATATCGAGGCTGATATCGCGGATACCCGTCCGGGAGACATCAAACCAGCCGTAATTCATCTGTCCTGCCGCAAACACCACCGCGGTAACGGTGATGAGCAGCGCGGCACGCAGCGACCACGGGAAGATTCTTACCTTCTGTTTTTCCTTCAGCCGTTCATCGAGCCAGGTAGCCGCCAGCAGGAAGAAGCCGGTATATGCGGGACCGGTCCAGTGCGGCAATGTCGACCTGAACATGGAGATGGACAGGAAGAGGATCAGCATGGGCAGGTGAATCCAGAGGATCAGGTTGCGGTAATCGTGCCGGATAAAATCTTTCCCTTTGCCCAACGCTACGAAGGAAGCGACCACCAGGACGAAGTTCACGGGGTTGTTGTACCCGAATTCACCAAGCAGCTCCAACAGGAAGAATTCGGGGGAAAGTCCGATCGTCTTTTTCGGCAGGATCCGTCCTTCGTGGAACGTGAAGCTGATAAAATCGTTCTGGTAGTTCCATACTACCACGGGCAGGAAAAGCAGGAGTGCCGTGATGAAGGCGAACCAGGTTTCTTTCGCGGTGAACCACTTCCGGTTGTAAAAGAGGATAAAAGCAAAGGTCCCGGTGATGAGGAAGGCCGCGTGGTACTTCGACAGCAGGGCCAATCCGACCGTGATGCCGGCGAAAAGCAGGAACCAGCGGCTTTCTTTGGCCATCTCCCGGTCGGGAAGCGCTTTCAGCAGAAACAACAGGGAGAGCAGCCACAGCAGGCTCTGGGGTCCGTCGGGCAGGATGAAAGTGCCGCAGATTACGGAAGCATAGAACGAGGCCGTATACATCAGGGCAGCATAGAAACCCGTGAGTTCGTTCTTGATGGTCTTCCCGATGCGATACATCAGCCAGGTGCTGATGGTTCCGAAAATCACCGGACCCAACCGGAGGAAAAACTCATCCTGTAACAGCAGGTTAAGACTGAAAAAGTTGATGACCCATCCCACCATGGGAGGGTGGTCGAAATGGCTGAGGTCGGGGTACTTTGCATAGGTCCAGTAGTACACTTCATCGAACCCCAGTTCGGTAAACCAAGCCAGGAATGCTCTGATGCCGGCTGAAAGAATCAGCAGGATCACCAGGGCCATGGTTATTTTCCGTTCCTGTTTCATGATTCAGTGTCTCTTTTCCGGCGTAACTGGCGAAGACGAACGATCACGACACCAAACAGGACGATGGAGCCGAAAGTAAGGATGCGGAAAATCCAGGTCCGTTCCTCGTTGACACAGGAAGTAAGCACATTCACGGGTGTCCGGCCGGAATAGCGGAAGACCGGGTTCAGGAACATCTCCGTTCCAGCCCATTTCTTCGGGGTATAAAAGATAATGTGGGTGCGGATATAAGTATCTTCTTTCTGAAGAGCGTACCAGGCTTCCGCTTTATTGGACGTTTCCTTCTTCACCACTCCGCCCTGTCCGGTAAAGATGATCTTCATGGCTTTTTCGCTGACCCTGACCCGGAGGGTGTCGTTTTTTATCTCCACTGCTTTGAGTGACGGCATCAGATGGGTGTGATAGAACGTCTTTTTCTCCCAGGTCGATGTCTCGCTCCGGGACACATCCATACCGTACGAACGACCTGCCCGGAGAGCCTCCGTCATGCGGGGAGCAGCGATATCCGGTGTGTTGACAAAAGTCATACAGACTCCTATTTCACCCGGATCCTGAATATCATGTGCATCATCATCGGCCAGGAGGAATACGGGACGTCCGGCAGAAAGGACCGAATCCCACTGCGTCAAGGACCGGTAATTTCCGTTGATGGCTTCCAGCAGGTCGTAGTTGGACAACAGGCCGATGCGTTCGGGAGGATAACCATTGTCCCAGCCGGGGTGAGCCAGGACGACCAGGCCATTTTGTTTCCGGAGCAGGTTGATGATGTGCTGCCGGTGGTTCAGATTCTGGGAGAAGCTGTAATCGCGCCACAAGACCTTTTGAGCCCCGAGAAGGAGTTGATGTGTCTTTCTGAACCCGTATCCATGTTCATAACAACCGAGATACCACGAAGAGTCCTGGTTAAACCGGCTTATTTGCTGGTAATTTGAGATCATGGGCACGTCATAGCCCAACATTTTATAAACCCTCCAGAGTTCTTCATTCGAGTTGTTCCTTCCGGAAGTCAGTCCCATCCATTTACGCGTATGAAAATGGAAGTTGGCTTTCTTCCATTGGGTGCTGTCCATCCCGGCATAGGGATTATACCATTGAGTGCCCGAAAATCTCCCGGGGCGATCAAAGATATAAAGAGGAGCCGTGAAGTAGAACCAGATCTGTATCGTCAGAAAGATGCCGGCCAGCGCCAGGAGGGCGATTCCGATCCATTTTAGTATCCTGAAGAGCGGTTTTTTCATTCCTTTCCCATTTCATCAATTCGATGCCAAAGCTACAAAATCAGACTGATTAAAAGGCGAATGTTCAGAAATGTGACCACACCACCAATGATCAGGAGGAGGATAGTTGTCGACTTCCGGTTCACAAATTTTCCCATCACGGTGGCCGAAGAAGTCAGGTAAATCTGGGGGAAGATGGTGAAAGGGAGCTGGATGCTGAGGATCATCTGTGAGATGATCAAGGCGTGGTAGGCATCACGGATCAGCAGAATCAGGAGAAATCCCAGGGTCAATGATCCGATCACTCCCAGTCGGGAATGGTTATCCTGAATATCATAGGATTCCCTGAACCAACCTGCGGTGATGGTTCCGCCGGCCATTCCGGAGGTGATGGCGGAGGCGACGCCCGAACACAGCAGCGCCACGGCAAAGACGACGGAGGCATTGGATCCCAGCAACGGTCTCAGGATCTCTTCCGCCTGTTGCAGACCGGTAACCTGCAAATCCCTGGAAAAGAAGGCTGTAGTGGCCAGCAGGATCATCGCGCTGTTGATAGCCCATCCGGCGATCATCGACAACAAGGTGTCGTAGAATTCATATTTCAGTTGCCTTTTGATCACCTTATCCTCTTCCAGGTTCCACCTTCGGCTTTGGATGACCTCAGAATGCAGGAACAGGTTGTGGGGCATAACCACGGCGCCGAGGACACTCATCACGATGATCAGGGATCCCTTGGGGATGACAGGTTTCACCCAACCAATGCCGGCAGAGAACCAGTCAATGTCGACCAGTGTCAGTTCGTAGAGGAAGGAAAGGCCGATGATGCTGACAAAGGCAATGATGAATTTTTCAATTCTGCGGTAGGTGTTGGACAGAAGGATGATCAGGACGAAAAGATACGCCATCAGGGCTCCGGCGGCGACAGGTATGTCAAACAGCATGTTCAGCGCCAGCGCGGCGCCGAGGATCTCGGCCAGGGAGGTAGAGACGGAGGCTCCCAGGGCCGTGACCAGTAAACTCCGGGAGACCCGGGGAGAGACAAAGGTGGTAAGGGCTTCGGAAAGGCACAACCCGGTGGCGATTCCGAGGTGCGCGACATTGTGCTGCAGGATGATCAGCATGATCGTGGAAAGCGTGACCATCCACAGCAGTTCATACCCGAAAGAAGAGCCTGCCGCGATATTGGAAGCCCAGTTGCCGGGATCGATGAATCCGACCGTGACCAACAAACCGGGCCCGATATACTTGAGGATATCGAGCCCGCCAAATGCCGGCTTGTGATCACGCCGTTTGAGATCTTTAATATAATGTCCGGGTCTCATTCTTCTCTTTGCAGCAGAACTCAGGTTCCACGAATATACAAAGAGTCAGAATATCACGATCATTCCTCCTTCTTTTTTGCTCTTCTCATTCTGAGTTTCAGGGAATCGACCATCTGGTAGACCACAGGGACCACGATGAGCGTCAGAAACATTGAGGAAGCCAACCCGCCGATCAGCGCCCAAGCCATGCCATTTTTCCATTCTGATCCGGCGCCCTGTGCCAGCGCAATGGGCATCATGCCGAAGATCATCGAGAAGGTGGTCATCAGGATGGGACGGAGACGAACCTTTCCGGCCATCACCAACGACCAGGGGGTACTGATCCCCTGGCTTCGCCGGTGATTGGCGAAGTCCACAAGCAAAATCGCATTCTTCCCGACCAGTCCGACCAGCATGATCATCCCGAGGATCGAGAAGATAGAAAGCGACTGCATCGTCAGCGCCAGCGCCAGCAAGGCTCCGATGATGGCTAACGGAATCGAGAAGAGAACGACGAAGGGGTAGATGTACGAATCATACAACGCTACCATGATCAGGTAAACAAACAGGATCGAAGCCAGGAACGCTATTCCCATGCTGCCGAAAGCTTCCGTCTGGTACTTGATGTCGCCTTCGGGGATGAACTGCACCTCCGGAGGGAGTTTCATCGATTTCACCTTGTTCATGACATCGGTACCCACACTCCCTACCGGCCTGCCGACGACCTGCGAGGTAACTGTTATCGATGGTACTCTGTTATACCGTTGAAGGACTGTCATCCCTGTCGACGGCTCAATAGTAGCGAACTGGTTCAGCCGGATGGGCTGCCCGTACTGGTTGGTGAATGTCAACGACGATAAATCGCTGATGCTTTTCCGGTCAAAGGCATCCATCATGATATTGATGTCGTACTCGTTCCCTCCCTTGGTAAACTTGGTATCCGTATTCCCGCTGAAAGCATTCTGAAGCGTCATCCCAACGCTGGCGGTAGTAAGTCCCAACCGTGCCATCTTCTCTTTATCCAGTTGAACATTCACTTCCGGATTACCACTCTCCACAGAAAGTTTGACTTCAGCGGTTCCCGGGATCTTCTTCAGCTCGCTCATTACACGCTGGGCATAGACATTCAGGGTATCGAGGTTGGGACCTGCCAACACGACCTGAACCGGTTCCATATCGCTGGTACCCATCAACGACACGATGGAGGAACGGACTTTCACGCCCGGCAAGGCCCCCTGCAGTTCGTACTTCAACTGTTCGGCGAATTTATCCGAAGTGATGTTCCGCTTTTCTTTCGGCACCATTTTGATATGGATCTCCGACTTATAGGCCTCGGTCCCTGCGCTGAAGAAGCTGGTGGACGAACCTACTGAAGTAAACATGCTGACCACTTCGGGTTTCTTCATGATCATCTTCTCGGCGATCAGCGTCATCTGGTTGGTCTGTTCCACCGTCACATTTTTGGCCATCTCCAGGTTGATGATCACCTCCCCGCGATCGCCCATGCTGATGAACTCGCTGCCGATAAAACCCGATGGAATCAGCATCAGGGAACCGAGGAACAGCACCGTGGCTGAGATCAGCACCATGGCTTTATGACGCAGCGACCAAGCCACCACGTAGCCGTAACGATTCGTGATCCATGTCAATCCCCGTTCGAATCCCGAAATGATACGATCAAGCAGGGAACCCGGTCTGAAATGCTCGTGTTTGGCAAGCCGGGAAGCCAGCAACGGTGTCAGGGTGAAGGAGACAAACAGACTGAGCAGCGTGGAGAACACCACTACGAGGGCAAACTGTCGCAGGATGTCGGAGATCATGCTCGGGATGATAGCGATGGGGAGGAACACCACCACATCGACCATGGTAATGGACAAGGCCGTGTAGTTGATCTCGTTTCGGCCGTCAAGAGCAGCCAGCCGTCGTTTCTTCCCCTTTTCCAGATGCCGGTAGATATTTTCCAGCACCACGATCGAGTCGTCGACCAGGATACCGATCACCAGCGACATGGCCACCAGGGAAATGATGTTCAGCGAGAAGTCGAAGATGTACATCGCAATGAACGTGGAGACGAGTGAGGCGGGGATGGCGACCAGGATGATCAGCGAGTTCCGGAATGAATGCAGAAAGACAAGCATCACCAAAGCCACCAGGGCCACGGCCAGCAACAGATCGTGCATCACGGCGTTGGCTGAGGTCAGGGTGAAATCGGAGGTGTCGTTGGCGATGGTGAAATTCACATCGTTCTGCTGATAGATACCCTCGATCTTACCCATCTCTTTCTTCACCAGCTTGCTGATCTCCACCTCATTCCCGTCGGGCTGTTTGAAGACCAACAGGCTGATCGAGTTCTGTCCGTCAATACGGCTGATACTCGTCACCTCTTTCTTGGTATCGTATATTTCAGCGACATCGGAGAGTTTGACCGGGCTGCCGTTCAAGCCGGTGCCAACCACCAGTTCCGATATGTCATTCAGGTTGGTGAATTTCCCGGCCAGCCTGATGATGTACTGCTGATTGGGATCTTTGATCTTCCCGGTAGGAAATTCCATATTACTGCTCTGCACTGCCTGGGTGACCTGCAGGATCGACAACCCGAACGCATTCAGTTTATCGCGGTCGACATTGATCCGGATCTCCCGTTCCTCTCCGCCGATAATATCTACCTGCGACACTCCTTCGAGGGTCGAAAACATCGGTTGGATCTTGTACTTGACCAGGTCATATAATTCAGCGTTGCCCATTTTCGCGGTGATACCGATACGCATGATCGGGATATCATCCATGGAAAAATTAGCAATGATCGGAGGACGTGAATCCTTAGGCAGCAGATACTGGATGTTACTTACCTTACGCTGAGCATCCCGCAGCGCTTTGTCCATGTCGGCGCTTGACTTAAAAATGATCACCGTCACCGACATTCCTTCGTAGGAGGTAGATTGGATATTATCCGTCTCTTCCAGCGAAGAGACCGCATCTTCAATCTTTTTCGTTACGGAGTTTTCAACTTCCGAGGGCGATGCTCCCGGGTATACGGTCACCACTACCAGCACCGGTTCGGTGTACTTGGGTAACAGCTCATAGTTCAACTGCATGAAGCTGACCACTCCCAAAAAGCCCAGCACAGTGAAGATCACTACAACGAGCGATGGTCGTTTGATCGATAATTCGGTAATGTTCATAAAGGCTGGTATTACTGGTTAATGATTGTAACGGGGGAACCATTTTCAAGGTTGATCTGTCCGGAGACAATCACTTTCTCTCCCGGGTTGAGTCCCGACAAGATCTCTACTTCGTTGTCGGTGATCGCGCCGGTGACGACTTTTTTAAAGACAGCTCTTCCGTTTTCCACGATAAACACATACGGGTCCTTGATGCTTCCCGTGATGCAGTTTCTGGGGGCCAGGATCGCCTCCCGTTCCCTGTTGAACGAAAAAGTCACGGTTCCGTACATCCCGGCCCTGAGCGGATTATTCCGGTCATTGGCCAGATCCAGTTCCACGGTGAAACGTCTGGATTCGTCCGCTTTCACCCCGATGGTGGTTATCCTGGCATCGTATTCTTTCCCCGGATAGATGGGGACCGTGATCACGCCTTTCATCCCCTGTTTCAGCCGGACGACTTCTTCTTCGGAAAGAGTGGCGGTAAATTTCAATCTTCCCACATCCACGATATCGGCAACGGTGGTACCCGGCATGACCAGGCTTCCTTTTTCGATATACCTCTTCGTGATATTTCCACTGATGGGAGCTTTTATGATGGTGTTGTCCACCATACGCTGGGCGGTGACGAGGTCAGATTGGGCCTTGATATAACCCAGCCTGATGTCGGCCAGTTGTTGTGATGACACCCCGTCCACTTTCAGGAGCTTTTCAAACTTATCCAGGTCATCCGTCGCCTTTTTGAAGGCTGCCCGGGCCAATTCAAGCTGGCTTTTGGGCAGGACATCGTCGAGACGCGCCAGCACCTGACCTTCTGCGACATGATCTCCATTGTCGAACAGAACGGACACCACTCTTCCCTGCCCCTCTGCCAGGAAGGTCACTTCATGCGATGGGTTCATCGTCCCGGTCACACTGAAACGATCATCCATCACTCCGCGTTTCACTTCCCGGGTAACCACGGGGAAGGTGATGGTTCGTTTCACGACCGACGACGCTTCTTCGATCTTCTTTTTATTCATCAGCAATTGTACGGCACACGCGCCAACCAGCACAACGATAATAGCACTTATTACGACGATCCTTTTCATTGATGATCAGTTTAGAACAGATAAAATATTTCCATTAGCTTTCAGGTATTCCAGTTCGGCATTCTTCATTTCCACCATGGCTTTCACCATTCCCACCTGCGAATCGCCCAGATCGGCGTGCGCCGTGAGCACCTCGGTGATGGTGATCATGCCCTGGCTGTATTGTGCCGAAGCCACATTCATGACATCTTCGGCCAGTTTCACATTACCGGTCTGCCTTACCCAGGCATCCCGGCTTGATTTCAGCTTTCGGGCGGCATTCTGCAGTTGGATGGCCAGCATTTTTTTTGTTTCTTCTTCCTGTATCGATAACTCCTGCAACTGCACCTGGGCCTGTTTGATCTTCGATCGTTTCTGAAGACCATCAAACAGGGGGATATCCAGTCGTATCCCTACCAGCGACATCTCATACCATTCGGCCTCTTTCTTAAAAAAACTGAACGTATTGTCCTGGCTGGAATAGTTATACCGTCCGTAAGCGGCCAGGGAAGGCAGATAGCCTGCTTTCACCATGTTCATCCCTGTAACAGCCAGTTCCTTGTCTTTCCGAATAAGCTGAAGGTCGATATGGTTATCGACGGAAGGGTTGTTTCCGGGAGTCAACAGTCGTTCGCTGATGTTCGACGGCACGATGATCTCTGCGGAAGGATCCAGCCCCATGTAGTACTTCAGCATGTCGAGCTGCTGCCGGTATATCGTCTCCAGCGCGTCGATGGCTGTCTGAAGGTTCATCCGGTTCACATCAATCCGGTTCACATCTACTTTTCTGATCAACCCGTTCTCATATTGATGTCCGGCGATGATGACCATCGTATCCAGCCTGGCAAGGTTTTTCTGCTGGTTTTCCTTCTGTGCCAATACGGCCTGGGTAAGATAATAGAGGTTGGCGACATTATACACCACCTCTTCCCGGAACTTTTCCGTGGTGAGCTCATTGCGGTTCATCATCATCCCTGCCAGCTTCATCGACGTCAGGTAAGTCTGGTTGTAGAGCAACTGGCTGACATCAATGGTGCCTGACAAGTTGTATTTCGTCCCAAACTGCACCGCGATCATCGTCCCTGGTTGATTAAAGAACTCCCCGGGGATGAGCGAGGTGGGGAGGCTCATATAATCATCAAAGCTTCCGTTGGCATTTATCTGGGGCAACCCGGCGCTCATGGTCTCGCCTTTCGCGTACTTCAGCCGTTGCTGTTCCAGCGCCGCCGTTCGCAGCGTGGGGCTGTAATCCACTGCCTTCTTCAGGCATTCAGATAAACTGATAACCCGGGCAGTATCTTCCTCAGCAAAGAGAGAACCCTGGTCAAAACAGACCAGGGCCCAACCCATTACTGCAATAAACAACCGAATAATATATTGTCTTCGTTTCACGGTCCTGTTTTTATGCGCTCAATGTTCAGTGGTTTCTTTTCCGGCGATCCGGATTCAGCCTTCGGGGAGTAACTGTTTCAACCCTTACGGGTTCCGGACGGCAGGCCGGGATCTCTTCCCAAAAGTTCGTTAACGGCGTTTCCCTGAAGATGGAAAACATTTCCGCAATAAGTCCGATCAGCGTTTTCATTGTATCGAATTTGAATGAGTTGCAAAAATAGAAAAGGAGATATGTCCTCCATATGGTTTTTCGATGAATGACCGACAATAGACGTCGAACGACGGAAAAGTGCATCCGGATAAAATTTGTCCTACCTTTGATGCAAATCCCGGAACTATGAAACGTTTCTCCTTTATCGTTCTATTAATTTCTTTATCAACATTTTACAAATACTCCTATTCACAACCATGCGAATGTGAATGGCCGACCGATGTTATTATTCTTCATGTTAATGATATGCATGCGAAGATCGATAACATGGCTAAGCTGGCTTACCTGGCCGACAGCCTGGAAAGGACCTGTAAATATGTTTTCCTGGTCTCCGCCGGCGATAACTTCACCGGGAATCCCGTGGTGGACATGGTTGCTGACAGGGGGTACCCGATGATTGATCTGATGAACCGGTGTGGTTTTGATGCCAGCGCCATCGGCAATCATGAGTTTGATATGGGACAGGAAAGGCTGAACAGACGGTTCAAACAAGCCCGATTCCCCTTTTTGAGCTGCAACACGGATGCCTCGGGAGCCGTGTTGGAGCAACCGAAGCCGTATAAGGTGAAGAGGGCGGGTTCCGGGAACAGGATCGTGTTTCTCGGCGTCACCCAGACCGGGCAAAACGGAGTACCTGATTCGCATCCCGACAATCTGAAGGGGCTGAAATTTTCGGATCCCGTTTCCTCCGCAAAAGCTTATGCGAAGTTGAAAGACAAGTACGTGCTGATTGCCCTCACGCACATCGGACAGGAGGAGGACCTGCAGTTAGCCGGCGAGATGCCCCAATTGGACGTGATCATCGGCGGACACTCTCACGACCGCCTCGATACAGGGATCACCCGGAACGGCGTGCTGGTAACCCAGGCCGGTTCCGGGCTGAAATATGTAGGCAAGACTTTTATCCGGCTGAGTAAAGGGAAAGTCATCTTTAAAAAGGAAGAGATGATCCCGATGAGCGCCCTGACGAAGTCGGATCCCAAGGTGATGAAGCTGATCGATCGTTATAATGACAATGAAGAGTTGAAGCAGGTGGCGGGAGTCGCCGCCGCTCCCCTGAAAGGATACAGTGAACTGGGGAGTATGATGTGCGATGCGATGGCATGGGCCGTGAATGCCGACATTGCTTTTCAGAACCGGGGCGGTATTCGGATTTCCTCGCTGGCGCAGGGCGATATCACCCTGAACGACGTATTTCGCCTCGATCCCTTTGGAAACAAGATAGTGACGTTGCGGATGACGGTTCCGGAGATGGAATCGCTGATATGCTATGCGTTCAACCTGGAAAAGAACCCCGATCTGGAGGTCGCCGGGATGACTTATGAAGTTCAACAAGGCCCCGACGGCCGTTGCGCCGGGGTGACGATGAAAGACCGGCAGGGGAATCCGTTGGACAGCTCCCGTGAATACATGGTAGCCCTGAACAGCTATGTTGCCTCTGCATATCGATTTGATCACCACGACCCGGGAAATGTCGTGAATCTTACCACATCCAAAGCCTTAATCGACTTCCTGGGGAAGGAGAAGACGGTTGATTATTCAGGTACGACCCGTGTTTTTGTGAAACCATCCGGCAACTAAGGGCCGCTTCCCGGGCGTTAATGCCATTTAAATATACGCAGACCGGCAATAAAGAAGACAGTGCCTGTCAACGTCAGGATCAATGATGGCATTGATACCTGGGCCCATCCGGCTCCTTCGTTGAAGATCGCCCGGATGCTGTCGGCCATCATGGTCAGTGGCAGTGATTTGATCACACCCAAGCTCCAGGCAGGAAAATTATGGTAGGAGAAGAATATCCCCGACAGCACCATCATGGGCATGGTGACGGCATTGATAAGTCCATTACCGATCTCTGTTTTGGAGGTATGGGAAGAGATGAAAATGGCGATCCCTGCACAGGCAATGTTCCCGGCAAGAAATATCGCAAACAGTGCGGGGATGCTTCCCTGGATCGATATCCCGAACACCAGCCAGGCAAAAAGAAGAAGCAGTACCGATTCTACAAAGTTCATCATGACACGAACCGTGATCATAGAGATCAACAGGTTTGATTTTTTCATCGGGGTAGCCACCATGCGACGCAGGAGTTTCTTGGCCCTCCGTTCGATGATGGTATAGCTGACGCCCCACATCGTGGAGCTCAGCACCCCGAGAGCGATGAGACCGGGGATCAGGAAATCGATGTAGCGGGTGCCTTTGACCGTCAGCGGACTGATATTTTCATGGGATTTCGGGTCAAGGAGGGCATGGTTATCAACTACGTTGGACAGTTTCAGGTAGGCAAGCTGGCCATCCGGGTTAAGCGGATCGAAATGATAGCGGATACTGCCGGCGCTGTCGGTGACGATGAGGTTGAGTTGTCCCCGTTTAAGCTGCACCATGGCTTCTTCCCAACTCATGGGGAAGAAGGCAAACGTTGTATTTCCCGTTTTCGGGTTGTTCAGGTGTAATGACACCTTTCCCCCGGTACTGTTCGCAGGAGCCGATCCATGAGCAGAGAGGAGCGAATCCAGGGCCGGCGCCACGATTCCGACCATGGCTACGTTATGGGTGACGTCCTTCTTGTTCATGAAAGCGATCCCCAATCCGAGTGACATCAGAATCGGGAAGACAATGCCCCAGAAAAGCACACCCGGCTCCCTGACTGTTTCAAGCAGGTGGCATTTGGTCAATTGCCACAGCTGGTTGTTTTGGAACATATTATTCATAAAGGCGTCTCCCGGTCAGTTGAATGAACAATTCATCCAGGTTATTCAGTTTCCGTTCTCCCCGGGGCGATGGTTCCGGGCTGGTCAGCAACTCCTCCAGTGATCCTTTGCAGAGCACCGTTCCATGGTCCATGATCACGATATGATCGCAGAGTACTTCCGCCTCCTCCATATAATGAGTGGTGAGAATCATGGAAGTGCCTTCCGTTTCCTTCAGTTTCAGCAGGATATCCCATATCTCGCGCCGGGCGGTGGGGTCAAGACCGGTGGTAGGTTCATCGAGCAGCAGGATAGCCGGGTTGTTCAGGATGGAAAGGCCCAAGGCAAGCCGTTGACGTTGACCGCCTGACAGGTTCACCACGTATGATTTGCGTTTTTCTTCCAGTCCGATGAGGAGGATTATCTCCTCCACCCGCTCTTTCCCCAGTTGAAAGAAACTGGCAAAGAGCCGTAACGTCTCAACTACCGTCAGCTTGTCGATGAAACGGGTCTCCTGGAGCGATAGTCCGATCAGCCTGCGCAGCTCTTCTTCGTTTCCTTTCCAGGGTTTCCCGGTGATCAGGATCTCGCCGTTGTCGGGCTTCTGTATCCCCTCAATCATCTCGACGAGGGTAGTTTTACCTGCTCCGTTGGGGCCCAGCAGCGCCACAAATTGTCCACGGAGAATGGTCAGGTCAATGCCCTGCACCGCCTTCACCTCCTTAAACGATTTTACCACATTCCGTACCTCGATGACGGCCTCTGCTGACATCCGATCAACTGTTGAAAAGAATAAACTACGTCAGAATTTACCGAATTTAAGACCGATAATACCGGTAAACTGGTTGACGAAATCATCTTTCTGACAATCCAGTTCCAGATTGGGGGAATAGCGGTAAGATACTCCTGCTTCCAGCCTCATGAACTTCAGCAGGTTGAATTCAGCCTTTACCCCGGGTTCCACGAAAAAGAACACATCGTACGCCAGGGTCTCGGAATCATAATACCAGTAACCGTTTCCGTCCCAATGATAGCCGTTATCGCTGAGATAACCCAGGTATCCGGCACCGATCTGAAGCGGGAACGTGACATGTACGGGCGATTTGGGAGCAACGGTGTATTCCACTAAAAAACCGCCGTATCCGCCAACCAGGTTGGCATCCTGGTTATCAATGATCTTCTGGTATTCCAGGTAATGTGAATTGACGATTCCGTTCAGGGTAAGTCCAAGGTTCCAGTTGTGGTTCAGGACGGCGCCGGTAGAGATTCCCAGCAGCCATACATCTTTCTTGTCAAACTGCGTATAGGCGCTGTTCAGTCCGACAAACCAACCGGCCTGAATCTCTTTTGACGGCTTTTTAAAGAGGGTCCGGATTTCATCTTCAGAAGATTTGTCTTTCACGGCTGTATAATCCTGTGCGAAGGCTCCCGCCAAAACGAACAACAGGAAAAAGGTCAGAAATGATTTCTTCATGGCATCTGTTTTTTTATGCGGTAAAGATAAATAGTTTTTATATCAAAAAAATGCTCATTCTGCTTGACATAACATATTATATTTCATACTTTTACTACTAACACACCTTAATATCTTCATACGATGAAAAAAAAGTTCCTCCTTTTTACCGGACTTTTGTGCATCGGGATACTGACCTGTGCACAAACAGCGAATGATCCATGGCAGGAAATAGGCCAGCTTAAGCAGAAGATCAGAATGCTTCAATCTTCTGACCAGCAGATAAAAACACAGATCGGGGTTATACGAAAAGACATGGTGGCGATGGATCAAAAGATGACCCGTTCGATCCATTCTGCCGATTCGGTGCGTTCCGAGGCTGTGAATTTCATCCGAAGTGCAAATGAGCAAAGCAATTCCAACAAACAGGAGATAAATGCTCTTCGTTCTTCCGTTTCTTTACAGCAGAATCTGCTGGTGATCGCCCTGGTGCTGATCGTTTGCCTTGTACTGTTGTTCCTCTGGCAACGAAAAGCCTTGCATGCGTTAGCCCGATCTCAGGAAGAAGACATCCGGAAGGCAGAGAAATCCATGGCAGCGTCGGTGCAAGAAATCTCGGGAAAGATGCAGGAGCAGCAGGAGCATTTTCAGAAGCAAGTCCGCGACATGGAGGTGCAGTTCACCAATATGCATCAGCAAACCGAGGCGCGTATTGTTGCTGTGAAAACAGGGATGAATGTCGACCTGGGGAACCTGAAAGACCTGTTCAATCAAGTTTCCGATCGACTTTCGACCGAACTCCGGAGCAGCCTGGACACAGAAAAAAGGAGTCGTGAAGACATCGTGACCATACTGAAAGGGAAATGGACCGTATTGGATGAAAAGGCAGAATCGATCAGGGAAGAAAGCCTGACTTTCGCGAAACAGGAAGGTGAGCGGATCCGGAAAGAGCTGGCAGAATTCCGGAAATCGCTGCAGGAGGTCTCCAGGGGGCCGAAAGCCAGGGGAAATGTTGCCGAATAATCAGGATTTTGTATCTTTCGAGGCTAAGTGGAAGTTTTTCTTTTAAAAATACCGGCCATGAAAGTATATAACACGACCATCGAGACCTTCCTGTCGGACAGGAAGCTTGCTATTGCAGGCGCATCCAGGAACAAACAAAAATTCGGTTATGCCGTGCTCCGTGATCTGAAAGAGAAGGGGTATGAATTATACCCTGTTCATCCGGAAGCCGATAAGATCGACGGCGTTGACTGTTATCGTTCTTTTGCAGATATACCGAGGGATGTGACTCACCTGGTATCGCTGGTGCCAAAAGACAAAACGCTGAGTGTCGTAAGCGACGCATTGGATCACGGGATCACCGGCATATGGCTTCAACAGACCACGGACACACCGGAAGCCATTGACCTGATCATGGAAAAACAAGCGGGGCTGGTCATGAAAGCCTGCGTGTTAATGTATGCTGCTCCGGTCAAAGGGATTCACAAATTCCACCGGGGAATCATGAAACTTTTCGGGCTATTCTCTAAATAGCATCATTATCTGCCTTTTCGCTCAGTTCGATCCAGCGAATGGTTTTGCTGTCGATCTCTTTCAGGACATCGGCGTAACGTTGAGCCTTTTCCTGCAGTTCTGCCGGAGTGAGAGACCCTGAATTCATTTGTTCCTCCAGCTCGGTTCGTTCCGATTCCAGGGCAGCGACTTCCTTTTCCAATGATTCAAACTCCATCTTTTCCTTATAAGTCAGTTTCTGACGAACCGGTTGCCGTGGTTTCTCCTTTTTCGGTGTTTCTTTGGGAGCATTTCTTTGTTCGATCCGTTTCTTGTTGGCGGCATACTCCCGGTATTGAGTGTAGTTTCCGGGGAAATCTTTAATGACCCCGTCACCTTCAAACACGAAGAGGTGATCCGCGATTTTATCGAGGAAATACCTGTCATGGGTAACCACAGCGACGCATCCCCCAAAAGTCAGGAGGTATTCTTCGAGCACATTCAGGGTGAGGATGTCCAGGTCGTTGGTGGGTTCATCGAGGATCAGAAAATTGGGATTTTGCATGAGGACTGTCACGAGGTACAGTCGACGGCGTTCTCCTCCGCTGAGTTTATACACAAACTGTTGGTGGGAGGAATACGGGAACATGAAATAGTTGAGGAAAGCGGCGGCAGAAATGGTATCTCCGTTGGACATCTTCACGTAATCGGCGATGGATTTCACCACTTCGATCACCCGGGTTTGTTCGTTGAATTCTATTCCTTCCTGGCGGTAGTATCCAAATTGGACGGTCTCTCCTTTTTCCACTCTTCCCTTGTTAGCCCTGATATTACCCGTTATGATATCGAGGAAGGTAGATTTTCCGGAGCCGTTTTTCCCGATGATTCCGACTTTTTCGTTCCGTTTGAAGATGTATGAAAAGCCCTGAAGGATTGGTGAGTCGCTCCAGGCGAAGTCCACATCGTGCATCTCGAGGATTTTTTTCCCCATGCGGGTTCCTTCCATCGTGAGGTTGAGATGCCGTTCGGTGACGGGTTGCGCCGCTTTATCCTTCAGATCATAGAAGCTATCGATACGTGCCTTGGCCTTGGTTCCCCTGGCTTTGGGCATTCTGACCATCCATTCCTGTTCTTTTCGGAGCAGGTTCTGGGCTTTTTCGCGTTCCCGGGTCATGTTATCTTTCCGCTCGGCCTGTTTTTCCAGGAAATACTCATAGTTTCCTTTGTAGCGGTAAAGGCTCCCATTATCCAGTTCGATGATCTCCTGGCACACCCGGTTCAGGAAATAGCGGTCGTGGGTAACCATCAGGAGGGAGATATTCGGCCGGGAGAGGTATTCTTCGAGCCATTCGATCATTTCGACATCGAGGTGGTTTGTCGGTTCGTCGAGGATGAGGAAATCGGGTTCCGTGATCAGCGTTTTAGCCAGGGCGACCCTTTTCTGTTGCCCGCCGGATAGTTCGGAGATCTTCTGGTCGAGAGAAGGGAGTTTGAGCCGGGAAAGGATTTGTTTGATTCGCAGTTCATATTCCCATCCGTTGATAGCATCCATGCGAGTAAGGGCTTGTTGGACGGCTGTTTTGTCGTCGCCGGACAAAGCCTGTTGGTAGTGAAGGATTGTTTGGAGGACCTCATTGGGAGAGGAATAGACCTCAGCGAACACGGTGTTTGAGGGGTTAAGTTCAGGTTCCTGGCGGAGGTAGGCGCAGGAGGCGTTATTGAAGAGTAGTGAAGATCCTCCGTCGGACGGTTCCTTTCCGGCGATGATATTGAGCAGGGAAGTTTTCCCGACGCCGTTACGGGCGATCAGGGCTACTTTTTGGAACTGGTTAATAGTAAACGAAATATCTTCGAAGAGGATTTTATCCCCATAGGAGCGGGAGAGGTGTTCGACTTGGAGGAGGGTTGGCATGGGGCAAAGGTAAGGATTAAAAACTAACCCTGTCAGGGTCCCCCACCCTGTCAGGGTCATTCGAACATCAACGGAACAATTTCCGGAGCCTCTTGGGTCTGGCTGTGAAACCGGATAAAATCCATCTTACTGTCAAAAAATCCAACCAGCGGACTATCGTTTTCCCTTGATCCTTTCAAGGAGATCAATGTCTGAAAACTCGACCAGGGATAATCGTTCATACTGTCTGAAAATCCGTGTTTTACGGGATTGTTATGAATATAATAAATAATCTGGCGAAAATATTCTTCATCCTCAATCAGCTTCCTTTTGAAAGGCGTTTGAAACAATCCACCCGTACGCTCAAACATTTTATTGAACGATTGTGCATATGAATTGAACATATGAGAAAAAGCCAGAGAAGGATCCGTTACTTTTACATAAGGATAAGGAACCCTGTCAGGGTCAAAAATTCGTATCAGAAAATGAAAATGGTTTTTTAACAAGCAATAGGCATAAGTATCTCCAATCGGGTCAATGAATTTATGATATAAACGAAGAAAATACAGGTAGTTAACGTATTCTCTGAAGATATCTTCTCCATTGATTCCCCTGTTGTATACATGGTAAAACTTCCCGGGGAGCAGTTTTTCAAATTTTTGCATAATATTTCCGTTTCCCGCTTAATCCGGGAATAATCGAAAAAGTAATGCAGAAACTGAAAAAATATTTTTTCCTTTTGACCCTGACAGGGTGGGGGACCCTGACAGGGTTATAGGATTATAATAATTTCAACCCCTGCCTAAACAACTTCTTATTATCCACCTCCCCGGGAACATTATACAGGTAATATGCCTTCCCATCACTCACCTTGATCCGCTGCGGGAAAATATGCTTCAACACTGAACTCGAAACCAACTCCCCCGTCCCGAGATCTACCCGGAACATTGTTACTGTCCCACCTCGGATAAAGGATGTATACGCCCGCTGCCTCACTTCATCAATAAAAAACTCTTTCGTCCACCGCCCCTCCCCCGGCTTCACACATTCCATCTTCACCTTGCCCGTAAAATCTCCATCCACCGTGTAAAACTCAATCGTCATGTCCGCCGTGTTGAAAACACAAATATCTTTCCCGATCCTGTACATCGAAGCCGTTCGAGGCCGGTACATGATCTTCTTCGCAAAACTCCACTCCCTCATCTCTTCATTGCCTTCAGGAATCTCATTCGACATCACCCGGTAATAATCATCCTCGTTCTGCTTCAACCTCCTCAAGGTCGCCTCATCAACTACCGTCGTCACTTTCTCTTTTACACTCGTCTCCCTGTCAACCCGGTAAAAATCAACTCCAAACCCGTTTTCTGTGACTTTCTTAAAGAAAAGCTTTGTCTCCGTCGAGGCAATACAATCCTTCAGGATGCTTCGAAATCTTTCTATCCCCACAGAATACATCAAATGCACCCCCGTCGAATCAACATACATCTGGTAACAGGAATCATGCCCCATCACATGCACATTCCCCAGACAGTCAGTGAACAAGGAGTCGGGCTTGAACAGAAGCCGCCCCGAGGAGCCTATGTCCTCCCCGTCCATCCGCTTACATATAATCTCCGATTCAGCAGAACCAAAACGATAGACCAATATATAGATTCGCGGAAAATCAAGCTGATAATCAAGCACTGAATACAACTCGTCCTGGTAAAAAGCTACCGGACCCGCCTTGGCGACAATCTCTACTTCGTTCAACTCAATCGACGCCGGCGTAAGCCTGATCATTATCTTCGGAAATGTCCCGTCAAGCCATATCTTCTTCGTCTCATAACCCAGATGACTGACAACCATATACACCGGGATCGTATCAATGAAAAACGAGAAATTACCCTGCCTGTCCGTCACACACCCTGTTTTCGATCCCTTGAAAGAGATGTTGACTCCCACGACCGGCTTCTGCGTCGATTGATCTGTGATAGTCCCGTAAAAATAATGATACCCCTCCTGTGCAAATGCCCCGGAGACACACAGAAAGAATATGACGATGATCATCATCCTCCTCATAACCCCAAAGTTAGAAAGGACCGGCCATAAAACAAGTAAAATCCGTATTTAAAACCTTCCTTGAACCAAGTTGGAATCACTCAACGAGACTTTTACGCCGTTCGTCGGGAATCCGGCCAAAATCACCGACACCGTCCCCCTTTTCAACGAATCCCGAGAGGGAGGGAAAAGCGTATCTCGTTGTCTTTCTGCATGTTACATTTTTTAACCCTTCCCCCCATGTGTAACAGGAAAGAAATGAATCCGTCTAATGTTCAAAATTCAAAATTTAAAAACAATGAAAACAAAAATTAACATCCAGACCATTAAAATGTTCGTTGCTCTCTTTTCCGTATTTTGTCTTCAGATTAATGCAGCTGCTGCAGGAGACCGGAAAACAGTGACCGGAATCAAGGATGAATTTGTTGTGACCAACCTGGCCCCCGTTATTCCTAATGAGGCCGATTTCAATGACGCTCCCGTACTGCCCTTATATAATGACTCCGCTCTTCACCCGGTTATTCCGAATGAAGCTTCGTTCAACGATTCTTTGACAACCGTCAAGGTTAACCCTGAGCAGATCCGTCTTCTCAACCCGGTTCTTCCTGTCGAAGCTACGTTCGAACCGGGCGATACCATCGCTTGTTCTGTGAACCTTACTCCTGCCCTGCCGGATACAGCAACTTTTAATGAGGTTATCTGACCGACAGCTTCTCTGTTTGCTGCTCGTCCCCGCATTCGACCTTTACCAGGTAAACGCCTTTGGCAAAACCAGCCAGGCTGATCTTCCGGGTAAACACTGACTGCGGGGATTTTCTTTTTTCTTCGAAAACCTTATTCCCTTTCATATCCGTTAAACTGATCCGGCATTCCTTGCCCTTCACACCTGTAATAGTGAGAAAAGCGACATCGCTGGCCGGATTCGGCTTCAGGGTGATCCCAAACTGATAATCATTCAGCGGGGCGATTCCCGTGCAGGGATCTATCGTGAAATGTACGACATCCGTGACGCTGTTCACGCAAGGCAAAACAGGCGATGCCGTCAGGGAAAGATCGAAAGATCCTGAAGCCCTGTCTTCAATACCGGGGAAATACACGGCTGTCAGTGTCGATGCATCGTTGAAGATGCCGTCGCCCGAGGTAGACCACATCACCGACGAATAACCGGATGCTGTCCCATTGAGATCGACCTGAACGATATAACTGCAGATAATGGTGTCGTTTCCGGCAAAGCATACCGGAGAGGCCGTGACATATACTGTCACTGTGTCGTTCACGATCTGGGTAGTGTCATTCACAGCGACGATATACTGGGTAGTCTCCGTGGGTTGAACCTGGGGATTCTGTACGTCAGAAGTGAATCCCGCGGGGATGGAGGTCCATGAATATGAATAGACATTGGTACCACCCGACGCGCTGGCGTTCAGTTGCGAGGTCGCTCCGGCACAAAGGGAGGAAGGGGTGGCGGAAGCGATCACCACCAGGGGATTCACGCTGACAGTTACGGTTACCGTATCGCTGGCGGTCTGTGACGCGCTGGTCACCTGCACAACATACTGCGTGGTAGCGGTGGGATACACCACCGGGTTCTGCATGTTCGACGTATAACCGGCCGGGATCGAACTCCACAGATAGGTGTAAGTCCCGGTGCCACCCGACGGGCTGGCATTCAGTTGCGACGATTGTCCGACAGTGATGGACGAAGGGGTGGCCGTTGCTGTGACCTGTAACGTGACCGTCACATCGGTGGTATCCGTCCCGCTGTAAGGTCCTGAAGTGACAGTGGCAATGTACCGCGTGTTGATGAGAGGAGAAGCGACGGGATTCTGTATGTTCGAGGTGAAACCGGAAGGGATGGAACTCCAGGCATACGAGTAAGTGCCCGTTCCTCCAATAGCGACGACATTCAACTGGGATGTCTGTCCGATGGCGATGGTCGAAGGCGTCGCCGTGGCATCCACGGTCATCGGAGCGAGGAAACTGAAAGAGCCGACCCTGGTCTTCCAGCTACCGCTTGAGTTAGCGGTGTAGTATTCGGTCGTATACCAGAACGTGCAGGAAGCAGAAGGATCGACCGACATGGAGCTGTAGTCACCCCAGCGTCCGGGGGTGCCGCCACCCGTCTGACTCCCGCCACCGTTGATGATACCCCGTTCAGCGATGGTCATGGTGTTGAGCGCGTCATTCTTCATCCGGCCGGTATAGCGGATCGACGGGTACATGTTGCTCCCCGAGACCGAATACCCCAGGGCGATGTTGCCCGAAGTGTCCATGGCGATACTCCCCATCCAGCGGCTGTTGCCGTCAGACGGCCCATACGTCGATTGCTGGTAGACAGACCAGCCGCTGCCGGTGTTTCGTAATTCGTACCACCGCACCCCGGCCACCCCGGAGCCGATGTTCACCGAATGACAAGTCACCATGGATTGATAGTTGGTGAATTTCCGGTATTGAAGCCGGTACATCAGCCGGTCGGAGATGGCATCCAGTTTCTTGGTAGTACCTTTTTGCGCAATACCGCTACTGAGGCTGTTGCTGAATGAGTTGACCGAAAGTGTAACCGCCGGAGCAAAAGTAGAACTCGACGGGGTGGTCCAGTTCACATGGAATTCGCGGATCCCCAGGTGCTGCGGGGTGATATCGTAGATGAACGTGAAATAGTTAGGCGTCCCGGCCGGAGGAAAAGGGCCATCGCAGTCGCTGGGAAGCTGCGACGACTCGTCATTCGTGGAGGGGAGGGTGAAATATACCATGGTGGCGGAGGAATTACCGGCCAGCATGGCGGTACGATCAAAGGCACAGGCGCCGGTGCCGGCCCAGTCGAAAGCATTTTCCGTGAAGAGGTTGCACGACATGTAATACCCATCCGGCCACACCCCGAATTTCGGGTAATCAGGCAGGTCGGTGAAAGAATATTGATAGCGGTACCACGACCCCGTGGGATCATTGGTCTGCGACACCGCGATCATCTGGTAGAAGGGTCCTGCCGGGTAGTTGGGGAGGGAAAACTGGGAAAACAGCCAACGGTCGGCCTGCTCGTCGTAGATAACCACGGCATCGCCGCTGTTCGAGTTGTTGGGCAGCCCTTCCCATACCGTGCTGCTGTTCGCCGGTCCGAAGATCATAACCCCGCTCTTGTTATAGATGGCGTAAGAAGCATTCACCACCTGGAAATAATGGTTGGGCCCCACATCGCCATGCGTATCCGGAGGGATGTACCCGTTCACGTTATTCACCCCCTCGAAATTCTGTATCGTGGTGTCTGTGAGCGTCATGCCATTCTGGTCTTGGACACAGGGGTCCGTGATGTCAGGTGCGCCTTCCTTCCCTTTTCTCAGGTTGAAGAAGTTTTTCACCACGCCGTCTTTCCACGAGCGGTCAGCGACGGCCGGAGGCCTTTTCACCAGGTCGCGCAAGGGAGGAGAGACATCAAAATAAACGGGTTTCATCACCTTCGGGACCGGGTTTTGCGTTTGAGCGAATAAAGAAGGAGCCAGCGTGATGATTGCCATCACCAGAACAAGCAGTTTTTTCATAAAATCAGCGTTAGGGTTAGAATCAAGGACAAAGATATAGGATTTTCCTTCAGCCATGTAAGGGCACAGCCCTAACCACGAAAAATTATGATTATTTGGTGAATTTTGCTTACTTTTGCACCACCTTAACCGGTTTGGCTCCGTAGTTCAATTGGATAGAATGGCAGATTCCGGTTCTGTTGGTTGGGGGTTCGAGTCCCTCCGGAGTCACGAATTCAAGTGCGAACTGTGAACTGTGAAGTGCGAAATTCTTAAATAATTCGCACCTCACAGTTCGGACTTAGCGTTTCAGACTTAATTCTTCTTGCCTTTTCTCCTCTGTTTCCAGATTCCCCTTCATCTTTCTCTTGCCTGTACGACCAGAAATAATTCGCACTCCACCCTTCGGACTTAGCGTTTCAGACTTAATTCTTCTTGCCTTTTCCCCTCTGTTTCCAGCTTTTCCTTCATCTTTCTCTTGCCTGTACGGCCAGAAATAATTCGCACCTCACAGTTCGGACTTAGCGTTTCAGACTTAACTCTTCTTGCCTTTTCTCCTCTGTT
>DAONET010000018.1:44394-51430 GCA_035403225.1 Bacteroidales bacterium | reverse complement strand
GGATATAGGTTGTGTTGTATCGGGCGCCTCCGGCGTTATAATCTTTCCCGTTGGCAATGCAGTCATCGATAAGCAGCGACAGGAACGGGGCAGGCAGGTGGTTCGCGAAGATGCTGTGGATGGTGTTGTTACCGCGGATCTTGATCCCGGTGAAATGACGGAGCTGCACCCGGAAGGCTTCGATCAGCTTCTCAAAGGTGTCGAACGAGGCGGCATCTCCTGTGGCGGGCCCGATCTGTTTCCCGGTGCGGGGATCGACTCCGTTATGCAACGCGATCTCCAGGATCTTCGGGAGGTTGAAGTAGCCGGAGAGGATATAGGCTTCGGTTCCGAAAGCGCCTGTCTCCACACATCCGCTGGAACCGCCGCGACGGGCATCTTCAACGGATTTACCTTGTCGCAACAACTCCTGGATGATCTCATCGGTGTTGAAAAAAGAGGGTTGCCCGAAACCGGTTTTGGTGATTTTCAGGGCCCGGTGAATAAAGCTGTCGGGATTCTTCTTACTGATCTGCACCATGGAACTGGGCTGTAACAGCCGCATTTCTTCGATCACATCAAGCAGGAGAAAAGTCATCTCATTCACGGCGTCTGACCCATCGGGTTTAACGCCACCCAGGTTGATCAGGCAGAAGTCGGTATAGGTGTTGCTCTCCTCGGCAGTGACGCCGATTTTGGGAGGAGCAGGATGGTTGTTGAATTTGATCCAGAAGGATTGAAGAAGCTCCCTGGCAGCCTCCATGGTTAAGGTCCCTGCTTCGGTCTCTCTTCTGAAAAAAGGATAAAGATGCTGATCCAGACGCCCGGGATTGAAGGAATCCCAGGGGTTGAGTTCGGTGATGACCCCGAGATGAACGAACCAGTAATACTGAAGCGCTTCATGAAAGGTGCGGGGAGCGTGGGCCGGGACATGACGGCAGATCTCCGCCAGGTGATGCAGTTCCTTCGCATGATGGACGGTAGACTCCTGATCGGCGGTCCGGGCAAGTTCTTCGAGCTTATCCGCATAACGGTTGGCAAACATGATAATGGCGCCGGCAGCGATCTCCATCGCTTTCAGTTCTTCGTTCCGGCGATAGGCTTCCGGGTCATTGATCCAGTCAAGCCGGCCTTGTGCTTCCCTGACCTGTGCGATCAGATCGAGCATGCCCAGCCGGTAGATCTTATCCCCGAGAACGGTATGCCCGGGAGACCGTTGTTCCTGAAACTCCGTGAAGATACCGGCCCGGTAGGCTTCCAGCCATTCCGGGGTCATGTTGGCCATGATCCGGTCGCGGTTGCTGCGCCCCTTCCAGTAAGGGATGATCTGCTCCTCATAGATCTTTCTCGTCTCCTCATCTACCTTGAACGAAACTTTCTTCCGTGTGTCGAGGATATCCAGGTCCTTCAGGGAATGCACCGTTAGTTCGGGATAGGTGGGGCAAGCTTTCGGCGCAGGTCCGCGTTCCCCCACGATCAGTTCACCTTCGTTGATGCAAAGCTGTTTGTGCTTCAGCAGATATTCAAAAGCGAGAGCACGCATCACCGGAGTCGATACTTCACGGTCAATGCCGGTGCGGTAAAATTCAGTGACAAGCAGCGCACGTTCGGGAGAGATCCTGTTGACGGCCTGCAAGCTTTGTTCGCGCAACTTTTTTATGCGATCAGTCATAACGGTAATTCATTATTGCAAAGATAGTGAACCTCATCCCCCGATTTTTACTTCGAAGTGTTCCTCTTCAAACTCCTGCTTCAACGGTTGAAGCTCTTCAGCAGTGAGGCTTTTGACATTCTTCAGTTTATTTTCGATTTTCAGCCGGTCATATTTGCTGTTGCCCAGGGAATGATAGGGCAGGAGGCAGATTTCCGAAATACAGGGCTGTAGTTTGATCAGAAATTCTTTCAGCAGGTCCATGTTCTTCCTGCTATCGGTGATCCCCGGGATGACCGGTATGCGGATAATCACCTGTTTGTGCTGCTCCGTCAGGAATATCAGGTTTTGATGGATCAGGGTATTGGAAACGCCCGTATATTCCAGGTGTTCATGCTCGTCCATCAGTTTAAGATCGAATAAATAAAGATCGGTGAACGGCAACGTGGCTTTCAGCGTGTCCTGCCTGACAAATCCGCAGGTATCCAACGCTGTGTGAATATCTTTCTCCTTCAGCTTCTTAAGTAGTTCTATCGCGAAGCCTGCCTGCAACAAGGGTTCACCGCCACTGAGAGTGACTCCTCCCGACGATTCGTCAAAAAAGAGGCGGTCTTTCTCCACCTCGGTCATCACTTCATCCACCGTCAGGTATTTTCCGAGTACCTCTTTCACCGGAAATTTCTTCCCTTCCAGTGTCAGAACCTTCACGGTGTCTTCCGGCAGAGATGATTTACTCTCGGGATTGTGACACCACCAACATGACAACGGGCATCCCTTGAAAAAAATGGTAGTCCGGATACCAGGCCCATCGTGAACCGAGAACCTCCGGATATCAAAGATCAATCCTTTATTCACTGAGATCCGTTATTCGTTTGATCAGGGCTTTTTGGCACACCGGGCAATATCCTTTGGCTTCGTTGCTTTTCATCCGGCAATCCATCATCGGACTGTATACGCCTTTTCCTACATAACCGCCACCTTCAAACATTCCGATGACATTCGAGTAGGTATCAATGCGGGGAGTGGGGATGGGGGTTCCCTGGTCGATCATGCTCTTCCATTTCCTTCCGAAATCGACATTGGTGGTGATGTTGGGTTCCCAGGGTTCTACTTTCAGATTATAAAAATCGGAATAGGTTACTTCGGAAGTATAGTATTCGTCGGCCAACCCGCCAAAACTGTGACCAAATTCATGGACCAACACGATCTCCGAGAGTTCGTGGTCGACAGTGCCCTGGCAGTAATGGTTGTAGAAACCGCCACCGCCATACCGGCTGCTGTTGTTGAGCACGATGATGGCATCATACGGGACATTGGCAGCAATATCGTACATCGCCCAGGTATTGGCCGTGGTTTGGTAACGGTCCATGTCGAAGGTGTAAAAGCTGCTGCTCAGGTTCGTGTTGACATAGGTTCCTTTCCCGGGAACTTCAACCCCCGAATTGACCGAAGGAGATTCAATGGCATAGAAATTAAACCGGTCGGCATAAGCTGAATAGGGTGGAACGGAGAGAAAATATTTGGCCATACGTGAGGCATCTTTGCGGAATTTACCCATCTCATCTTTCGTATAACCTTCCGCCAGAAAAACGATATCCACTTTCGCGGAAGGGTCTCCGTTAGCGACGATCTGGTCTGTCTTATAAGGCGTCACCGGTTCCCTGAGAATGAAATAATTATCCGGATTGATGTACATGGAGAATAGTCTCCTGAACCTTCCGGTGGAATATTCCTGGATATCGATCGTGAACAACACGGTCTTTTGGGGGAATGGCATGATCGCCGTCATCTCATATGCTTTCCTAACCATTTTGGCTTCAGGAGTGCCCCGCCATTCCTGAAACAGCGAACAAAAACCTTTCGAAAAAATCAATTTTCCGGTGATGGAATCATATACCGCATAACGATACGTTCCGGTGGAATCAACGTCAATCAGGTGATGGATCGGCCCTCCGTAATTGGGCTCTTGCTTCATCTGTCCCACGAAGACTTCTTCTTCTTTATTATTACCTCCCAACAAGTAATCAACACGAAGTGTTTTCTTTATAAAATATTGATCGAAATCAGACATTTCCTGTGCAGCAAGACCGGGAACAAAAAACAGGCAAAAGAATAACCCGAATAGCCAGGCGAGTTGTTTTTTCATATATCAAAATTTAGATACAAAGATACTTAATTTTTACGTTGAACAATAATCATACCGGTCAACATCAAGCCACAACCAAGCAGGATTCGCCCTGTGAGGGGTTCTGAAAGCATCAGCCACCCTCCGAGCACGGCAAAGGCAGATTCCATACTCAGGATGATGGATGCATAGGCCGGATGTGCATATTGCTGAGCGACGATCTGAAGAGTATACGCCACTCCGACGGATAACACGCCGCCGTACAGGATAGGCCACGCAGCAGCCAGGATGTCGTCAAAACGTATATCTTCCGCGCAAAGCGCGACGAGCCAACTTAAAAGGGCCGTGATGGTGTACTGAATGATGGCTATTTTCACCGGATCCCGCCGGGGAGCAAGGTATCCGATCAGCAAAACATGGGCAGTCCAAAACAAGGCGCATCCAAAAACATAAATGTCGCCCGGATTGATCCCCTCGCCCGGGACAACACTCAGAAAGTACAACCCGGCAGCGGCCAAAAGAATCCCTGCCCACCAAACCGGCTTCATGCGGTGTCCGAGAAACAACCCGGCCAGCGGAACAAAAATGACGTACAGACCCGTGATAAACCCGGCATTTCCGGCTGTGGTAAAAAGCAATCCATACTGCTGTAACGAGATCCCGCCGAACAGTACGATCCCGACTAATACTTCCAAAGCCAGGATCTTTTTTCGTTCAGCAGGTGATTTGTCGGCCCTCACCGGAGGAACCCGCTTGCGGAATACCATGTAAGGGATCAGCACCAGACATCCCAGGGTGAAGCGGGCAGCCGTGAAGGTGAAAGGTCCTACATGGTCCATACCCAGCCGCTGGGCGACAAAAGCAAACCCCCAGATGGCTGCTGCCAGTAATAAGATCAGGTCAGACCGGAGACGTGATATCGGCATACAAAAGATGTCTATTCAATGGATATCTCGTCGGCAAACAACCATGCTTTACTGCCCGAAGCCACGTGCCATGGAGGACACGTACCTACATTTTTAGCAAAAACCCGTACGTACCTGGCTTCGACAGGATTGATGTCGGCAACAAAATGCAACGCTCTGGCCTCCATTGCATTGACAGGGGTGTCTGGATCTGTGAGATATACTTGTTGAAAAGTCTTGCCATCAGCGGAAACAGCTACGGATACCTCCTGGGGAGCAAAGATCCAGGAACCCTGATCCTGCATGAATCCCATGGTGACCTTCGAGATCTTCTGAACCGAACCCAAGTCAATGGTGGCATCCAGGTCGACGCCTTCATATCCTTGCCAGGCGCCGGTACGGAAATTATCTCCTCCGTGGATGAAGTCGATCAGCGCCAGGTCGCCACCGGCCGTATATTGCGACGAATAGTGGTTTTGGATGGTGATCTTCCGGTTTAAAGGGATTTTGGTAAAAAGAGCAGTTATAGGAAGACTGTTGGGCGATCCTTCCTTTATGGCCACTGCCTTGAGGGTGGTTGTTTGGCGGATGACAAACGGCTTGGTAAACAGTGTCGATTGGTTCCCCGGTTCTGTCCCGTCAAGGGTGTACCGGATCACTGCTTTTGGATCGGCACAGTTCATGGAGATGGTGGTGGAGTCTGCGAAGGTGATGTCACCACTGTTGACAGCGGGAACGGGCGTGATCAGATGATCGGTGATGGAAGAGGAGGGATAATCCGATGGAGCGCTGCCCCATTGTTCATTGGGCTTCATCCCCATCCGGAATACCAATTCTCCACCGTTAAGGAGATCGGTATAAGTAATATACGACTTGTTATAAGGCTTCCCGTTCAACGTGGCTGATTGAATGTAAAAAGCTGAATCGCTGATACCTTCAGCCTTTATAGTGAACCTTTTTCCGCTTTCCAGCCTGATCGTGGCCTTGGAAAATACCGGCGAACCGATAGCATAGATCTCACTGGCCGGCGTCACCGGGTAAAATCCGAGAGCGCTGAAGACATACCATGCCGACATCTGCCCGCAATCCTCATTTCCGATGAGTCCGTCACGGTCGTTACGATAGAACTCGCTACAGATGCGATGCGCCAGTGACTGGGTTTTCCAGGGCTGAGCAGCATAATCATACAGGTAGATCATGTGGTGGCTTGGTTCATTGCCATGTGCATACTGACCGATAAGGCCGGTGATGTCCGCCTGATTTCTTCCGGAAGTACTATTGTTGGCTGAGAAAAGGTCATCAAGTTTTTGGGCGAGCTTTTCTCGACCTCCCATCAGACTCATCAGTCCGTTCATATCTTGCGGCACATAAAAACTATACTGCCAGGCATTGGCTTCGGTATAATTGAAATTGACTTCGTACGGATCGAAAGGCGAGTACCAGGTGGCATTTTGTTTGGCTCTCATGAAGCCGGTGGCAGGATCATAGAGGTTCTTGTAGCTCTGAGCCCGCTGAATATAGGTCGAATAATCCTGATCCTGTTTCAGTCCTTTGGCCATCTGGGCGATGCACCAGTCATCATAGGCATATTCGAGGGTTCTGGAAACCGATTCTCCTTCCTTGTCGGCAGGAAGGTAACCATCAGCCCGGTAGTACTTCACTCCGAACTGATCTTGCATGGCGCTGTTTTTCATCGCTTCGAACGCTTTGTTCTCATCGAAGCTTCGGACTCCTTTGATCCAGGCATCCGCGATGACCGGAACGGCATGATAACCGATCATGCAATTGGTTTCATTGGCCGACAGCTCCCAAACCGGCAGCAATCCTCCTTCTTCATACTGATGAATAAAGGTATTGATGAAATCACTCGTCCGGCGGCGATCGATGATGGAAAACAGGGGATGAGCCGCCCGGTAGGTGTCCCACAGCGAAAAGACAGTGTAATTGCGGAACCCATCCGACTGATGCACTTCAAGGTCTCGCCCACGGTATTTCCCGTCAACATCCATGTAAATATTAGGGCTCAGCATCACATGATATAGGGCCGAATAAAAGATCGTCTGTTGGTCAGCGGTGCCCCCTTCAACCAGGATCTTGCCGAGTTCCGACTCCCACATCTCCCGAGCATCATTTCTCACCTGGTCGAAATCCCAGCCGGGAAGCTCATTTTCGAGGTTCGCCCGGGCGCCTTCCACGCTAACGCCGGAGATACCGACCTTCACCATTATTTCTTTTCCCGTAGATGCATCAAAGGAGAAGATGACCTTGATGTTATCTCCCGAATACTCCGTCGCTTCCGTCAGGAGATCATCACCGGCTTCCATCGCCCGGCTTTCAAAAGGCTTCGAAAATTTCATGACGAAATAAACCATCTGC
>DAONET010000018.1:38894-44294 GCA_035403225.1 Bacteroidales bacterium | reverse complement strand
CATCGCCCGGCTTTCAAAAGGCTTCGAAAATTTCATGACGAAATAAACCATCTGCTGCTGCGCCCATTCCTGAGAGATCCTGTATCCTTCCAATTCATCTTTCCCTACGATCCGGATCCCCGATTCGAGCACTTTATCACGGTGCTTCAGGTCAAGGACAATATTTTGGATCTTTTTGGAATGAAACGTATAACGGTGAAAGCCCGTACGGGGGGTGGCCGTAAGTTCGACTTTCACTTTATTATTGGTCAAGTCTACCGAATAATAACCCGGCTCTGATTTTTCAGAAGAAAGCGTAAAACCGGAAGCATACTGATAATTGATGGTGTTGACGTCGCGCCCGGCAGGCATCAGCAGAATATCGCCATAATCGCTGCACCCGGTGCCGCTCAGATGGGTGTGGCTGAAGCCATAGATCAACGTGTCGGAGGCATGATACGCAGAACAACCGTCCCAGCCTGTCAACCGGGTGTCGGGACTTAACTGGACCATTCCGAAAGGACAGGAGGCGCCGGGATACGTGTGACCATGTCCGCCGGTGCCGATGAACGGATTCACTTTCTTCGTCAGAACAGGTTGCGAAAAAGCGCTGCAAATGAACGCAAACGAAAAAACCAACAAGGTAAATTTCTTCATAAAACGAATTATTTATTTGTACTTGATCTCCACTTGTACGGGTAGATGGTCGGAAGGATATTTTCCTTCTTCCTGATATAGATTGATGGTATAACGTTGGATGTCAAAGGTTTTCCGGCTGAGGAAGACATGATCGATGACCTCATTTCTGGAGGTGTCGGCCGGGAAGTCGATGAAACTGGTATGAAACGCATCCCGGGGTTTGGCAGTTTTCCGGCATTCGTCCAACTGGGCAGCCAGCGTCCGGCAAGCTTCATCATCCATCGTGCTGTTAAAATCGCCTGTGACAATAACGGGGATCGTGCCGGCGATAGCCTGGATCGAATCAAGGAGCAACCTGGCGCTGTTCACCCGTGCCTGCTCACTCATGTGATCGAAATGTGTATTGAAGAAAAACAAGCTTCGCTGAGCGTTGCAGTCATGCAGTTCCACCCATGTCACTATTCGTGTGCAGGCGGCATTCCAGGAGATGGAACCCGGGACAGCCGGGGTTTCCGAAAGCCAGAAGGAGGAAGTGCGAACCAGCGTAAAACGGTCGGTACGAAATAAGATGGCGGCATATTCACCTTTCGTTTTCCCGTCTTCGCGTCCGACTCCGGCCAGCCCATATTCCGGGAAGACAGACCGGATATCTTCGAGCTGATGATGAAGACCCTCCTGAATGCCAATGATATCGGGTTGTTCAGAACGAAATACCCGAAAAACCTTATCCCGTCTGCCGTTCCATGAATAGATGCTGTCGGACGGTTTGTCGTACTTAATATTAAACGTCATGACCCTGATGATGTCCGCGTCATGTTGCCCATAGGAAAGAAACGGGAGACATCCCGAAAATACCATCAGAATAAAAAAAGCCTTTCGCATCATTGCCAAACATCTGCCAGCGAAATGATCTTGATCTTATTGGCAAGATCCGGATCTTTCGTTTTGGTTTTAAATAGAACGGTCCTGTTCAACCGGGGCACGAGATCAAAGTAGTTATCGCTGAATTCACCCGGTACATCTGTCGAAAGCCGCACATAAAGGGCCTGCGTGTTGGTGGATAGTTCCACTTTATATCCTTCTTCGTATTCGGTGACCTTGGTTGTAATGACAGGTTTCTGAAGGTCCAATTCATTCTTCGGAACAAAATAGTAGAATTTTGCACTCCGGACGCCAATGATATTTTTCAGGTCCATATACAGAAAGACCTTCTTCGGATCATTTCCCTGCAGCAGGTAGGGGATGGAGGCAGAAGCGAGTTTCATGGCATAACCCGCCTGTAGCTTGAAGGCAGAATCGGCCCGCCAGATGACGTTCCCGTTGAAATCGAACAAGAACATCCGGAAGTTGATATCCTGTGTTCTTCCATCATCCGTAGTCGCGATCACCGTCATCGTATCATTCTTGACTTCTGCAGAAATAAGCTGATCGGAATACACTTGCTTTGCGCGATACCAGAGCGCTTTCTTGTCGCCATAATAATCCCTGGCGGACCATGTCACCCCGGGCCAGCAGTCGTTCAGTTGCCAGAACAAGGTGCCGCGGCAGACGGGCTTCGACCTGCGTTGTGCTTCAATGGCTCCGGTGATGCCTTCGGCCTGCAATACCTGCGACAGGTACCGGTACATCCCGAAGTCTTTGGGCTCCCGGAAATCACGTTTCATATACTGATCGATGATCTCGTATCCCTCTACATGCTTCTGGTGAGCTTTCAACACCGGTGAGCCGGGCTGAATATCCGAAGGGATCGTGAATTTTTTCAAAGTGGCATCATCCGGGTAAGCCTGGAAGCCAAACTCCGACATGAAACGGGGTACTTTCTGTTCATATACGCTAAAGGGCTCTTTCCCCCACCAAATACCCCAGTAATGGCTATCTCCTTCGAGCATGCTCTTCGGATTTCCCCATCCGAATTTCGGAGAAGAAAGCACGAAAGGACGAAGCGTATCGTACCTTTTTACGCTGTTGGCGATGATGTCATTAAAGACTGCCCAGGTGCTCTTGTAAAGCTCGGTGGAATCTTCTTTAGAGAGCCCGTATTGCTTGGGCCATCCCCAGTGGCGCCATCCTTCTTCAATCTCATTGTTACCGCACCAGAGGGCGATACAGGGATGATCTCTCAGCCTGACGATGTTCTGGATGACTTCATCGCGGATGTTTGTATACAGCTCTTTGGACGGCGGAATCGCATCGTTGGCAAACATGAAATCCTGCCATACCAGGATGCCTTTTTCGTCGCACAGTTCATAAAACTTATCTCGTTCATAGATACCGCCGCCCCAGATACGCAACATGTTCATATTCGCCTTTGCCACATCGTCAATCAGTCTTTCATAGGCCGAATCGGGAACACGGGTCGGGAACATATCCATCGGGACAAAATTGGCTCCTTTGGCGTAAACAGGTTTATCGTTGACCTTGAAATAAAAACTCCTTCCGATGGAATCCTTTTCGGTGATGAGTTCGATCTTTCGGATCCCGAATTTCTTTTCCCCGGTATTCTCTTTTTTACCGGCGAACCATACTTCATAACCCAGCGTGTACAGGGTTTGTTTCCCCATGCCGTTGGGCCACCAGAGTTTGGGCTTCACGATCTCGAAATCGGCCCGGATGACGTTCACGCCTTTTTTCAGTCCCTCCCGGGAGTCAATCAAAGGCTGACCGTCCACCGTCAGCTTGAACTCGGCCGTATCTGCCAGGGTCGCTATCAGGGTGAAGACAGCCGAAAAGCGGGCCGAGGTATCTGTCTTTGTCCCCGGTACAATATTTACGCCCAACACATTGGTTCTTTCCCAATACCGGATATACACCGGCTTCCAGATCCCCATCGTGATCATCTTCGGACCGAAATCCCAACCAAACTGGTAAGCGGCTTTCCGGCATATACTGCGCTCGTCGCCGGGGACCTTGTATGGGAGGGCCTCATACTTGCTTTTAACCTGTTTGTTGACAGAAGGAAATTCCACCCTCAGCTTATTAAATCCTACATGCAGCTTATATTTTACGGGAACAACCCATTGCTTGAACATGTTATCGGCCACCAGGATCAGTGAGTCGTTGAGATAGACATTGGCATAAGTATCGATTCCTTCAAAGACCATCTCCATATTGCGGTGAGAAAAAAACGAAGCATCGAGCTTGAAATATTTCTCATAGACCCAACCCGTATCACTTACCCACTGAACCTTTGATTCATTGTCGCGGTAATACGGATCAGGAATGACCTTGTTTTTCATAAGGTCGGTCTGCACAAATCCGGGGACTTCTCCATTATAAACTTTTGTCGATCCCTGTTCCCTGAATTGCCACGTTCCGGTGAGGTCAAACCTGCCGGATTCCTGAGCGGAGACGGAAGGGATCAGCGCAGAACATAAACAAAGTAACAGCGTGTATCTTAGCAGTTTCATATGAGGTATGTGTTTGGTCACAAAGGTAGAAAATCTCACGTTATCCATATTGCTATTATTGTTAAATTCGAAGCATGAAATGAGATGGTATGAACATAGAAAAACTCCGCCAGCAATTTTTTATTTTATTTGATGAACCGGAACAGCTTCCGGAGGTATATTTTGCTCCCGGGAGAGTGAACCTCATCGGGGAACATACGGATTATAACGGTGGCTTTGTGTTACCCTGTGCCCTCCAACTCGGCACCTGGTTACTCATCAGAAAACGTAAAGACCACCTGTTGCGCTTCGCTTCCGGAAATCAGGAATTCCGTGCCGATATCCTGTTGGAAAAGGCGAATCAGCCGATAGCAAAAAGCTGGGTCAACTACCCGCTGGGTGTGTTCGATCAGTTCCGGCAACACCAGATCCCCCTGCAGGGATTCGACATGTACTTTTCGGGCGATATACCCAACGGCGCCGGTCTTTCTTCTTCTGCCTCTATTGAAATGGTGACCGCCTTTGCCCTGAATGACCTGCTGGGAGCCGGACTTGAAATGATCGACCTGGTCAAATGGTCTCAACGTGCCGAAAACGAGTTTGTCGGGGTAAACTGCGGCATCATGGACCAGTTTGCGGTGGGAATGGGAGAGAAGGATCATGCTATCTTCCTGAATTGCCTTTCGCTCGAGCATAGACCCGTGCCTTTCAAACTCGACGGGTACCGCCTCATCGTAGCCAACACCAACAAGGTTCGCGGACTGGCCGATTCGAAATACAACGAGCGGGTGGCCGAATGCCAGTTGGCGGTGACATACCTCAGTGATCAGTTCGGCGTCCATAAACTCGGACAGATCAGTTTTATGCAGTTCTTCAAGATACAGGATATCATCCCCGATGAGGTGATCCGTAAAAGAGCCCGTCATGTGATCTCTGAAGACCAGCGGGTACTCAACGCCATATCAGCCCTTTCAAAGTATGATATCATGCAGTTCGGAGCCCTGATGAACGCATCCCACGAATCACTGCGGGACAATTATGAAGTCACCGGCCCTGAACTGGATACACTGGTGGAAGAAGCCTGGAAAATAAACGGGGTGATCGGCGCCCGCATGACGGGAGCCGGATTCGGAGGATGTACCGTGAATATCGTCCGCGAAGATGCCGTTGACAGGTTCCTCAACGAAGTCGGCGCCGCTTACTTCGCCCGCACCAAGCTCGTCCCGGAATTCTATATGGCACAAGTTTCCGGAGGAGTAAGAAAACACTGACGCAATTCTGCTACTTTTTCACCATAAACTGCCAAACGGTGGTTTCCTGGTATTTCTCCCCGGGTTTCAACATGGTATTGGGAAAGGACGGCTGATTTGGTGAATCAGGGAAATGCTGCGTCTCA
>DAONET010000018.1:26768-38794 GCA_035403225.1 Bacteroidales bacterium | reverse complement strand
CATGGTATTGGGAAAGGACGGCTGATTTGGTGAATCAGGGAAATGCTGCGTCTCAAGGCAGAAGCCGTAATGTTTTTCGTATACTTTTCCTCCCTTTCCGGTGATGGTCCCGTCCAGAAAATTACCGGTATAAAACTGCACTCCGGGCTGAGTAGTCATCACGATCAGGCCGCGACCCGTGCGGGGATCGAAAACATTGGCGGCAAACCCCATTTCACCGGACTTCTTGTCCAGCACGTAATTATGATCGTATCCGCCCGGCACCTCTGCTATGCGCTCCCCAATAGGATGAGCGGTGGTAAAATCCATCGCAGTACCTGCCACATCGGGTAATTGACCTGTCGGGATCAGGTTGGCGTCAACTTCCGTATACCTCGTGGCTTTCAGGATCACCTCATGACCCAGTATGTTGGTATCTGCTTCGGAAAGATTGAAATAGGTATGATTGCAGAGGTTCACCGGCGTTGCTTTGTCCGTGACCGCCTCAATCACCGTGGTCAGCTGGTTGTGGTTGTCAAGCGAATAAGTCACCGTTACCTGAAGGTTTCCCGGATAGCCCTCTTCGTTGTCTTTGCTGAGATAAGTGAGGGTGATTCCCGCCCTGGTAGTATCGGAAAACTCTTTTCCTTCCCACACAACTTTGTTAAACCCTTTGATGCCACCATGCAGATGATTCGGGCCATCGTTGACTGCCAACGTGTATTCCCGGCCGTCGAGGACAAACTTCCCTTTGGCAATACGGTTGGCATAACGGCCGACCAGGGCTCCAAAATATGGATTGGCTGCCGTATAACCGCTCAGACTGTCAAATCCGAGCACGATGTCACCCATTTTACCGTTCCTGTCAGGGACGATAATGCTCGTGATAATGGCTCCATAATTGGTAACTTTCACCTCCATCCCGGAGGTGTTTTTCAGGGTATACAAATAAACCGGCTTTCCGTCGATGGTTCCAAATGATTCTTTCATAACCGATATTGTTGGAGAGTCTGATTTCTTCGGGGTACATGATCCGAAAAACATAACAAAAATCAGACTGAAAATGACAAAGAATAAAGCGTTCTTCATAAAGGATCTGTTAAGAAAAACAAAGATAAATATTATCAGTAAGGATTTCTGAATCAAATGCACTATTTTTGCTTGTAAAACTTTTATTACGATGAAGAAAATTTTCTTGTTTATCTTCTTGATTTGTCCTTGTTTTCAAGCCTTTTCACAAGATTATCTGATCACTAACAGTGGAGAAAAGCGGTCGTGCGTTATCAAACAGATTTCTGCAAAATATATTATTTATGCGTTACCGGGAGCAGCGCCGCAATCCCGTGATTCAATCAGCATTGAAAATGTCTCTTCATACTTTTCGACGACACCGATAGAAGAACTTATTTTTCCGGAAAGGAAAGGGCATACCTTCAAAGATCGTTGGGAATTTTCTTTATCACCAGGAGTCGGTTACCTGCTCAGTAAAAAATCCAAAGTGAATTCCGACCAGGTCAGGGAGTTTCTGAATGCTTCCCATTATGGAATAACCGTGAATGGCGATGCAGCCTGGTTCGTTACGAATCACTTCGGTGTTGGCATTACAGGAAGTTATTTTTTCTCGTTTAAGAGAGACGATATCGTGGGTTTATTGTCAGATTCATCCACGTATGTCGGTCCTTTGACCAATAAGATGGGATTGAGTTATATCGGGGCAGGAGGCCATTACCGGATAAAATCAACAAATACTGATAATGCTTACGAAATAAAAATGACGGCCGGGTATCTGAACTATCAGGACGTGGTCAGTATGAGAACAGAAAACAAAGTGTACTCCGGCGATGCCTTTGCTGCATCTCTTTCGATAATTTTAGATTTCTACCGGAATAAAAAAGCCGGACTCAGGACCGGCCTTTCGTTTACCTATTGTGTGATGGATAATTACACTTCTGGTTCCTTCGGAAATAATATCCAGCCTGATTTTCAAAACCACGATGTGGACCTCTCGCGGCTTGATGTTTTTATCGGGATCCGGTTATAAGGGCTACCAGTGGATCGAATCGAGTTGCGATCTCATTTTGTTCACCAGTCCCAGATAAGACGGCATCATCTCCTTTTTCACGGGGTCGGAGGGAGGTGATTCCATACGGAGCGGATCACACGGAGACCCGTTTTTATACACCCTGAAGTCAAGATGAGGACCGGTGGAAAGTCCTGTGCTTCCCACGAACCCGATCAGCTGTCCTTGCCGTACATGCGCTCCCCCGCGAATACCGCTGGCAAATCCCGAGAGGTGAGCATAAGTGGTAGTATAAACCGAATTATGCCTGATGCTGATAAATCTCCCGTAACCACCTTTCCATCCGGCATATTCCACGCGTCCATCACCCAGCGACACCACCGGCGTACCTTTGGGAGCAGAATAATCTACTCCGTAATGCGGCCGGCGGATCTTCAGGATCGGGTGCATCCGGGCGCCCGAAAAACGGGAACTGATCCGTGAAAAATGTAACGGGGCTTTCAGAAAGGACCGCCGCAGGCTCTTGCCGCTCTCATCGAAATACTGTATGTTGCCTTGCTGTTTGAACGGGAAGGCATACACCTGCCTGCCCGAGGACTCGAACAGGGCAGCCAGGATTTTATCGGAACGAATCGTGCGACCTTCCACCGACACTTCCTCGTAGATGGTCTTAAACCGGTCTCCCTCCTGAAGTCCGTAAAAATCTACCGTCCATGCATATACATCTGCCAGTGCGTAAGCCAGATCCATGTCCAGGTTCTTCTCCTGGAAGGCGGCGATCAACGATGAAGTGATCGAACCCGAGGCGGTTCTGATAGCCCGGGTGGTTTTCTTATATCCGACCGAAGTCCGGAGCGAATCGCGTACATCATACACCACAAAAGCGGTATCGTTGATCTCGAGGACAAAATACTCCAGTTGCCGTAATGAATCTTTGGTAAAAAACTCCGAATATACCTGGCCCGGCCTGATCTTCCTGACGTCATACACGTCCATCGTGGTGCGCGCTATCTGGTCGATCAGCTGACCGGAAGCAACCGGAGAAAGGATCATCGACAGGTTTTCTCTTTCTTTCACTTTCCCGGGGACGACCTCCAGCGAATCCACCGGGATGCCATAGGCAAAGACAGGCATCTTCTTCGGAACTTCATCCTGCGCATGCTTCCGCTGTGAAAACAGAAGCAGAAACGCTGCAATCAGGATGAGACTAATACTGGAAACAACGGCAATAGTGATGGGTAATCTCTTTTTCATCGTAAGGAGAAGGTTTCAGATCATTTCGTTCGATAGGCAAAGATACCGTTTTTTCAAACGCCTTTCCTCCGGTACACATCAGAGATATTTTCATTTCCTGATGAATATTGTATATTTGTTACCAAATGAACCTCCATGAACACGATGTTTGATATTGGCTGGATCGACTACACGATCATGCTGGTGTACTTTGTCTTTGTCCTTGGAATTGGCTGGGCTTTAAAAAGATACATGAAATCCAGTTCCGACTTCCTGATGGGAGGAAAATCCATTCCTGCCTGGATCACGGGACTTGCCTTCATCTCCACCAACCTCGGTGCGCTCGAAGTGATCGGGATGGCTGCTTCGGGAGCCAAGTACGGTATGGCCACCACCCATTTTTACTGGATCGGAGCCATCCCGGCCATGATCTTTCTCGGTCTTTTCATGATGCCGTTTTATTATGGATCGAAAGCGCGTTCGGTTCCCGAATACCTGAAATTACGTTTCGATGAAAAGACCCGCGGCTTCAACGCGATCTCGTTCGCCATCATGACTATCTTTTCTTCCGGTATTTCCATGTATGCACTCGCCGTCCTGATGGAAACCATACTGGGATGGAACTTCAATGTCAGCATCGTTGTCTCAGCGGCGATTGTACTGGTTTATACATACCTCGGAGGACTGAAATCAGCGATCTATAACGAAGTGCTTCAGTTCTTTCTGATCGTGATCGGGTTTCTGCCGTTGGTTTATCTGGGACTGAAAAATGTAGGCGGATGGGAAAACCTGAAATTGAGTCTTCAGCAGGTGGCCCTGTCACACGGATATGAAGCGGGAGCCTGGACCGAAACCTGGGCGCCCATGGGGAGTCCCTCTTCCAACCCGATGGGAGTAGAATGGTTCGGCATTGTGATGGGGTTGGGTTTTGTTCTTTCCTTCGGATACTGGTGCACCAACTTCCTCGTCGTGCAGCGGGCAATGGCCGCCGGCTCCATGTCGGCAGCCCGTAAAACGCCCCTCATCGGCGCGATCCCCAAGATGTTCATTCCCTTCCTGGTCATTGTTCCGGGCATGATAGCCATCTCATTGATTTCCGACCCCTCCAGCGGATTTTCCCTGCCGCCGAAAAACGGAAGCTACGACTACGACAAGGTGATTCCCATGATGCTCGGACATTATTTCCCGACAGGTCTCCTCGGACTTGGACTCACGGCCCTCATCGCCTCCTTCATGTCAGGGATGGCAGGAAATGTAACGGCATTCAATACCGTCTGGACGTACGATATCTACCAGGCCTATATCCGGCCCGGACGGTCGGATAAACATTACCTGAGAGTAGGACAGCTGGCAACCATTTTTGGGGTGCTCGTCAGCATCGGGGCGGCATACATGGCGGCTAGTTTCAATAACGTGATGGACTTCCTTCAACTGATCTTCGCCTTCATCAACGCCCCGCTCTTCGCCACTTTCCTGCTGGGGATGTTCTGGAAACGATCAACAGGCCACGGTGCGTTCTTCGGACTGCTTTCGGGAACCACTGCCGCAGCCATTCATCACGGACTCACTGCCCCGGCAGGCGCTACCGCCCTGATCAAAGGAGGATGGCTCGGCACGATCGTGCATACCTATCCCAGCGAAATGGCACAGAACTTCTGGACCGCGATCTTTGCCTGGTCGGTCTGCTTCGTCGTGACCATCATTATCTCGCTGGCTACCAAAAGGACTCATTCAGACGAGGACCTGAAAGGTTTGGTTTATTCACTTACCCCACGCGTGAAAGACGACAGCAAACACTGGTACGAACGACCGGTGGTGATGGCCGTTGTCGTGGGAATTATTGCAACATTTTTAACCGTTATTTTCTGGTAAAGGAGGTTTCATATGGGAGTAGATATCAGGTTACCGATCGGATTCATGTTCACGATCCTGGGATTATTACTGACCCTTTTCGGCATCTTCACCACCGGCGATAATGCCTTGTACAGCCGTTCGCTCGGCATCAATGTGAACCTGTGGACAGGCATCCTGATGCTGGTCTTCGGAGGATTAATGCTGTTTTATGCGTACAGAGCGAAAAAGATGATCAAAAAAGACTGATATGGCTATCCAGGTTGCGTATTTTCATTCACCTATCGGCTGGCTCGAGATCAGAGCATCGAAAAAAGGGATTACCAGTATTCGTTTTGTGGACGGGAGAGGGGAACATGCTAACCGTTTTCCGCTGCTGCAGAAGTGCAAAGACCAGTTACAGGAGTATTTTGACGGGAAACGAAAAGTGTTTAACCTGCCTATCGACCTGGAAGGAACCGACTTCCAGGTGATCCTTTGGAAAGAGCTGAAGAAAATTCCGTTTGGGACAACGATCACTTACGGAGAACTGGCAAAACGAATGGGTGACCCCAATGCGGAAAGAGCGGTAGGGCATATCTGCAGCCAGAACCCGGTCTGTGTGGTCATACCTTGCCACCGGGTGATCGCTGTTGATGGGAAGCTTACCGGTTATGCCGGCGGCCTGGCACGAAAGAAATGGCTGCTCGATTTTGAAGATGCCTTCCCGCAGAAGGATCTTTTTGCTATGATGGGATCTTAAACAGTTTTGGGTGCCCTGTCAGGGAACCAATATCCACGCGTCTTTATAAACCATCCTCGCTTGCGTTAACTTCTGGTTGGCGGAATTACGGTTGGGCGCTTCAAACAACACCACGCGAACCTTGCCATTACTCTGTATCACCTTGGCTTCCGGATAGCCTTTCTGCTTCAGCGAATCAGCCAGCTTGTTCGATTCATCCAGCGTCAGCTGGCTTTTGACGACGATATAATATTGCCCTGCTACCCTGGGCGTGGCCGGGACCACAGGTTTCGGAGAATTAGTCGAACCAGCGTCAATGAAAGAGGCGGGCAACGTGTCGCGAACAGCAGGAGAGGTGTCGGCTTTGTGTTGGTTGTTCACCGGGGGAGTAATGGTTTTCTGAGCCTGTTTTCCACCCGTCGACGGCACTCCCTCCGGATCAGGGACCTCTCCAAACCAGGCAACGGCATAGTTTTCGTAAATACCGATTCCGATGGCATTCCATCTTTTCCCTTGCCATTTCCCCGTGTTCATCAAGAAACTGTTGAAATAATCAATGGATTTCCAGAAACCGATCACACTGTCGATAGTCACCGGGTTGTTTTCCCAGTATACGATTTCATACCCCTTCCCATTGTATTTTGAAAGCTCCTTGGGTTTGTCCCATACCGATCCCTTTTTCCCTTCATCAGCAGGATAACAGAATGGCTTCCAGGGACCATTAGCCGACCATGAATGAGCGTTGCATGGCTCTTCATCGGGATGATGGAGGAAAAGGTCCATGACATGGGTTCGAGCCACAAAACATAGCGATTTGGATAGAGGAATAGGCGTCAGATCAACCTGTCTCCGGTATTCCGTGATCATCAGGTACAGTCTCCATTCTGATTCAGAAATGGAAAAGTCGGCCGGAACGTCCATCACTTGTTTGACGGGCACATTCTGGGTGAACCCCCTGTAGCTTGCAAGAGTCAAGATAAAGATACCGATGATGAAGATACTCGTTTTCATCTCTTTTCAGGAAGAATCTTTTGAGCGCTGATCACCAGGGTCGAATCAGGATCGATAAACCGCGCGTAAAAGCCGTATTCCCCCTGCTTGTTTTCCATTTTCATGATCACTTTGTTCCATCCCTTCTTCAGGTGCACGGTTACCGTTTCCTGATCGGGTTTTGCCGGCCTGGTTCCGGTAAAACAGTAAACCACCTTATTATTGATGAAAATCTTTGTCCGGGTACCGGTTCCGGTTTTCAGCAACATATTCCTTTCCGTATCAGACCAAACCCACGTGAGAGCAAAAGCGACCACTTGTCCGTTTGGACTGATATAATCACTCATGGAAAGATAACCATTTCCAGGAGTTTTTACGTATTTCCAACGAATGGGTTGCTTGTCGGAACCAATATATTTTACCAGGGTATCGCCGAGATACTCTGCCAGGTATACGGAATCAAGGCCTGTGTTATTTTTCAGGTCTCTGCGCGGGACAGAAAAAGGTCCCAACAAATACCATTCGGGAATATAATTTCTGACGGGGGAAAGGTTTAATCCATCAAGTCCCGTAAGATAGCCTTTGGAAAGAGTATTTTTTCCGGTGACGACAAACCGCAGGTCGATTTTCCCGTTACGCGCTTTTAACCCGGAAAGCGTAACTTTTCCTCCGGCACGGAACACAGGACTGTACCCCACAATATGACCCGCCAACCGTTCACCTTCATAAATCTGTACGTCGCCATGATCAGGCCCTGCCGAATAAAAGATATCCGCTGTGAATTCCCTGTCCAGCAGTTTATTCAAATGAACAGTGAAAGATTCATTCAACCCGGTATGAATCAGAAGCTGATGCCCTTCGCTCATGTCAGGAGTGATCTTCGTCACATCCACGATCTCACTTTTCAAACCTCTCAAGTCGATATCCAGATCTTCAGCCTGCACCAGGGTAGTCGGGGTAACCACATGTAGCGGAAGCCGCATCCCTGCTGTTGAAAGATGGTGGAAAGGATGGTGCGGTTCGATGAGGTAAAAATAAACGGTGCTGGAATAATCGGCTACTACCGAATTCCCTCGCCCGTGCTCGATCGTGAAATTGATGCTTTTTTTGAAGGGGATCGGATCGTTGATGTATAAACGATAGGCTGAAATCCTCCCCAGGCTGTCGTCTTTCACCACCAGTCCGTTGTATAACCCCGTGTATTCCCCGGCCCGGAAACCCGACCCGCCGGAAAAGAGATCCGCAGTGCCCGTTCCGATGATGGATGGCTTGATCTCTCCGTCAGTATAAACGATCTCGTTGCCTTCCAAAAAGGCGAACGTGCTGTCGTATGATTGAATATTCAGGCTCACGCCCACGACATGCCCTTGCCCCGTCGCCCGTAAGATATGATAGCTTGAATCATAATCGGTACGGATATCCCGGTTCCAGAAAGCATGAAAATAGGCTACACTACGATCAAAATAGCCATCAATGACCTGATAATCAATTTGATAATAAAATGAAGACAATTCCCGGTCGGTCTCGTTCAGGATCTCAATGCGGGCTGATTTCTGAAAGGGCATGGGGAAATAGCAGACAAACCCACCACCGGTCATACCCAGATATTGCGAAACATAGGGTTTATACTTAAAACCGCTACCAAAGAAATCGCCCAGCGGGACATCAACAGATGGTTCTTTCTCATCATCCCAGAAAATTTTCAGGACCACTTTCCGGAGATAATCGGGATCTTCTGAATCAAGGCTGAACCATATCCGGTTGATAACGGCAGGTCCGGTGGCATTCAGAATGGTGACCCGTTGTCCCGGCGCCACCGATATCCGGTCGTTGCCATTCCCGGAGCTGTCTGCGGATGATACCATAATGTGTTTGCTGGCCTTAAGATAAGGTAACATGGCCTGCGATGATAACCTTTCCAGGTCAGTTTTGTTGGTGGAAGGGTCGCAGGAAAACATCGCCAGCGAAACCAGTATGACAATCACCCATGGTATCCTTTTCATATTCATATACTAAAAAGTGCGCAAAGGTAGTAAATTTACCTATTCACCGGCCGGAGTGGCTTCTCTGATTAAAAGCTTTGCCATGATCGCATCCCAGATGTAATTGGAGGGGCAGTTCAAGACTTCATTATCAGGACTGTATGACTCCCAGAAGTTATGATTCCGGCTCAGTTGTACCGTCACTGCATCGGTCATACGATGGGCGAGCTCACGGGCGATGGAGTCATAGCCATAGGTTCTCAGGCCGTCATACACCATATAGTTCCACAACATCCAAACAGGGCCGTTCCATTTGCAGCAATAATCTACATTGGGACTGTACCACTCATCATCAGCCGCCAGGGTGGGGATGCCATACCGCCTCCAGAATTTATCCGGCCGGGAAAGGGTGGCAACCAGCCGGTCCGCCCGGTCCTTAGGAGCTGCTTCTGCCCATAAAGCCAGAAAAGCAATGATCTCTTGTCTCTTCAAATCCCTCGTCAGGTAAAAGAAATGATGATCTTTTTTATCTACGGAATAATAAAAACCAGATTGTTCATCCCACATCCGTTCATTGACCAACGCCGAAGTACGGTCTGCAAATGCCTTCCACTTCACCGAATCACGCTTTTCCCCTAATTCTCCCGCCATGGCCGAAAGACAACGGGCCTCTTTGATCATCATTAACGTAAGATCAAGGCACTCCAATTCATCCGAGATGTCTTCTTTGTCTACTTCCAGATACCGCTCGGCAGAGACCTGAAAAACAGCGTTGTACCAATCTCTTACGTTCTCAATGATCCCGTATGGCCCCCATTCAAAAGTACCGTCATGATCGGTATCCCGGTTCTCTCGCAGCCATTCCATATACCTGGTGCCCGACTGATACGCATCGGCCAGGAATGCCCGGTCTTTACTGACCCGATAAATCTCCAGGTTGATCCATGAGAAAAAGGGTGCCGAGGTGGTGGACATCCCGTTGTGGGGGTAATCCTGCATCCCTCGCGGGCCATGCCGGTACGCGATCAAACCGTCCTTGCGCTGTTGCTCCATATATACCCGCTGGGAGTTTTGCGCCGAGACGGGATCAAGATACGCATAGGCCATCATCGATAACGACTCATGCAGCACCTGATGACCATGCCCCCAACCCCATAAAGGATTCCGGGAAAAAGCATAGAAGTTGTACGACGTCATGCCCGAAGGAGGATACATACACCCCCTCGCCAGGTTGAAAGAACTCAGGTAAACCAACTTCTGCTCATTGGTCTTGAAAGGGATCCTCGGAACGCTCGAAAATAACTTCAGGTTGGCCTCAAAATAAGACTGAAGAGAGACCGAGGTTAACGGACGAATTACTGAAATCAGAGAATCCACACTCTCCGATTGGTCCTGCACACCCCGGATAAACCGGAAATCGGTTTCTTCTCCAGGCTTCAAGTGTTTCATTAAATGAAGTGATATATAATGAACAAAACCTGATTCTTGCATATTCAATGAATCAGTTCTTTTCGAGGAATAGAAATCGGTTTTCATCAGGTTGAAGAAACCACTGACCGGGCCGTTGTACCCACCATAGGTTTCTGTCGGAGTACCACACAGGAAAAGGTCCCGTACATGAGTAGGATAGGGGTATTTCGTACTCAGACTGCTGATCAGCCGGTACGGGTTCTCATATCGCCGGGTGATCACGGCATGCAGGTCTTCATTGAACCCGGCGATCTCCAGCGAATCATTTTCCGACTCCAGAATGGGATACAGTTCCACTTTATGCGCTACACTGTCGGTGTTGGTTACGACCATATCGACCATGGCCACTTCGGATGAGTAAACGAGGAACGTCTCGGTTACGCGGATTCCCCGGAATGGCTCGTATTCCATCACCATCATGTCGGGAAAGGAATAATGAACAAAGGGCTTCGTCAGATAATCGCTTGTCCGCATGATCACTACATCGTCAATCTTCCAGATCCCGTACATCTGTCCTGCCTGGTCAGATGAATAGGTCACCGGTTTGCACCCCGAATAATAATCCATCTTGTAAGCCTTATCGCCGTATAGCTTTGAGCGTTCCATCGCGGCCGCATAAGTGGTATACAGCGGATCGTTCGTTCGGGCATTTAACCGGAGGTAATCCTGAACCTCATCCATCGACTGAACAAAAGCCCGGGGTACGAACAGGAAAAAACTAAAGAATATTACCAGCAGGATCCGTTTCATAAGGTAAGGGTTGAAATGATTATTCGCAGGGATAAATGACCGGCCCGATGATCAGGGAGTCACCGGGTTGTAAAAGATATTCCGGGAGTATTCCTTCAACGGGTTGCACCAGGGCCACCCTGTATCCTTTTTTCCGTAAGCCTTGATACTGCATTTCGGAAGGAATAAAACCGTAGGAGGGATGCCCGGTGTAGAACATGCATTCAATATAATGCCGGCCGGGGACATTGCAGATCACCGTGTTGGGCGGCAGAGACTCTTTCCATTGCATAAACTCATTCCGATTACTGATCATGGTGTTACGATACCACCCATGACCGCCGGGCAAGTAAGTTTCACCAATCTGCTTCGGCCTTATGTTATACCAGGTTATCCCGATCGACATGACGAAACATAAGATGACCGGGAACCATCCCGCATTCCTCCACCTGTCCGTAATCCGGATAATCATCGCCGGCAGCGTCCCCAGGAGGATAACAACCGACATGAAAGCGACCATCGTGTAGGAAGGCATCTTCGTCTTTGCCAATGAAAAAAACAGGTATACAAAAACCGTACCTGCGAGGAAGGCGGCTGACAGTTTCTTCCCTCGTGAAAGCAGCAAAAAGGTGATCAATCCTGCCGGGATGAGTAAAAACATCCAGGGACCGTACTGTTGATCAATATGTTGGAAATAGTACCAGCCATTCATTCCATGTCCCTCTAACCCGGTATCAAAATGACGGATGCTATAGCCGGTTTCTGCCTGTGCTTCAACGGGATACCGGAACCAGGTATAGACTTGCCAGGGAACTACGGTAATCAGGGTGATCAGAAAGGCCGTTCCTGCTTGTTTTAAGTTTTTCAGAATGGCTTTTTTATCCATCATGGCGTAAACCACCCAGACAGCATAAACAAGCAAACCCGGCAACCATTTGGATAATACGGCCATGCCTGCTAAAAGACCGGTCAGCATGACCCAGCGCTTATTTCCCGACGATACCCCTTCAACCCATGACCAGAGGCTGGCGGAGACAAAAAAGAGGAAGGA
>DAONET010000018.1:0-26668 GCA_035403225.1 Bacteroidales bacterium | reverse complement strand
GCCATCTGCATCACCGGATCATCGTAAAGGGTGAAAGTGAACGGGTGTTGCAGGAGGTTTTTCGCCACCAGCGCATGAAAACGCTCATCCCACGGGTTCAGAAAGGGATCCAGTAAAGCAGCAAAGGAATAAAAACACAACGCACTGATAGACAATAATATAATACTCCATGGAAACTTTTTCGCCGGGGTCTTTTCTCTATTCAGTGTCCATATCAGACACGATAAGATCAGGAAAACAAGCCCGGCGGAAACCAACAAAAAGTGATACCATGAAAGGAATGACAGTGCTGTTTTCATGGTTTTTCTTTTACTGAACGATCAAGGAACAGGAAGATCCCGCTATCCGGCAGAAATAAAGGCCGGGACGAACCCTCCGGCCGGAATCATCGGTCAGATCCCAGATAAAACGGTTGTTCCCGGGAAAGAGCCGGATACCGGTCTCTTCATGAATCACGATCCCCTGAATCGAGATAATACGGAGGTCGCCACGCTGGGTTACCGGGGTATTGATCACGAAAGTGACCTCATCTTTTGCGGGATTGGGGCAGGCGTTGATGTCTGCAGATTTTGCTTGCGAAGGGGCAATTCCTTCCCCGGGATTCCATTCATAGGCTCCGATATCGATTCGTCCGTTGTAAATCCGGTTACGTCCTTCCAGGTCGGTAGCCGGGATCAGGAGTCCCAGGGTATCCGGGGTCCCCGCATCAATGCAGGGTGATTCGGCCTGCAAGGCAAAGGGGAAGTCGCCGGTGCCGCGGAACATGGGCACGGTATCCAGGTTGTTCTCAAAGGTTCCCAGGTATCCCTCATGAGCCCCGCTGCCTTCAAAAGCGGCGGTGCCATCTTCTACGTTGCAATAGTAAAACGACGGGGCCGACCGCACGTCCCAGATATACACTTCGTGGCCCAGGCCTTCGTTACTGACCAAAATAGTATTATACAGGGTCGGTACAGCCGAATCATTGCAATAAAACCCGCCACCCGACATCGAGAGGTTGTTCACAATAGTGTTATTCGTAAAAACAGTATTCGACCTGATGCAGGCGATTCCTCCTCCATAAAACAGGGCTTCGTTAGATGTCACCAGGTTGTTGCTGACCACCCGGGAAGGATTGGAACGCAAGATCCCGAATCCGCCGCCAAGTCCGCCATAATTATTAGAAAACAGGTTATGACTGATCTCCGGATCGGAATCATCGAAAGAAGCTCCGCCTCCAATGCCGGTGGCACTGTTCCCTTCGAACAGGCAGTTCGTCACCACCGGTTCCGCATGCAACGAACAGATCCCGCCCCCGTATCCCCAGGGTTGTACGGAAAGCCCGCACCGGTTTCCGGTAAAAGTGCAACGATCAAAAACAAGATCGGAATTCTTCGCAAAAACAGCTCCTCCCGAAAGAAGGGCTCTATTTAAAGTAAAGGTACAGCTAAAGAAGGTTATCTTATTAAAGTCGAATACTCTGAATGCTCCTCCATATTGATTAAAAGTATCGGCGCCAAAAGCTTTTCCGTACTCAAAGATGCAATGTGAAAACTGAGAAGAATCGGCCCCGGAAGCCAGGTGTTCGTATACAAATCCCTGCCAGCCTCCCGCATTGCTGAGCGTGTCGGAGAAGCCGGTGGTATCGGCAACGGTGAACAGCACCGGATCATTGATGTCGCCGTTGGCCGTCACGGAACCTTTGACAGAGATCCGGTAGGGCCCGGAAAAAAGGACGACGGTACCGGGACTGATCGTGAGGTTTTCTCCCGACATGATCTCAAGGTCGCCGGTAACCAGTACCGTATCAGCAGTCCATTGCCCGGATACAGGTCCGGATACTTCGAGGTAATTCAATTGATGGTTGCCAGAGATAGTCTCCGGGTCCAACAGCGAAGGGGACTTCTGTGCGCTGATTCCAACGGCCAGTCCAAGGAAACAGATCAGGGGTAATATCTTTGTCATAATCGCGAATTTGCATTCAGGCGAGGAGCAGGGACTCCAGTTCTTTCAAGGTTCCGATGACGGGCACCCCACATTGCAACAAACGTTCTTCGGTGTGATGTCCGTTTGAAATGAGGATGCAATCAACACCAATCTCTCCGGCCACTTCCGCATCATGCCGTGTGTCGCCCACGTAGATCACCTCTCCCGGATTGATCCCGGTTTCCTTCAACAGGCGGATTCCTACGCCGGTTTTCCCATTTGCGTAATGATCATCAAGCCCGTAAATCCCTTTAAAAAAATCAAAGACACCCAGGTCGCGGGTCTCCTGGGTCAGTTCCTGTTGCTCTCGTGCCGATAGAATGAATTGACGAAACCCGTGATCCCGGAACTCTTTCAACACCTCTTTCGCTTCCGGGTGAAGCGATATCTCTTTCTTTCGCTGGTTGTACCTGACGATAAACTCCAGACCTACTTCCTCAAAAGGTTCTTTGTCGAAATCAAATCCAAGGGTAACATAATAGTCTTTAACAGGAAAATCAAAGATCTCGCGGTACTGGTCTATCGTTCGAAGAGGCAGGTTCCGTTCTTTCAACATCCCGTTCATCACATCCACACACAGCCAGGGATCATCCAGCAACGTGCCGTTCCAGTCCCACAGAATGCAATGATATTTCTTCAAATCCGTCATGGTTTACGTACTTTTGCAACGCATTATGGTTCATCTGTCGTCAGGTTGCGACAGGTTGTATCATGGTCGGTAAAATTACTAAAATGAAGGCAATGGATACTCACTTATTGGCTGATTGTGCTATTTGTCCGCGCGAATGTCACGTTAACAGGTTGAAAGGAGCCACCGGCTGGTGCAAAAGCGGGGCAGGCTTCCGGATCAGCTCCATCTGCCTCCATCACGGTGAAGAGCCCCCGGTAAGCGGGGATGACGGCATCTGTAACATCTTCTTCACCAACTGCAACCTGCAGTGTATCTATTGTCAGAACTGGCAAATCAGCAATAACAAATTGGATCATGGTTCCGATGAGATGGAATTTGACAGGGTGATCGACCGGATCATCTCTTTCCTGGAGAAGGGAATTACCAGGGTCGGGTTTGTATCCCCGTCGCATGTCATCCCGCAGATGCTGACCATCATTCACGAAATTGAAGATCAGGGTTATCATCCGGTATGGGTATATAACTCCAACGGCTACGACAAGGTGGAAACGCTGAAACGGCTGGAAGGCATTATCGATGTGTATCTCCCTGATTTGAAATACCTCGATCCGGTCTTGTCCAAAGAATACTCCGGCGCAGGCAACTACCCGGAAACAGCCATGGCGGCGTTGCGTGAGATGTACCGGCAAAAAGGCGCTGCACTCCATACGGCCGATGACGGCACCGTCACCTCTGGTATCATCATCCGCCATCTCGTGCTGCCCGGTGAAGTACAAAACAGCCTGGATGTCGCCCGTTTTATTGCGGAAGAACTTTCTCCCAACCTTCACATCTCCCTGATGTCACAATATTTTCCTACACCGGCGGTCGCCTCCCATTCGCGGTTAAACCGCACGGTGAACCGGGAGGAATACAAACAGGTTACCGATGAGATGGAGCGGCTGGGACTCTGCAAAGGCTGGATCCAGCAACCCGAAAGCCAGGATCATTACCGCCCCGACTTCCGGCGCGAAAATCCCTTCGGATGAGAATCTTCTTTTTCCATTTCCCGGGAAAAGTTTACATTTGCTTTAACAATTTTCAAATCATCAATCTAACAAATTAATATGAAACCAACAGCATTTCTACTTCTCTTTCTGGCTTTCATGACCTCTGCTGCATGGGCTCAGGAAGAAACTGCCAAAACCGATTCCGGTTACCAGTTCACGACCATAAAAAAACTTCCGGTTACCAGCGTCAAAAATCAATATCGTTCCGGTACCTGCTGGAGTTATTCAGCTATCGCTTTCCTTGAATCGGAGCTGCTCCGGATGGGAAAAGACACGTTCGATCTTTCTGAAATGTATATTGTCAGAAAAGGGTATGAAGACAAAGCAAAGTTGGATATCAGATTTCATGGCGAACATAACTTCGCCGGTGGCGGCGCTGCCCACGATGTCCTCTATGTTATGAAAAATTACGGATTAATCCCCGAATCAGCGTATACCGGTCTCACCCTTGGTGACGATAAACCTGTTCATGGAGAAATGGACGGAGTTCTTAGTGGCTATATGGAATCCGTGATTAAAAATCCGAATAAAAAATTATCTCCGGTATGGTTCAAAGGCTATTGCGGCGTTCTGGATGCCTACCTGGGCGTAGTTCCCGAAAAGTTCACCTACAAAGGGAAAGAATACACTCCGCGCTCTTTTGCCGATGCCACCGGATTGAACACCGATGATTATGTTGAACTCACTTCTTTTACCCATCATCCTTTCTGGGAAAAATTCATCCTCGAAGTTCCCGATAACTGGCTCATGGATCAGGTTTACAATGTTCCCCTGGATGTCATGATGCAGATCATTGATAACTCTGTAAAAGAAGGTTATACCGTGGTATGGGGAAGCGATGTCAGCGAAAAGGGATTCTCCTGGAAAAACGGCGTTGCCATTGTACCCGATAAAAACGCTCCCGAACTGGCCGGACTGGAACAGGGAAAATGGGAAAAGATGAGCGATGCTGATAAAGACAAGTTATTGTACAAATTTGAAAAACCCGTTCCCGAAAAAAAGATCACCCAGGAGATGCGCCAGGAAGAGTTCGACAACTACCTGACCACCGACGACCATGGCATGCTGATCATGGGGACTGCCAAAGATCAAAACGGCGCTGATTATTATATCGTGAAGAATTCATGGGGCAGCGAAGACCACAAATACAACGGGTTCTTCTATGCTTCAAAACCGTTTGTTGAACTGAAGACCATGGACATCATGGTGAACAAAAAGGCCATTCCGGCCGACGTCAGGAAGAAACTCGGCCTTTAATATCTCCGGATCTTACCAGACTTAACACTCCGTTGATGAAAGTCAACGGGTGTACCGGGTTCCCCGGGATGTACAGATCAGCGGGGTGATCGTTGAAGAAAGACCTGTCAAGGGCAGGACTTCCGGCAAAGATCCCCCCGCTGATTGCATCTGTACCTGCCAGAATAAGAACCTTGGGATAGGGGACGGCATCATAACAGATCCGGAGCGGTTCGGCCATATTTTCCGTTACCGGTCCTGTCACCACCAATCCGTCGGCATGACGAGGCGATGCCACGAACTCAATCCCGTAGCGCCCCATATCAAAATTAACGTTGCCTGCAGCATTCAGCTCCATCTCACACGAATTGTCTCCTCCCGCCGAAACCTGCCTCAGCTTCAGCGAATGCCCGAATATCTTCCGGATCTCACTTCTTACTTCATCAGGATCAATGTTAATCTCCTTTTCATCTCCTTCGGAAATGATGAGCCGGTTCCGTACATTCGACGCCATCCGTGGATCGTTGGTGAAACGGATCTTCTCCGGAAACAATAGGGCGCACTCGCCACAAAAAACACATTTTCCCAGATCAATACTGACAGGCGCCACTCCGATAGCGCCGGCAGGACATATCTCCGCCAGCGCCTGCTCCTCAACAAACGTCTTGCTGATCACCGGCCTCCCGCGAAAGATCCCCGGCGGCGTGGCCGTCGTGATATCAGGGATATACTGTTTCCCCTGGTGAAATAATATCTTCAAACTTCGTAGCATCATAGATCGTGACCGCAATAGGAGAGGTTAAAACTTTTGTTGCAAACCGGAAAATCCGATATATCATTCATCCTGACCGCCAGCGCAAGACCGGTCCAGTTATGGAACGACGGATCCTTGATCTTATATCGGATCAGTTCGCCATTCACGCCGGTGACAGCGCAATGACAGATCTCGCCCCGCCAGCCTTCCACCAATGAGACCGCCAGACTGGAGGGCTCCGGTGAACGCAGACTTTCCTCCTGCCGAACCTCCGGCCGGAAATTCCTGAGATATTCCCGCAGATAGCCGAGCGACTGTAAGGTCTCCTCCTTGCGCATCTGCACCCTCGAGAAGACATCTCCGTGATGTTTGACGACCGGCTGATGAACCACATCCTTGAACCAACCCTGAGGATGCGATAACCGGATATCACGCGACAGTCCGCTGGCCCGGGCAGCCATGCCAACCATCCCGATGGAGAGAGCGGTATCAGCGCTGACTACGCCTGTCTTTTCGAAACGGGCCAGGGCAGTCGGCAAGTCAGATAACTCATCGTACATCTCTGTAAAATCAGGTTCGAAAGCATCGGCCACTTCCAGCCATTTCCCCGCAAGTTCAGGAGTCAGCGGGAAATTTGTCTTCCCCGGTCTGATCAGGCTTTTGGCAAACCGGTTTCCGCACCATGACTGGAAAAAGTTAATCAGGGGAGTGCGTAACCGCCCGAATACCGAACTCCCCAGTTGGTAAGCAATATCGGTGCAGATACCGCTCAGGTCGCCGGTATGAACGGCCATACGTTCCATCTCCAGCGCCACGGCCCGCTCAACCTGCAGCCTCTCGGAAGGAATAAACCCACACAGGCTTTCCCAAACCCCGGCAAAGGCCAGCGAATGCCCAACGGCCGTGTCTCCTGCGATACTTTCGGCCAGGATGGAGCGCTGCAACAGCCTGTCCTTCTTCAGGAACAGTTTCTCGATACCACGATGCTGATATCCCAACTGGATCTCGAGATGAAGGATTTGCTCGCCATTGCAGATGAAACGAAAATGACCCGGCTCGATGATGCCGGCATGGATAGGACCGACACCTACTTCGTGTAGTTCCTCACTATCGATGGAATAAAAGGGATAATGGGCAATATCATTAGCTTGATGGGCACGATCTTTGGGATACCTGACCGGTTTCAGCCAGGGATGATCCGGGAACGCAATTCCATAATCCTCGTGAAGCTCCCGCTCAAAAGATTGAAAAGCGGGGTACTGAACAGTCAACGACTCCAGGGTGTCCCCGGGCTTCACGCTCGTGGCGCCAACGCGGATGACACCTTCCCGGTCATCGGCCAGGCAACAGATCAACCTGATACCATCCTCCGAAGGATATCCGAAATAGCTGACACAATGAATGTGCTCACCGGCAGCCATCAGGTCTGCTATTCCCTGAACGAATTTAAAGGGCGCCTGGACCGGAATGGTCTGCAGGGATATCCGCTGGTTATTTTTAATCGTGATGAAGTCCATGCGTTATAGGATCAGGGAGTGTATGGTTTCATTAATCAAAGTGACGAATTCCGCCGGCGGGTTCAAACCCAGGTAAACAACCAACCCCAGCAGAAAATACTGCGACACGGTTTCCCACCGGCTCACTTTCCCCTCCGGATCCTCGGGCAGACTGACCGGCGGAATGAACAATATCTTAAAAATGTTTTTTCCCATAGCCCAGATGATGATCGTCAAAAGGATCAGTACCGGGATGAGGATATACAAATACCGGGCGTCGACTAATGCTTTGAAGATGTATAATTCGCTGATGAACAACCCCGACGGAGGCATTGCCGTGATGAACAGGAAGGCCAGCAGGATAAAAACCGCTCCGGCGACATTGTAATGAAAATACTGCCCTAAATAATAGATGTTCTTGGTTTTGTATGTCTTGTACAAATGACCGACCTGCAGAAAAAAGGATGATTTAGCAAACGAATGAAGAATGAGATGCAGCAAGGCAAAGTAGTACCCGATCCCGCCGGCAGCCAAGCCGATCACGACAATGCCCATGTGCTCAATGCTCGAATAAGCCAACATTCGCTTGATGTTCTTCACTTTCAGCATATATACGGTGGCCACGAATACCGACAGGATAGCAGCAACCATCATCACCTGATCGGCCCAATGATGCAAAGAGGTGCGCGCAACGATCTGGTAAAAACGGAAGATCCCGGTAAAACCCACATTCATCAGCACACTCGAAAACAAGGCAGCCGATGGGGCAGGGGCCTTATCCTTCGCATCAATACCCGCCGTGTACATCGGCACCAAACCAAGCTTCGCCGTATACCCGATGAAAATAAAGATAAACGCCAATCGCAGCCACGATGTCTTCAAATGCGGCGCCAGGTTCAGCAACGAATTATAATACAAACTGTCGTCATGAGCATCACTCACGGCAATACTCAGAAACAATATTCCGATAAAAACCAGCACGAGGCTGATGGAACAAACAAAGATGTATTTCCAGGTCGCCTCTATGGAACCGGCATTACGTCGATGAAAGATCAGGGCCGCTGATGCCAGGGTCGTGATTTCGACAAAGATCCACGTGACCGCAACGTGAGAGGAGAGGTAAGCAGCCGTCAGTGCCATGATCAACAACACCGTGGCGCCGTAATAGATTCCCCGGACCCGGGGGTTGTCATGTTCGGGATAAATATAATCATACCGGTGTGTCAGCACGGGGATGCTGATGATGGTTAACGTACTTACCAGCAGGATTGCCAGCGCATCGGGTTTGAAAAAATATGACTCGGTCGTCCCCTTATGCAGAAACTCATAACAGGTAAACACGCATTGAAACAACAGAAAAGCAGCTATTAACAACTTATTCACGATGTCATTCCTGTTCAGAAACAACAAAAGTGCCAGTAACAACGACCCGGTCAAATATCCTATGATCATCATGCAGTCCTTAGTCTTTTAACCTGTTCAAACTTCCAACATCTCCTTCACCCATCACATCTCCGATCTTATTGATAAAAATTCCCAGCAGGAACACACTGACAAACACATCCAAAAGAATGCCCAGGTTCACCAGCATCGGCATCTCGTTCCCGACAGCAAGGGAAAGGATTACCACCCCGTTCTCGATGATGACATAACAGATCACATGCGTAATGATCTTTCTCCGGCTGCTGATGAAGAAGAAACCGCAGAATAATGCCGATAACGCCGTGACAAAATAGATTTTATGCAGGTTGGGATCATCGATGAAACTGGCAATGATAAACGTCCCGATAATGATTCCGGTGACGATGATCAGTGAAAGAAAATTGGGCAGAAAGGGCTCTGCTTCCCGGGTGATCTTGTTCTTCCGAATGACATACGACATGAAAGCCGGGATCATCACCGCCTTCACGATAATGGTTTCAAGAAGGATCAGGATAAGATTTATTACATTGATCTCCAGCAGTTCGATGAACGCCACTCCGAAAAGGATGACCCCCTGCAACGCAATGATCTTCACATACGTCATCAGCCGGTTGGCGATCGCGAAATAGAGCAGCGAGATAATGAATATGATTAACAGAATATTGGTCATGGTTTCTCTTTCTTACTAATTAAACCTCCCAAGCATCACCAGTACACCGAATAATACCAGCAGTGACAGCGACGATAGAACCAGGATAAACTGTGCATTGTGCGACATCCGGAAACGGGCCGAGAAAGATTCGAGGGCTCCGGCCAGAACGGCAAAAAGAAACTGTATCCCCAGAAAAGCAGGAATGGTGCCATACAGGGGCGAATCACCCAGAAACAGGTTGGCGATCAATGATCCGTACATCGAAAACTTCAGCATGGTGGTATAGGAGATCAATCCCAGATCGAATCCGCTGTTGTCGAGGATCATCACCTCATGGACCATAGTCAGCTCGAGATGCGTCTTCGGGTCGTCGATGGGCATCCGGCTGTTCTCTACCATGCAGATCATCACCAGCACGAACATGGCGATCACACCCAGGGCATACGATATGTACGATCCGAAATGAAGCGCCAGAAATATCTTATGGAACGAGGTGTATCCGGTCATGAGTCCGAAGGAACCCATCAGGATGAAAAAAGCAGGTTCGGCCAGCATGGAGAACAACGACTCGCGACTGGCGCCCATGCCTTCAAAACTCGACCCGGTGTCCAGGGCAGCCAGGATGCTGAAAAACTTCCCGGCAGCCAGCACATAGGCAAAAAACACGAAATCACCTTCAAAACTGAGCAAACCCTGACTGTGTCCCAACGGCAATACCATCACCGCCATGAGAACCGAAGCAAAGGAAATGGAGGGAGCAATCTGAAAGATGATACTCGTGGTCTCGCTGAAAATGCTGCGCTTGCGGAACAACCGGATGATGTCCTTCAACGGCTGCATCAAACCAGGCCCTTTCCGGCCCGACAGCAGACTCTTCGTCTTTGAAACGATCCCTGTAAAAAACAGGCTCACAAAAAATATTAATCCAAAACTGATCATCTTCAGGACACCATAAACAGACTGACAATAAAAGTAAACACTTGCTTAATAAACGGGGCAGTAAGAACCAACAAGATAAAGATCATACCATATAAAATGTAAAACTGGAGACGTCCGTTCTGCAGGAAAGAGAACAACCCGAGGAAATACCTGACCTTCTGCCACGGCCATTGAATGAGATACAACTCCGTTTTATCCCGGGCATGCGTATGATGATCTGCTTCCCCGGGAAAAATTCCCGTCACATCGGTTTTCTGCTTCCGGAATGAAAGCAGCGGTTCTGCCAGTTTCCGGTAATTTCTGACAAAAGAACTTGCGGTGTACTGCATCCGCGCCGAAGGAGCCACATACCCGCAACCCCAGGTAGGCCCGATCCCGGCTGGAACCCGACCGATGACCTTTTTCCTGACCAGGAACACCACCAACGACAACAGGATAAAGCCGGCCGAGAGATACCCGACCTGACTGATGACGTCAAACGTCCCGTCCATGATGGGGCCGGTATCGCCTGTCATCAAACTCGTAAACTGTCCGGCCGGCAGCAACAACATATGCAGGAACGGCTGGGGAAACAACCCGATAACGACGATCAGCAATCCCGTCGCATACATGGGAAGCAGCGTCAGCCAATCCCGCTCGGCGGGAATTTCTTTCATCGGATACCTGGGAGAACCAAGGAAAATGGTGCCGAATGCCTTCGTGAAACAGAGAATGGCCAACCCGCCGATCAGCGACAAGCTAAAGATGGCCATGATCAGCATGAGGATGCCCGGGAAGGAGGTTGATGGAATCGCTTTGAATAACCCGGTATACAGAATGAACTCTGAAACAAAACCGTTGAAAGGAGGTAACCCGCAGATGGCCATGGCGGCCAGAAGAAACAAAAAAGCCGTTTCCGGCATTCTCCGCATCAGTCCTCCGAACCGTTCAATGTTCATGGTGTGAGCCGACTGGTAAATATATCCGGCGCTGTAAAAGAGCAACGACTTGAACAAGGAATGATTCAATGTGTGAAGCAAGGCTCCTGCAAATCCCAACGTCGAAAGGAAAGGCAGGTGATACCCCAAACCCAGGCATCCCATGCCAATGCCGATCCCGATAATACCAATGTTCTCAATGCTGTGGTAAGCAAGTAATTTCTTCAGATTATGCTGAACAATGGCCAGCATCACGCCATAGACTCCGGTAATGACCGAAAGAGTGAGGATAAAATAACCGACTGCCAGATAGTTGACCTGGATCAGCAGAATCATGCGCAATATGCCATAAATACCGATCTTGATCAACACGCCCGACATCATGCCTGATACATGCGTGGGAGCGGCCGGGTGAGCATGGGGCAGCCAGGTATGAAAGGGAACAAACCCTGCCTTAAACCCAAATCCCGTGAAAAACAATAACATCAGAAACAGACTGGGCCCGGGATGCTGCGTGGCATACGCCGCGATGGCATCAAAACTGAACGATCCTGTCGATGACGCCACCAGAATAAAAGCCACCGTCAGCAACAGGACAGCAACGTGCGACTGTATCAGGTAGTTGATCCCGGCTTTGATGGTGCTGGCCTTATTACCTTCAAAAATCACCAGGATGAAAGTTCCCAGCGCCATGATCTCCCAGGCAATAAGAAAAGCAACGCTGTTCTGTATCACACAAACGGACAAAATACCGGCATGCGTCAACAGATAGCTGATCCAGTGAAGCGAAAGCTGTGATGTGCGCTGGTGATAGGGGATCAGGTACCTGCATCCGTACAAGGCACTCGTGATGAACGTGAAATTGATGACCAGGATAAACCAGGCCGACAGGGAATCTATGACCAAAGGGATCTCACCCGTGACCATCGAACCCGGTAAAATCAACCGCGTCTCTTGTCCCCATAAAGCCGGAACCGCTCCCGCACTGCTGATCAGGGCCATGATGACAATCCCCGTAACGGCAAGGATGCCTTTCATGCCCGCTTTCACGATGGGTATCAACATCGAAAAAAGGACCAGGACGAGCACAAAACAGATTACGTATTCCATCTAAATAGATATATTATATCAATATATGTATTATGCATGCCGCGGCAAAATTACGGAAACTTCTGAGATACTCCCTCTGATTGATTTCCATTTTTGATCAAACTTTTCCAGAGAACTCATATCCAATGTCTTCTGTAACTGCTTCAGATAGTTCTCCCGGCTGACGAGTTCGGCCCCGAATCGTTTCAGATGAGACGTCTCCACCTGGCAATCGATGAACCGGAAGCCCCATTCACGAAGCCGGAGCACCAAATGTACAAAGGCCACTTTGGATGCATCGGGCACGAGATAAAACATACTTTCACCGCAGAAAACATTTCCAAGGGACACTCCGTAGAGGCCTCCTGCCAGCTTTCCCTCATAGTATGCTTCCACCGAATGAGCAAATCCCAGGTTGAACAAACGAGTATATCCTTTGATAAAACGCTCACTGATCCACGTACCGTCCTCATCCTTCCGCGCAACCCCGGCGCAATGCTTCATGGTTGCGGTGAAATCAGCGTCGAATCTTATTTCGAATTTCTCCTGCTTCAGCACACGGTAAAGGGAATTGGAGATTTTCAGTTTTCCGGGATACAACACAAGCCGGGGATCCGGCGAAAACCAAAAGATATCCTTTCCTTCTTCAAACCAGGGAAAGATGCCCGATGCATATGCATTCAGCAAGCGCTCTGCGGAAAAGTCGCCTCCGATGGCCAGTAAACCATCCGGTTCTGCCTCCGTGACAGGAGGGAACAACGGCTCTTTCGGTAAAAGATAAACGGGCATCTGCAAAAGGTTATTCCGGCAACGCCAGGATGAGTCTCCGTATGCATTCTCCGATCTCCGCTTCCGTGATCGTCAGCGGGGGCGCGATCCGGAAGGTGACCGGAGAGAACAGGAACCAGTCGGTGATCAGCCCGGATTCCATACACTTGGCTGCAAAGGTCTTCCGCATCTCCGGATCCTTTAATTCAACACCCAGCACCAACCCTTTGCGCCGTATCTCTCTTACCGCCGGATGATCCTTCAGGGCCTGTTCAAAAAGCAGCCCTTTCTGCTCGGCGCCATCGGCAAGTTTTTCATCCACGATGACCCGCAGGCTCGCTAAACCAGCGGCACAGCTCAACGGATGCCCTCCAAACGTGGTGATATGCCCCAGCTCAGGGTGAAACGCCAGGGTCGACATGATCTCTTTTGAGGAAATAAAGGCGCCCAGCGGCAATCCGCCTCCCAGTGCCTTCGCTAAAACCAGAATATCCGGAACAATTCCGTAATGCTCAAAGCTGAACATCTTACCGGTCCGGCCCATCCCCATCTGCACATCATCAATAACCAGCAAAGCGCCCGTTTCCGTGCACTTTTCCCGTAACCTTCGTAAGAATTCTTTCTTCGGAAGAATGATCCCTGCTTCCGCCTGAATGGTCTCTGCCACCACACAGGCGGTGGAAGGAGTGATCTGCTCCAGATCTTCCGTATTGTTGAATTCCAGAAACCGGATGTCGGGGATTAACGGACGGAACGCCTGTTTCAAGGTTTCGTTACCGAGAATGCTCAATGCACCCTGTGTGCTGCCATGGTATGCATTTTTGAAGGCGATCACTTCCCGCCGTCCGGTAAAACGCTTGGACAACTTCATGGCTCCTTCAATGGCTTCACTGCCACTGTTAACGAAATAGACGGATTCAAGAGGGGCGGGCAGGAGAGAAGCCAGCATGTGCGCCAGTGTCGTCTGCGGGGTCTGAATCATTTCACCGTATACGCTGAGATGCAGGTATTTATCCATCTGATCCCGCATCGCCGCCATCACTTTCGGATGACGATGCCCGGTATTGCTGACCGAGATGCCCGATACCATATCCATATAGGCTTTGCCATCCGGTGTGTATAGCCATATTCCTTCCGCTTTTGCGATCTCCAACCCGAGAGGGTTGAAACTGGGTAACCCCAGGTACGAAAAAAATAATTCCCTGTTCGTCATACTCTGTTTTTCATAAAAATGAAGAGAAGCAAAGTTAGGAACAATCCGGGACTGTTCAATTTTAATATACCTTTGCTGACAAGAGGAATAGATATCAACCGATATGAAAGACAAAGTGATAATTATCACCGGCGCTTCTTCCGGGATCGGGAAAGCGCTTGCTTGCGAGTGTGCCGGCCGGGGAGCCAGGCTCGTGCTTGCCGCCCGCAATATAGATAAGCTCAACGAAGTAGGCGAAGAACTGAAAAAAAAAGGGGCTGACCTTCTGCTGGTCCAAACTGACGTCTCTGTTGAAGAACAATGTAAAAACCTCATCAACCAGGCAATCGGGAAATACGGTCGGATCGACATCCTGATCAATAACGCCGGAATCTCTATGAGGGCTACCTTTGAAGAACTTGACCTGAATGTGATCCGCAGACTCATGGATACGAACTTCTGGGGCACTGTTTACTGCTCCAAATATGCCATGCCGGCCTTGTTGGAATCAAAAGGATCGCTCATCGGCGTATCTTCCGTCGCAGGCTTCCGCGGTCTTCCCGGCCGGTCGGGCTACTCAGCTTCCAAATTTGCCATGCAGGGCCTCATGGAGGTGATCCGGACCGAAAACCTCAAGAAGGGTCTGCACGTGCTGGTCGTCTGCCCCGGATTTACAGCCTCCAACATCAGGTTCACAGCCCTGGCTAAAGACGGATCTGCTCAAGGGGAATCCCCTCGTGATGAGTCAAAGATGGTGACGGCAGCTGAAACAGCCCGCCATATCTGTAATGCCATCGAAAAAAGAAAACGTACCCTCATCCTTACAGCCACCGGAAAAACAACTTTCCTGCTGAATAAATTCTTCCCTGCCATGACAGATAAAATCGTATACAACCATATGGCCAAGGAACCGGATAGTCCTTTCAAATAGCTGACTTTCAGATAAACCGGGAATACCGGATCGTCTATTTTCGGGGATGATACTGAATGATCGTGCTGCGGAGATACTCCCGATCCAGATGGGTATATATTTCTGTGGTGGTAATCGATTCGTGCCCCAGCATCTCCTGCACGGCTCTCAGATCGGCTCCTCCTTCCACCAGATGAGTGGCAAAAGAATGACGGAAAGTATGAGGACTGATCTTCTTGCGTATCCCCGCTTTTTCAGCAAGATTCTTGATGATGGTAAATACCATCACCCGTGAAAGCCCGCTACCGCGCCGGTTTAAAAAAATGATGTCTTCCTGACCTTTTTTTACCGGAATGTGCGTACGGACGTCGGTGAGATAGTGGCGGATCTCGTTCTGCGCGATGTCGCCTACCGGTACCAGCCGCTCTTTGTCTCCTTTGCCGATGACCCGGATAAAACCATCGGGAAAGAACAGATTGGATATCCGGAGCGTAACCAGCTCCGATACACGCAACCCGCAACCGTACAGGGTCTCCAGTATGGCTTTGTTCCGTTTCCCCTCATCCGTGCTAAGGTCGATGGCGTGTATCAACTGATCGATTTCCGGCAGGCTGAGGGTCGAAGGTAGTTTCCTGCCCAACCTCGGCGACTCAAGCAGCTCGGTCGGGTCAGCAGCGACTTCATTCTCCAGCAGCAGATATTTGTAAAACGCACGTAACCCGGATATGATACGGGCCTGCGACCGGGCTGAGATCCCCAACTCCGCAATCCATTGGAGAAAGTCTTGCAATCGGCTGAGTTCCACCTGTCCGGGTGAAAGCGATAACCCGGAGATCTCCAGATACTGCGAAAGCTTTTCGGCATCGTGCAGGTATGCATCAACGGAATTCCCCGATAACGATTTTTCCAGCTGAAGGTAGGCTTTGAACCCTTTCAAATATGGCTGCCAGGAAGACATGAGACAAAATTACAAATTGCGGCTGTAAAAATTTTGTGTTTTCATTAAAAACCATTACTTTTGCACTCCGAATTATAAACCAGCTTAGAAATGGCTAAGAAAAGTAAAGATCAGAGGATTCAGGTTATCCTGGAGTGTACAGAGCAGAAAAGCAGCGGTGTCCCCGGTATTTCCAGGTATATCACTACCAAGAACAAGAAAAACACTCCGGAACGGTTGGAAATCAAGAAATATAATCCGTATCTGAAGAAAGTAACAGTTCATAAAGAAATTAAATAATTACCGGAAATGGCAAAGAAAGTAGTTGCATCGTTCAAGGCTTCGACAGGAAAAGATTTTACCAAGGTGATCCGCATGTTGCGCTCGCCGAAAACCGGAGCATACACCTTTAAGGAAACCATTGTTGCCAATGATCAGGTTAAAGACTTCCTCGCAACAAAGGAGAACTAATTTTCGTACGAAATGATCATGAAAGCTTTTTTCCTGAGAAAAAAGCTTTTTTTGTTTAAGATAAATACAAACCGGTTCAATGGGTCTCTTCGGCATTTTCAACAAAGATAAAAAAGCGAGCCTGGACAAAGGATTGGAGAAAACAAAATCTTCCATCTTCACCAGGATATCCAAAGCCATTGTTGGAAAATCCACAGTGGATGATGAACTCCTGGACAATCTCGAAGAGGTGCTCGTTACTTCGGATGTCGGCGTGGAGACTACCGTCAGGATCATCGAACGTCTGCAGAAAAGGGTCGCCACTGACAAATACGTCGGAACGGAGGATCTGAACCGTATCCTGAAAGAAGAAATCGCCGGTCTCCTGCTGGAAAACAGCGTGGAAGATTTTTCGGAATTCACGATCCCCGAAGGAAAAAGACCTTATGTCATCATGGTCGTTGGCGTCAACGGCGTTGGCAAAACCACCACCATCGGGAAAATGGCTTATCAATTCAAACAAAACGGAAAGTCTGTCCTGATGGGGGCAGCCGATACCTTCCGGGCAGCCGCCGTCGATCAGTTGAAGATCTGGGCCGACCGGGTTGATGTGCCGATCATCTCCCAGGGCATGGGCGCCGACCCGGCCTCTGTAGCTTTCGAGACAGTGAAAGCCGGCATCGCCCGGAATGCCGACGTGGTGATCATCGATACTGCCGGACGTCTCCATAATAAAATCAACCTGATGAATGAGTTGTCGAAGATCCGTAAGGTCATGACCAAGCTGATCCCCGATGCTCCGCACGAAGTGCTGCTGGTCCTTGATGCCAGCACCGGACAGAATGCTTTCGAACAGGCAAAACAGTTCACCGCCGCTACCGAAGTCAATGCCCTCGCTCTCACCAAACTCGACGGAACTGCCAAAGGCGGTGTCGTCATCGGGATCTCCGATCAGTTTAAGATCCCCGTTAAATATATCGGCGTAGGGGAGGGACTGGAAGACCTCCGGGTTTTCAACCGGTTTGAATTCGTGGACAGCTTGTTTAGTTAATACCTTTCCTTGAAAACCCGTTCACATAAGAAAAATATCGGCATCGTCTCACTGGGATGTGCGAAAAACCTCGTCGATAGCGAACAGCTGATGAGGCAACTCGAAGGCGATGACATCCATATCCATTTCGACCCTTCAGGCATCTCGCACTTCGATATCGTAATCATCAACACCTGCGGTTTTATCGGTGACGCGAAAGAAGAATCCATCGATACCATCCTTCAATTTGCCGAAGCCCGGAAAACAGGAAAGATCGGCAAACTGCTGGTCATGGGATGCCTCTCCCAACGTTACCGGCAGGAGCTGGCCACCGATATCCCGGAAGTGGACGGCTTTTTCGGGGTCGATGAGATGTCCGAGGTAGTGAAAGCCGCCGAAGGCACCTTCCGGAAAGAACTGCTTGGCGAACGACACCTCACTACTCCCGGTCATTTTGCTTACCTGAAGATCGCCGAAGGCTGCGACCGTAAATGCTCCTTCTGCGCCATCCCCGGCATCCGCGGCGCTCATACCTCCCGGACCGAAGAAGAAATCGTCAGGGAAGCAGAACTGCTGGCTTCTAAAGGTGTGAAAGAACTCCTCCTGATATCACAGGATATAACTTACTACGGTCTTGATCTCTATGGGAAACGGCGCATCGCTCACCTCGTCAAGAAACTGACACAGGTCAAGGGTATAGAATGGATCCGGCTGCATTATGCCTACCCGCGCGGCTTCCCGTTAGATCTGCTCGAAGTCATGCGGACAGAAGAAAAAGTTTGCAAATACATCGATATCCCCCTTCAGCACATTAATGACCGCATTCTCCGTTCAATGAAACGCGGCCTGACCGGCGAAAAGACCCGCCACCTGGTGGATCTCATCCGGGAAAGAGTCCCGGGCGTAGCCATCCGCACAACCTTCATCGTCGGATATCCCGGTGAGACAGAAGCAGAATTTGAAGAGCTGAAAGAATTCATCCGCACTTCCCGGTTCGAAAGGGTAGGAGTGTTCACCTATTCGGCTGAAGAAGGAACATCCGCTTTCCGGCTAAAAGATGACCTGGACCAATCCGTCAAAGAACACCGGGCCGAGGTACTGATGCAACTCCAGGAAGAAATTTCCCTGGAAAAGAATCGACATCTCATCGGACAACAAATCAACATCCTGGTGGACCGTAAAGAAGGTGACCACTTTACAGGCCGCACGGAATTTGACTCCCCGGAAGTAGATAATGAAGTTATTATACAGCCTTCGGGCAATAAAATCACTCCCGGCCGTTTTTATAAGGCCACCATCACCGGGGCCACGGCATATGATCTTTTTGCAGAATAAACTATTTTTGTAAAAAAAATGATACCTATGAAAACCTTGAAAATTTCTTTTCTGATCGCTTTCCTGATGCTTCCTTTATTGCAGTTTGCACAAACACCCATGATCTATCTTCCGGGCGATTCTCTGAACAGAATGAACGAGAAAAATCTTAAAATAGGATTCTGGGTTGAACGGAACGGGGAATATACCAACCAGGGTTATTATAATGATAGCAAGAAAGACGGTAACTGGGTTACATTTCTTTCAAACGATCTGATCTTCAAACTCGAAACATGGAAAAACGGAGTCAAAGACGGTCTCTCACTTCAGTTTGACCGGAAATCGAAACTTACCGGCATGGAAAACTATAAAGACGGCATCCTCAACGGACTTTGCGTTTATTATGCCCCTGCCAGCGATTATCCTCAGAAAGAAATGTCGTATAACATGGGAAAACTGGATGGCTTATACCGAATCTTCTATGAGTCGGGTAAAATTCAGGAAGAGTCCTATTATAAAGATAATCTGAAAAGCGGTCCGTCAAAATGGTACAATAAACTCGGCCGGATGATCGCCATGTATAATTACCAGAATGGGCAATTCGACGGAATGCAGCGCACTTTTTATGAAAACGACACCACCCAGTCTGTCTCGAATTATGCCAATAACCTGCTGGAAGGACCTTACAAAGAATTTTACCGCAATGGCGTTGTCAAAATCCAGGGCCAGTACGTCAAAGGGATAAAAGAAGGTGAATGGATCGAATTCGATGAAACCGGAAAAAAGGCGAAATCGGAACGGTTCAAAAACGGCGTTTCAAAATAATCAATGAAGAAAATTTCCAATCCCTTCTCTTCACAGAAAGGGTATCATTGCTTTGGATGCTGTCACGATAATCCTATCGGACTTAAACTTACTTTTTATGACGACGGAGATGAGATCGTTTCCGTCTGGCATCCCCGGCCGGAATTCCAGGGATATAAAAATCTCCTGCATGGTGGAATCCAGGCGGCTTTGATGGATGAAATTGCCAGCTGGGTGGTCTATACGAAACTACAAACGACCGGGTTCACTTCCAATATGCAGGTCCGCTACCGGAAAAGTATCCATGTCGAAAACGGTCCCATTACCCTTCGGGCCAAATGCATACAAATGCGCAGGAATCTGGCCGATATTGAAGTAAATCTCTATGATGCGGATAACGTACTGTGCGCAAATGCACTGGTTACTTACTTTACCTATGATAGCAAAAAAGCCCGGGAACAGTTGTTTTATCCCGGGCATGAGGCTTTTTTCAAGGAAGAATAAAGAATCGTACGGCAACTAATACCGTCTCCCGGACCTTTTATTCTTGACTACATAGTCTTTTCTCGCAGCTTTTGCCTTAAAATTGTACCGGGAAGAATATTTTGAACGATTGTTCAGATTTGCATGTTTCTTATAGGTATTATCCCGCTGGCACATTGTTTTCTCCGATCCGGAGCATCCGGTCATGCCTATCAGGCAGATGAGTCCGGACAACAGAAGGGCAAAAGAAAAACGAACAAACCGCTTCATGACTGACATATTAAAATTGGCTACTTCAAAAATACTCAAAATAAGTGCTCCCGCATAAAAAAAATAGTATCTTTGTTCCAAAACCATCAAAAAACGGACTTTTATGAAAAAGAATTTTATTCTCGCTGTTTTCTTTGGAACAATCTTGCTTCTTCCCATGATGGGTACGGCACAACGGGCTGAATGGGTGAATCAGGTTCTTATCGGGATAGGCGGCAAATTCGAAATGACCCCTCCATATTCCGATTATGTTAATATGATGAAGTATGATCCTTCAACACATAATACCAGTATTTTTAATACCATTAAAACTCAGTCGGTTCAGGATATCCTCATTTCCGGAGATTATGCATATGTAGCTGCACAGGATTCTATCGTTAAATACGATATCAATACCTACCAGCGTGTTGCAGCCATCGCTGATTCCGGGATTGCCTGCCTGGGATTATTCAACGATAAACTGCTTGTCTCTAAACAATATCCCATCGTTCGCTTTTTCATGGAAGTGCTTGATGCCGGTTCACTTGCCCTTCTTGACCGGATCCAGTTTATCTCGGGTGAATGCGGCGATATCACCTGCACCAAAGATTCCGTGTTTGTGGCTGTCAACGGCGGTTACATGGGCTCCGAAGGCAAGCTGGCCGTGATCACCCCCAATGGCTGGGACGTTGTTCGTGAGATCAACCTGGGCACCGGTGCCGTCGGTATCTTCGACCTGTATAACTATGGCGGAAATATCTTCTCGATCAACCGCACCCCTTACGGCGGGACCACCGGGAGTATCAGCTGCTATAACGTGTATTCACATAGCCAGAACACCTACCCCTTTACCCATGCCCTCTCTAACGGTCTTGGTTTCATCGACAGCTTGCTTTACCTTAAAGTTGATGAAGGAATCGGTGTCTTTAACATGAATTCCAAACAACTTGTGGATACCGCTCTGGTCAGCGATCCCGGATCATCAGGCCACGTATTTATCACCACCGGATCCGTCGACTATGTCAATGATCAACTGTATGTGAATGTAAGCAACCAGGTTTCCTGGGGCATTTGCGTGGTGTTCAACACAGCCGGTGACTCGCTTACTTCTTTTAATACCGGAATCAACCCTGATGCCATCGCACTCGATTATCGTGTTCCTGCCGGAACAAATGATAACCCATCCGCCACCTCCTCGGTCAGCATGTACCCGAATCCTACTTCTGATTTCCTGAGGATTCAGTATTTTGGACAAGGAACGGTGAAAGAATGTTCTGTCATGGACCTTACCGGAAGAAAAGTTTACAGTGCAGAAGGAAACGGAATGGATGTCTCCGTGATCAATTGCTCAGATTTTCCTTCAGGACTGTATTTTCTGACACTGAAAACGGATAAGGAAACACTGACCCGGAAATTTATTAAGAAATAGTCATGAACCTGAGACGACCCTCTGCGCCTTGAAGCAGGGGGCGTTTTTTATTTTATCCCATGTCGATTCGGAATTTTTTAATTTTTGGATTTATACTGACATCAGTGGCTGCCAGCGCCCAGTTCCCGCCTCCTGCCGGTGTCAATGGAACGACGGCTATCCCTCACGACAGCTCTTGCTTTAAATCCTGGGCTACCGGTTGCGAGGTTACCAGAGGATTCGTTAATATTTCCGATACCACTATTACATACCTGGGTAATAACAGGGCTTATTATGGCGAAGATGAATATGGGATTGGCCACCCTGATGATAGCGTGGTCAGCCTCGGCGATGGCGGATCTGCAATCCTTACTTTTCCCGTGGTCATTGGAAATGGCTCCGGACCTGATTTTGCGGTATTCGAAAACAGCCTGAACGATACCTTCCTGGAACTTGCTTTCGTTGAAGCCAGCTCCGATGGAACCCGTTTTGTCCGCTTCCCTGCCATCTCCAATACCCCAACCACTTCACAAGTGTCTACCTTCGGCTCCATTGATGCTACCCTGATCAACAACTTCGCCGGCAAGTACCGCAGGCTTTTTGGGACACCGTTCGACCTCGAGGATATCAAAGACAGCTCGGATATCAATGTCAACCACATTACCCATATCCGCCTCGTCGATGCAATAGGGTGTATTCAACCCGAATTCGCCTCCTATGACTCACGCGGTACCATCGTGAATGAACCCTGGCCGACACCATTCCACTCGTGCGGATTCGACCTGGATGCAGTGGGCGTGATCAACATCAGCGCAGAATCTACGGAGAATCTCTCCGAAAACACTGCCTTTTTGGTTTACCCGAATCCTACTACCGATTACATTTCTGTTTCCGGCGATCAACCCGTCTTTATCCTGACTGTTCAATCCATGAGCGGGCAACCGATCATAGACCGGCTCACTGTCAATCATACCACCAAAATCCGAATGGCAGATTTTCCTGCAGGACTTTATCTCTTCCAGGCATTGTTTCCGGATGGGAGCATATTGACTCAAAAAGTGTTGAAAAAGTAATGTTGAGAAGAACCGGAATCCATTGTTAAGAATCAGCAAATACGGTATTTCCCCTTTCATTCTTGGTTGCCTGTTCCTTTGCCCGGGAATACTTCATGCCCAAAAAATTGCAGATACCCTTAAATTGAAAGAATTTGAGGTCATTGGCAATTATCCGGTGAATAATAATGGATTTAAAAAAGTCAGAATTGACAGTACCATCCTTGTGCAAAACTTAAATGCAGACCTTTCAACACTCCTGTCAAAGTATTCATCCATTTTTATCAAGACTTACGGAAATGGGAGCCTGGCAACACCTTCATTCCGCGGCACCTCTGCTCACCATACTCAGGTGGAATGGAACGGCATCTCCCTGAATTCCCCCATGATGGGACAAACTGACCTGGCCATCCTGCCTGTTTCACAATTCGACGGCATCGAGATCATTTACGGAGGTGCCGGATTATTCAATTCCAGCGGGGCTTTTGGCGGAATTATCAACCTGGTCAGTGAGGCTGATTGGAATAACCGGCTAAATATCGATCTTGCTCAATCTTTCGCATCCTTTGATACCTACAAGACAACCCTGAACGTTGCGTCCGGCACTCAGCATTTTCAGTCACTGACAAAAGCCAATTTCTCAACCTCCCTGAATAATTTCGAGTACAACAATACGGACAGTAACAAAGTTGAAAGACAAACCAATGCGGCTTGCCACCAATATGGACTTTCCGAGGATCTGTTTTTCCGGATGGGTCGAAAGCATTTTCTTTCCCTCAAAATGTGGTATAGCAACAATTACCGGCAAATACCTCCGAATATCAGCTCCGAAAACATCTATGATCCCGAGGAAGAAGATAAATCGCTGAGGGGAATCGTTGAATATAAGTTCCTGGAGAAAAAGTATAATATAACCGTCCGATCAGCTCTCATCGATGATTATATGAACTACCGTGATTCCGTGGAATATATTCATAAATATTACTCCTCCGTCAACCGGATTCGTTTCAATTGGGTAGGTATCAGAAATCTGACCATCAAACCGGGCATCGATTTCACCTATGACCTGGTAGATTCCGATAGCTATGAGGATGTCAAGACAAGAACCAATGCCGGCCTCTTTGGTGAAATTGTGTACCACGCATCGAAAAAAATTAAACTTTCTCTGGTGCTCCGGGAAGATCTGGTTGACGGCGATTTGATGCCTTTCACCTTTGCCGGTGGAATCCAATATAAACCGCTGAAAAAATTCAATTGGTCGATGTCGGCAAACGTCTCAAGAAATTACCGGATGCCTACCTTGAATGATAAATATTGGTACAAATCCGGCAACCCTGACCTTAAACAGGAACAAAATGTCATGGTTGAAGCAGGAAATGTCTTCAACTTCCTTACCGCCGAGAATCATTTGTTTATGGAAGGAGAACTGACCGGATACTATTCCTGGATTACCAACCTGATCCTCTGGCAACCTACTGAAGGAAATTCGTACCTGTGGAAGCCCGTTAACCTGGCAACGGTTCACGCCAGAGGTATCGAAGCCGGTATTACCCTGAAATACCAGATCAGAAAATGGGCTGCAGGCCTGAACAGCAACTACACTTATTGCAGATCCACGAATGAAAAATCAGAGGCAACAACACAAGACCAGGAAGGCAAACAATTGATTTACATCCCCGTGCATTCTTTTAATTCAACTATTAATGCAGGATGGAAAACCTTCTATGTAACTTATAACTTTGTTTATACCAGCCGCCGGTATACCGGTACGGATAATGAGACCTATATGCCTGGTTATAACTTGTCTAATATTTTCTTCGGAAAAAATATAAACCTGAAAAATATTATCTTATCTTTACAACTGGAAATTAATAATCTTTTTGACTTGGATTATCAATCAATTGTCGACCGTCCGATGCCGGGGAGAAATTACGGGATTACTTTGCGGGGACAGTTTAAAAAATAAGCCGGGTTGAAAGATTCATTTTAACAGAGAAATAGTGATCGACACATTTCGTATTAATTTTCGTTATATAATCCTCAGTACATTTGCTGCTCTTGCCGCAACGATGACTTTCGTATCATGCAGCAAGGACCCGATCCGTGAACAGCAAGTCGATCCTCCTGATCCTCCCGATAGTACAATCACTTTCAGCGATGGTTGTTTCGTTTTGAACGAAGGAAATTTCAACTGGGGCAATGCTTCAGTGACTTTTTTCGATTATGGAACTGAAACGGTAGTCGATGATCTTTTCAATACGGTAAACAAACGCTCGCTCGGCGATGTGGCCGAATCGATGAACATCTTTAACGGCAAAGGCTTTATCGTGGTGAATAATTCCGGGAAAATCGAAGTGGTTTCCCTCACCGATTTTACTTCCGTCAAAACGATCGAAGGGTTCAACGCCCCGCGTTATATGGAAATCATCGACTCTTCCAAGGCTTATGTAACAAACCTTTACGGAAACATCTCCATCCTGAATCTGAAATCCCTGGAAGTCACAGGTAATATCCCCACCAGCGACTGGACGGAAAAGATGATCAGGTACAATCAGTATGTTTTTGTTACCTCCATCGGACAATTCAACCAAGCCACGGATGCTCGTCACCCCAAGGTTTATGTAATTAGTGCAAAGGAAGATCAGATTATTGACAGCATCGTTACCGGAAAAGAACCGGTAGGCATGGTGATCGATAAAAAGGATAAGATTTGGGTTCTCTGTACCGGTGGCTGGGATGGAGTTGAAAAACCTGCTCTTTACAGAATCGACCCGAACCTTCGCCAGGTGGAAAAGAAGTATACTTTCCCGTCTGACGGAACAGTTCCTTCCCGTCTTTGCATCAATCCCGGTAAAGACACACTGTATTTCCTGAATAAAGGTATCTGCAGAATGCCCGTTACCTCGACAGCTCTTCCCGAAACGCCTTTCATTGAAACCTCCGGCAGTAATCTCTATGGATTGGATATTAATCCTTGTAATGGAACCATTTGGGTTACTGATGCCGGTGATTATGTTCAGAACGGGAAAGTCTACGAATACAGTCCCGCTACCGGAGCCCTCCTGAGATCGTTCAAAGCCGGGAGAATCCCTTCTGCCTTCGCTTTTACTGCTGCGGATTAATCAAAACTGCTCTTGCTTCTGACCGATACGGCGATATACTTCGCAGAATTCGGATATGATGGCAGCGGTTGCTCCCCATATCTTTTCTTTCCCAATCACATAGGCAGGCGCCGTGACCGTCAGGTTATTTCTTACGATGAATGTCTCCTCCCGGATGTTCGATTCCAGCAATAATTCGGAAATTTTCACCTCTATCGTTCGCTTTACTTCAGCGGGATCGATTACAAACACCGGCCGCGCATTCATATAACCGACAAAAGGGGAGACCATAAAATTGCTCGGGGGAATATAGAGGTTGGTGAGTTTCCCGAGTATCCTGACACGGCCGGGATCAATACCGATTTCCTCGTGAGCTTCCCTTAACGCTGTTTGCTCGGCATCACGGTCTTCTTTCTCTCGCTGACCTCCCGGCAAAGAAATCTGCCCCGAATGAACCCCATTATATTGCTGCCGCCGTATAAAAACCGTGTACACTTCATCGTGGTGGGGATAAAGTAACAATAAAACACTGCTGGGTTTCGGCTTCCCCGGAAGCATACCCGTCATCATTTGCCGGATACGTGGCAGAGATACCATCCGGAGCTGCGCTTCCGGCCCTGGCAATGGTTCTTTCAACTGCCGGTTCAGTTCATCCATCAACCCTGTAAATCGGGAAAGATTCATCTCAATTTTTTGTCAAAAATATCATTTGTTCCTCAAAAAGCAGTATACTTGTCTTAGGATAGTGCGTCATGGTAAAAGAGAAACTTAAACCCCGCCATTTTGATTTGGAAGGAACAGGACATGGGAACAGTCTTGT
>DAONET010000017.1:48214-55799 GCA_035403225.1 Bacteroidales bacterium | reverse complement strand
AAAATTTTCCGGAGAATCCTTGTGGGAGCTACAGGATTCGAACCTGTGACCCCCTGCTTGTAAGGCAGGTGCTCTGAACCGGCTGAGCTAAGCTCCCGAAAGAGGGTGCAAAGGTATCAATTCTATTTCAAATTTCAAAACCGGAAAAAGGTTTTACTGTTCCCGGCTGTTAATTTCTCCGAGGGAGATCAACCTGTCGTACAATCCGCCGAGTTCATGGAGATAGACCAGCACCATGTATTGGTTCTCCGTTTCCCAGTGGTTCCCCTCTGTGAAAGCAGCGTCGCCAGCCGGGTTCCCATCTTCTTTCGTCACATAGATATAGTTATAAAAACCCTGTTTGAGCCACAATGTCCCCTCGTATTTTCTGGAGACCGGGTTATACACCATTTCATTGTTGACACCCATGTTCCAGTTCGTGAGGGCTCCCAACAGATAGATCCGCTTTCCTGATTCCGGCGGCCCGCCCGGGAAAGAAAAGTGAACACGGGCATAGTCGGCTTCCACATCGCTGTTCTTCACGTTATCGTCGCTTTTAATCAACATCCGTCCGTTGATATCGGGCTCGGTAACATAATTTTTCGTTGAACGGTTTACATCTTCCAGCATCCGGACATCGTACGCGCCGTTCCATTCTATCCGCCTGATACGCATCGACTGCGTGCGTAAACTCTTCATATCCAGTGTCCTGAATTCATTTCCGCCCCCGAACGAGTTATTTTCATCATAGGAATAATCCAGTTCGGAACCTCTTACGAACCGTGGGTTCCCGACATACAAGGCATTATCCCACCGGTCGTTTTGGAGGACCACCACTTTCACTTCCCGCTTGGGATCCATGAGTGGGAAACCATCCATATCCACTTTAAAATTCAGTTGCTGATGTGTAAAGCGTTCTTCAAGCCGGTCCGACTGGGTCACGGCCCCCTGTATGGATACCGAGGAAGGCTCCGTAACCATAAAGCGACAGGTGAAATCGGGCTGAGCCGGGTCGTCGGCATAGACGATCAGCAGGTAATTACCCGAAAGGCGGGGCTGCATATTCCGGGAAGGAAACGTCAGGGAATAGTGGGTATATAATGTGGTGGTGTTAAACGAGGTGGCCTGTTCCACGATATCATCTTCAAAAAGGCCGGAGATGTAAGCTGACGGCAGCAGTTCGGGGGTAGTGGACCAATCGGCTTCGCAATGACGGATGGTAAAGCGAAAATCCGGTTGTTCTTCCCCCAGCACATCGAACGATAGCAGCAGCGTCCCCGTCGAGTTGAGTTGCAGGACCGGCGCCGACATATCAAACCCCTCCTTATGCAGGACGATGCTGTGGATGGATTGGTTATACGTCCGGTTTTCGTTGAGAAAATCTTCCTGGGCGCTGGTTATAGCGGGAATCGTGAGCATGAGTGTCATGACCATCAGCCACCGGAGGATGGAACCTTCGCCTGAATTCGGCACATACAACGGCCGTGGCGATCGCAGCATTAAGTGATTCGGCGTGTTTTTCTTCATCATATGTTAACGGATAAGAGGGGATGGTAATTTTATCGGTGACAAACTTTTCCACGGCGGGGGATATCCCGCGTGATTCATTTCCGATGATGATCATTGCTGTTTCTGACAGTTCCTGGTTGTAGATATTCTTTCCTTCGAGGAAGGTGCCGTAAATTTTTTTCGGGCATGTCGGCCGGGCGAACAAGGCAGAGAGGTCAGTATCCACGACCTCCACGCGGCAGAAAGAACCCATGGTTGCCTGGATCACTTTCGGGTTGTAAAACTCAACCGTGCCGGGCGAACACACCACCCTGCGGATGCCAAACCAATCGGCGATGCGGATGATCGTCCCCAGGTTCCCCGGATCCTGTATCTCATCCAGGACCAGGGTCAGTCCTGCGAAAGAGTCCGTCACTTTCGGATCCGCCTCTCTCATCTTCAACACGGCGATGACCGGGCCGGGTGTCGACAAAGCAGTCATGCGTTCCATCTCGGAAAGGGCGACTGCCTCTGGTTGCAAACCGGCCGGGAGGATCAGTCCTGTGTGACCGGCTATCCATTCGGGTAACGCGTACAGCGCTATGATCTCAAACGGGCCCGACAAGGCTTCAAGAACCCCTTTCGATCCTTCCACCAGGAATTGCCGGGTATGCTCCCGTTCCTTTTTAAGGTGAAGAGAATGGACGAATTTTATCTGGTTTCTGGAAATCATAAAAAAAATCCCGGGAGGTTAGTTCCCGGGATAAAAATAATGAAAAAGGGAATGATACGGTTATTCCGCGAATACTTCAAAGCTGATCTCGCTGCTCACTTCCTTGTGCAGGTTGATCTTGGCCTTGTAAGTTCCCAGTTCCTTAATGTGTTCCTGATCGACGATGATCTTTTTGCGGTCGATATCGAAGTTGAACTGATCCTTCAGCGCCTGGGCGATCTGGATAGCGTTAACGGAACCAAAGATACGGCCTGATTCAGCGGCTTTTGCCCCGATCTTCACCGTGATGTTCTTCAGCGCTTTTGACAGTTCTTCAGCTTCCTTGCGGATCTTTTCTTCCTTGAAGGCTTTCTGCTTCATGTTTTCTGCATGAATCTTCATGTTGGTCGCAGTGGCCGGGATAGCGATTCCCTGGGGAATCAGAAAATTCCTGGCATAACCGGGTTTCACATTTACCTTCTCGTTTGCGTAACCGAGGTTCGCAACATCTTGTTTCAAAATAACTTCCATGTTTATCCTCCCTCTTACTTTAATAAGTCAGCTACATAGGGCATTAAAGAAAGGTGGCGCGCCCTTTTAATTGCCTGGGCCACTTTCCGCTGGTACTTGGTAGAAGTACCGGTAATCCTTCTGGGAAGGATCTTTCCCTGTTCGTTTACGAATTTCAGAAGGAAGTCAGCATCTTTATAATCGATGTATTTGATCCCGCTCTTTTTAAAACGGCAGTATTTTTTCCTTTTGGTATCAACCGCTATCGGGGTCAGATATTTAATTTCACCTGCTTGTTGTGCACTCATTGCTTTTCATTTTAATCGTTCGACAATTACTGATTTTTCTCCACTTTTGCCTTGTTACGTTTCTTTTCGTTGTAAGCAATGGCATACTTGTCGAGAGCTACGGTCAGGAACCGGAGGATCCGTTCGTCGCGTTTGAATGTCACTTCCCATTCTTTGATGATGGACGGGTCAGCCTTGAATTCAATCAGCTGATAAAAACCCGTGCTTTTCTTCATGATGGGATAAGCAAGTTTTTTAAGTCCCCAGTTGTCCTCGAAAATGATCTCGGCGTCTTTCGCCTTGAGGAACTTCAGATACTTTTCTACCGTTTCCTTCATCTGTTCATCAGACAAAACGGGAGTCATAATGAAAACGGTTTCATACTGTTTTAACATTTTTCTTGTTTTTAATGGTTTTTGGTTTAAAAAATGGAGTGCAAAGGTAAGTAAAAGAATTGATTTTCCAAACCTTAAGAATAGTATCTTTGAAGGTTTAAATTTCAGGACTTCTTGTATGACCCGGAAAACACTGCCCAACGTTGCTCTCTTCCTTATCTTTCTCGCGCTGACAGCCCTTTTCGTCATCGACCGTTCACCGGCCGGAAGCGGGCGGGGATGGACTTCTGTGATTGACAGCGACGGTCGTGGATATTACGCGTATCTGCCGGCGCTGATCCTTTATGGCGACCCGGGGTTTGACAGTTCGTCAGCCGCCGAGAGAAGGGTTATCGGAAATCCCGATTATGTCCCCGAATACCTGGTGCAGGCCGGCTCCCATACCATGAATAAGTATTTTGCCGGAGTGGCGCTGCTGCAAAGCCCGTTCTTCTGCCTGGCGACCGGCATCGCCCTGGTAACCGGCAGTCCGGTTGACGGGTATTCGTTCGTGTTTCAGCTGATGGCAGGACTGGCCGCGTTGTTTTACCTGCTGGCCGGGTTGTTTTTCCTGAAAAAGATACTGGAGTATTATACGTCGAACCAGGCCATCATCGCTTTCACGTTGATCGCGTTCACCTTCGGGACCAACCTTTTGTTTTATACCGTTCATCAGCCGTTGATGTCACACGTGTATTCATTCTTTGCCATCAACGGGTTTCTCTTTTTTACCCTCCGGTGGATGCAATCCTCCGTCCGCCGTAACCTGGCCTTGTCGGGACTTTTCCTGGGTATTGTCATCCTCGTGCGTCCGGTGAACGGCATCATCGTCGCATTGGTTCCCTTTCTCGCCGGATCTGCCGGACAAACCCGGGCGTGTCTGAAAGAGCTGTTCAGACTTTCTTCGCTGAAAGCGTTTCTTCTCCCCATGTTGCCGGTACTCCTCATCCAGCCGTTGCTGTGGTTTCTTCAGACCGGTTCCGCCGGCATATGGCCGTATCAGCATGAAGGGTTCCGGTTCCTGCACCCGGAGATCGTTTCCGTGCTTTTCGGGTTCCGTAAGGGGTTGTTCATCTATACTCCGCTGACACTGCTCAGCCTCTCAGCCATCCTGTTTTTGTGGCGGAAAGATAAGTTCAGGTCTTTCACCGCCCTCCTCTTTTTCCTGATCCTTACCTGGATGATCGCTTCCTGGTGGAACTGGTATTATGGCGACGGATTCGGCATGCGTCCGATGATTGAGTTTTACGGATTTTTCGCCATCCTGTTTGTCGTGACTGCCGGTCGTCTGAAACCCGCACGAAACGCCATCTTCCTCGTTGCCGCCCTCCTATGCGTCCTATTGAACATGATCCAGACCTGGCAGTACTCCCGGCATATCCTTCATCCCTTCAACATGGACCGTGAAAAATACGGATATGTGTTTCTCAAAACCGGGGACGCCTATCGGAATTCCCTCGGCGGATCGCAGGATATTCCCTGGTACGGGACCGACCTCTCTCATCCCTGTTTCAGTTATGCCGAGCGGCAATCCCTTCTTGACTCCGCCACGGAATTTGGCTCCGGGCCCGTCCTGCAGGCTTCTCTCCTGCCCCGTCTTCCCGGCCGCTATTTTATTTCCGGCCGTTTCTATGCAAAAGACCTCGAACCCGGCGCCGGGAACAAGATCATGATGGTAGTGAGCATCTTTAAGACAGATTCGATCCGGGATTTCTGGTACGGCTTCCCTGTCAACGACATCCCGGTACAGGATACCACCAGGTACCGCACTGTCAGGTTCGCGCTGAACACTCCCGTGATCACCAACCGCGATGCCCTCTTTAAAATCTATTTATGGAATCCGGCCGGAAAGAAAATGAAGGCGGTGGATTTCAAGGTAGATATCTTCGCTCCTTCGGCAGAGTGATCAATCGGTAAGAAGCACAACAGCGTAGGCAGAAACGCCTTCTTCGCGTCCGATAAAACCAAGTTTCTCGCTGGTCTTGGCTTTGATGGACAGCTGGTCTTCTGTTATCCCGAGAACCCCTGACAGGGTGCGGACCATTTCCGGAATATACGGGTTGATCCTGGGTGACTGCAGGACGATGGTGGAATCGATGTTGCCGATGGAATACCCTTTCTCTTTCACCAGGGCTAATGTCCGCGCCAGGAGGATCTTGCTGTCGATCCCTTTCAACTCGGGAGAAGTATCGGGAAATTGCATACCGATATCGCGCAAGGCAGCAGCGCCGAGCATAGCATCGCAGATGGCGTGGATCAGCACATCGGCGTCGGAATGACCCGAAGCGCCTTTGGAGTGTTCGATGGGAATGCCGCCCAACAGGAAAGGATGATCACTCACCAGCCGGTGCGTATCAAATCCAAATCCGATGCGGAAAGCCATGGTTGTTTAATTAGATCCCGACTTCCCCTTTTTAACAGGTTCAAAGTTGAACAGCAGGGTAAACTGCAACGTGTTCTGCAAGGGGCTGAGAGATGTCACCGGAACCAGATACGAGAAATCAAGTCCGAAGACATTATACCTTATACCGGCGCCCATGGTAAAAAACTGACGGTCGCCTTTATCCTTGTTTTCATAAAAGTAGCCGCCTCTTAAGGCGAACAACTTGTTATACCAGTATTCGGCGCCAACAGAAACGGAAATTTCCTTAACCTCCTCAGAAAACCCTCCGGGAGCATCAGAAAATGATTCCAGAATCCCACGGATAGGCGAAACGGTAGAAACTGGGGAACTGGGAACCAACAACTTGTTCAGGTCAAAGGAGAAAGAAAGGCGGTTATAATCGTCCAGATCCATGGTGAAGGTAGGGCCGATCCTAAGATTAGTCGGAATGAAGTCATTATAAGTACTATTCTTATTATAAGAAATTTTGGATCCAATGTTACTAATATCGAGGCCGGCGCTGATCCAGGCGCTTTGCAGTCCTTTTATTTCAAGTTCATGATGATAATACACAGAAATGTCTGCGGCGACAGAGGTGCCGGGTTGCATACCATTATTTTGATTATCTAACTGGACAAGATCAGAATATATGAAACGTCCGGCCACGGCTCCGGAGAACGAGCGTGAAAATTTCCGGGAATAGGTAGCATCGATGGTCCATTCATTGGGTTTCACTTTAGCCAGGTCGTAACCATTTTCATCGGTATACTGGACCTCCCCTAGTGAAAAATAGCGAAGGCTCCCGGCAATGGCTTGTTTATCGCCTAAACGTTTAAAGATCGCAAACGAAGCCAACCCGATATCATTCACCATGCTCTTTAACCAGGGGACGTAGCTGATCCCCACGCCGAAATCTTTCTCAATAAAGGCATATTTCGCCGGATTCCAGTAGATGGAATAAGCATCAGGGGTAGTGGCAGCTCCAACCCCGCCCATACTGCCGGCGTGTGCATCAGGAGTGATCGTCAGGAAAGGGACGGCAGTGGTGATAACGTTTTTTTGTCCAGAGGCAGTGTTTATCAATAAAACACATCCAAGAATCAACGCAAAAAAGAACTTACTGTTTCTCATTAAAATATTATGGTTAAAGTCATGAAAAGGATGCAAATTTAACGAATAAAATTTCCGCATATTGTTTGACCAAAGAAAAAACGGAATTTTTCCTCTCATTTTAACGGATAATCACCAATTTCCCCGAAGTCCTGGTCTCCATCCCGTTCTGTCCGGTGAGGGTCACCCGGTAAGGATAGAGTCCACTTCTCAGTTTTTCGCCGTTGCCGTTCGTTCCATTCCAGTAGTACGTCACCGGCCCGTCTGCCGCTGATTCATAGGCAAAATTCAAGGTGGTGACAGGTTGTCCAATCAGGGAACATATCTCGATGGTCACCCCGATGGTTCCCGATCCCGTTTTCGGAGTGATGGAGAAGGTGGTCCCCTCGCTGAACGGGTTAGGGAAGTTCATGACGTTGGTAGCGGTCAGCGAGGAATCGCTGTAAGCGAAGAAATGAATGGTTTTTTCCGAGGAATTATTGAACAAATCCCAGGCACGCAAGGTCAACGTATGCATCCCCATCGTCAGACCGGTCATCGGATACGTCACAGTACCGCTCTGATACCGTCCCGGATCCTGTTCGAAATAGTCGTTGAGTACCGTCACCTCCGACTCGTCATCATCCAGTACCATGGTGATCTCATGACCAAAGCCAAGTCCGGTTGAATTGATTCCGTCGATGTCAGAAAGATCGGCGATCAGCAGGGTATTCAAGCCGGTTTTGTCCCGGTCTTTGAAGGA
>DAONET010000017.1:46861-48114 GCA_035403225.1 Bacteroidales bacterium | reverse complement strand
ATGGCCGGGTCTCCCAGGAGCACCCAGTTCTTGATGTAAGCGTTGTTGAGGTTGTAATTTTTCGAGAGGCGGACGGCGTCTCCGATTTTCAGGTATTTCCCGTCGGCGCCGGTCTCCCTGAGGTGAAGTACGAAGGAAGAATCGAGCCGGAAATTAGACGGAGCCATGGACAGGCGCGTGGTGGTATAAAGGGCGATGGCCCCGGTAGTGGGTTTGGTGATGATCGTCTCTCCGGCCGTGTACCGTTCGGGATTGTCGAACCGGCTGAATTCACAGGTGGCCGTAACAAAAACCGGCAGCTTCCCGGTGTTGGTCCAGCTGTTGATATCCTGAAAAGTCAGGATCTGCTCCTCGCTCCAGTTTGTTTCACCGCCGTGCCCGGTATAATTAATCACCAGGTTCCCGTCGTTCACCGCCTTATTGATCGCCTCATTGGCTTCCGGGTAACGGTTTCCTCCCGGGATCTCCACAATCTGGTAAGCATCACTGTAAACCTTGTTCACATTGAACTCCGGATACTTTTCCCGGACGATCTTGGTCAGTTTCTCGGCCTGGTCAAAATGAAGGTTGTTGTCGCCGTCATCACAGACAAAGGTCACATTATTTTTCCAGGGTCCGAAGGTGGTATCGGTGACATCATAATAATGGATGATCTTATCTGTCATTTCCCTTGCCTCTTCGGCCGTGGAGACAGGGAACCTGCCGGCCCCGATCTCGAGATCACCGGCAGCATCGGCTCCTTCGCCATTTTCCAGCGCACAATAAAAATCATCCGTCACAAAAGTGGCAGAAGTTTTAAAGGACTCCTCCGACTGAAAAGCAGGGATCATGTTGTTATTCCCATGTATTCTGTTTTTGTAGTCATACGATCCGTCTCCGAAGAATAACACGTACCCGGGTTGTCCGGAATTTTTATCGTAGTTCATCTTGATAAAATCACGGAGAGCCGTGACATCCTGCTGTCCCGAGCTGAATTCATTATAGATTTTCGCGGGGGTGACGACCAGGGTGGTCAAACCGTCGTGTTCCCGGTGGAAAGCAGCGAGGCGTTCAGCCTGTTCCAGGAACAGCGGGTGAGTGATAATGACCAGCCGTGCCGGATCTGTCCCGTGCAGATCCTGGTTCCCGACCGGTCCGATCGGGTTGACCGGGTAGAAGAAGGAGCCGTCGAAGGCGATAAACTCGCGCAGGTCCGGGGTCGGAAGGCGGAATTTAAAGATGGAATCCTGCTGAAGAGGTTCCACCATCCGGAT
>DAONET010000017.1:39385-46761 GCA_035403225.1 Bacteroidales bacterium | reverse complement strand
GCTTGATTTGACCTTGGGCCGTGCATAAATGTAACTATCCAGGTCGGTGAAATCCATCTGAATGTCATCCACCAGCGAATCGTTGACATAGAGATGATAGTAGGTGACCAGTTCGCTGCGGGCGACGGTAGAGAGGGTAAACCGTGCGCCGGATGATTGATCGATATTCGGAAAGACAAACTGAAACGCATGACTGGTGGCGGTATCGTTGAACTCCTCGCCCACCCATGTTTTTCCCGACCTGATGAGGTTCGTCAGGTCATTATCATAATAAGCAAAATCGGCAAACCGGTTGGAATACGAGTTCACCGGCAGGGTGTCGGAAGCGATCGTCCCGATCCTTTTTCCCGGTCCCAGGTCGGTGTTGATGAAATAGCAGGCTGTATCTGAATAGATGTTCTTTTCATGATAGAACAGCCTGGTGGTGGCATTAAACTTCACCTGATCGGATTCCAACCCGTAAAAGAGGATATAGTCGCCAGGGTCGAAGGATCCGTCATTCCCGTCAACCACCAGGATCGGGTTTTCCCGTAAGTCGTCAATTCTTTCAACGCCCACTTTCTCCGGTAACATACCCCCGCCATTCCCGTACACTCTCAGGTTGGCCGGGACAATCCCTGACGGATCGATGCCCAGTGACACCAGGTTCTCGTAGGTAACCTTCTGAATACCGGTGTGCGTGACCCCTATCTTATACCATGACCCTGAAGAAAGCACAGAGTGGCTCCGGATGCCGGCTCCGGATGCGAGGATGGGGAGAATCGAAAAAAGAATCAGGTATTTTTTTATCATGAATGTAAATTGTTGCTTTATCTGTAGGATGTCAGGGCATATACATCAGCTTGGCGCCTGCCGAAGTCTCTGTCCCATCAGGCAAGGTCACCCTGACCTGGTAAACATACAAACCGGCCGCACATCTGTTCCCGTTATCATCCTTTCCGTCCCAGACAACGGGTTCGCTCCGGTATCCGTCAAGATATAAGGTGTTCCGGTAATTTTTCACCTGCATGCCATACATGTTATAAATGGAGAGTTCGATATCTGCATCGGTATGTGTCCGGTTTGTCTCAAAGGAGAAGGTGGTCGACGCCTTGAACGGGTTGGGGTAATTACGCAGATTCAGCACCAGGTGCTGATCATCACCGGCCACGACAAAGCTGATCACGGCCTCTGATGAATTGTTATATACATCCCACACTTTCAGTTTCAGGTGGTGTCTGCCTTCGGCCAGATCGCTCAGCGGATAAGTGATCACCCCGCTTTTATACGTGTTCAGGTCGGCGGTGTAATAGTCGTTCAGGACCAGGGGATTCTGGGTGTCATCGTCCAGAATGGCGGTGATATCATGTCCGATGCCGTTGCCGATGGTGTTGATGCCGGATTCATCGCTCACGAGAGCCAGGAGGGTGGGATTCTGATCGGTCACGGATCCGTTGATGAAAAAGACATCGTTCATGTACAGTTCGATATCGGGGCCTTTTTCATCGATAGCGGCCAATGGATTAGAGCCGCCGATCACGATGTCGGGAGTATAACCGTGGGCGTCGGTCTCTTCACTGCGGGCATAATAACTGATCTTCCCGCTTCCGAAGTCGTAAGAAATATCTTTGGGAACGATAAAACTATAGGAGAACTTCCCCTCCTGCACGTTCACCTTTCCGCTATAAAGCTGGTTTTTCTGCACCGAGAACGACATGACGGCGTTCCCGTTATCACCCAGCGTCTGGATTACCATCGGTTTATCAAAAACAGTGGCATAGACCTCTCCGTTAAAATCCGATGCCAGGGAGCCTGACAGGTCACGAACTTCCCCGCTGATCTCGATCAGCGAGAGGGCGCTCAGGGTATCAGCGGAAATGGTGGTATCGCCATTGACCGACGTGGTGACCACATCCAGGTTAGGATACGCCATGGTCAGTCCCGGGTCGCCCAGGAGAACAAACTTACGGGTGTTGGCGGAACCGGGAAGGCTGTTTTTGGAGATCATCGCCAGGTCACCCAGTCGCGGGTAGCTCCCTGCTTCTTTTTTAAAAGCGTTGTTATAAAAAACCACCGCCAGGGTTTTATTCCCTTCAGCGTATGTCGGGCGGGCCGTAGTGAACATCGTCACCGCGCCGCCGTGAGCATTGAGGAAGGTCAGTTCTCCTGCCGACACCCGTTCAGGGTCGTCGTACCGGCTGAATTCGCAGGTGGCCGTGATGAATACCGGCATCTTGTCATAATTGGTCCACGAGTTGATGTCGGCCACTTCAAGCACCCGTTCATGAGCCCATCCCACTTCGCCGCCATGACCGATATAATTCATGATCAGGGCGCCGTTTTTCATGCGTTTGTTGATGGCCTCATTCACTTCGGGAATACGCTGTCCGCCGGGAGTGGACGTCTGCGTAAAAGCATCCAGATAGATCTTATCGATATTATATTCCGGGTATCCGGCAGTCAAGGCGTTGGTCAGGGTTTCCGTGTGTTCCATGTACAGATCGGAGTCTTCGTCATCGGCCACGAAGCAAAGGACATTCCGCCAGTTGCCTTTGACCGAATCGGTGTTGGAACAATAATGAATGATCTTATTCACGGCCGCCGCCGCCTCTTCCGTTGTCTGGACAGGGAAGCGTCCGCAACCCAGGTCGATGCTGCCGATCAGGCCGGCCCCTTCGCTGGCGTGCAGCATGGCAAAAAAATCGTCGGTAGCGTATGTCTCAGCCGGGCTCAGCGATTCAGCCGACTGGTAGGTCGGTACCAGGTTCAGGTTGCCGGTGATCCGGTTTTTATAATCATAGGAAGCATCTCCGAAGAGAAGCAGGTATTTGGGATTGGTTCCGCCCGAGCGGTCGTACAGCATCTTCATGAAATCGCGGATGGCACAGATATCCTGCGCCCCGGAGGAAAATTCGTTGTAAACCTGTTCCGTCGTGGCCACCAGCACGTTGAAGTTATCGTGCGTGCGGTGGAACTGAGCCAGCCGCTGGGCCTCAGCCAGAAGATCGGGATGTGTGACGATCACGTAATCGTAGTTATCCGCTCCATGCAGGTTCTGATTCGCAACCTGACCGACGAATTCGGGAGAATAGTACGAGTTGCCGTCGAAAGCGATGAACTCACGCAGGCTGTCAGTCGCCACCCGGAAGGTGCATAATCCGGCGTTGAAGGTGGTAGCGATCACCTGGGCATCGCCGGTGGTGGTGACGTCCCACACATTCACCGTCTGCCCCTGGGTGGTGAGTCTGAATTCAGCCGTTTTACCAGCTCCCTGTGAAAGGATCGAGCGGAACTGCATCTGGTTTCCCGACATGACCAGGTTCCTCATGGCGGTCACTTCGAGGTAATTCAGATATCCGATGGCCGAAGTGATGTACCGGGTATATTTCAGGCTGACCGTGAAATTGTCAGCAGTGGGAGTAAAACTGCCCGCCCCGATATTCTGCCGGGCATAAACAGCTAAGTAATTATCGGTGACGGAAGGGATGCCGAAACTCACCAGGGGGTCGCCGTTAACGGATACGGTGAAGGCGCTGCTCACCCCCACGGACCTTGCCGCGGCGACGGCCTTGACCACCACCGGGGTGACCATGTCGATATTCGGGAAGGAGAAGGAGTAATCGCGGGAAGTGGTTACATCAAAGTTGGTTTTGTCGTACCATTCCCGGCCCGACTTATTCAGGTTGATATCATCCTGCTCGTAGAAGGCATAGTCGTTGAATTTCGTGATATAATTGGTCGGGGAAGCAGTCGTTCCCGGGTCTGTCTGCATTCTCTTCCCTGCCCCCAGATCACACGAAAGAAAATAGTAGGTCTTATCAGAATAGATATTTTTTACATGACTGAACGTGTACTTCTGACTGTCGTAAACCCACCGGTCGGGTGATTCACCGTAAAAAAGGATATAGTCACCCTGGTTGAACACACCGTCGGCCTCCCCGGATACGAAGATGGCGTTTTCCTTCAGATCGTCTTCCCTGCCGGCGCTGTTGGCTTCCGGCAGCATGCCTCCGCCGTTGGAAAAGATGCGGATATGACGGGGATCGATACCCGACGGGTCGATACCATTGTTCTTCAGGTCATCGTAAGTAATGCGGTACACACCGTCGAGGGTAACGGCCATTTTGTACCAGGTGCCGGTATTCAGCACGGAGACGGTCGTCCGGGTATCGCTCTTGCTCTGGGGAGCCGCGGGCGTCATCTCCCGCTGGGCAGTAGTCAGGGTAAAAGAGAGTAGTTTTTCAATGTTCCCGGTTGCCGGATCCTTCCGGAATGGCAACAAGGTAATGAAAGCGAAATCCGATCCTCCGGAGGAAGAATGAATGACAGCGGGGGTGATCTTTTCGGGGATCACTTCCGGGTCGGTAATGGCCAGCATCTCTTCGGCATCCAGGCTGATGTATACTTCCCCTGACAGCGAAGCCGAAAATTCAGTGGCAACCGCGGAGGAAGCCTCCACTTTCATCGAAAACACCGGAAGAGCGCCATAGCCATCCATCGTGACGGCGCCTTCGAAGGAAAGCTGCCGGAGATGGTTCTGGTCGTCGTAACGGATCACGGCAGGCTTTTCCCATTTCAATGTCACCGGGACCATCCCGTCAGGCTCAGTGCCAGCCATGATGGCGGGCGACAAGGCCAGGGAAGAAATAAGAAACAAAAAAACATTCTTTAACCGGGAAGATGCGATCGACATAAGGCCTTTCCTTTTTCGTAAATAAGAGATTCTGACATTTAAGACAACAAACCAAGCGAAAAGTTGGCTCATTAAGTAACTTTTTTAACGATCGGACAGTATGAATTATTGTAACTGCAAAATTGCATTATTTCGACCGATTTGGGAAGGGCAAACAACAAGAAGGTATTTTTTCCGTAATTTTGTAATCGGAAACATCATGAACCCAATTATTACGGCATGTACAAGAAGCTCCTGATCATCGTCATCTCTACGGTATGTATTTGGCAGTCAGGCACTTTTGCTCAGGATCCGGAGTATTCGCAGTTTTATGCCAACCCGATCTACCTGAATCCTTCCCTGGCAGGAGCCACCATCTGTCCCAGGCTCATCGGGAATTACCGGAATCAATGGCCATCTCTGGGCGATGCCTTCATCACCTATAATTTTTCTTACGATCAGTATGTCAATTTCCTGCACGGCGGTATCGGGGTCAGGTTTCTGTCGGACCGTACCGCGGGAGGAAATCTCAATTCCACCACTTTTAATCTGACGTATGCTTTCAAGTTCAGGCTGACCGACCATCTGTTTGCCAGCGCCGGCGTGGAAGCAGGTTATTACCAGCGGGCGCTCAACTGGGAAGGCCTCCTGTTTGAGGACATGATCGATCCGCAAACCGGTTTCACCCTGCCGACCAGTGAAAAGTCACCGGAAAACACCAGCATCTCAACCATCGATTTCTCCACCGGTGTTATGGTATGGTACGATGAAATATTATACGGAGGAATTGCTGTTTCGCATCTCACCGAACCCCTGATCGGATTCTATAATGACAATAATTCAAAGCTTTACATGAAGTATACCGTCCATGCCGGATCTGTCATCAACCTGGGTTCCGGTGGGTTTGACGAGAACAAGGAATTTTCGATTTCACCTAACATATTATATCAGCAGCAGTTTAAATTCCATCAATTAAACGTCGGCACCTACCTAACATTTAATTACATTGTAGGGGGACTCTGGTACCGGATGAATTTCGAGAATGCTGATGCTGTTATCACGCTGGTCGGGCTCAGGTACATGAACCTGCAGGCGGGATACAGTTACGACTGGACTATTTCACGTCTTGGCCTTGGCAGCGGGGGCGCTCACGAGGTCTCTGTAGCATGGCAATTCCCGTGCGCGGAAAAAAGAAGACACATTCATGCAATAAAATGCCCCAGATTTTAGTTAATGTCATGTTAAATAACCGGATTTTGTTATTTTTGCTCTCCGGTTACAAACATCTGAAACAAAAACCAGAAAAAATGAAACTTCAACGAATTGGCCAGATCAGTCTCCTGATTGCCGGGGTATTGTTACTTGGATCCTGTAAAAAAGAAGCTTCAAAATCAACAGGTTGGGAGTATAACAACTCCAAGAACGGGGGTTTTGAAGTCCGTGCTTATGCAGAACAGCAAACAGGTCCCGGACTTGTATTCATAGAAGGCGGTACATTCACCATGGGAGTTTCCCAGGACGATGTCATGTTCGACTGGAACAACCAGCCCCGTCGTGTTACGGTGGCCAGTTTCTACATGGATGAGACCGAAGTCAGGAACATTGATTATCTGGAATACCTTTACTGGCTCGACAGGGTATACAGCGCCGATTATCCCGGTGTATACCGCAAAGCATTACCCGATACGCTGGTATGGCGTAACAAGTTAAGCTACAACGAACCCCTGGTCGAGTATTATTTCCGTCATCCCTCTTACCGGAACTACCCGGTGGTCGGCGTGTCGTGGGTTCAGGCGAATGATTACTGCGCCTGGCGTACCGACAGGGTGAATGAACAGCTGTTGATCGATCGTGGCATTTTGTCCATGGATCCTTCGCAGAAGAAAGAAAACAACTTTAACACGGAAGCTTACCTCGCCGGTCAGTATGAAGGGCTGGTGAACAAACCGCTGCCCGACCTCAACCCGAACGGCACCGGTACCCGGAAGGTGAAACTGGAAGACGGGATCATGCTCCCGAAATACCGGCTCCCGACCGAAGCCGAATGGGAATATGCTGCCTTCGGACTCATCGGCAATACGGTCTCTGAGCGCGTGGTTGAAAAGAAAAATTACCCCTGGAACGGCAACTACACACGTACCAATGAAAGCCGTTACTATGGAAGCTTCATGGATAACTTCCGCAGAGCTACCGGCGACTACATGGGTGTTGCAGGAAACCTCAACGACGGCGCTGACATCCCGGCTGCCTGTGGTTCCTACTTCCCGAATGACTATGGTCTGTACAACATGGCCGGTAATGTCTCCGAATGGGTCCTCGACGTATACCGTCCCCTGGCATTCAACGATGTGAACGACCTCCATCCTTTCCGTGGCAACGTCTTCAAGACACAGGAACGCGATGCTGAAGGATTCCTCGCTGAAAAAGACAGCCTCGGTCACATGAAATACCGCGATGTCACCCCGGAAGAAGCCCTGAACCGCAAAAATTACCGCAAAGCTGACAACATCAACTACCTTGATGGAGATCAGACCTCGCTGACGGATGTCGACTGGAAATCCACCGAAGCCGACACCAACACCACCAACCAGATGTATCGTTATGGTGTTTCATCCCTGATCACCGACCGCGCCCGCGTATACAAAGGCGGTTCGTGGCTCGACCCCGCTTATTACATGAGCCCCAGCGCCCGCCGCTTCCTCGATGAAAATGAATCATCCTCCGC
>DAONET010000017.1:33228-39285 GCA_035403225.1 Bacteroidales bacterium | reverse complement strand
CTCCAGGACCTGGCTTCCCTCCACCGGAGTCACTTCACCTTCCCGGTCATCGGCATCACCGGGACCAACGGCAAAACGACCACCAAAGAACTGATCGCGGCCGTCCTCTCCAAAAAATATCATTGTCTGTCTACGCAGGGAAACCTGAACAACCATATCGGCGTCCCCCTGACCTTACTCAGGATCCGGCCCGACACCGGCATCGCGGTAGTGGAAATGGGCGCCAACCACCCGGGTGAGATCGGAGCCCTGTGCCGGATCGCCCGCCCCGATTTCGGCATCATCACCAACATCGGGAAAGCCCATCTCGCCGGCTTCGGCAGCTTTGAAGGAGTGATCGCTGCCAAACGCGATCTCTACGATCATATCCGCCACGAAGGGAAGATGCTGTTCGTGAACCTCGACGATGACCTGCTCGTCTCCCTTGCTGACGGCATTCCGCAAGTCGCCTACAGCCGGACAAAACCATCGCCCTGCCGGGGAACCCTCGTCAGCGCCGATCCTTTCGTGGTGATGGACATCCATACCGGTGGCGGCCTTCACCTGTCCTCTCATCTCTTCGGAGGATACAACGCCGACAACATCCTGGCTGCCGCCTGCATCGGAGATCACTTCGGCGTACCCGCCTCCCTGATCAAAGAAGCCATCGAGGGATATGTTCCCTCCAACAACCGTTCCCAGGTTGTCAGGGGGAAAAAGAACCTCCTCATCATGGATGCCTATAACGCCAACCCGGGCAGCATGCATGCAGCCCTGCAGAACTTCGCGCAGTCGGCCCTGCCCGGCAAGATGGTGATCCTGGGCGATATGCTGGAACTGGGAGCGGAGAGCGAAAACGAACACCGGGAGATCATCCGGATGGTGGCTGAACTCGGCTTCACCAACGCGGTGTTCATCGGGCCGGTGTTCAGCTCCCTGTTGAAGGACAGCCCGGTAGAGGCTTTCGAGACAAGCGATGCTGCCAAAGAGTTCCTGCTGAAACATGAGATCACCGGCCGTACCATCCTCGTCAAAGGCTCACGGGGAACACGGCTGGAACAGGTGGAGGATGCCTTATGAAACAACAATACCGGGTCATCGGCGTAATGTCGGGCACCTCCCTTGACGGGCTGGATATCGCCAGCTGCATTTTCACCCCGGAAAACGACGGCTGGCAGTATACCATTGAACAGGCTCAGACGGTTTCGTATACGCCGGCCTGGAAAAAACGGCTCGCCAATGTGGAAAGTCTCAACGCCCTTGACCTGGCCATTACCCACGCTGATTACGGCCACCTGATCGGGTCCGCCGTCAACCGGTTTATCCGGAGACACCATCTCCGGCCCGATTTCATTGCCTCTCACGGGCACACCATCTTCCACCAACCATCGCGCAAGATGACGCTGCAGATCGGTGATGGGGCAGCCATCGCGGCCGAGACAGGCCTTCCGGTAGTCTGCGACTTTCGCACCAACGATGTCGCCCTCGGCGGACAAGGCGCCCCCCTGGTGCCGGCCGGCGACCGGCAACTCTTTCATCAGTACGCCTTCTGCCTCAACCTGGGCGGCTTCGCCAACGTATCGTACGAATCACGAAACAAGAGGGTCGCCTTCGATATTTGTCCTGTTAACATCGTGCTGAACCGGCTGGCCGGGATGGCAGGGAAAGACTACGACAAAGATGGTCTCCTGGCTTCACGGGGACGGCTGAACCCCGGACTGCTGGAGGAGTTGAACAGCCTCCCTTATTACTCCCTGAGGCCACCCAAGTCGCTCGGGAAAGAATGGGTGTTATCGACGTTCAACCCGGTGATCGATCGTTCCGGCATTCCGTTAGAAGACAAGCTGCACACCGTTTGTCATCATATGGCCGGTCAGATTGCGAAAGCCTGCTCCGGACAGCGGAAAGGGAGCATCCTCGTGACCGGCGGGGGAGCCTATAACCGTTTCCTGATCGACCTCCTCCGGAAACAGACCTGTCATGAGCCGGTGCTGCCCGACGATCGTACGATATCGTTTAAAGAAGCCCTGATATTTGCTTTCCTCGGAGTCCTGCGGGTGACAGGGCAGTCAAACACCCTCCGTTCGGTCACGGGAGCCTCGAGGGACGCCATTGGCGGCGCCATATACGCCGGAAAACAAGGAACACATGAACTATAGTCAATCACTCGAATATATCTTTTCGCAGTTACCGATGTTTCACCGCATCGGGGCCGCCGCCTATAAACCCGACCTGGGCAATATCACGGAACTCTGCCGCTCCCTGGGCAACCCGCAACATCAGCTGCGTACGATCCATGTCGCCGGCACCAACGGGAAAGGATCGGTCTCGCACATGCTGGCCTCCATCCTCCAGGAAGCCGGGTTGAAGACGGGGTTGTTCACCTCGCCTCACCTCAAAGACTTCCGCGAGCGGATCCGCATCGACGGGAGGATGATCCCCCGCTCCAAAGTCGCCTCCTTCATCACCCGCCTGCGTACGGAATTTGAACACCTTCACCCCTCGTTCTTCGAGATGACCACCGCCCTGGCGTTTGAATACTTCCGGGAAGAGAATACCGACATCGCAGTCATCGAGACCGGCCTCGGCGGCCGTCTCGATTCAACCAACGTGATCACCCCCGTGGTCTCCGTGATCACGAACATCAGCTTTGACCACATGCAGTTTCTGGGCGACACGCTTGAGAAAATTGCCCTGGAGAAAGCCGGCATCATCAAACCATCCGTTCCGGTGGTCATCGGAGAGACACAACCCGAGACCGAACCGGTCTTTCGCCACCAAGCCGCAGCGTGCGGGGCCCCCGTCCTTTTTGCTGATCAGCTTTTTACCGCAACGCCGGCAGACCCGGGCAGGAAAGCGGTGACCGAACTCGACCTGATCGTTCTTCAGCGTGACGGGGAGAAAAGCTGGCATGTCTCCTCTCCCCTGCCGGGCATCTACCAGGAAAAGAACATCATCACCGTCATGGGCGTCGTTTCCGTGCTGCGAGCCGCCGGGTACCCGGTAACCGACCGGCAGGTGGTAGACGGCATCGGGAAAGTGATCCGGAACACAGGGCTATCGGGGAGGTGGCAGGTGTTGGGCAAAAAGCCCCTGACCATCTGCGACACCGGCCACAACGAAGGCGGACTCAGGTACGTCCTGGCTCAGATCGCGCAAACACCCCATCAACGCCTGCATTTCGTTTTCGGCGCTGTGTCGGACAAAGACCTGAAGACCATCCTGAAGATGCTTCCCTCTGACGCTACTTACTATTTCTGTAAAGCCAATGTCCCCCGGGGCATGAATGCGCGTGAACTGGCACAGATGGCGCACGGGAACGGATTAAAGGGAAACGATTACCCGTCGGTGAAGCAAGCGCTGGCGGCCGCACGACAGGCCGCCGATGATGAAGACCTGATCTTCGTAGGCGGGAGCACCTTCGTGGTAGCGGAAGTGGTATAAGCATTACCTGTGCGGAGAATCCGGCATCAACCGCCGCTGATGAGATGAAGAACCATCACATCATCCCCGTCGTGGATGAAGGTGGTCTCATACTGATCCTTGGGGATCAGGTTACCGTTAATCTTGATCACCAGCATCTTGAAGGTATAATTCTTGAGGGCGAGCAAACCGGTGACACTCAACGTTCCGGCTTCGATCTGTTCTTTTGTGTTATTCAGTAATATTTCCATGCTTACAGCCGTCGTTTAACAGTATTTCCAGCGCCACATTGGCCTGCATATTCGACACGATACCAACCCGGGGAGCAATGGGCGGAAGCGAAGGCGAGATCTCGGAGACTTCATCCCCGCAGATGATCAGGTTACCCGATCTCCGGCAATGGATGGAGTCGTTCATTCCCCATCCGGCCATCCCGATACCCACTATCAACGGCGTCTGGGGCATCTGCGTCAGCACCGTCTCCACCAACATCTGCTTCTGGCAGGCCTGATCAAACGCTTCGATGAGGACATCGCACTGACCGAAGATTTCCCGGATATTCTCCTCGTTCAACCTCACATCCAGGGCTCTGATCACCACGGAAGGCCGGATGCGGAGCAGGTTCTCCGTGAGAGCGGATGTCTTTTTCATCCCCACCTGATCATGAAAATAAAACTGCCGGTTAAGGTTGCTTTCCGAGACGATGTCGAAATCAGCAAGCACCAGGGTTCCAATGCCGCACCGTGTCAGGGCCGCCGCACAATTCGACCCAAGGCCGCCTAACCCGGCGATGCCGACCGTTTTCCTGCTCAGGATATCCCAGATCTCGTCGAACGTCATCTTCTTGCTGAATTATTTCATGAGTATCGCAAAATTACGAAAAAGTGTCCATCATTTCAGTACCTTTGTAATATGGTATATACTGAAAGTACGAATTTCTAACTATAAAAATTTCAATACAATGCCTCGAAAAAAATTGCTCATCAGGGATCTCACCTTACGAGATGGTCAGCAATCGCTGTTTGCAACGCGAATGAATCAACGGCAGGTCGAACAGGTTTTGCCGCTTTACAAAGACGCTCATTTTTATGCCATGGAGGTGTGGGGAGGAGCCGTTCCGGACTCCATCATGCGTTACCTTGATGAAAACCCCTGGACACGTCTGGAAAGCCTCCGTGATGCCATCGGTGGCACCTCAAAACTGACCGCTCTTTCACGCGGACGCAATATCTACGGATACAATCCCTATCCTGAAACGGTGATTGAAGGATTCAACCGCAACGCTATCCGCTCGGGCATTGACATCATGCGCATCTTCGATGCATTGAACGATACAAACAATGTACGGTCGACCATCAAGTACGTCAAAGAGAATGGCGGCCTTGCCGACTGTGCACTCAGTTATACCATCGATCCGAAATTTTCTGCCAGGCAGAAATTCAAATCATGGATTCAACTGAAATCCTTGCCGCATAACATCTTCACGATCGATTATTTTGTGGAGAAAGCCAAAGAGTTTGAAGCAATGGGCGCCGATATGATCTCCGTGAAGGACATGGCAGGCCTCATTCCTCCCTCGACGAGCGGTAAGCTGGTGAAAGCCCTGAAGCAAGAGATAAACCTGCCTGTTGACTTCCACACGCATTGCACTCCCGGATACGGAGTGGCATCCACGCTGATGGCCATCATCAACGGCGCTGATATCGTCGATACCTCCATCATGAATTTCGCCGGTGGTCCTGCCGCGCCTTCGTTCGAGATCATCCAGATCTTCTGCGACCGCCTAGGCATCGACACCGGGGTGAACCTGAAAGCAGTAACCGCCATCAACAAGGAATTGAAGACCATCCGCGAGGAACTGGCCGATTACGACAGCTATAAACAATTCCCGATCGAATTTGACATCTCCTCCTATAAACTCCCGAAGGAGATCAACCGGTTATTTACCAAGGCGATCGTCATGGCGCGGAGAGACAACGAAGAAGCGTTGCTGAACGCATGCCAGGCCATCGAGCAATACTTCAATTTCCCGGCCCCGAACGAAGTGGTAAAAAGGGCCGAGATCCCGGGCGGAATGTATACCAACATGCTGGCTCAGCTGAAACAGCTGAAGCTCGACCACCTGCTTCCCAGGGTGCTGGAACTGGTTCCGCTGGTCCGTATCAAATCGGGATGCCCTCCCCTGGTCACCCCTACCAGCCAGATCGTCGGCGTTCAGGCAGTGAACTGCGTCATCGATGAGAACAAAGATCAACCTTTCTTCACCACCAAATCGATCCAGTACGTCAACCTGGTCAAAGGCCTCTACGGAAAAACCCCGATCCCCATCGATCCCGATTTCCGGGAACAACTGACCGGCGTAAGAGAAGAAGTTGCCTACGACGCTAAAAATTACAAGAAACAGGAAAATACGGTGTTTGAGGAATACGGCGACATGAAACTGGCTGACAATGAAAAGGATGAGCTTCTGCTGGAGCTCTTCCCCACCGTCGCCCGCGATTTTCTGACAAGACGGGTGGAAGAATCATACACCCGGAATATCTGGATGATCGAAGAAGAAAAACGCCGCAAAGAAAAAGAAGCCAGGGAAGCTTACGAACGACTCAGCCCCGGGGAAAAGGAAAAACGGCTCCTCGACGGACTCTATCATTGGCA
>DAONET010000017.1:25392-33128 GCA_035403225.1 Bacteroidales bacterium | reverse complement strand
GACTCAGCCCCGGGGAAAAGGAAAAACGGCTCCTCGACGGACTCTATCATTGGCAGGGACTCACCTACCCCGAAGAAGATCTCGGGAGGTCGTGATTGCCGCGCCGATATGCATTTTCCAACATATCGTATTTTTTGACTTTATCGTAAAATCCTTTACGATAATGCCTATTTTTGCGAATTGAATCCCAAAAAAACCGAGATATGACCTTTGCAGAATTCAAACAAAAACATGCGTTGCTTGCCCGGTACCCATATACCTGGGCGCCCATCGAGAAAGGCTATAACAACCGGACGATCTTTATCAATGTAGGCGATTATTCTTTCAGGGAGAAACCCGTCACGCAACAGATGAAAGATAAATTCATTGGCGGGAAAGGCTTTGATCTCCGTCTTCTTTGGGACGAAACAAAACCGACTACCAAGTGGAATGATCCCGACAACGAGATCGTGATCTCCGGTGGCCCCTGCTGTGGAATAACACAGTATTCCGGTTCGGGGAAAGCCATTTGCTGCGCGATCAGTCCGGAAACGGATATTGTCGTCGATTCAAACGTAGGCGGATTCTTCGGGCCCTTCCTGAAATTCTGCGGTTTCGACGCGCTGGAGATCAAGGGAAAATCCGATAAGGAAGTGCTCATCGTCTTTGACGAAGCCAGTGAAGCGATTGAAATATACGAAGCAGGCGATCTTCCCTCCGACAGTCATGTGCTGGCAGAAGAACTGCACGAAATGATGGCGGTAGAAGGGAATGAAAAAGACAAATACAATGTTGGCGTTGTTTCGGCAGGGACTGCCGCCGAACATTCCCTGATCGGGATGCTGAACTTCAGCTTTTACGATCTGAAACGAAAAAAAGTCAGGCTGAAACAAGCCGGCAGAGGCGGTATCGGCACCGTGCTGCGCGATAAAAAGGTGAAAGCCATCGTGGCGCATGTGAAAGGGATCGGAAGCAACCGCAATAATGTCGCTAACCTGGAAATCATCCAGGAAAGGGGCCGCAAGTTCAACAAAGAAATGCGCGAACTCGACGACAAACAGTGCGAGATGCGTTCAAAAGGAACGGCTCACCTGACCCATATCATGAACGACTACGACCTCCTGCCGGTCAAGAATTTCAAGTTCGGCAGTCACCCCGACGCCTATAAGATCCGCGGTGATGTATGGAAATCGTACTTCACCCAGAACATCCCCGATGGTTGCTGGGTAGGCTGTAACATGGCCTGCGCCAAAGGGGTCGACAACTATGAACTCCGCACCGGTCCCTATAAAGGAGAGAAAGTGATTGTCGACGGACCCGAATACGAAACCACTTCTTCCCTGGGTTCTATTGCCGGCATCTTCAACCCCGACTACACCATCGAAGCCAATTTCTATTGCGATACCTATGGCATCTGCACCATCTCCTGGGGGACGATCATGGGCTTTCTGATGGAATGTTATGAGAATGGAATTCTGAATGAAGAACGTACCGGCGGATTGAAACTGAATTTCGGAAATGCCGATGCTGCCATGGAACTGCTGCACCTGGTCTCCAAGGGAGAAGGATTCGGACTGATTGCCGGCCAGGGCGTGCACAAGATGAAACAGATCTTTGCCGAAAAAGGCTGGGGCGACCCGCAATTCCTTCAGGATATCGGCATGGAAAACAAAGGCCTCGAGTATTCACAGTACGTCTCCAAAGAGTCGCTGGCACAACAAGGCGGATACGCGATGACCAACAAAGGACCGCAACACGATGAGGCCTGGCTGATCTTTATGGACATGGTGAACAACCAGATCCCCACTTTCGAAAACAAAGCGGAAGCGCTGCATTACTTCCCGATGTTCCGTACCTGGTTCGGACTGGCGGGTTTCTGTAAACTGCCATGGAACGACGTCGAACCGGCCGATAACGCGCAAACCAGCGAGCCGGCTAAAGTGCCCGAACATGTGGATAACTACGTTACGATCTTCAACACCGTGACCGGACTGAACATCGACAAAGAAGAGTTGATCCGCCAGTCGGAACGAGTATATAACTTCCAACGCATCTTTAACATCCGTCTCGGAAAGGGCCTCCGGAAGAACGATGCCCAGCCTTACCGCGCGGCAGGACCTGTGACCAAAGAAGAATATGAATCACGGGCCGAACGGTACGACAAACAACTCATCGAGAAGGCAGGGTACGATCCCACCGGAAAGACAACCGAAGAAAAAATGGCTGTCTTGCGCAAATACCGGGAAGATCAGTACGAAAAACTGTTAGACGCCGTGTATCAGCGCCGCGGATGGAATAAGAACGGAGTACCGACCATCGACCATCTGAAAAAGATCGGGATGGATCTTCCCGAACTGCTCGAAGTCGTTACTCCGCTGCAATAATCATTGCTTCATGTAAGGATACGTGAACTCCGTCGCGGGAAGGAGGGTTTCCTTGATCGTGCGCGGATTGGTCCATCGAAGCAGATTCAGATGAGATCCTGATTTATCATTGGTGCCTGATGCCCGGGCGCCCCCGAATGGTTGTTGTCCGACCACAGCTCCCGTCGGTTTGTCGTTGAAGTAGATGTTACCGGCCGCATACCTCAGCACCCGGCAGGCGGTATTCAGCGCAGCCCGGTCGTTGGAGAACACCGACCCGGTAAGGCCATACGGCGAAGTCTCATCGCAGATCCGGAGCGTCTCTTCATATTCGTTATCCTGGTAAACATACACCGTCATCACCGGCCCGAAGATCTCTTCCTCCATGGTCTTGAAATGCGGGTTGTCAGTCAGAATGACTGTCGGCCGGATGAAATACCCTTTCGACTTGTCACCCGTACCGCCGAAGATCACGTCGGCATCCGCAGCATTCTTCGCAAAATCGATCATCCCCATGATGTTGTCGAACGAAGCCTCATCGATCACCGCATTCATGAAGTGACTGAATTCCCTCACGTCGCCAACGGTAATCCGCGATATCATGTCACCGATGCGCCGCTTCACTTCAGGCCACATCGAACGCGGGATATAACTGCGCGAAGCCGCCGAACACTTCTGTCCCTGGTACTCGAATGAACCCCTGACGATGGCAACGGCCACTTCCTGGGGATCGGCCGACGGATGGACAAAGATAAAGTCCTTGCCCCCGGTCTCGCCAACCATCCTGGGATAGGATTTATAGGTATTGATATTTTGAGACACGCCTTTCCAGATGTGGTTGAAAGTGGCTGTTGATCCGGTGAAGTGAATGCCGGTGAGATGCTTATCACGGAGTACCGCGTCGCCGATCATGCTTCCGGAACCCGGTAAAAAGTTGATCACGCCATCGGGTAAACCTGCTTCCTGATATATCTTCATCAGCACGTAGTTGGAGAGAATCGAGGTGGAGGAAGGTTTCCAGATGGTGGTGTTCCCCATAACGACTGGCGCCATGTTCAGGTTAGAAGCAATCGCCGTGAAGTTGAACGGCGTCACGGTGAAAACAAACCCTTCCAGCGGGCGGTATTCGAACCTGTTGATGACTCCTGATTGCGAGGAAGGCTGCTCCCGGTAGATCTCCGAAGCAAAGAAAGCGTTATACCGCAGGAAATCGACCGCCTCGCAGGCTGAATCGATCTCGGCCTGGTAGGCGCTCTTCCCCTGCCCCAACATCGTGGCGGCATTGATCCACTGGCGATACTTGACCGCAATGAGTTCGGCGATCTTCATGGAAATCGATACCCGCTCGACCCACGATGTCGCTTCCCACTCCCGGTGAGCCTTCTGCGCAGCTTCAATGGCCATGGCCACTTCCTTTTCCCCGGCTTTATGATAATGCCCCAGCACATGCCGGTGATCGTGCGGCATCACCATCGTTCCTGTTTTTCCGGTGCGCACCTCTTTCCCGCCGATGATCAGCGGAATATCTGCCACCTCCCCGCTTAAACGATCTAACTCGTCATTCAACAGATCCCTTTCATGACATCCGGGAGCGTAGTCCTTCGCCCTTTCATTGGCCGGGCGTTCAATGTTAAAAATAGCGTTGTTCATGGTTTATTATCGTTAACCTGTTTTTGTTTTCCGTTTGAATGCATATATTTGATGCTGCTCATCGGGAACCTTGAAATAAATGTATTTCCCGATATGCACATGCAAACATATCGAAAAAAACCGTAGCGTAAAAGGGCTGTATGAAAACAAGTATTTTTAATACGGAAGAAGCGGTGAAGCTGGAATTTAAAATCTGGCTTTCCGACAGCCGGGGGAATGGCATCCTGGGCGATGGCAAGTGGAAGATCCTGAAGCTCATAGAAGAAAAAGGGTCGTTGAAAGCAGCGTGTGATGCAATGGGATATACGTACCGCCGGACGTGGGGTGATCTGCAGAAGATCGAGGAGACATTGGGTATTCCGTTGCTGGAGACGCACCGGGGCGGAGCCGAGAGAGGCAGCATGCAGCTGACCGAAGAAGGGAGAAAGCTGGTAGCTGCCTTCGATGATTTTCACGCGGCAGCCGACCAGGTGATTGAAACGGAATTCCGGAAACTGCTCGAACGTCTGAAACAAATCTGAAAAACAACAACATCTATGAAGTTTATAACAAGGATTCTGTCTGTTCTTTTTGTTGCATTTTTTATACTGATCAACCCGGCGCCGGCTCAGACGAAGAAGCTCTCGGGCGATCTGATCATCTTTCACGCCGGGAGCCTGGCAGTGCCCATGAAAGAAGTGGCCAAAGCCTTCAACCGGCTATATCCGGAGGTGAACATCCTGATGGAATCGGCCGGCAGCGTTGCCTCGGCCCGGAAGATCACCGACCTGAACCGTCCGTGCGATATTCTCGCCTCCGCCGACTACGCGGTGATCGACAACATGCTCATCCCGAAGTATGCCTCCTACAACATCCGGTTTGTCACCAACGAGATGTGCATCGTCTATAACGGGAAATCACGTTACGGAGCCCAGCTCACCCAGCGTAACTGGTACGATATGCTGATGAGAAGCGATGTGGCTTTCGGACGGGCCGATCCCAATGCCGATCCGTGTGGCTACCGGACCGTCATGACCCTGAAACTGGCGGAAAAATATTACAAGAAACCCGGTCTGGCAGGGCGAATCATGGGGAAAGACCAGCAGTACATGCGTCCCAAGGAAGTGGATCTGCTGTCGCTGCTGGAATCGGGGAGCCTCGATTACATCTTCATTTACAAATCCGTGGCCTTGCAGCATCAACTGAAGTACCTGGTGCTTCCCGACCAGATCAACCTGAAGAATCCGGCCTATGCATCGACCTATGCCACCGCTACCGTTGATATCAACGGGAAAAAGCCGGGTGAGAAGGAGACGTTGAAGGGCGAGCCCATGATTTACGGGGTCACCATCCTCAAGGATGCGCCCAACAAAGAGGCAGCCGTGGCATTCCTGGAGTTTCTGTTGTCGAAAGACCAGGGGATGAAGATCATGCAGCAAAACGGCCAGCCATCGGTCATCCCGATGTCCACGCAAAATTATAACCTCGTTCCCCCGTCACTGAAAAAATACGTCAAAGCAAAGTGAAACCACTCTCCTCCTCGTCGCTGCAGCCGTTCAACCTGCTCCTGGTTTTCCTGGGGGGACTGATCCTGTTGTTCATCATGGCCCCGTTAGCCGGCATGTTTCTGGCTACCACGCCATTACAGCTCTTCGAGACTGCCCGGGAGACCGAAGTGCGCGACAGCATCTGGCTGACCATCTGGGTATCGGTAGCCGGCACGATGATCTTTGCCCTGGCTGCCATCCCGTTAGCATACATCCTGGCCCGGAAAGAATTCCCGTTGAAGAAGCTGGTCACGGGCATCATCGAGTTGCCGATCGTCATCCCGCATTCGGCGGCCGGTATCGCGATCCTCGGGTTTGTATCACGCGACTCGGTGGTTGGGAAGATTGGTTCCTCCATCGGGCTTGATTTCGTCGGCAAGCCGGCCGGCATCGCGGTAGCGATGGCCTTTGTCAGCCTGCCGTTCCTCATCAACGCCGCCCGTGACGGGTTCGCGGGAGTGCCGGTACGGCTGGAGAAAGCGGCGCTTACCCTGGGGGCATCGCCCGCCCGCACTTTCTTTACCATCTCGTTACCATTGGCCTGGCGGAACATCGTGTCGGGGTTGATCCTCATGTTCGCCCGTGGCATGAGCGAATTCGGCGCAGTGATCGTCGTCGCCTACCACCCGATGGTGGCCCCGGTGCTGATCTATGAACGGTTCGGGTCGTTCGGGCTAAAGTACGCCCGTCCTGCCTCGGTCCTGTTCATCCTCATTTCCCTGGTCGTTTTCATCATCCTGCGTATGCTGTACCAGGAGAAAAAAGAGGATCATTCCGGCCGGTAGCGCCGTTGAAGAGATAGTAACATGCTGAAGATACAGAACATATCCAAACAATACGGCATCTTTTCCATCCGCGACGTCAGTTTCACGGTAAAGAAGGGAGAATACTTCATCCTGCTTGGCGTCTCGGGAGCCGGGAAGTCAGTGGTGCTGGAGATGATCGCGGGACTGATCCGGCCCGATGCGGGAAATATCCTGCTGGAAGGTCGCGACATCACGCACGAGAAGATACAGGGACGCGGCATCGGGCTGGTGTTCCAGGATTACGCCGTGTTCCCGCACCTGACAGTCAGGGAGAACGTGGGCTATTCCCTCCGTTCCAGTCACCTGAGCCACGTGCAGAAGAAAAAGATGATCCGTGACGTTGCGGTAAAAATGAACATTGATCACCTTCTTGACAGGAGGCCATCCACTCTCTCGGGTGGCGAGCAGCAGCGGGTGGCCCTGGCCCGCACGCTGGTGCAGAATCCCGAAATCCTCCTCCTCGATGAGCCGCTGTCGTCGCTCGATTCCAAGCTCCGGAGCGACATCCGCAGCCTCCTCCGCAAGATCAACCGCGAAGGGCAGACCGTGATTCATGTCACCCACGATTACGAAGAAGCCATCGCTCTCGCCGACACCATTGCGGTGATGAACGACGGAGAGATCATTCAGTGCGGTACGCCGGAAGAGGTTTTTGCCCACCCCCGGTCGGAATTCGTCGCCCACTTTATCGGGATCCGTAATTTTTACCGGGCGACCGTCGTCACCGAGGATCAGTGGGACATGGCCGTGGTTGGCGACAATTGCCGGATCCGCCTCGGACCGGGTCCGCACTCCGCCACCGGGTTTGTCCTGATCGGCAGCAACGACATCATCCTTTCCCGGACAGCCTTCGACTCCAGCGCCACCAATGTCTTCCGGGGGGTGGTCAGGGAGATCGTCCCCACCAGGTCAGGGATGGAAGTGAACGTGGATGCCGGTTTCCCGCTTTTCGCGCTGATCACGGCGCCATCGCTCGAGCATCTCGGCATCAAAGAAGGAAGCGACATTTTTGTCACCTTTAAAGCCACTTCCGTCAGGTTCATTCCCGCATAATGACTATATTTGTACATGATTCATCTTGAACAGGCGCAGGATATTGTTATGAGGGAGGCGGTGATGACCGGCAACGGCCGTGTCATGTTGCCTCATGCCAACGGACGGGTTCTGGCGGAAGATATCTTTTCAGATATCAACATGCCTCCCTTTGATAAATCAGCTGTTGACGGCTTTGCCTGCCGGAAAGATGACCTTGGAAGCGAACTCACCGTCATGGAGACCATTGCTGCCGGCACCGGGCCACAGGTCCCCATCATGCCGGGGACCTGCAGCAAGATCATGACCGGCGCCATGGTTCCGCCGGGAGCCGATTGTATCTTCATGGTCGAAGATTCGGTGGAAGTGGCTCCGGGCAG
>DAONET010000017.1:21549-25292 GCA_035403225.1 Bacteroidales bacterium | reverse complement strand
CGGGAGCCGATTGTATCTTCATGGTCGAAGATTCGGTGGAAGTGGCTCCGGGCAGGGTCCGTTTTACCGGCACCGGCGAACCGGTCAACATCTGTTTTAAAGGGGAAGACATCAAAGCCGGAGAGAAAGTGCTCTCGGGTGGCACCCTGATCCGCCCGCAGGAGATCGCTGTCCTGGCGACCGCGGGGATCACCAGGCCGCTGGTGGCCACCCAGCCGCGCGTGGCGGTGATCACCACCGGCGACGAACTGGTTCATCCCTCCGTCAAACCCACCGGTCCCATGATCCGCAACTCCAACTCATACCAGCTCGAAGCACAGATCGCCAGAGCCGGAGGCATCCCTTCCAACATGGGCATCGTGGAAGACAAGCGACGGTCGATCCTGGAAGCCCTGCTCAAGGCGATTCCTCAACATCATATCATCCTGCTCACGGGAGGAGTATCGATGGGCGATTTCGACTATGTGCCCGACATCCTGAAATCAGCCGGCATCAGTATCCTCTTCCGTAAGATAGCCATCCAGCCCGGGAAGCCGACCGTGTTCGGGAAATATGAAGATAAAATGATATTCGGACTCCCGGGAAACCCCGTTTCCTCGTTCGTCCTCTTTGAGATGCTGGTTCGTCCGCTGATCCGGAAGATGATGGGATGGCAGGGTACGCTCCCGGTTCTCCGGCTGCCGCTGGGAGCAGATTTCACCCGCCGCAAGACCGAAAGAAAAGCCCTGGTCCCGGTCGCCATCCGTCATGGCGAGATTTTCCCGGTCGACTATCACGGATCAGCCCATATTAATGCCTATGCCGGCGCCGATGGGATCATCGTGATGGAGATCGGTATCGGGGAGATGAAGAAAGGAACAGTAACAGATGTCAGACAGGTTTAACAGAACCATCAATTACCTCAGGGTCTCTATAACTGACCGGTGTAACCTCCGGTGTGTATATTGCATGCCCGAACATGGCGTGAAACTAATCCCCCATGATGAGATCCTCCGTTATGAAGAGATTCTTCAGGTTGTCACTGAAGCCGTCAAGCTCGGCATCGATAAAGTCAGGATCACCGGCGGAGAACCACTGATCAGAAAAGGGGTGGAAAACCTCGTGGCCATGATCGCAAAAATCGACGGCATCCGCGATCTGACCATGACCACCAACGGCATTCTCCTGGAAGATTTTGCCGAAAAGCTGGCTGACGCCGGACTCCACCGCATCAATATCAGTCTCGATACCGTCGATCCGGTCAAATATTATACCCTCAGTCGCGGCGGTTATATCCACAAGGTGTTCCGCGGGATCGACGCCGCCCAAAAAGCGGGCTTGAACCCCATCAAGATCAACTGCGTCATCTTTGATCAATCCGAAGAACAAAACAAGACCAAAGAAGAGATCAGAGAGTTTTGCCTGCAGAACGGACTGGAAGCGCGTTTCATTCAACGCATGGACCTGAAAAGCGGATGTTTCTCGGTGGTCGAAGGCGGCAACGGAGGCGACTGCGCCGTATGCAACAGACTGCGGCTGACAGCCAACGGCTTCATCAAACCCTGTCTCTTCAACAACCTGAGTTTTAACATCCGGGAGATGGGTGTCCGGCAAGCCCTGGAGGCAGCCATCAATCAGAAGCCCGAGAAAGGCGACATCAATACCATCAACATGTTTAGCAATATCGGAGGATGAAAAAACTGTCACATACCGATGATCACGGCAAAGCCAACATGGTGGACGTTTCAGGGAAGCCGGTGCAGCTGAGGACGGCCATTGCCGAAGGCCATATCACCCTGCAGGAAACCACGCTCCGGCTGATCAGCGAAAACCTGATGAAGAAAGGTGATGTGCTGACTGTCGCCGAGATTGCGGGGATACAGGGAGGCAAACGGACCAGCGAACTGATCCCGCTCTGCCATCCGCTCGCCATCAGCAAAATCGAGGTGAAGGCCGTACCCGATGACACCGGCGTAAAAGTCACCGCGCTGGCCCGGTGCACCGGTCAGACCGGTATCGAGATGGAAGCCCTTACCGCCGTCTCCGTCGCCTTGCTTACCGTTTACGATATGTGCAAGGCCGCAGACAAATCCATGAAGATCGATGATGTGCATCTGGTCTCAAAAACCAAAGAATAAGCTCTTGCTGACGTAAAAAGAAAACCATGATCCAGGTCAGATCTGTAAATATATCCAACGCAAAAGGAACGATCAAGACGCCTGCCGGCATCATCCGGCTCACGGCCGACGGAGTGGAAAGCGATGCCCATGCCGGTCCCTGGCACCGGCAGGTCAGCCTCCTCGGGACCGAAAGCATGGAAAAGTTCGAGCACCTGACGGGCCGGAAAATCCGTTACGGCGAGTTCGCCGAAAACATCACCACCACCGGGCTGGAACTCTGGAAATGCCATCCCCTCGATCGCTTTTACAATGACACGATTGAGCTCGAAGTAACACAGATCGGGAAAGAATGCCACGGAAGCACCTGCGCCATTTTCCGGGAAGTGGGCAATTGCGTGATGCCCAAAGAAGGCATCTTCGCAAGGGTCATCAAAGGCGGTGAGCTGAAAGACGGCGACACCCTCGTTTACCTTCCCAAGACATATGCGGTGCACATCGTCACCCTCAGCGACCGCGCCCATGCCGGGATCTACGAAGACCTGTCAGGCCCCCGCATCGAATCCATGATCCGCGACTTTTTCACCGGACACGCGCTCCCCTTCACCATCCATCACTCCCTCATCCCCGACGATCCCGGACTTCTCTCTGAAATCCTCGCCCGCTGCCGTAACGAAAAAACCGATGTCGTCATCACCACCGGAGGCACCGGGATCGGGCCAAAAGATTTTACGCCGGAAGTCATACATTCCGTCATCGATAAAGAGATTCCGGGCATCATGGATCATATCCGCCTGAAATTCGGAACGGAAAAACCACAGGCGCTCCTCAGCCGCAGCATCGCCGGGGTGATGGGCCATTCCCTGGTGTTCGCCCTCCCGGGCAGCGTGAACGCTGTCACCGAATACACCGGAGAGATCCTGAAATCGCTCATGCACATGATCTTCATGCTGAATGGCCTCGATCAACATTGATCCTGCCATTTATTTTTTTGTTTTCTTCGGATATTGAAAATGATATCCCGGATTTTTGTACGTTTGTATTCTTATTTAGATTCATTCTTTATAAAAAAACAGAAACCGCGATCATGGAAAGAAAAAAAGTCATCGTCATCGGCGGGGGATTCGGCGGCTTATCGCTGATCCATAAGTTACGGAACAAGCCATTCGACCTAGTTCTCCTCGACAAGCACAATCATCATAACTTCCAGCCTCTGTTGTATCAGGTCGCCACCTGTGGTCTTTCGGCGGTATCCATTGCCACGCCTTTTCGCCGGTTATTTCACGGCTACCGGAATTTTTCGTTTTACATGACGGAAGTGACCCGTATTGTCCCGAAGGAGAACCGGGTGGAGACGACGATCGGCGACTTCACGTACGATTACCTGGTGATTGCCACGGGTTCGGAGACGAACTATTACGGCAACGAGAATTTCGAAAAGAACTGCATGGAGATGAAGACGCTCAACGATGCCATTTCCATCAGGAACACGTTGCTGGAGCAGTTTGAGAAGGCCGTGATCTACAATTGCCCGGATGACCGGAAGATCATGTTGAATTTTGTGGTCATCGGCGGAGGCGCCACGGGGGTGGAGCTGGCCGGGGCGCTGGCAGAGTTCAGGCATCATATCATCCCGAAAGATTACCC
>DAONET010000017.1:15494-21449 GCA_035403225.1 Bacteroidales bacterium | reverse complement strand
GCTTTCCCCGCCATGCAACAGGGGACGAACCTCGGCCGTAATCTCTTCCGGATCAGTCAGGGGAAGGAGCTAAAGAAGTTTCGTTACATTGAGCTCGGCACCCTGGCCACCGTGGGAAGAAACCGCGCCGTGGCCGACCTCCCCTTGTTCAACACCCAGGGCTTCTTCGCGTGGTTTCTTTGGATGGGGATCCACCTGATCCGCATCACCGGCTTCCGGAACCGCATCATTGCTTTCTCCGACTGGATATGGAACTACTTCACGTACGCCTTTTCTTACCGGATCATCGTCAGGACCATCCCTTCCAAGTTTGACCCGCCGCTGTTCCGGAAAAACAGGCTGCGGGAAGACAAGAGTAATCCGTCAGTTTCGTAATTTTGCCGCGGCGAATCACCTTGTCCTGCCATGAAGATCAACGATATCATCCCCAAAGATTTCAGCGCGATCCGAAACATATTCTCGTCGCTGCATTCGAGGAATTACCGGATATACTTCATCGGGCAGGGAGCCTCACTCATCGGCACCTGGATACAGAATATCGCGCTCAGCTGGTTGATATACCGGCTTACCGGGTCGGTGTTCCTTTTAGGGCTGATCGGCTTTACCAGCCAGATCCCCACCTTCATCCTGTCGCCTTTTACGGGGGTGGTGACCGACAGGTATGACCGGCTCCGGATCATGAAAGCCACCCAGATTGTCTACTTGTTGCACGCGCTGACCATGGCCCTGTTGGTGTTGTTCAACGTCATCATGGTGTGGCACATCATCGCCCTCAGCATCCTTTTCGGCATTGTCACTGCTTTCGATGCTCCCGCGCGTCAGTCGCTGGTCATCGACCTCATCGACGACCCGAAGGACCTGGGTAACGCCATCGCCCTGAACTCAGCCATCTTCAACGGAGCCCGGCTGATCGGGCCCGCCATCGCCGGCGTCGTCATCGCGTTGGTGGGCGAAGGGATCTGTTTTCTCTTGAATGCACTAAGTTTTGGCGCCGTCATCTTCGCCCTGATGCAGATCCGGATCCCCTTTCGGCCCTCGACCATCCATGCGTCCAACTTCAAAAAAAGCTTCTCCGAAGGATTTCATTATACCTTCCAGTCGATGCCCATTCGTACCCTCATCCTCATGCTGGCCGTGCTGAGTATGGTCGGGCTGTCGTATATCGTGCTGCTCCCAGCCTATGCCAAGGAGAACATGCACGGCGGCTCCGAGACATTGGGATACCTGATGTCGGCGATGGGAGCCGGGGCGCTGATGGGAGCCTTGTACATGGCCGCCCGAAAAACCGTGCTGGGACTGGCCAGAATCATCGCCGGCAGCGTCATCCTGATGGGCTGCTCCCTGGCCCTGGCCGCGCTGTCGGGGAGGATGTATTTCTCCGTCATCGTCTTGTTCTTCGCCGGGTTGACCATGGTTCTTTCCCTGTCGTCCATCAACACCATGCTCCAAACCATTTCCGACGAAGACAAACGGGGACGCGTGATGAGTTTCTATGCCATGGCCCTGATGGGCACCACTCCCATCGGCAACCTCATCGCGGGATCTATCGCCAGCGGCATCGGCCTGACCCCTACCCTGCTCCTCAGCGCAGCGATCACCGTGGCCGCCGGGATCTGGTTCGGCATCAACCGGAAATCCATGCGGAGATATGTCAGGCCTATCTACGTCAGCAAAGGAATACTGCCCGCTCTCCCTGAAGACGTGACCTGACTTCATCGTTCATTCCCAGGTATCAACCGGATATCCTCCGGTGGTGTAATACCCACCCGTATTATTCCGTTAACCGAATAATCGTACCTTTATTCTCAAATCCCTTACGAGAGTATGCCATCCCGGGTAACAGAGAGGGATGCTGCCATCAAATCCGAAACGACCTTGAGTACGGCCTACCAAATACGGAAAGAAAAACAGGCGACCTTCGTCAGAAGGGTAAAACGGGTGCCGTTTGCCCTCAGCGTTTTCGCGGTGCTGTGTTTCCTTTATGATATCGGGTTTGAGCATCGGGCATACGAAGCCGGAATCCTGCACGGCATCTATCTCGCTACCATCCTGGTCGGCATCATTTCCCTCACCGGGAGATTTTTCTTCCGGAAAAGCCGCCCGAGAAAAAAAGCATGGCCTCTTGAAGCGCTGTTTCTGCTCTTTTTACTCACCCTGATCATCGCTCAGACCGGCATCTCGCTTTCCCCTTTCTTCGGATTCTTCCACTCCCCCCTCTGGATGTATCCCGCCATCCTGCTTGTCTTCGTGCGTGAGTTTTCGTCGCTCCGGATCAATGCACGATCCACTGTCGTCAACCCGGCGTTATTGTTTGTGCTGAGTTTCCTGTCCATCATCATCCTGGGCGGATTCCTGTTGTTGCTTCCGAAAGCGACCACCGGGGGCATCTCCTTCATCGATGCCCTGTTCACCTCCACCAGCGCCGTTTGTGTGACCGGGTTATCGGTGGTGAATACCGCCATCTGCTTCAGCGAATCCGGAAAAATCATCATCCTGTTGTTAATACAGGTCGGCGGGATCGGCATCATGACCTTCGCCAGCTACTTCAGCTATTTCTTTACGGGGGTGACATCTTACGAACATCAGCTGATCCTTCACGAGATGACCAATGCGGAGAAAATCAACGAGGTCTTCTCCATCCTGAAAAAGATCATCCTGATCACGTTCCTAATCGAAGGAGCCGGGGCCCTTGCTGTGTTTTACACCCTTGATCCCGCGATCATGCCGGCCATTTACGACCGGGTTTTCTTCTCGGTGTTCCACGCGGTCTCGGGATTCTGCAATGCCGGATTCTCCACCCTTTCGGGGAACTTGTACCAGGGCATCTTTCAGTTTAACTACCCGCTGCATCTCATCATGGCAGGACTGATACTCCTGGGAGGTCTGGGTTTCCCCATCGTTTTCAACCTGCTGCACTCGCTCAAGGTCAGCATTCAGTCACGACTGTTATGGCTTCTCCGGATCAAACCACGGGCCCATGTACCCTGGCTGGTCAACCTCAACACCCGGATCGTGCTCATCACGACCGCTATCCTGACAATCTCGGGAACGATCTGTTTCTTTTTGTTTGAATATAACAACACGCTGTCGGGGCATTCTTTCTTCGGAAAAATCGTCACCTCGCTGTTCGGCACCATCACTTCCCGCACCGCCGGATTCAACACCGTGGACACGAGCGCCCTCCGCATCCCCACCGTGCTGGTCATCCTCTTCCTGATGTGGGTCGGCGCTTCTCCCGGATCCACCGGGGGTGGTATCAAAACGAGCACCCTGGCCATCTCCGTCCTGAATATCTTCAGCATAGCCAGAGGGAAACAGCATCTGGAGATCTTCAAACGCGAGATATCCGCTCTTTCCGTCAACCGCGCCTTCGCGATCATCACCCTCAGCATCATCGTGATCGCCCTCTCGGTCATGGGATTGACCCTGTCGGATCCCGGCAAAGGATTTCTCGACATCTGTTTCGAATGCGTTTCCGCCTTCAGTACCACCGGCCTTTCCAGGGGCATCACCCCTCAACTGAGTCATGCCGGTAAATTTATCATCATCATCACGATGTTCCTGGGCAGGATCGGATCACTGACCCTGATGATCGCCCTCTTTAAAAAAGCCTCACCGGGATCGTACCGGTATCCGGCAGAAAATATATTGATCAATTAAACATCAAAACCATGAAATTCATCATCATCGGATTGGGAAACTTCGGATCCTCATTAGCGACCAAGCTTACGCAGATGGGACATGAAGTGATCGCGGTAGATAAACAGATGGAAAAGATCGAAGCCATCAAAGATAAAGTGACCCACGCCATCTGCCTCGACTGTCAGCGCCCGTCGGCTGTACAGAGTCTCCCGCTGAAAAACACCGACGTGGTGTTGGTCTGCATCGGGGAAAATGAAGGAGCCAATCTCCTTACGACCGCCATGATGAAGAAGATGAATGTGCCCCGCCTGATCAGCCGGGCTGTGTCGCCCCTTCACGAAACCATCCTCGAAGCCATGGAGGTGACCGAGATCGTCAGACCTGAAGAAGAAACAGCCGAACGTTGGGCCCGGAAACTGACCACCGCCGGCGTGGTCGATTCCTTCGAACTGACCGATCAATACAGCATCATCGAAGTGAAAACCCCGGCCCGGTTCTCCGGCAAAACCATCCGCGATATCGGGTTCAACCGGAACTTCAACGTGATCGTACTCACCATCATGAAAGACGTCAAAGAGAAAAACATCCTCGGCATCTTCCGGAAAGTGACAAAACACCAGATCCAGGGCGTCGCTACAGCCGATACCGTACTGCATGAGGGCGATATCATGGTGCTGTACGGACACAATGACGATATCCGGAAATTGCTCCGGGAAGCCTGAGAACCCCTCTTGCCGTCACCCACTCTCATCATTGTTACCTACTTACTTTTGGTGATTGATATTCCCTGGGCCCCGCCGTATCTTTAAACAGCGTAGCTGTTGGCACAGGTTATTCATTTTCAATTCATATTATATCTATATAGATGTATGTATGTATTTTTAATCAGACAGTAATCATTCACCTTTAAGAAGGAGGAGTAAATGGGAAAGATTAATACCGTAGAAGGGAAGTCAGATGGTCCCGTAAAATTGCATGTGCCGTTGGATGCATCGCGCATTGATGAGGAGGTAAAAGGGCGAACGGTGCAGGTGGTAGCGCGCGAAGGATCGGGTGATATCCGGTCCTGTATGGTCAGGCTTGACGAAAAAGGAAAAGGCACAGCCGTCTTTTCCTTTGAAAAGGTCCCCGGGACGCTCACGCTGGCGATGGGGCCTGAAGAAGTATCAGCGGAAGAGATGGTTGGTTTGCAGACGATCAACGTCACGGTTGCTTCCCGTCAGTGGAAGAATGTGAAGGAGCTTCATCTTCCGGCCGTGGTTATTTCGCCGTTTTACTGGCACTGGTGGCTTCGCTGGTGCCGTACGTTCATCATCCGGGGGAGGGTGGTCTGCAAGGATGGCCGTCCTGTCCCGGGAGCACGGGTCTGTGCATACGATGTAGACTGGTTCTGGTGGTGGAGAAGCGTCGATCAGGTGGGTTGTGATTACACCGACGAGAACGGCGCTTTTGAGATCCGGTTCAGGTGGTGTTGCGGATGGTGGCCCTGGTGGTGGTGGAGATTCCGTCGCTGGGAACTCGACCCCGGCATCCTCGACCACATTCATCACCACTATTACCAGGCGGGGCCGTACCCTCCGATCCCGCTTCCCGACCCCGAACCCGATCCAAAGATCTTTCAACATCTTCTCGGCGAGCAGGAATATGCCTCGCTGAATATGGAATCCCGCGTGGTTCCGGAGAATGAGGAGATGGTCATGCGGTCGATGAATGTCGCAACGGTGCAGGAGATGAAAATCGATCCCGGTGCGCTTGACATCCTTCGTGACAAGCTGGTGAAGCGATTCACAGCGCCTCCCGCATTACAACGGATGAAGATATGGCCATGGTGGCCATGGCATCCCTGGTCCGACTGCACTCCCGACATCATCTTCCGGGCAACGCAAAACTGCAACGGCGACAATCATGTCATCGTCGACGAGGGCATCTGCGACACCCGTTGGGATATCCCCACGGTGATGAACGTCACGCTGCACGCCAACGACGAGGCCTGTTGCGTAGCTCCGCACGGCGGCGACCCCGATGGCACCTGCGCATTGCTCATGGACGCCTGTTGGGACACGATCAACCATATCGGCGGGAACCCCGGTGCGACCCCTACTCCCGTCGGATATGCCAACCCGGGTCTCATTGCCAATAATGGCGACCGCCCCTATGCCGGGAACGTATTCATTCAGGGACAGGTCGGAAACGACGTCGACTATTACGCGTTCGAATATTCTTCCAACAACGGCGTGAGCTGGAACGACCTGCCTGCCAGCGCCCTCGGCGACTTCAACCGGCTCTACTGGGAACCCGGCCCCAATATCTTCA
>DAONET010000017.1:12148-15394 GCA_035403225.1 Bacteroidales bacterium | reverse complement strand
TCGGAGCCCGACTGTGATTTCATCTCCGTCAGGATCATCCACCACGAAGCCACCGGCACTATCATCGAAGAGATCTCCGCCTGCGGAGTGACCAAACCGGTGACCGACAGCGACGAGGTGCAGATCGACTTCCGGGCCTCGGATCCCCGGGGACATCTGGAAGATTACACCCTGCATGCCAACTACGGAGAAAACCTCACGATCAACATCCTGGGACTCCTTCCGGGCGGAAGTTCACCCACGGTGTTGTCGGGCGGCCCTTCCGGACCCGATTACCGGACTGCCCTGTTGCACGGAGCCGTATCACCGCACTGGTACGGAGGCACCTTCCGGGTCACGCTTCCCGCCAAATCGGTGTTCCCCGAGACCTGCTGTTACCAGCTTGAGCTCTATGTAAGAAAACGTAACATCGTGCATTGTGATTACAGTTACTGGGGGTATTACAACCACAGCCAGTACCAGATCACCGTCGATGTAATATAATCGTGGCGCAGGGCTGACCGATGAAGGCCGGCCCTGCCTTTTTTGATCCGAAACGATGGACTTCTACCTGCTGATACTCGGCATCCTCAGCGTCTGGCGCATCACCCACTTCCTCTCGGCGGAAGACGGACCATGGGATATTTCGTTCCGCATCCGGAAACTGGCAGGAAACGGCTTCTGGGGGAAACTGCTCGATTGCTTTCACTGCCTGAGCATCTGGATTTCAGCCCCGTTCGCGTATTTCCTCGGACAAGGCTGGGAAGAGAGAGGTTTACTCTGGCTTTCGTTCTCCGCCGGCGCCATCGTACTGGATCACTTGATCAACCGGCACGATGCGGGCCGGCAGGCGACCTATACAGAAGATAAGGAAGGAGAATAACATGTCGTGTTGCGGTAAAAAACGGGCATCATTCCCGGCTGGCCCACCGGGACTACCGGCGCCTTTCACCGTGAGGCAGACAGCCCGGTCGCCGGAATCAGCGGGAGAACCCGGCAACAGCCGTTCTTCGTCGATCTTCTTTGAATACACGGGAAAAACAGGGATGACCGTATGGGGAGCGATTTCGGGGAAACGGTACCGGTTCGAAAAACCCGGAAGCCGGGTGATGATCGACCCGCGTGATCGACCTTCGCTGGCGCAAGTGCCGAACCTGAAACAAACATGGCCTGTAAACTATTCGTCTACAGGCCATTAGTTGCTTTGGTACCCCGGGCGGGACTTGAACCCGCACGGCCGCGAAGCCACAGGATTTTAAGTCCTGCGTGTCTACCAGTTCCACCACCAGGGCGTAACGTGTGCGTGCGTGAGTGAGTGTGCGATAAAAAAACCCTCGCTGTTCTGAGGGTTCGGGTGGAGCAGAAGACGAGACTCGAACTCGCGACCCTAACCTTGGCAAGGTTATGCTCTACCAACTGAGCTACTTCTGCAAAGAATTTTCAATTTCAGGCTGCAAATTTATAAAAAAATCTAATCCCTCACTTCTTCTCCAGCAATTTTTTTATCTCATTCAACTTCATCAACGCTTCCACCGGGGTTAACGTGTTGATTTCCGTATTGAGAATATCTTCTTTGATCTGTTGCAGCAACGGATCATCCAGCTGGATGAAACTCAACTGAAAGTCGGCTCCGGGATGGGAGGCTGCCGCGCTCTTCCGTTTCTTCTCCTTCACCTGATCGCCGTCATCTGCCTTCTTCTCCGGCTTTCCGCCCCGGTAGGTCTCCTCGAGTTCCACCAGCATCTCGTTGGCCCGGTCGATCACCGACGTCGGCATGCCGGCCATCCGGGCGACATGAATACCGAAGCTGTGCTCGCTTCCGCCCGGCAACAGCTTCCGGAGGAAGATCACCTTGTTCTGGATCTCACGGATCGAGATATGGAAGTTCCGGATCCTCGGGAAGAGGTTCGCCATCTGGTTCATCTCATGGTAATGGGTGGCGAACAGCACCTTCGGCCTGAAGATCGGATGCTCGTGCAGGAACTCTGCAATGGCCCAGGCAATGCTGATGCCGTCGTAGGTGCTCGTTCCGCGGCCGATCTCGTCCAGCAGGATCAGACTCCGGTCGGAAATGTTGTTCAGGATGCTGGCGGTTTCGTTCATCTCCACCATGAAGGTGGATTCTCCCGATGAGATGTTGTCCGATGCCCCTACGCGGGTAAAGATCTTATCGGTCATGCCCAGGGTTGCCGCATCGGCAGGGACATAACAACCGATCTGCGCCATCAGCACGATGAGGGCGGTCTGCCGCAGCAGGGCCGACTTCCCCGACATGTTCGGTCCGGTGAGGATGATGATCTGGGAAGAACGGTTATCCAGGAAAAGATCGTTCCCGATGTATTCTTCGCCGGGTTTCATCTGCTTCTCGATCACCGGATGGCGGCCATTGCGGATGTCAATCTCATAGCCGTCGTTCAGCGCCGGCCGTACATAATGATTGGTCTCTGCCAGCGTGGCAAAGCAGGTGAGCACATCCAACTTGGCCACCAGCGTGGCATTCAGCTGAATGGGCTGTATGTAATCGGCCAGGAAATAGATCAGGTCGTTGTATAGTTTCTGTTCCAGTTCGAGGATCCGCTCTTCGGCTCCCAGAATCTTTTCTTCGTAGGTCTTCAGCTCGGGGGTGATATAGCGTTCGGCGTTGACCAGTGTCTGCTTTCGCATCCAGTCGTCCGGCACCTTGTCCTTGTGCGCGTTGGTCACCTCCAGGTAATATCCGAAGACATTGGTAAATCCGATCTTCAGCGAGCTGATGCCCGTGCGTTCTATCTCACGCTGCTGGATCTGCACCAGGTAATCTTTGCCCGAATAAGCCATGTTACGCAGCTCATCCAACTCCGTTGAAACGCCGTCGCAGATGATGTTCCCTTTGATGGCCAGGGCCGGCGGATCGGGATTGATTTCCCGTCCGATCTTTTCCTGTACCAGCCGGCAGGCGTTCAGCTGTTCGCCCACTTTGTGCAGACCTTCATTGCCCGATTGCTCACACAGCGTCTTGATCTGTTCGATGCTCTCCAGCGCCTTTTTCAGGTAGACGATCTCGCGGGGATTCACTTTGTTCACGGCGACTTTCGAGATCAGCCGTTCCAGGTCGCCCGTGTCCCGGATGAGTTGGCGCATCTTGTCGGCCATCTCCCTGTTCCGGATAAAGAGTTCAACCATGTCGAGCCGTTCTTCCACGGGCTGACGGTTTTTCAGCGGAAGGATCATCCACCGCCGCAGCTGCCGCGATCCCATCGGCGACACCGTCTGATCCAGCACATGCAG
>DAONET010000017.1:8141-12048 GCA_035403225.1 Bacteroidales bacterium | reverse complement strand
AAGTGCACCGCGGCCAGGAAGTTGTTTTCCTTTTGCTCCAGGATCTTATCGCTGTACGAAACCCCGGGGGTCACCAGCTCCGTCACGCCACGTTTCACGATGTTTTTGGCCAGCTTCGGATCTTCCAGCTGATCGCAAACCGCCACGCGCAATCCGGCTTTCACCAGTTTCGGGAGGTACAGATCAAGGGAATGATGCGGAAAACCGGCCAGTTCTATCGACGAAGCGGAACCGTTGGCCCGTTTGGTGAGGACAATGCCAAGGATCGAGGAGGCCTTCACCGCATCTTCCCCAAACGTCTCATAAAAATCCCCTACCCGGAACAGCAACAGGGCATCCGGGTACTTCGCCTTGATAGAGCCATATTGCTTCATCAGCGGCGTGTCAACAATACTCTTTTCTTTCGGCATGATTGCGTGAACGGAGAGAGGCAAAAATAATATAATTTTGGACGATAATTTTCCATGCTGATGCGCAAACTAACTACGGATGAACTTAACCGTTTGTCGGTGAATCAATTCCGCGAGCAGAACAAGATGCCGTTCCGGATCGTTTTGGACAACATCCGGAGCTTGCAAAATATTGGCTCCGTGTTTCGTACTTCCGATGCCTTCCGGCTGGAAGGGATCTGCCTGTGCGGCATCACAGCCACCCCGCCCCACCGGGAGATCCACCGGTCAGCCCTGGGCGCTACCGAGTCGGTGTCGTGGCAGTACTTCCCCACCACCCTGGAAGCATTGCAGCAGTTGAAATCCCTGGACTATTTCATCATCGGCATTGAACAAACCGATCAAAGTACCGGACTGCGTGAATTCATGCCACCCGCCGGAAGAAAATGCGCCCTCGTGTTCGGAAACGAAGTCAATGGCCTCAGTGAAGAGATCTTACCCTTGCTCGATGCCTGTGTGGAAATCCCCCAGTTCGGCACCAAACACTCATTCAATGTTGCTGTCAGCGCAGGGATCGTGATCTGGGACCTCTTTGTGAAAACAAATCAGACCGGCAATGTAACCTAACAGAATTTCTTCCGTAGAAAAAGAAAAAAGAAAATACATCAGGAAGGATCAACCCCTTGAATTGGCACGATTTTCCGCTTGTTTATCAACTTTTTTTTTAATTTTACAGCCTTAATTTAAGCTGTTTTATGATAAAGTATTAATAATCAATTAATTATAAAAAGAATCAGATTTTCAATATTCCTAGAAATTTGCATTTTGACCTTTTTATTTAATATATTTGTCTTATCAGTAAACGAACATATTCATAATCAAAAATCCGGAAGTATGAAAAAATGTTATCAAGTATTATCAAAGGTTCTGATTGCCCTGCTTGTGGCGATGATACCCGTCTTTTCTATTGCACAGGATGCAACGAAGAAAGAGGAAACGACGAAGGTAAAGACTGTTGCTCCCTCGTATAACTACTGGTCAGTCCAAGCCTTTGGCGGTCTGATGCAGTTCAACGGGGATCTTTCGAATGACCTGTTATGGAATTTCAAAAGCAATAAAAACGGTCAGTATGATTTCACCGGCTCGGGTTACAACTACGGTCTTACCGTTACCAAGCAGTTTACCCGCGTGATTGGTACCAGACTGCGTTTCGCTCACGGACAATTGCAGAGCGAAGTAGAAGGCAAGTATATTAAAGACCCCGTTGCCGGAGGAAACTCTCTGACCAGCGAATGGTTCAGGGCATTCCCATGGGAATCTGACCTTCAGCTCACCGTCAACTGGCTGAACTGGATCCTGGGTTCCAAACCGGAACGTCTCTTCAGTTCCTACGCTATTGCCGGTATTGGTCTTGATCAGACGATCGGACACAGAACCGACATCAATGGCATCACCAATTCCTGGATCGGTCATGATGACGAAGCCGGAAACGTCGGCAACACCAATGGTATCTCCGGTCACGACCTGCAGTACAAAGTATCTGCCGGTATCGGATTTGATTTTAACATTCACAAAAACTGGAGCATCAACCCCGAAATCATCTGGAGATGGAGAGGCGATGACCTGCTGGATATGACCGAAGGCGGTGCTAAAGAAGTGAAAAACGACATGTACAGCGGTATCACCCTGGGCCTGACCTACAAGTTCGGTTACAGCGGTGGTTGCGTTGCTACCATGCAGAAAGATTACGGCATGGTTAAATACGAAACCTCTCCGGCCGTCCTGACCGAAAAAGGCGACTCAGTGATGGTGACCGTCAAAGGGAACTTCCCCGAAAAATATTTCTGCAAGACTGCTGTTATGCATTGGCAGCCGGTGGTTAAATACGAAGGCGGACAGTATGAGTTGAAACCGGTTACGCTGAAAGGCGAAAAAGTTACCGGCGACGGCATCATGATCCCCTACAAAGCCGGTGGTTCTTTCACTTATACCCAGGTATTCCCCTATAAACCTGAAATGAACAATTCAGAACTCGTCGTAGCCCCGGTTGCTTACACCGCCAAAGGAAACGTCGTCCTGAAGAAAGAAGAGATCAAGGAAAAAGCCAAATTCGTGGAACTTCCTTCAAAATTACTGGCTCCCGGTGTGATCTATACCCCCACCCGTATCCAGCTTGACCAGACCTCCATCATCGCCGATCACGGCTATCAGAAAGAAGTCCTCATTTCCAAAGAAGGCGTCATCTACTACAAAAAGAACATGTATGACCTCGATCTGAAACACGGTATCAACAAAACCGACGCTGCCAAGAACGCACTGACCGAACTGGAAGGCTTCATCAAACAGGGTTGGAAAATGAAATCCCTCGAAATCGACGGATGGGCTTCCCCCGAAGGTGAAGAAACCCTCAACGCCAACCTGTCGGAAAACCGTTCCAAAACCGGTGAAAAATACATGATCGACTGGTACAAAAAACAGGTGAAAGAAGCCAATAAGGATAATAAAGACAAGAAAGCGGTGAAAGCCCTCGTGGAAGCAGCTGCAAAAGATGTCAACTTCGTCCTGAATCACCATGGTCCCGATTGGGATGGTTTCATGAAGAACGTCCAGGCCAGCACTGTCAAGGATAAAGACAAAATCATGAATGTGATCAACAGCGCTGCCTCACAAGCTAAGAAAGAACAGGAAATCCGCAACATGATCGTGATCTACCCGGAAATCGAAGCCAACATGCTTCCTCCTCTCCGTCGCAGCATCATCAAAGCCGTTTGCTTCGAACCCAGATTCACTGATGCCGAACTCAGCCAGATGGCCGTGAACGCACCGGAAAAACTGAAGGTAGAAGAACTGCTCTATGCCGGTACCCTGACCAACGACAATGACACCAAACTGAAGATCTATGATAACGCGGCCAGACTCTATGCCGACAATTGGAAAGCCCTCAATAACGCCGGTGTTGCGAATACCAACAAAGGCAACCTGGACAAAGCGCTCAGCCTGCTGAACAAAGCCGCTGAAAAAGCTCCCAATAACGGTATCATTGAAAACAACCTCGGTGTTGTTTATTCCAAAATGAAAGACTTCCAGAAAGCAGAAGCTCAGTTCAAGAAATCTCAGCAGCTCGGCGAAAACACCAATTATAACCTCGGCGTCCTCATGATCCCGAAAGGTGACTACCAGAAGGCTAACACCCTCCTTGCCAACGCTACCTGCTCTTACAACCTCGGACTGTCACAGCTGGTATCCGGTAACATTCAGGGTGCAGAAACCACACTGAAATGCGCTCCGCAGAACCCCGAAACCTTCTACCTCCTGGCTGTCATCGGCGCCAAGAAAGCCGACACCAAGATGCTGTATGAAAACCTGATCAAAGCCTGCCAGGATGCAAACCTGAAAGCTCAGGCTCGTACCGACCGGGAATTCTACAATTACATGAACACCCCCGACTTCCAGGCAATTGTGAAGTAATTTGTTTACTGATAAGGAAAAAGCTGCTCCATACGGGGCAGCTTTTTTTT
>DAONET010000017.1:6812-8041 GCA_035403225.1 Bacteroidales bacterium | reverse complement strand
ATCGCCGCCGCCACCGTACCCGAAGAAAAGGTGGAAGCCAATTCCATCCTGAAGATCACCCTGGATAAAAAAATTCTCGACCGGGAACCCGGAGTGCCACTTCTCTTTGACTTCAACGGCACCTCGAAGATCTATGGAATGAATGATATCATCCGGAACATCAAAAAAGCCAAGACGGATAACCGCATCAAAGGGATTTACCTCGATCTTACCGATATCCCGGCGGGTATCACTACTGTCGCGGAGATCCGCGAAGCACTTAAAGACTTCAAGACGTCGGGGAAGTTCATCTATGCTTATAGCAGCATGCTTTCGCAGAAGGCTTATTATCTCGCCACCGTGGCCGACAAAGTTTACCTGCATCCCGAAGGAGGGATCATGTTCAAAGGACTCAATTCGGAATTGATGTTTTTAAAGGGCTCTCTGGAGAAGCTGGATGTCAAAGTGCAGATTATCCGCCATGGTAAATTTAAAGCTGCCACAGAGCCTCTTTTCCTCGATAAAATGAGCCCGGAGAACCGCAAACAGATCACCCAAATGATCACCAATGTGTGGGACGATATCCTGCTCGGCATTTCCGAATCACGCGGCATCAGCAAAGCTGACCTGAACCTTTACGCCGACAGCCTGAAGGTGCTCGCCCCGGCCGATGCCTATGCGTTGCACATGGTCGACAGCCTGATCTATATGGATCAGTTCCTCAGCATCCTGAGAACCAACCTGGGGATCGGTGAAACGGCCGACATCAACGAGATTACGCTGGAAAAATATTTGGATGTCCCGGCCACCGGGAAAGTCAATGTGGCCAAAGACAAGATCGCCGTCATTTACGCCCAGGGCGATATCGTCGACGGAAACGGAGATGACCAGAATATCGGGGGCGACCGCTTTGCGAAGGCTGTCCGGAAAGCCAGGGAAGACAAGCGGGTGAAAGCCATCGTCCTTCGTGTCAATTCCGGCGGCGGAAGCGCATTGGCTTCGGACATGATCCTGCGGGAGATCGTATTGGCCAACAAGGAAAAGCCCGTGGTTGCCTCTTTCGGCGACATGGCTGCCAGCGGCGGGTATTACATCGCCTGCGGCGCCCGTAAGATCCTGGCCGAACCCACCACCCTCACCGGATCCATCGGAGTGTGGGCCGCCATCCCCAACATGCAGGGGTTGTTCAACAAGAAACTGGGCATTACCTTCGACAATGCCATGACCAACAAAAACTCCGATTTCGTTTC
>DAONET010000017.1:0-6712 GCA_035403225.1 Bacteroidales bacterium | reverse complement strand
TACCGCCTCGTCGCCCTGCCCGAGAAAAAAGATCCCATCACCGAACTCATGAATGAATTCCTCGGGACCCAAACCCGGAAATCCCTCATGAAAGAACTCGGAGAAGATTACCGCTATTACGAATACCTGAAAGACCTGCGCGAAATCAAAGGCATCCAGGCCCGGCTTCCGTTCGAGATGGTGTTGGAATAACCCGGTCTTGCACGACTCGCAGAGAAAAAAAAAGCTCGCTTTACAGCGAGCTTTTTTTGTTATCAGTATACCGGAAGGACTATTTGGTGAAATCCATTTCCGATAACCTCTTGTAGTTTTTATACCGCCATTTGGCGTTTTCTTCTGCAGCAGTAAAGAGTTCGGCGGCATTTTCCGGGAACAGTTTCTTGAGAGAAGAATAGCGTACTTCGTTCCCCAGGAATTCCTGGAATTTGCTCCAGTCGGGGTCTTTGGAATCGAGGGTGAACGGGTTTTTGCTTTCGGCAGCCAGCATCGGGTTATAGCGATAGAGGTGCCAGTAACCGGCTTGTACAGCCTGATCCATTTCTTCCTGCGATTTGTTCATGCCATGACGGAGACCGTGGTTGATACAAGGAGCGTAAGCAATGATGAGCGAAGGTCCTTTGTAAGCTTCGGCTTCTTTAATGGCGCGGAAGAGCTGGCTCTGGTTGGCTCCCATGGCAACCTGTGCCACGTAAACGTATCCGTAGGTCATGGCCATGGCTCCCAGGTCTTTTTTCCGTACCCGTTTTCCCGAAGCAGCGAACTTAGCCACTGCGCCGGCCGGGGTGGATTTGGAACTCTGTCCGCCCGTGTTGGAATAGACTTCGGTGTCGAGCACGAGGATGTTTACATCTTCGCCGGAAGCGATCACATGATCGAGTCCGCCGTAACCGATATCATAGGCCCAGCCGTCGCCGCCGAGGATCCAGATGGATTTCTTCACCAGGTACTGGCTGAGATCCAGGAGGTCTTTGCTCAGGGTGTTGTTTTCCTTCTGCAGCAGCGGCAGCATCTTTTCGGTAGCTGCTTTCGATTTTTCGGCGTCGTCTTTGCCTTCGATCCATTCGTTGAAGACGGCCAGCAGATCGGCGGATACGCTGTTCTGGCTGATGGCTTCTTTCATCTTCTCGGCGATACGTTTACGAAGCTGGGAAACGGCAATGGACATCCCGAATCCGTATTCGGCGTTGTCTTCAAACAGCGAGTTGGCCCAGGCCGGACCGCGTCCTTCGGTATTCTTCCGGTAGGGAGTATAGGGAGCCGTGCCGCCATAGATAGAAGAGCATCCGGTAGCGTTGGCCACCATCATGCGGTCGCCATACAGCTGGGTGATCAGTTTCACGTAAGGTGTTTCACCGCAACCGCCGCAAGCGCCGGAGAACTCGAACAAAGGCTGAGCAAACTGACTGTTTTTAAAGGTCTTGAAACGATCATAGAGATTGTTCTTATACGCCACATGTTCTGACACATAATCCCAGTTCTGGACCTGTGCAAGTTGTGTATCCAGCGGTTTCATCTCCAGTGCTTTGGTCTTAGCCGGGCAGATGTCGGCGCAAACGCCGCAGCCGGTGCAGTCCATGGCGCTGACCTGGATCCGGAACTGCAGACCGGCAAATTCTTTGCCGATAGCGTTCAGGGTGTCCATGCCGGCAGGAGCTTGTTGCTTTTCCGTGGCATCGAGGAGGAACGGACGGATCGCTGCATGCGGGCACGACAGCGAGCACTGGTTACATTGGATACAGTTGGCGGGGATCCATTCGGGGACGTTCACGGCCACACCGCGTTTCTCGAGCTGGGTGGTGCCACAGGGGAAGGTCCCGTCTTCACGGCCGACGAAAGCGCTCACGGGGACATCGTCACCGTGGAAGTCGTTCACCGGTTCGAAGATCTGTGAGATGAACGGATCTTTGCTGGCGTGGGTTTCGACAGCCTTGATCTCGAGAGAAGCCCATTCTGCAGGCACCTCTACTTTTTCCACTTCGCCGCCACGATCGATAGCCGCGTAGTTCATGTTCACCACATCTTCTCCCTTTCTCCCGTATGTCTTGGCAATAGCTTTCTTCATCTTTTCTACCGCGAGTTCGGCAGGGATGATGTTAGCCAGGCGGAAGAAGGCCGACTGCATGATGGAGTTGGTACGGTTGCCCAGTCCGATCTCTTCGGCGATCAACGTTGCGTTGATGATGTAGAAGTTGATCTGGTTTTCGGCCATGTATTTCTTCACCTTATCGGGCAGGTGTTTCTTCGTTTCTTCAGCATCCCAGATGGAGTTGAGCAGGAACGTACCACCTTTTTTCAGCCCCTTCAGCATGTTGTACTTTTCGAGGTACGCCGGCACGTGGCAAGCCACGAAATCGGGGGTGTTGACCAGGTAAGTGGAGCGGATGGGCTTATCTCCGAAGCGGAGGTGCGACACGGTGACGCCGCCCGACTTCTTGGAGTCATAGAAGAAATAAGCCTGTGCATATTTTTCGGTGTTGTCGCCGATGATCTTGATGGAGTTCTTGTTGGCTCCTACCGTACCGTCGGATCCGATGCCCCAGAAGGTAGCTGCGAAAGTGCCTTTCGGTTCGATGCTGATCTCGGGAAGGACGGGCAGTGAGTGGAACGTGACATCATCCACGATACCGATGGTAAAGTGGTCTTTCGGTTCATCCAGCTTCAGGTTTTCGTATACGGAGATGATCTGAGCCGGGGTAGTATCTTTGGAACTCAGGCCGTATCTTCCTGCGATGATCATCGGACGGTCTTTGCGATCAAAGAACAGGTCGCGGATATCCATGTACAGCGGGTCTGCATTGGCTCCGGTTTCTTTCGTACGGTCGAGGACGGTAATGCGTTTCACCGTGGAAGGAAGAACGTTGAAGAAGTATTTTGCCGAGAAAGGACGATACAGGTGAACAGCGATGAGGCCTACCTTTTCGCCTTTTGCGGTGAGGTGATCGATCACTTCGCGGGTAGCTTCGGTGACCGAGCCCATGGCGATGATGATGTTTTCGGCATCCGGCGCTCCGTAATAATCAAACGGATGATAGCGGCGGCCTGTCATCTTGAAGATCTCGTCCATGTATCCTTCCACCATGTCGGGGATGGGATCATAGAAGCGGTTGACGGATTCTTTCGCCTGGAAGAAGATATCAGGATTCTGGGCAGTACCGCGGATCACCGGGTGTTCGGGGTTGAGGGCGCGTTCGCGGAATTCCTGCAGGGCTTTGTAGTCGAGGAGCTTGGCCATGTCTTCGTTCGTGAAAGCTTCAATCTTCTGGATCTCATGAGAAGAACGGAAGCCATCGAAGAAATGGAGGAAGGGAACCCTTGATTTGATAGCGGTCAGGTGAGCAATACCGGCCAGATCCATGATCTCCTGAACACTCCCGGAAGCGAGCATGGCAAAACCGGTTTGACGAGTGCCGTATACATCGGAATGATCACCGAAAATGGAAAGAGCATGAGCAGCAACCGTACGTGCGCTGACATGGAAAACGGCGGGAAGAAGCTCGCCGGCGATCTTGTACATATTGGGGATCATCAGGAGAAGCCCCTGCGATGCCGTAAAAGTGGTCGTTAAAACACCGGCCTGCAATGAACCGTGTACGGCTCCGGCAGCGCCTGCTTCCGACTGCATCTCGGCTACCTTCACTTCGTCTCCGAAAATGTTTTTGCGGCCATGAGCTGCCCATTCATCCACATTTTCAGCCATGTTCGACGAGGGAGTGATCGGGAAAATAGCCGCCACCTCACTGAACATATACGCAATATGAGCTGCAGCCTGGTTACCGTCACAAGTCAGATAATTCTTACCTTTTGTCATGATACAATTTTTAAAAATTTAAATTGACGGATTATAAGACATTGATTATTAATCAACAGATATGATTTCTATAATATCGTTATCGGACACAAAGTTACAAATTTCCGGTGAGAAAAGCGAAGATTTCCGCCCTATTTAGAACCGTTCAAACAGCTCGTTTCCCGCGGTGGGATGAGCCGAAATTCCTTACCTTTGCGAAAAGGCAAGCTCAATGGTCTATCCGGCTGACTTTGAAATAAAAACAGGGTTTGATATCATCCGCAGGATGGTTACGGGTTTCTGTCTCTCCGAACCGGGGAAGACGGAAGCCGGGCTTCTTCATTTCTCCTCTGCCCGGGAAGAGGTGGAACAGTGGCTGATACAGACGGAAGAGTTCCGTCAGATCACCCTTTTCGAAGAGCATTTTCCCTCCCAGGATTACTACGACCTCACTCCTGCCCTCCATCAAATCCGGATCCCCGGCACCTACCTTGAGCCGGAACTGCTCTCGGAACTCCGTCTCTCGCTGATCACCATTGCCGCCATCCTGCAGTTCCTGGAGAAGAACAGCGAAAGGTACCCGGCGCTGCACCGGCTGCGTAACGATTTCGAAGGGGTCCCGGAGATACCGGGAACCATCAGGGTGCTCACCGCACATATCTTCAACGTGATCGACGAGAGAGCGCAGGTGCGGTCCACCGCCTCCAAAGAGCTGAGCGAGATCAGGCGTGAGATGGACAAGACCAGGGCCCGCATCGAGAAAAGGGTCATGCAGATCTTCCGCACCGCCCGCGACAGCGGCTGGACCCCCGATGACGCGGAGGTGACCGTGCGCGACGGGCAGCTCGTCATCCCCATGATCAACACCCACAAACGCAAGATCAGCGGCTTCGTGAGGGACGAATCAGCCACCGGTCACACCGTGTACATGGAGCCGACCGAGATGCTGGAGATGAACAACGACCTGCGGGAGCTTGCGCTGGCCGAACACCGCGAGATCATCCGCATCCTCACTCTCCTCGCCGATGAGATCCGCCCCTGGAACCCCGCTCTGCTGCAAGCGTATCTCTTCCTGGGACGCATCGACTTCATCCGTGCCAAGGCGCTCTTCGCCAATGAAACAGGAGCCGTGCTCCCCATCATCACCGGCGGGAGCGGGTTCAGCTGGCGTCAGGCCGTACACCCCCTGCTCTACCTGAAACATAAACCCCTCAAAAAAACGGTGGTACCCCTCGACATCACCCTCGACAGTCAAAGCCGCATCCTCGTCATCTCCGGCCCCAACGCCGGTGGCAAATCCATCTGCCTGAAGACAGTCGGACTCCTGCAGTACATGGTCCAGTGCGGTCTTCTCCTCCCCCTGAAAGAAGATTCGGAGATCTGCCTGTTCGAAGATATCTTCATCGATATCGGCGATGAACAATCCATCGACAACGACCTGAGCACCTACACCTCCAAGCTGCTCAACACCAAATACTTCATCGAGCACCTGCACCAGCGGTCTCTCTTCCTCATCGACGAGATGGGGACAGGCACCGATCCGTCGCTGGGCGGCGCCATCGCCGAAGCCTCGCTGGAAGCCATGACTGAGACCGGCGCCTTCGGCGTTGTGACCACCCACTACTCCAACCTGAAGCTCCTCGCCGGACGCATTCCCGGAGTGGTGAATGGCGCCATGCTCTTCGACTCGAAGAAGATGAAGCCGTTGTACAAGCTGCAGATCGGCGCCCCCGGCAGCTCCTTCGCGTTCGAAATCGCCGAAAACATCGGTTTCCCCGAACAGGTGCTCAAGGCCGCCTCCGGGAAGACCGGTCAGGGGCAACTCGACTTCCACCGGCAACTGCAGGACCTCGAAGTAGAACGGCAGGAAGTATCGAAGAAAAACACGGCCGTCAGGGTGGCCGATGAATTCCTCAGTGAACTCATCGCCAAATACGAGAACCTGAACAAAGAGCTGGAAACATCGAAAAAGACCATCCTGGCGGAAGCAAAGGCTGAAGCGGCCAGGCTGCTGAAAGAATCCAACCGGATGATCGAAAAGACCATCCGCGAGATCAGGGAAAGCCAGGCGGAGAAAGAGAAGACGAAAGAAGTGCGCGAAGAACTGACGAAGTTCAAAGAAACCGTCATTGCCAAAGCGCCGGAACAAAAACCCGCGGAAGCGCCGCCACGGAAGAAGATCATCCCAACGGCACCGGTTACCCCGGCATCGCCCTATAAATCATACATGGACGACCTGAACCGCAAACTGCTGCAGTTTGAGCTGACACTCGACATCCGGGGAAAACGCGTGGAGGAAGCCTATTCCCTGGTGCAACGTTACATCGACGACGCCATTCTCCTCTCCCTGCCCGAAGTACGCATCCTCCATGGCAAAGGTAACGGCGTGTTGCGCCAGGTAACCCGCGATTACCTGAAATCGGTGCGGGAAGTCAAAAAAGTACAGGATGAACGCCTGGAAAGCGGCGGAGCAGGAATCACGGTCGTGATCTTCCATTAAAATAAAAACGCCGATACGTCTGGAAAGCCGTACCGGCGTTTTTCTATTTAGAAAACCACGCTTAATTCTCGGTCTTGGGAGCAGCGGCTGCCTTCATGACATTCGCTTTTCTCATCATTTTTGATTTCAGGTTGGCAGCTTTGTTTTTGTGAATGACGCCTTTTTTCGCCAGCTTGTCAACCTGTGAGATAACAACAGGCATTTTCTTTTCCACCTCAGCAATATCATTGTTTTCTTTCAGACTCTTTACGGCATTGCGCACCGTTCTTCCATGATATCTGTTGGATGTTCTCTTTGTCTCCGTGGTACGGATTCTTTTCTCTGAGCTTTTGTGATTTGCCATTGTATATCAGAATATTTAAAAAGGAGTGCAAAAGTAGGAAGAATTTTCGAGATACCAAATTTTCCCGGGGATTTTTTGGTCA
>DAONET010000016.1:12714-58367 GCA_035403225.1 Bacteroidales bacterium | reverse complement strand
GCTGAAGAATTTGCCGATTTCAATATTTTTTTTCATATTTGTAGAATGAAAAGATTGTTAGGGTTCGTTTTACATTTTTCTGTATTGATGGTATTTTTGACAGCTCTTGTTATGCCGTCATGTACCGGGAAACAGCCCGTGGCAACTACTATCGGCCATGATTCTCTGGGATTGGAGCTGGCCCGCATTCACCATAACCGGGATATGCTGGCCTCTTTATTTAATAAAGCATGTAATGATCCCCGCCTCGAAGGATCGGAAGTGGGATACATGGTCATTGACTGTACCGATCCGATGCCGACGGTCATCGCCCAAAACGAAGCTTCAAAGACGATGATCCCGGCCTCTACCCTGAAGCTGTTCGTAACCGGCGCTGCGTTGGAGATCTTCGGGGAACCGGTGTTCAAAGAAGTCACTACCATCAACCAACTCAGCATCAACTGGCGGGCTTCCAACCTTCTCCGGAAGATAGGAGGGGAGGTATACGGCGTCGCCAATAATAAAAACGGGTTTCAGGCTATCCTGGATTTCTGGGGCCGCAAAGGGCTCGACCTCTCCGGCATCCGTTTTGATGATGGGAACGGCTTGTCAAGGAACAATGCTATCTCTGCCAAGCAACTGGTCGATCTGTTGAACATCATGCGCGGCTCTGACTATTACGATATCTTTTATTCCTCCCTGCCGGTAGCGGGATATTCCGGCACCATGCGAAAAGCCCTCAAAGGAACCACTGCGGCCGGACTCATCCACGCCAAGACCGGTACCATTGCCGGCGTAAAAAGTTGGGCAGGATATGTGTCCACCCATCACGGACGTAAGCTGATCTTTGCTATTATTGTAAACAATTTCACCTGCCGTCCCAAAGAGATTAAGCAGAAGTTCGAGGAAGTGATGGTGCAAATGACGCAGGTGTAGGATGATACAATGAATAAACCCGCTGTTTTTTCTTCATTCGTCAAACAGATTGACCGTTCCCGTGATTTTTTACGTCGTTCACTGGGCGGGCATGGTTACCTGATCCTGGGGGGAATCCTGGTGGGGATCATCACCGCGCTGGCGGCCGCCGTGCTGAAGAACCTCGTCGACCTGGTCCGTGAGCTGCCCGAACGCTTTTTTCACGTCTCGAACTTCAGGATGCTGTATCTCCTGCTTCCCGTCAGCGGAGTCCTGTTAACGGCACTGATCGTCTGGATATTCTTCCGGCGAAAGCTGGAAAAGGGGTTAGGCGGACTGATCTTCGCCATTTCCAACAAATCATCGGTGTTGAGTAAGGATAAGATGTATGCTCATGTCCTGACGAGTGGTGTCACGGTGGGCTTGGGTGGTTCTGCCGGGTTGGAAGCCCCGATTGTACTCACCGGCTCTGCCATCGGCTCAAACCTGGCCGGGTACCTGGGAGTCGGATATAAAGAACGTACCCTGCTGCTGGCCTGCGGGGCAGCCTCGGGTATCTCCGCTATCTTCGGGAGCCCTATCGCCGGCGTTCTGTTTGCGCTGGAGGTGCTGTTGACCGATGTCACCCTGCCGCTGTTTATCCCGCTGCTGATATCCAGCGCCACCTCTTCGATCATCTCCCGGATGCTTTACTCCGGCCAGCTTTTTTACCTCGTCACCTCGGAATGGTACCTGGATGCGTTACCGTTTTATCTGCTTCTCGGAATTCTCTCGGGCCTCATCTCTGTGTATATGACCCGGGCAGCTTTGTTCACGGAGACTTTTCTTGATGGCCGGAAGTCCTATTGGATGAAAGCCATACTCGGCGGATTGACGCTGGGAGGGCTCATCTTCATTTTTCCACAACTTTTTGGTGAAGGGTATTCCACCATCACCGACCTTTTAAATGGCAACTACGAAAAAATAGAAGTCAATGGACTCTCTCCCGATATCATCTCCAACGGCTGGATAATCGTCATCATCGCTACCGTGCTGATCCTGATCAAACCTTTCGCTTATGCCATTACCATCGGCTCGGGAGGCAACGGCGGGATATTCGCTCCTTCGCTGTTCGTCGGAGCCCTCGCCGGTTTTGCACTGGCTTTTGCCATGAACCTTACCGGGTTAAAAACACTGCAGATTTCGAATTTCGTGGCCGTGGGCATGGCGGGTATCATGAGCGGCGTTATTCATGCTCCTCTGACCGCCATCTTCCTCATCGCCGAGATCACCGGAGGTTACATGCTGTTTGTTCCCCTGATGATCGTATCGGCCACCTCTTATTTTATTTCCAGGTATTTTGAACCTTATTCCTTCTATACCCGGAAACTGGCTAACGCCGGATTGCTCGACCCGAATGATAAAGATCGCAATATCCTGAATCAGCTGGAACTGTCGGATCTCATTGAAAAAGATTTCATCGTCCTTCGTAAAACCGATACCATTCATCAGTTGATCAAGGCTTTCAGGGAAAGCAACCGGAATGTGTTCCCGGTGGTGGATGAACAAGAAGCTTTTGTCGGCATTATCTTGTTGGATGACGTAAAAGACTGGTTGCTGAAGCCGGAAGAATCGGCTGGCGTACAACTTGATGACCTGGCCCGGAAAAATATTACCACCATCGACTTATCGGAGGATGCAGCCACGGCTGTCAGTAAATTTGAGAAGTCGGATTTGTGGAACCTGCCGGTTATCCGTGAAGGCTTGTATGTCGGCTTCATCTCCAGGTCGAACATGTTCTCGCATTATCGTCGTATCATCAAACGTTCTTCCTCTGTAGCCTGAGAATCCGTGGAAACGATCACCCGCAAATCCCTGTTATATAAAAGCGGTCTTGGCTTTTATTGCATCAATCCGGTGCTGGGTTGCCGGCATGGTTGCCGCTATCCCTGTCACGCCTGCATGATGGCCCTGTCGTACGGACGGGTCAGTTCCTATGATGACTGGTGCCGTCCCAGGCTGGTAGCCAATGCGGCATACCTGCTGAAGAAAGAACTGTCCCGGATGAAGGTGAAACCCGACTGCATACACCTGTGTCTGAGTACCGACCCGTTTATGTACCAATGCCCGGAAGTGATAAAGTTGAGTCTGGAGCTGATCTCCCTCATCAACAGCCACGACATCCGGTGTTCCATCCTCACCAAAGGGGAGTTGCCTGCAGAACTGGCCGACACCGGGCGGTTTGCGGCCGATAATGTTTACGGTATCAGCCTGGGTTCGATCAATGAGGAGTTCCGGAAAAAGTGGGAGCCGGGAACAGCTTCTTATGCAGACCGGATCCATGCTCTGAGGGTGTTGCATGAGAAAGGGCTCATCACCCTGGTACACATGGAACCTTACCCGACGCCCAACATCGTGGAACAAGACATTGGGGACATTCTCCGGGAAGTAGCCTTTGCCGATCAGTTGTTTTTCGGAAGATGGAATTATAATAACCGGGTGAAGCAATATCCCCGGTACCTGAGTTTTTATGCAGCTCAGGCTGAGTTGGTAGAGCGTTTTTGTGCAGAACACGGAATCAATGACGGGGTGAACGCATAGGGTGGATCGGTTAAATTTCTTAATGCCCGTAAAAACTCGTATTTTTGCTTCATGGAATCGACTCGACAGCAAAAGATCGCGCGCCTGATCCAGAAGGATCTGAGTGTTTATTTTCAACAATCGCAGGTTATATACGGCGGAGCAATGATCACGGTCACGAAAGTATACGTCACCAGGGATCTCTCCATCGCGAAAATCTACCTGAGCCTTTTTGCTCCGAAAGGGAAGTCGGGGGTCCTGGAACTTATCCGGAGCCATACACGGGAGATCCGGCATCACCTGGCGGGTCTGGAACGAAACCAGCTGCGCGTGATACCCGATTTGCAGTTCTTCGAGGATGATTCGCTCGACTATATCGAAAACATTGAAAACCTCCTGAAAAGTTGAAATACGATCCCATCAAACGTTCGCTAGGCCGTGTTTTTAACACCACGCCTTTTCTCCGGATCTTGTTTTACCGGATGCTCGATCTGTTATTGCTGCGTACCTGGTACGTAAAACGGGAATTACGCCAATGGAAAGTATCACGGCAGGGGAACCAATTCATCCTGGATGCCGGTTCGGGATTCGGCCAGTATACCTGGTACCTTTCCGGACTCAACCCTTCGTGGAAGATCATGGCTGTGGATGTTAAAGAGGAACAGATTGCCGACTGCACCCGTTTCTTTGCTAAGGCAGGCCGGAAGAATGTTGAGTTTTCTGTCGCAGACCTCACTGTCTTTGAAAAACCAGACACTTGTGATCTCATTCTTTCGGTGGATGTGATGGAACATATTGCGGAGGATGAAAAGGTGTTCCGCAATTTTTACACTTCCCTCAAACCGGGAGGGATGCTGTTGATTTCTACTCCTTCGGATCAGGGCGGCTCGGATGTTCGCGATCATGACGAAGAGGATTCGTTTATTGAGGAACATGTCCGTGACGGGTATAACATCGCCGATATTGCAGAGAAACTGAAAAGATCGGGGTTTCCGAAGGTCGAGACCATGTATTCTTACGGCCGGCCCGGACAGGCCGCCTGGCGTCTTTCGATGAAATTCCCCATCGGGATGCTGAATGCCTCCAAGCTGTTCTTCTTGATCCTGCCGTTCTATTACCTGCTCGCTTTCCCGGTTGCATGGTGTCTGAACTGCCTGGATGTGAGACAACGGCATACTACCGGCACCGGTTTGATCGTTAAAGCATGGAAGTGATCACTCAAGCCACGACCCTTGAACTTCCCTTTTTACATAGCCCGCAGGTACCTCTTCTCGAAGAAATCGCATAATATCATCAATATCATCTCTGCCATTTCCGTCGCAGGCGTAGCTATCGGAGCCATGGCGCTGATCATCGTGTTGTCGGTCTTCAACGGTTTCCAGGACCTGGTGGTCTCTCTCTTCAATACCTTTAATCCCGATCTGCGGATCACTGTCGCGGCGGGAAAGACGTTTATCCCCGACAGCCTGACAGAACAACGGATCCGAGAGCTTCCGGGAGTGATCAGCCTGTCGGAAGTGATTGAGGAAAACGCGTTAATGAAGTACAAAGAAAAACAGTACATCGTCACGCTGAAAGGTGTTCCTGATGACTATGGCCGGAAGAGCCGGCTTGATACCATGGTAACGGAAGGACGGTTCCTTCTCAGGTCGCCGGCCGGCGAATTCACAGTGCTGGGTTACGGGGTGGGATATTACCTGGATGCCAGGCTGAACGATTACATGACCCCGATCTCGGTTTACGCCCCGTCGAGAGAAGCCTCGCCCGGCATGCTCCAGTCATTTCGTCAGGAGGTGATCTTTCCTTCGGGCTTCTTTTCCATCCAGCAGGATTATGATGTCAAATATGCGCTGGTACCCATCGGATTTACCCGCCGGCTTTTCGATTATCCCCGGGAAGTGACCTCACTGGAAGTCAGGACTACTCCGGGAGCCGACACCAAAGTCATCACCAAACAGGTACAGTCCCTGATGGGGAAAAACTTTGTTGTCAAAGATCGTTTCCGGCAACAGGAGATGATCTACAAGATCATGAAATCGGAAAAATGGGCGATATACCTGATCCTTTCATTCATCCTGCTCATCGCCACAGTGAATGTTATCGGGTCGCTTTCGATGCTGATCCTGGATAAAAGCAAGGATATAGCCGTTTTACGAAGCATGGGAGCAGGAGAACGAACGGTCAGGCGAATATTCCTGACCGAAGGGCTGATGATCTCGTCTGCCGGAGCCCTGGCGGGGATGATACTGGGCGCTATCGTATGCTGGATTCAACTCCGGTTTGGAGTCATTAAACTCGGCTCTGCCGACAGTACCTTTGTGATCGATGCTTACCCTGTAGCCATGCAGGCGATCGATTTCGTACTCGTTTTTGTCACCGTCATGGTCATCAGTTTCTTCGCCGCCTGGTACCCGGTCAGAAATATTCGGAAAATGGATACTTCCCTCAGAATGGAATAATATTTTTCCGTATATTTGTTTCAGTGTAATCAATAAATAAGCTGAAACATGAATAAAAGCTATCTACGTTTTCTAATCGCATTTGTTTTGTTGGCCTGGCTTCCTTTGATGGTTATCTCAGGAGAAATCCGTCTGAATGAAGGCAAAACGACCTTCCAAACCACCAGAACAACCTATGGTGAACTGACGTTTAGCACATCAGTAGCAGAGGTTCAGTTCCGGGACATTTCCACCAAACTGGGATTGTTTACCGAACTCTATGTAAAAGATTTTGGATACTCCAATGAAGTGGGGAGCCCTAAGCTGCCTGTTTTTCATCGTCTGATTGAAGTGCCTGAGGGAGCTGATTTCGACATTCAAATCACGAAAGAAGAATACAAAGAATTTGATTGCACGGCTTCCGGCATGGGTTATGCTGTGATCCCCGCCCAGGCGCCCGTAAGCAAAAGCATGGATCCTTCGCAGATACCCTTCGTTTACAATGATGCAGTATATCATCAGAATATGTTTCAGGGCGGACCGTTGGTGACTGTTACCCCCGTTGGCACGATGAGGGCAGTAAGGTTAGCTCGCCTCGATGTGTCTCCTGTCTGGTACAATCCGGTCACCGGGAAACTGCGGATCTACGAAACCGTCGAAGCAACGATCGTTTTTAAAAACGCAGATGTGGCGACTACCCGGAGTATGAAAACCCGCCTTGCTTCTCCATACTTTGAAAAGCCTTACCGGATGCTTCCCAATTTCCAGGAAGAGACCGATCAGCTGATTACCACCTCTCCGGTAACCTACGTCATTGTCTCCGACCCGATGTTCCACGATGCATTACAATCCTTTGTTAACTGGAAGACCCGCAGAGGTTTCAAAGTGATCCAGGGTTATACCGACGATCCTAACATCGGCAACACCACCACCTCCATCAAAGCTTATCTTCAGGGGTTATACAATAACCCGCCTTCCGGGTATAACGCTCCTACCTTTGTCCTCTTCGTGGGCGATGTCGCTCAGATCCCTGCCTGGACCAACAACGGCCATCCTTCAGATCTTCGTTATTGCGAATACACCGGCGATAACATCCCCGAAGTGTTTTACGGACGTTTCTCCGCCACCAGCTTGGCCCAGTTACAGCCTCAGATCGACAAGACACTTGAATACGAACAGTATATCTATGCCAACGAAAATTATCTTGACTCCTGTACGCTGGTAGCCGGCGCTGATGCTTCACACCAGGGCACCTGGGGCAACGGGCAAATCACTTATGGGAGCAATTATTATTTTAATTCCGAACATGGCTTTTATGCTAATATCCTCCTGCAGCCTGAACCTTCGGGACGCGATTATTCCCTGGAGATCCGGACTGATGTCTCCAACGGCTTGTGTTATGAAAACTATACTGCTCACGGCAGCGAGACCGGATGGTCCGATCCTTCTTTCACCATCGGTAATATCGCTTCCCTGAACAACCTCCATATGTATCCCCTGATGGTCGGCAACTGCTGCCTGACCAGCCGGTACAACACCAACAGCTTTGGCGAAGAACTTCTCCGCGCCAACGGGAAAGGGGCGGTCGGTTATATCGGCGCCTCAGACTATTCATACTGGGACGAAGATTTCTGGTGGGGATGCGGATTCAAGACGATCAGTTCCAACCCTTCGTACGATCCAAACCATCTGGGCGCTTATGATGTCACTTTCCATGACCACGGCGAACCCATCGATGATTGGTACGTGACCCAGGGACAAATGATAACCGGAGGTAATATGGCGGTTGAAAGTTCCAACTCCAGCATGAAGGAGTATTACTGGGAAGTTTACAACCTGATGGGTGACCCCTCCCTGACCATCCATTTTACGGTGCCACCTGCCTTGACGGCTACTTATCCGGATATCCTCCTGGTAGGGTCCGGCAGCATGACGGTTTCCACCGAGCCGTATGCTTATATCGGACTTTCCCTGAACAATTCGACTTTCGTGGCTGGTCAGTGTGCCGATTCACTCGGACAGGCGGTCATCAATTTTGATCCTTTAACCGTTCCCGGGTACCTGGGTATCGTCATTAATAAACAAAACCGCAAACCTGTCATTGACTCGATCCAGATCGTCCCGGCTACCGGCCCATACCTTTCAGTGACCGGATTCACCGTAAACGACTCTATCGGCGGAAATAATGACCACGACGCCGACTTCGCGGAAACCATCGGGTTAGATCTCACCATCAGCAACATGGGTGTGCTGACAGCATCTAACGTCATCACCACCATTTCCACGGCGGACACCAATGTGGTTATTTCCGACAGTAGTTTTGCGTTCGATTCCATCCCTTCCGGACAGACCGTTATCGGACAAAATCTTTTCTCCATCGCGATCAGGAACAACGTGGAAGACCAGCACAAGGTCAACTGCCTGGTCACCCTGACCGACGGGAACGATACCTGGACTTCAACCCTCGTCCTGACCCTGAATGCGCCTGTACTGACATTGGGTGCTGTCATGGTTAATGATCCGGCGCCGGGTGGAAACAACAATCACATTCTGGATGCAGGCGAGAGCGCTACCCTGAAGATCCTTACCGTCAATTCGGGACACGCACCCATTGACAACGGCATCGTTACCCTGGCAGTTGCCCCCGGCTCAGCTCCGTATATCATTCTGAATAACAATTCCTATTTCATGGGCACGCTGGGACTGAATAGCCTCCAGTATGCTTATTTTGACGTGATCACCAATGGCATTACCCCGGCAGGGACCATAGTCACCCTGAATTGTTCCGAGACAGCCGGCGCCGGTAGCCAGTATTCCGTTGCCAAAACGTATGATATGGAGATCGGTGAAGTTCCTTCGATCAACATGATCAGCGGAACCATGTCAACCTGCCTGGCTAACTTCTACGATGCAGGAGGTGAGGCCAATGACTATCCGAACAGCCAGAACATGACGATGACCTTGCTTCCTTCCACCGCCGGAGCAAAACTGCAGGTGGCTTTCTCGATGTTTGACGTCGAGCCATCATCAAACTGCTCTTACGATTATCTCGAAATTTATGATGGACCATCGACTTCTTCAACCATGCTCGGACAATATTGCGGAACGGATAATCCCGGGACGCTGACAGCTACCAATAATGATGGAGCGCTAACGTTCCTGTTCCATTCCGATTATAGTGATACTTACTCGGGATGGGAATCACAGCTTACCTGCGTTGGCGGACCGTTAAACCTTATGGCCAATGCTTTCCCAGCCCAGGTTTGTTCCGGCAGTTCAACGCAAATGACGGCAGTTGCCTCCGGCGGGTCGGGCACTTACACGTACCAGTGGAATCCTGTTACCTATCTTGATGATCCTACCAGCGCTACACCGATTGCCACCCCCGAAGCTGACATTACCTATACGGTTACCGTGAATGACGGCAATACTTCGCTGACTTCCTCAACCGTGGCAGTGACTCTTCTTCCGGTACCTGATGCTGCTGAAGTGATCCAGAATGGCAACCTGCTTGAATCCACTATCGCCACCGGCAATCAGTGGTACTTCAACGATGCGCTGATCCCGGGCGCCACCGGCCAGACTTTCACGGCCACCATCCCCGGCAACTATTACACCATCATTACCGATCCCGTGACCGGATGCCAGTCGGAGCCTTCCAATACCGCCATTTTCCTGGGGTTGGATGACCCCTCCGTTTCGGGCGTGGTCATCTATCCCAATCCTTTCCGCGATCAGTTCAACATTACCCTCAGCCTGCCTGCCGCCGGTCGTGTAACCATGGCGCTTTACGACGGGTCGGGAAGAGAAGTGATGCGACTGGCCGATGATCTGCAGATGGTTGCAGGAATCAATACGGCTGTTTACCAGACAGCTAACCTGGCTCCCGGCGTCTATTTCTGCAAGGTTCAGACCAATGCTTATACTTGTGTTAAAAAAGTTATTCTCTCCAGGTAGACATACCGGAGAATTATCATTATAAACCAAATACCAGGTTATGAAAAGATCACTTCTTTCAATGTTATTCCTGCTTCTGGTTTCAGCAGGTTTCGCCGGTGAATGGGTGGCTATTACCTCACAGCGTCCGGTCGACGCCAGAACTCAGGTAATCAAGTCGGATATTACTCATCCTGTATTCAAGTTGACACTGGGCGGTTTTCAACTCAACCCGGTTACGACACCCAATGGACCGGCTTACACCGTTACGTTGGGCAAGACCACCCGGATACAGGAAGGAGGCGCTCCCGACCTTCCTAAAATGACCGCCTCATTCGTCATTCCCGATATGGCAGGCATGGAAGCAAGAGTGGTCTCTTCTGTTTACCGCGATTTTACGGATCTGGATATTGCCCCTTCCAAGGGTATTATCACCCGCGATGTCGATCCGGCTACGGTCCCTTATCAATACGGTCCTGCTTATACCCGGGATCAGTTTTTTCCGGAAGTTATGACCGGATTAGCGGATCCTTACATTATCAGGGATATCCGCGGCCAGACCGTCACCGTTTATCCCTTTGCCTATAACCCGGTAACCCGGACACTGAGGGTCTATTATGAAATGACTGTCGAATTGGTGAAGGTGTCGGAAAACGGGGTGAACCAGATCAGCCGGGCCAACCCGGAGATCAGGATCAATCACGAATGGGCATCGGTGTACGCGGAAGAGTTTGAAAACTTTGATGCGCTCACCTATACCCCGCTGAATGATTACGGTAATATGCTGGTCATCGCTAACAGCGCTTTCGTGGCCGATATGCAACCTTATGTGGAATGGAAGAATTCCATCGGCATTCCGACGGTGATGGTCACTGTCGACAGTGCAGGCGGCGCAGCCACAGCCATCAAGGCTTTCATTGCCAATTATTATAACACGAATGGACTGACTTTTGTCCTGCTCGTAGGCGATAATGCACAGGTTCCCACCAACCAGGGAGGAGACCTGGGAGGCCCTTCCGATAATGCATACGGGTATATCGTCGGGAATGACCATTATGCAGATGCTTTCGTGGGACGTTTCTCTGCCGAGAACGTGGCTCATGTTCAAACACAGGTTGCCAGGACTATTAACTACGAAAAAAATCCGCAATTGGTTACGGACGACTGGTATACCACGGTGATCGGGATTGGTTCCAGTCAGGGCACCGGCGATGATAACGAATACGACTACGAGCATATCCGCAATCTGCAAACGGAATGTCTGGCGTATAACTATACAATGAATCCGGAACTCTTCGACGGATCGCAGGGCGGCAATGACGCCTCCGGCAACCCGACGCCATCGATGGTAGCTACGGAAGTGAATAACGGAGGAGGCCTGATTCTCTATACCGGTCATGGAAGCGAAACTTCCTGGGGCACTACGGGATTCAGCAACAATAACGTGAACCAGCTTACCAATCAGGATAAGCTTCCTTTCATCTGGTCGGTGGCGTGCGTGAATGGTAACTTCCTCAATACAACCTGCTTCGCAGAAGCCTGGCTTCGGGCTTCACAGAACGGACAACCCACCGGCGCCGTTGGCTTCCTGGGTTCTACGATCAACCAAAGCTGGAACTCCCCGATGGAGGGTCAGGATGAGATGGTCAAGATCCTTACCGAAGAATATCCCGGCAACATCAAACGGACATTCGGCGGACTCTCGATCAATGGTTGCATGAAGATGATCGATGCCTATGGAAACGATGGATCGAATATGGCCGATACCTGGAATATCTTCGGAGATCCTTCCCTGATGGTTCGTACCGATAATCCACAGATGATGACCGTAACCCATGATCCTACCGTCTTTGTCGGCGCTACTTCCCTCACGGTAAACTGTAATGTGGAAGGAGCCAGGGCTACCGCCACCATCGACGGTCAGGTTCTTGCCACCGGTCTCGTTTCAGGTGGCAGTGTTACCCTGTCATTCGCGGCCCTACAGGATCCGCAGGATACCCTGCACCTGGTGGTGACTGCCTATAATTACATTCCCGATATCTCCGACCTGCAGGTTATTACCCCCAACGGCCCCTATATCGTGTATGTAAATAACATGATCAACGATGCCGCCGGCAATAACAACCACCTGGCGGAATTCAACGAAGACATCTATCTCACCGTCACCGTGAAAAACCTTGGTGTCGCGGCCACTTCCGATCTTAATATAAAGGTGAAAACCAATGATACGTACGTCCTTCAGAGCGATTCGCTCGAGGTTTACGGGGTCATCGATCCGAATCAGGCAAAATCGGTGGAGGATGCTTTCTTTTTCCATCTCTCCGGGAACATCCCCGATGGTCATGTGATTCCTTTCACCATGACGGCCACTGACGATACATTGACCTGGACATCATCCTTCTCCATTACCGCTCATGCTCCTGCTATTGCTGTCACCGGTACTACCGTGGCCGATTCCTCCTCGAACGACAATGGTCGACTTGACCCGGGTGAAACCACCGATATCAGCATTGTACTTCAAAACAACGGTTCTGCTTCCGCCTCCTCTGTCATGGCGCACCTGGTAGCGATCAACCCCGAAATCACCGTGAACAGTCCCGCTTTATCGTATGGTGATCTTGCTTTCGGGCAACAGGCTTCCAATTTGTTCAATGTGACGGTTGATCCTGCTGCCGTCGAAGGCCAGCCTATCCCCTTCATGCTGGAGATCTCAGCTAACGGCGGGTTTATGGCGGTGGCGACTTTCACACTGATCGTGGGCAGGATGCCGATGATCGTGGTTGATTTTGATGGAAATGCCAACTCTGGACCCGCTATTAAAAGTGCGGGAGAAGCACTGGGATTACTGGTTGATTACAACACTTCCCTCCCGGCATCGCTGAATGATTACAAATCGCTGTTTGTCTGCCTGGGTACCTATCCCAACGCAGTGGCGCTGACCGATGCCGATGGCACCCGGATGCAGGAATTCCTGGAAGCCGGCGGCCGCGCTTACATGGAAGGCGGTGATACCTGGTTTTATGACACCCAGACTCCCGTTCATCCTCTGTTCCATATCGCTGCTAACGGCGATGGATCGGGTGACCTTTCACAGATCATAGGCCAGACTGCCACTATCACCCAGGGGATGTCGTTCGGTTTCAATGGCGATAATCAGTACATCGACCGTATTACCGGTACCGGCGCGGCGATGAACATCTTTAAAAACCAGAATCCTTCTTATGTGAACGCCGTTGCATACGACGGCGGGACCTACCGTACTATTGGCTCTTCCTTCGAATTCGGAGGGTTGACGGATGGCGCTTATCCTTCCACTAAAAACAACCTGCTGGAAGAATACCTCAACTTCTTCGGCATCGGAATTGCCGGACTGGAAGCCAATTTTGCTGCTTATCCAACTACCGTTGCTCCGGGAGGATCAGCGGGATTCTATGACTTTTCCACCGGCGGCGCCTCATCCTGGAACTGGAGTTTCCCGGGAGGAACCCCTGAAACATCTTCAGAACAGAACCCGTGCGTATTCTATAATGCCTTGGGCTCCTATGATGTACAGCTGATCGTCAGCAATGGTATTTCCAGCGATACTCTGGTAAGAACCGGGTATATCGATGTGGCTTATCCGACAGGAAGTTGCGAAACCAACGGGATCAGCGCCAGCATCATGCCGAACCCGAACAATGGTTCCTTCCGGCTCAACCTGGCATCAGCCGTGACAGGGAAAGTGGATGTGCGGATCTTCAGCCTGCTCGGCGCTCCTGTTTATCAGAACAAGGTGAGGGTTGACGGAAACGCTTCCCTGCAGATTGATCTGAACGTCCCCGACGGAATGTATATCCTGCATCTGCAAGGAGATAACACCACTTTGACCAAACGGATAATGATCCATAAGTAATCCGGAAAACAAAAAATAAAAGAAGCCGCCCTTTCCGGGGCGGCTTCTTTTATTTTACAGTACATGACATTTTTTCTTTAAAATGCCATGGCAGTCGTTTTTGTATCTTCTCCCTAGCCCCCGAACCAAGTGCGAACTGTGAAGTGCGAAGTGCGATTGGGTTTGCCTTCCAGCAGGCATGCAGAAATAGGATTATACAAAAGAAAACTCCAGGTGCGTAGCACCGAAATATTTATAGCAAAGGAATGAATTAAACAACAAAAGGTGCAGAGCACCGATATAATTCTCGCCAAATGTGAAGTCCGAAATGTGATGGGTTTGGTGAATCAAAGAAAAATTTGCGGTTTAATCTAACCTTGAAGATGAGGCAAAAAGTCAGCGGTTTCAAAATCGCCATCGGCTTTTCGGCGGGGTACCCACCTGACCAAATGCGAACTGTGAAGTGCGAAGTGCGATGAGCAGACCAAGTGCGAAGGGTGAACTGCGAACTGCTTAGCCTTTGAACAGAGAAAAAAAAGAGGGCGTCCCGGTTTCCGGAACGCCCATCTTTATGCAGGGATTTTTATTACTTCACGTGGATTTCAACCCTGCGGTTTTTAGCTTTCCCTTCCGGAGTATCGTTGGTGGCAGCCGGTGTGGTTTCACCGTATGCTTTCGATTCCAGCTTGGCAGCGGGAACGCCCTTGCTGACCAGGTATTTAACAACAGCATTGACCCTGGTTTCGGAAAGTTTCATGTTAAAGGCATCGTTGCCTACAGCGTCAGTATGACCGTTCACTACAAACACCATGTCGGGATGTTCCTTCATGACGAGGACAGCTGCATCGAGTTTTGCTTTTTCCGTTGTAGGAATAGCGCTTTGAGCAGTGCTGTAGTAGATGATCAGATCATATGTAAAGGCGGGAGGAGGCGGAGGCAGCGGACATCCATTGTTGGAAGCCGGTCCTTTTTCGTTCGGGCATTTGTCTTCGGCATCGGTAATGCCATCGCCGTCAGTATCGGGGCAGCCTTTTAAAGCCTGAATACCTTTTACATCCGGGCAAAGATCATCCTTGTCGGGAATGCCGTCGCCATCCTTATCGGGGCAGCCTTTGAACTCTTTCAATCCGGCAACCTTCGGGCAGGCATCGTCCTTGTCGGGGATGCCGTCGCCATCGGTGTCGGGGCAACCCTGGAACTGGGCCAGACCGGCATCTTTCGGGCAAGCATCCGAGATATCGGGGATACCGTCTCCATCGGTGTCGGGACAACCATCAAACTGCGGCAGACCCGGTACATCCGGACATTTATCCTTCTTGTCTTTGATGCCGTCTTTGTCCTTGTCAGGAGCAGGATTGAACCGGTATTTCAAACCGAATCCGAAATGATAATATCCCGGTCCGTCAATCGTGGCATCATAGGCAGCTTGCCCGAATAACGCTACGTGCTTGACAATCCAGAAATTCATCCCAAAACCGCCATCAAACGACAAATACGTATCTTCATTAAAGTGAGATACCTGAGGTCCGATCATCAGGTACGGATCCCACCAACTGGTCTCTTTCAGCAGATAACCGTTGGCAAAACGATACTGGAGATTCAGATCAATGTCCCAGAAATTTTTATTGATCATCGGTTCGGCAATATTGTCACCCTGAGCGTAATTACCCGATAACTCCAGGTTGAAGGAGCGACACAGGTTATAGCCAAACATCACTTTAATGGGAGGTCCCTTATGTTCCCAGTAAACATCACTCAGGTAATCTCCGAAAGAACTTCTGGCACCTTTAAAGTCAGGGAAGTTCACCCCTAAGCCGATCGATAGGGGATAATCCTTGCTTTGGGCCGAGCCGAACAACGCGGCCAGCACCAACACGGAAACTAGTAGAATTTTCCTCATAGCTGTGGTTTTAAGTTAATAAATATTTCCTGTCAATAATTTCTCTTGTTGTGAAAATAGAAACCAAGTAGAGCAAATATAAAAAAAAACATGAAAAAATATCCTTACCTGTTGATAAATATCAACAAATAATGATATGCAACATATATATCAGTGATCTATTCGGCGATCACCGGCTCTTTTCCGGTCTGGATAATCTCCTTTGTTTCTGCGTTGGAAACAAAGGCAACCACATGACAGTTTTTAGCAGTCCAGGCCTGATTCAGAGTCACCGTGTATGTTTTCTTATAGGTCTGTGAAGGATCTACCGTTGCGGTCAGTTCCTCTCCCCAGGTACCATTGACAGACCCTCGTAAAACATCCATGAACACATAATCATAGATGATCGGGGTGGTGGAGTTGTTCGTCTTTTGCGGAGATATCAGGCTGTCTTCGGTGATACAGACCGTGAGTGTGTAAGCCCCGGAGAGTGCTTCCAGAAATTTGGTGTCGACCGTAATTTCAAGGTTCCGGGTGGCTTCGGTATATTCATTGCTGATATCAACGGTGGCTTCTGCATCAAGGGCAAGCTGTGCATTGACGGCATTGGCCCAGTTATCGGGTCCTACCACCAGAGCCCCATTATAGGCCGTGCGGTTCACCAGGCCGTTTGGGTTGGCAGTAATCGTGAAATAAGAGTTCCATTCGTCACCGGTACCCGTGGTGTAATCGGCGGTAAAATCTCCGGTAGAAGCCGGCTCGGCAAAAAAACCGGCATGGACAGCCATCACAATCAGGCGCCCCTTCAGGCTTTTTTCAAGTGTATGGGCTGTGATCGCCGCATCGGGACAATTGACACATTTATGGCCCGTGTAATCTTCCAGCAGAACGGTTTTCTGAGCGGTAACGGTCGTGTCGTTCGTGTTTTTGATCACGGCATATGGTTCATCCAGTTTATCGCAGGAAGTAAGCCAACCCAGAAGGATAACTCCGGTGGCCAACGCTATAATCGATCTTTTCATGGTCGTTTCCTTAAAAGTTGTTGGTCATTAAAATGTACTCGTTACGGTCAATGTTAACCCCGTGCTGGCAGGAACGTACCTGCAAACACCGCCAACACAGATGATCCCTTCGCGCTGGCGTCCGTAGGCCACGGCGATGCGGGTGCTGTTGTATACATACCCCATGTTGACGTTATAGTAATGCAACTGCATATCTTCGTCTTCGTTGCCGTAATTCCATTGATCGCTGACAGAGAAGAACCAGTGCGGGTTGACGGTGAGTTCCACCAGCGCGGCAGCCCAGTCTCCTGTATTGGCTTCATGGTTTTCGTGCGCTTTGAGTGACCACAAACCCTGCAGTTCGCCCCGGAGAGCATAATTGTTGTTGATCCTCCAGGTAATATCGGCAATGCCGATGTTCGAATATACAATGCCGTACTCGTTGGAATGACCTTCCACCACATCGCGGTTGTACGCCTGATTGAGATAGGTAAAGATCCCTTTCCAGTTCTTACTGAATTTCTTGGTGGCTTCGATACTGAATTCACGGTAATAAAGGTCTTTACTGATATCGAAGAAACCACATTTATAACCATCTGTTCCCGAAAGGCCGATGGCCGTCGTGTCATTGATGGCTTTCCGGTCAAGCCCGTTGACCTGCGAATAGTTCACGATGAAATTCAACCCCGTCTTGCCGCCAAGCGCCGTGTTCTTTTTGATGGAATACGTCAGCTGACCGGCAACCCCGAATTCACCATTGGGTTGGGTAGCATAGGGATACATCGAGGCCAGGTAGTAGGTATGTTCTTTGGTGATAGATGGCAAATAATTGATATTCAACATGTTATTCGTAATGGAACGATTTGATTTATAACTCATGTTATCAATTCGTTTCATCTGGGCCGAGAGTCCAAAGCCTTTTTTCGAATAAGCGAGGTTAAGATAGCATCCTTCGCCGGGTTTATAAATATAGTCGTTCATAGCCGACGGGTCGTTGATCTTATGGGCGTATTCGCCGTAAAGGTTGAAGCCGCCGATATTGAGGTTGATTCTGCCTCCGTAATTCGCCACATTTTCGGGAAGGGTAAGGGTATAGATGTCTTCGCCGATCACGTAATCCAGGGTTTTTCCTGCCTGGTATTTACTCACGATGCTTCCGCCGAGTCCGATCTTCACTTTGGAATCGTTCAGGGCGGTAAACATATCGTTGAGGTAAAAATCGGCGTCAGCGCCTTTGACGATTCCCCGGTTATTATTTTCAAATGCGTTCCAGTAGTAGCGCTGTACTCCCCAGACGCCTTTCAGGGTGACTCCTTTAAAGGGAGTAACTTTCACGCGAAGTCCTTTCAGGGAGTTGTCGTACCCGAGGGTCCATTCCTGGTAAGCCCTGAGGGTCATTCCGTTCCCGAACTGTTCATAAAAGTTACCGGCGGTTACGTCAATGATGTCGTTCTTATAGTTGACGAACCAATAAGGCACACCGACGCCCTGGTAATCGGCATCATAGCCAAGCAGGGGAGGAAGATAAGCCTCGACGCGCATGCCGGCGGTGAAGTTTTTCCAGTTGTAATTGATCTCGGTGAACCCATTCATACGCAAGGTTTTTCCATCCAGCGTCGAATCGGTGATGCCCATTTTTTTATCGGTGAGGTAATAGGCGCCATCCATCTGCATGCTCCCGCTGATGCCGGTATTATCCAGGATATTCTGTGCCGTTGCTCCGGAGGCCCAGAGCAGGGTTACGGCGACGGCTGCTGTTCTTATAAATCTCTTCAAGGGATGATGTTTGAGGTTGAACAATAGGTTAATTCAGCGGTTCACCTTTGCTGAGTTTTCTGACAAGGTCGATGAGTTCCAGTTCGGCGCCTTCCGAGAAAGAGGTATGCTGCCAGACGATCTCACCTTTACCGTTGATCAGGAAGGTGTGAGGGATGGGGCCTACATTCATAGCGCGTTTAAAGTCGCCGTTAGGATCAAGCAACACGGTATATTCCCAGTTTTTTCCGTTCACGAGTGGTCTGACCTGGTTGGAAGAACGCGGATCATCGATGGAAACGGCGTACATTTTCACACCTGTTTCGGCCACCCATTCGTCGTATACATCGGCAATGGTGGTAAGCTCTTTGATACAGGGTTTGCACCAGGTTGCCCAAAAGCTGATGATGATGGGCTTCCCGTCGTTCTGAATTTCGGTGGTGCTGAACGGGTTCCCTTCAATGTTCTTGATATCCACCTTGGGAATGGGTTTACCGGAAGTGGCCTGTTTTTCCTGGGCAATGCCGGAAAAGGCAATCAGACTGAAAGCGATGATGGTCAGAATAACTCTTTTCATGATTTTTGTGTTTGTATTAGTAGCATTCAGAGCAAAAATTATACCAGAGGCAAAGATACCTGTTTCGGTGATTTCCGCAATGGGTTAAAGAATAAAGACTTCAAGAACCCGGGTCGCTCCTTCGGGGATGATCCGGATATCGTCGATGACGGCCGGGATCAGCACGGCTTCTCCTTTCTTCACCGGGAGAGCGCCGCCGTCATACTCCATCCGGTAAGCGCCTTCGATACACAGATGGATCACGAACGAATCGAGCAGGCCATACGCCTTGAGCAGTGGCTGTTCAAAAGAGATAATGTTCGTGTTGAACCGGGGAGTATGAATGATGAAGGAAGTGCTGTTTGGTTCTGCTTTATACCGGGTGCGGTAGCTTTCATGGAAGCCGAAGTCGATGGCATCGAGGGCTTCGGCGGTGTGCAACTCCCGTGAATTACCCTGAGCATCGGTTCGGTCCCAGTCATAGATGCGGTACGTGGTATCGGATGTCTGCTGAATTTCGGCAATCAGGATGCCGGGGCCCATGGCATGCACACGACCGGCAGGGATGTTAAAGACATCGCCGGCGGCGACATCCTCATAGTTCAGGATCTCTTTCAGCCGCTTTTTCTCCAACAGCCCGAGATAGGTCTCACGATCGGTTTTACGGTTGAAGCCGGTGATCATACGGGCGCCGGGCTCCGCTTCCATCACATACCACATCTCCGATTTTCCGTTTGGCAAACCGCGCTGATGCGCAAGCTCATCATCGGGATGGACCTGGATCGAAAGCCAGTCGTTGGAATCGATGATCTTGATCAGGATCGGAAACTGATCCTGATTCTGCTCAAATACTTTTTCGCCCACCAACTCATCCATATAAATTTCCAGAACCTCATTGAGATCATTCCCCTTCAGGAATCCATTGGAAACGATGGAAGCAGATCCGGGCACTCCGGAAAGCACCCAGGCCTCCCCGCAGTTGGGACTCGGGGAAAAATCGAGACCGACGGACGTCTTTATTTTTTGTCCTCCCCAGATCTTTTCCTTGAAAATGGGCTTGAATTTTAACGGATATAGCGTATTCATTTTTTTCGGGTTGATAAATGATTGCTGATGCACAAAGGTATGAAGAAAGAAAACCTCCCGTGAAGAGGGATTATTGTTTACTTTTGGGAAAAATAACCAACCATTCACGCATCCGTCAATGATCACCATCGGCATCACGGGCACCATCGGTGCAGGAAAAGGAACCATTGTTGAATACCTGGTAAAAGAGAAGGGATTCCGGCATTTCCCGGTCAGGGGTTTTTTGCTGGAGAAGATCAGGGAACTGGGCTTGCCCGGGAACCGCGACAGTATGTATGAATTGGGTAACCGACTGAGGGCCGAACACGGACCTTCGTATGTCGTTGACCAGCTTTTCCTGCAGGCACAGGCATCAGGGGCCAATGCGGTGATCGAGAGTATCCGCACCACCGGCGAGGTCGCTTCCCTGCGACAAAAGGGTAATTTCAGGTTGCTGGCAGTGGATGCCGATCCCCGGACTCGTTACAACAGGATCGTTCTCCGGGGCTCAGAGACAGATCACGTCTCTTTCGAGACGTTCCTCGAAAATGAACAACGCGAATCTGTTTCCACCGACCCGGCAGTACAAAACCTCCAGGCATGCATCCGGCAGGCCGACTGCCTGATCATGAACAACGGAACCGTGGAGGAACTCTATGCACGTCTCGACGAATTGCTGAAAATCTAAAAACACTGATCGATATGGAAGAAAAAAAATATGTTCGTCCTACCTGGGATGAATATTTTATGGAAGTAGCGCAAACCGTAGCAAAACGCGCCACCTGCGACCGCGGCCGCAGCGGTTGCGTGATCGCCCGTGACAAACAGATACTGGTCACCGGGTACGTCGGGTCTCCGCGCGGCCTTCCTCATTGCGACGACATCGGTCACCTGATGAAGAAAGTCCTTCATGAAGATAATCATATTACCCAACATTGCATGCGTACCGTTCATGCCGAACAGAATGCCATCTGTCAGGCTGCCCGGCTCGGAATATCTCTCGAAGGAGCAACCCTCTATTGCCGCATGACACCCTGCCGGACCTGCGCCATGCTGATCATCAACTGTGGAATTATCAGGGTGGTTTGCGAAAGAAAATATCACGACGGACAAGAATCGGAAGAAATGTTCCGCCAGGCAGGAGTGACGCTGGAATACGTGATTAACGAAGTACAACAATACGATAATCAGTAACGATTATCTTTCCTCCTTTTCCATCAGCCCGGCAATGCAAACATGGTCGCCTCTCCGTCCGGATATGGTCACTGTCTGTAGCGAGATGATCCGGAAATAGCGGCTGAAGAGGGCCCTCATTTCTTCTTCGGAAGAAAAATAGAGGTGAGTCCCGATGGTGGTGGTTCGATATTTGCCGGTTCCTTCAAACATAGTATCCCCTTCGCTGAAGCAAACGGAAAGGTATTTTCCGCCCGGATTCAGTAACCGGCTGACATTGGCGGCATAGTGATCGCGTTTTTCGGGAAAGACATGATGCAGGACCTCCCAGTCATAAATGAAATCATAGGTTCCCGGCAGGTGAATATCTCCGGTCAGGTCAGCAGACAGAAAATGCACTTTTAATGCTTGTCCGGCGCTCCGCTGAGTCGCCAGTTCAATGGCGGTAGGGGAGATGTCGATACCGGTCATCTCAAAACCTTGCCGGGCCATCCAGATGGCATAGTTGCCCAGTCCACAGCCAAGATCCAGCGCTTTACAGGGCAAAATAGTCCGGTTGTTGACCAGATCCGACAGAATCTTCGGGGGTTCCGTATTATTCCAGGGTATCTGGTCAGGCGGTGTCTCCCGGTAAATTTTATCCAGATCGTCCATGTTATTGTTCTTTTTTCATGCTGATGAGTAGCAGCGTCGCCTTGTCCATCAGCCGGGTCGGGGTTATTTTTTTCAGCAGCAGGAGGGGATGCGCCCCGAAACCTTTGCAGTACCTTGCCTTCGGATGTTTAGCGGTGACGGCTTTTCTGATCATACCGGCGATGACGGTGGGTTTGGATCCGTATGAATCGCACATCTCCAGCATGCTCACATGCTTCTTCGCCATCTTCCGGTAGGCTGTTTGGGAAGATACCTGAAGCAGGTGCTCCCGGGCGATCCGGTTCCATTCTGTTTGGATAAATCCGGGCTCGATGATGACGACGTCAATGCCAAACTGTTTTACTTCCATGCGCAGGCAGTCGCTGAATCCTTCCACCGCGAACTTGGTAGCGTGGTACCAGGCGCCGTGTGGCTCTCCGACTTTCCCGGCAATGGATGCCACGTTGATGATCCGGCCCGATCTCTTTTCGCGCATGTAGGGCAGCGCCAATTGCGTCAACCGGGCCATTCCGAAGAGATTTACTTCAAACTGGTAACGGGCTTCCGACAGCGGGACGTCTTCCACCGCTCCATAAGAGCCATATCCTGCATTGTTGATCAGCACGTCGATCCGGTGTTCGGCTTCGATGATCTCCTGAATGCCACGCTTCATGGAATCATCATCCGTGACATCCATCTGTAATAACCTTACACCCGATTCTTTCAGATCCTGCATTCTCTCCGGTCTGCGGGCCGCGCCGTAAACGATACAGCCGTGCTGAAGCAACATCTTCGCAGTTTCCTTCCCGATACCCGAGGAAGCCCCGGTAATCAAGATGACTTTTTCCATGTTGATTTTGTTTTAATGAACGACAGGGGACAAATATAAGCCGAATCCGCTGATTTCCGTTTTACCACGGGAACGAAGGATTTTCAGCCTTACATAGCGGGCGGTTACAGGGTCAAAGCGCAGGAGCCGTTTGTAACCGATGGTGGTGCCCTGACAGACCTCTTTCCATCGACCGTCAACGAAGGCCTCCAGAGAGAAGGCGGATACTTTTTGCCCCTCCCGGAAATTTTCTTTCAGCATCAGCCGGTCAAAGGTTCTCTTCTTCAATAAATCATAAGCAGCGGATCCTTCGGGAAGTCCTTTCAATGGCTTTTTGATCGCCTTTTCTGCCAGGTTGATGGAGAAGGTCGAATCAAGGATTGCACGCATGCCCCTCAGGCTCCGGATATCATGGTCAGAAATCAGTCCGCGGGTGTCGGGAGGGATATTCAGGAGCAGCACGGAATTCCTTCCAACGGACTTGTAATAGATATCCACCAGTTGTTCTGGTGTTTTCACCAGGCTGTCTTCGGAAGGGTGGTAAAACCATCCCGGGCGTATCGAGACATCCACCTCCGAGGGATACCAGCGGAGGCCGGTTGAATCCTGCACCACGCTCCATTCAGTCTCGTTGCCGTCGCCCGATTCATTGCCGACCCATCTTACATCCGGGCCGGTGATGGCGATCACGGCTCCGGGTTGTAACTCGCGGACCAACGAATAGAAGCCGGGCCAGTCGTACGCCTGTCTCTTCCCGTTTGGTCCTTCGCCACAGGCTCCGTCAAACCACACTTCTGATATCTCACCATAATTGGAAAGCAGTTCGCGTAGCTGGTTCTTGTAATACGTATTGTAATCATCCGTCCCGTACAGCGATGAATGCATGTCCCAGGGTGACAGGTAGATTCCCATCTTCAGCCCTTCCTCCCTGCATGCGGCGGCCACTTCCGCCACCACGTCGCCTTTGCCTTTCTGCCATGGGCTGGATTTCACCGAATAATCCGTGAATGCTGATGGCCAGAGGCAGAAGCCGTCGTGATGCCTGGCCACGATGATCATCAGTTTCGCTCCGGCCAGTTTCGCCGCTTTAGCCCATTGACGGGCATCCAGGAGTACAGGGTTGAAGAGGGCAGGGTCTTCTTCCTTTCTTCCCCATTCACGGTTGGTGAACGTGTTGATCCCGAAGTGGAGGAAACAGGTCACTTCCAGTTCCTGCCAAGCCGCCTGCCGGGGTGATGGCTTCACGGTAGCAGCTTTTTCAGCGATGATTTCCGGGGTGTCTCCGGGCAGCAACGGCACGATCTTCGGTAAATCCAAGCCGGCATCCTGAGAAAAGGCGCTGCAGGTAAAGAGGGAAAGAAGGATAATGGCAAAGGCTCTCATGGTACGGGCCCTTATTTATACAGGAACCGTTTGATGCTTTTCTTGGGCGTTTTTTCGAATTCTGTTTCCGTGATCTCGAATGAACTCACGCTCATGTACCTGGGGACTTTGTGATTCAGATCGTGCAGGTAGTTCTTGTACACCTCCGGAAGGCGTTCCATGGTGACGCCCGCTTTCACCATGGCTTCCTTGTCGGGGACGATCAGGGCGATGAGTTGGTCGTCGCGTTCAATCACCAGTGATTCCATGACCATGAAACGGTTGTTGAGGATCGACTCGAGTTCTTCCGGGTAGATGTTCTTCCCCGAAGGTCCGAGGATCATGCTTTTTGACCGTCCCTTGATATAGATATTACCAGCCCTGTCGATTTCGCCAAGGTCGCCGGTATGCAACCATCCGTCGGGCTCAAGCACGTTTCGGGTAGCTTCTTCATTCTTGTAATAGCCTTTCATCACATGATTTCCCCTGACCATGATCTCGCCTATATGGGTACGTGGATCGGGATGGTCGATCTTTATCTCCAGTTCGTCCACCACGCGTCCGGATGCGCCAGGCTTGGTGGTGTTCCAGGAAGCATAGGCGATCAACGGACCGCATTCGGTCATGCCGTAACCAACGGTGAACGGGAACCTGATCTTCCGGAAGAAACGCTCCGCCTGGGGATTGAAGGCGGCTCCGCCAATGACCAACTCGCGGAAGTTGCCGCCAAACACCTGGTACATCTTTTCACGGATCTTTTTAAAGATGATGCGGTTGAGGACAGGGATGTGCAACATAAACCGGATCCCCGGTTTCCGGATGGCCGGGAGAATCTGTGATTTATAAATCTTCTCGATCACGAGAGGAACCGATAAGATCAGTTCCGGACGGATTTCTTCAAAGGCCTGGGTGATGATTTTCGGGGAAGGGATTTTTGCCAGAAAAGTGATGTCGCAGCCAAGAGTAAACGGAAAGAGGAACTCAAAGGCGCAGCCGTAGGTATGAGCCAGGGGCAGGAAGGAAAGAATCTTGTTTTGTGGATTCAACGGCATATTCCGCTGGGCATAAAGTATGTTGCCGAGCAAGCTCTTATGTTGAAGCACGACACCCTTTGAAAAGCCCGTTGTCCCTGAAGTATAGCTGATCAGCGCGATCTGCTCCGCATCGGAAGGATCAAAATGTACCTGGTCGGGAGAGAGCCCTTCCGAAACGTCGGATTCATGGCGATGCAACGATTCCGTCACCTTCTGCCCGATTTCCGGACCGGAGGCGAAAAGGATGGAGTGATCCTGAACGTTGAGGACAACCTTTACACCCTGTATAGCGTTGATTGATAGCTCTTTAAAAAGAGATTCATCGGCAAAAAGAACGACAGAGTCGGAATGTGTCACGATGAAATGAATATCATCGGGCTTGAAATCGGGAAGGATCGGCACTATTACAGCGCCATAGGTGACGGTAGCCAGGTAGGTGATGCCCCACATGGCGGAGTTCTTCCCCAGCAAAGCTACTTTGTCGCCTTTTTTCAATCCCGACTCATCGAACACACGATGGATCCTCAGGATCTTTTCTGCAACATCATGGTAGGTGAAATGCTGGCCGTTATAATCTGAAAGAGCGTTGAGGTCCCAGTTGTCATGAATCGATTTCTCGAACAGGGAAACCAGGTTTTGGTTGCTTTGGATCATCTTCTGTTTTTTTTTCTGAAGAATCTGACATTCCCTCCTTTGCGAAATTACGTCTTTTTTTTAAATCCAAAATTTAATACACATTTATCTCGGGCGAACTGCCTGAACGAATGGTTCCTCTAAACATGAGGGCGGTGTTAAAAGGCATAGCCACATTCCCTTCTCTGTCGATGGCAATGAGTCCTCCCGATCCTCCCTGCTCCTTCAATTTTTCCATGATAATACTCGTGGCCGCTTCTTCGAGCGACAGTCCTTTATATTTCATCAGCGCAGAAAGATCAAAGGCGACGACGTTCCGCATGAAATATTCTCCGGTGCCGGTGCAGGATACAGCGCAGGTGGTATTATCGGCATAGGTGCCGGCGCCGATAATGGGGGAGTCGCCGACGCGTCCTTTCATCTTCATCATCAACCCGCCGGTGGAGGTTCCGGCTGCCAGGTTGCCGTTTACATCCAGCGCCACACAACCCACCGTGCCATGCTTATCCGGTTGACCGCCCTGCTGTTTTTGAAGCATCCGCTGGTATTGTTCATCCGATTTCTGAGTCCGGAAGAACGAAGGGTCCACGATCTCAAGCCCCTGCCCGGCCGCGAACTCCTCGGCGCCGGCGCCCATCAGCAGGACATGCCGTGTTTTCTCCATCACCCGGCGGGCGGCGGAGATGGGATGCCGGATGGTGGTGACCCCTGTCACCGCACCGGCCAGGAGCGTTTTGCCATCCATGATGGAAGCATCGAGTTCGGCTATCCCGTCGGCATTGTATACCGCCCCACGTCCTGCATTGAAAAGCGGACAGTCTTCCATGAAACGGATCACAGCCTCCACTGCATCCAGGCTGCTTCCGCCCCCCGCCAGGATATCAGCGCCTGTCTTCAGGGCAAAACTCAAAGAATCCCGGTACATTTTCTCGGTCTCCGGCGACAGTCTCTCCGTTACCGACCCACCTGCTCCGCCATGGATGGCCAGACACCAGGAGGGAGACCGGTCGTTACCCTGAGCAAGAAGTACCGCGGGAACGGCCAGCATGATCAGCATAAAGAAAAATCTCTTCATAGAGGTACGTTAAAGAAGATCTTGAATGATGGCGGAAAAATCGACAAGACCGCTCACTTGCAGGATAGTGAGGATCACCGAGACCAGGATCACGGCCCGGATGAAACCCGCTCCTTTCTTCACCGCCAGATAGGAGGCAATGAGCGCCCCGATGATGCTGCCGGCCGACAATATCAAACCGTACAGGTAATTCACCTGACCGTCGATGACGAATACCAGCAAGGCGAAAATCGCATAAAGAAACACGATCAGATTCTTTACCGCGTTGGCTTTCACCAAGTCATACCCGACACCCAGCACCAGCGACATCAGCAGAAAATACCCGATACCGACCTGGATAAAACCTCCGTAAAAGCCTACGAAGAAAAAAATCAGCAATTGCCACCAACGAAGCGGCTTGGATAACATATCCGGATTCTCTTTCAACCACTTATCCGGCTTATAAAAAAGAAAGAATACCATGATCACCATCGCTACTGCCATGGCGATTTCAATCGTACGTTCGCTGACATCCACGGCTGTCAAAGCCCCCAGCACCGAACCGATGGTAGCCGGGATCCCCAGCCAAAGGGGTCTCAGCGAAGTAAACATCTTCTGTTTGGTGAAACTGGTGACAGAAGAAAGGGTCTGAAAGAAGATGCTGATGCGGTTGGTGCCGTTGGCAATATTGGCCGGTAGCCCGAGAATCAACAGCAACGACAGGGTGATTACCGAACCGCCTCCCGACAAGGTGTTGATGAATCCGACAAAGATCCCTGACACGACGAGTATGATGATTTCATTCAGTCCCATGGCGGCGTAAAACTAACTATTTTTTAGTTTGCTGTGTCGGATGCTGTATGAAAAGTAGATGCTGAGGCCGATCACCAGCCAGACCCCGAATCTCATCCAGTTGGTGATCCCCAGGTGCGCCATCAGATAGAGGTTGGTCAGGAGGCCGAGGACAGGGATCAGGGAAAGTTTCTTTACAATGGCAAGACCCGAAAGCACCAATGCCACGATCGAGAAGAGGATCATGGGGACCATATGCCATGTGAAAGCCGGAAGGTGCAGGGTGGTGAGCGGATGATACCAGAGCCAGATGGCCAGCGCTCCCAGCCAAATCAAAGGGAGCAGGTACCTGCTGTTCAGGTAGGGGACCCGAAACCCTTTGGAGAACCCGTTGTCAGGCTTGCCGTCCCGGCGGTCGAGGATCAATACGCCACCCGACACCAGGACAAAAGCAAACAGGGTCCCGATGCTACACAGGTCCGTTACTTCGGTGAGGTTCAGGAACAGGGAAGGAACGGCAACCACGATACCGGTGATGACCGTGGAGAACGAAGGGGTCTGAAATTTTTGGTGGATCTTCGAAAAGGCCTTCGGGAGCAAACCGTCGCGACTCATACTGAGCCAGATGCGGGGCTGTCCGACCTGAAAGACCAGCAAGACCCCGGCCATGGCTATCACGGCACTGACAGCGATGAGTCCGGAGAGCCTCGTCAGATGAAGTTTCTGGAAGACATAGGCCAACGGATCACCCACGCCCAACTCGCTGTAATGAACCATCCCCGTAAGCACCAGGCTGATCAGGATATACATAACCGTGGAAATAAGCAATACCAACAGAATGGCCCGGGGAAGGTCCCGTTTGGGCTGCCTGCACTCTTCCGCGGTAGTTGAGATGGCATCAAACCCGATATAGGCAAAGAATACGCCGGAGACACCTTTCAACACCCCGTTCAGCCCGTTGGGAGCAAAAGGAGACCAGTTGGCGGGATTCACATAGAAAGCGCCTACGGAGATGACGACCACCAGGGTGATGAGCTTCAGCAAAACCATGGTATTGGCCGCTACTTTGGTTTCATAAATGCCAACATAAACCAGGACAGTGATCAATACAACAATGGAAAAGGCCGGAATGTCTGCAATGAGGTGAATCCCACCGATGACCGGGGCCGAGAGCCAGGCGGTGTAGGCCTCCCGGAGCGGCGCGGAAAGACCGGCATAGGGTATGCCGGCAGCCAATTGCTCCATGGCCATATGATATCCGTGGACAGCAGTATAGTAATCTACCTGAAGATTTGCGGGAATGCTGAGCCCGATGCCACCGGCTAACCCGGTGAAATAATCCGACCAGGAAATAGCGACCGCGATGTTGCCGATGGCGTACTCCATGATCAGATCCCAGCCGATGATCCAGGCGATCAACTCTCCAAAACTGGCGTATGCGTATGTGTAGGCGCTCCCGCTTACGGGGATCACCGAAGCAAACTGCGCATAACAGAGCGCTGAAAAGGCACAGGCTACCGCTGTGAATAAAAACAGAACGGAAACTGCCGGCCCGCCATTCACGGCAGCAGTGCCAATGGTGCTGAAAATCCCGGCGCCAATGACCGCCGCAATACCCAAACCCGTCAGGTCAAAGAGATTCAGACTCTTCTTTAATTCCCGCTTCCCGGCAGTAGCATCATCGTCGCCATGGAGAATCAGATAGAATGGCTTTCTTCGGAATAGCGTGGATCGGGACACGGCCAATTTTTCGATAAAGATAAAAAAATTGTAAATTGCCCGAAATCTTGTTGTATGAGGATTACTGTCTTTGGCGCGAACGGAAGAACCGGCGTACTTCTGGTATACCAGGCCCTGGAAAAGGGTCATGTTGTCACTGCTGTTGCCAGGAGGGCTGACTCGGTCCCTATCCGGCATCCAAACCTGACCGTTATCCAAGGGGATATCCTTGATTATCAGATGGTGAAAGAGGCAGTGGCCGGACAGGAAGCAGTACTGTCTGCCCTTGGGGTGAATCAACGCAAATACAACACGATCCTCTCCGAAGGAACAAAAAATATCCTGCAGGCCATGAAAGAGTGCGGGGTAAAACGTTTCATCTGCATGTCCTCCGCCGGCGTCCTCGGTAACGATGCTGGATTTATCTTCGGAAAGATCATCGTCCCGCTGTTTTTAAAACAGGAGATGGAAGATAAAAAAAGACAGTTGCAAGTTCTTCGCGAAAGTGACCTGGAATGGGTGGCGGTCCGGCCATCCGGGCTCACCGATTCACCCAAAACCGGGAAGTATCGCATCACCGATGGCCCTCCGGCCTACCGGTCCGTCCCTCGCGCTGATGTGGCCGACTTTATGCTGAAACTGTTGACCGACAGAAGCTACGATCGACAAACCCCCGCCATCGCAGGTTATTGAGGTAGCTGCCTGAGACCAAATGTTAACTGCGAAGTGCGAAGTGCGATATGGCTGCCATACCGGCCGGTCTTTTGTATCCTTCCCCTAGCCCCCGAACCAAATGCGAACTGCGAACTGTGAAGTGCGATGGGCAGATCAAATGCGATATGTAAAGTGCGAAATGCGATTGGGTTTGCTTGCCGGCAGGCATGCAGAAATAGGATTATGCCAAAGAAAACACAAGGTGCGTAGCACCGAACCATTTGTAGCAAAGGAATGAATTAAAAAACAAAAGGTGCAGAGCACCGAACCATTTGTAGAAAAGTGGCCGTGAATCAAAATTTAAGGTGCCGAGCACCGAACCAATACATCGCCAAAAGCGAAATGTGAAACGCTAGATGCGAACTGTGAAGTGCGAATTGCGATGGGTTCGATTACTAATCCCTCACACACCTCACGCTGAAGGCGTTACTCCTTGACGCCGGATAGGCGGAGACGCTCGGATCTGTTTCGTTCAGGCCGTGCGCCCAGGCTTTGTAAGGCCCGTGAGCCGTGGAAGACCAGAAGAATACCGCGAATCCTGCATAATCCCATTGAACGGTGTGGTGACGGGCGCCCGAGAGGATCGCATCAAACCCGGAGAAGCCGGAGTATTTCAGCGGACTGCCGGCAAAACCGCTGTTGGTCCAGTTGGCGAAAAGAGCGTTCCAGTCGGCTTCGGTGGGGACATGCCAGCCGGGAGGACATAATCCCTGTCCGGCCGGGGTCGGGTCGTAGGCCATCAGTTCATCCCACTGATAGACGGCTTCCGGGTGGGTGTATTTCTCCGGACGGCAGTTGTCGGACTGATGGAGAGAGGATAATATCTTATTGCCGTAATGCAGATCTTCTGCCATCCAGCACTGGGAACCGAGTGAAATGGTTTGATAGACGGACTCGTCGCGGATGTCGGTAAAGGGCTGACCGCAGGGAATCGAGGATGAGGCCATCTGGTGAATGGTCAGGGTGGCTGTGGCGGAGCAAAGCGCGGCATTGGTGTACGAGTAGATGATAGTATGTGTTCCGGTGCCGGCGACAGAAGGATAATACACGTTGCCGGTCACGCCGCTCCCGAAATAAGTGCCTCCGAGCGGGATGCCTCCTTTGAGTTTGATGGGTTTTGCATTGGTAGTGGTGATGGTATCGAAGCAGGGAGTAAACGAAACAACCGGGACTGCTGCTGCGTTCATCACGATGCGGTTGGAGTACACGGGATTGTTCGAAACGCAGGCCAGGTTCGAGGTCAGCAGGCAACTGATGCTGTCGTTGTTTGATGGAGTGCAGGTGAAAACATTAGCATTCGTTCCGGCATTATTGCCGTTGACTTTCCACTGATAAACCGGCGCCGTACCGCCATTGACGGGCGTTGCCGTTAATGTTACCGATGCACCCGGACAGAAAGGATTAGGGTTAGCGGTGATTGCCACGCCGGCAGGCAGCGAGGTGTTTTCCTGCAGGATGATCACATTTCCCGCGGCGGGGTTGTTCGTGGTGCAAAGCTCCGACGAAGTGAGGATGCAGGTCACTAAATCACCGTTTGACGGGATATAGGAGAAGGCAGGGTTATTCGTCCCGGCATTAACACCGTTCACCTGCCATTGGTATTGGGGAGAGACCCCGCCATTTGTTGGCGTGGTGGTAAAAGTCACGGAACTACCCGGACAGAAGGGGTTTTCAGAAGGTGTGACGATCAAGCTGACAGGCAAATACGGTTTTACCGTTACCGTGAACGGAATGCTGTTCGCCGGGTTATTTGCGGTACAAATTTCCGAAGAAGTCAGGATACAAATCACGATATCCCCGTTTGACGGGGTGTACGTGAAGTCGGGGCTGTTCAACACCAAATTGATGCCGTTGACCTGCCATTGATAAACAGGCGAAACACCGCCATTGACGGGCGTTGCCGTGAAGGTGACGGGATTTCCTTCACAGACGGTATCGGCGGTTGCCGAAACACTCACGCTCACGGGCAGATTCGGATTCACTGTCATCGTGATCGCGTTGGAAGTCGCGGGGTTGTTGGAGATGCAGACGGTCTTCGACGAAGTGAGAATACACGTGACTACGTCCCCGTTTGACGGAGTGTAGGTAAAACCGGGGTTGTTTGTCCCGGCATTGATCCCGTTGACCTGCCACTGATAAACGGGTGAAGCGCCGCCATTGACGGGCGTTGCCATGAACGTGACGGGAGTGCCGGCGCAGATATTATTCGTGTAAGCCGTAATAGAAACATCGACAGAATCACCCTGGTCGACGGTGACGGTATAGTGGCTGGTATCGCCGATACAACTCCCCACTTTCGGGACAATGGAATAGGTGACTTCTCCCGGTGTAGCCAGGTGATTCGTTAGTATTTGGTTTATGAGTGTGCCGGAATCAGCAGAAAATCCCGTTATATTGCCCGAAGTCAGCGAGGCTGTCCAGGAGAAAACAGCCGTCGGCACATTCGAAGAAAGCACGATGTTGGTGGAATCGCCGGAGCAGATGGACTTGGTGAGCGGCGAGGTAGTAAGCGCCGGGACAGGGCTGATCGCGACATGCACCGTATCGCGCCCCGTGCAGCCGGAAGGGTTGGTTACCTGCACCACATACATCCCGGTATCGGTAGCTGTGTATGTTTGGTTTTTCCCGATGTTCAGCTGCGCCGTGGAGAGATTATCCCACTGATACGTACATCCTGAACAGAAGCCGGCATCCAATACCACGGAATCGCCCAGGCAGAGAGACCGGTCCGGCCCGAGAGCAGGCTGTGGGCTCTCCAATACTGATATTGTTTGCCAAGAGGTATCCGTTCGATTGTCGATATGCCGAACGTACAGCTCGACGGTATAGACACCCGGCGCCGAGTAAAAGTGAACAGGAGTTGACAAAGTGGAATAGTTGTTGTACCCGGAGCCCGGATCCCCAAAGTTCCAGCGGATGCTATCGGCCGGCGGCCAGATATCGCCGGAAAAATAAATAGAATCGCCCTGGCATTGACCTTCTGTATGGATATAGGCTTTGTATCGCTGGATGAATTGAGGTAACAAATATGAGCAAACGCCATTTATTTTTAGTGCATTGTACTGAAAATTACACCCGATACCTTGGGTTGAGGGATTTGAAATCACCAACAATGAATCATTAAATGCCTCCGAACCATATATTTTCCAATCAGGCGCCATTTGAAGATCAGCCATATATGGGATGGTGTCTAGTATATATCGGCTTTGCATAAATGAAATGGAATCAGGTTGTGTTGCATCAAATTGCAGCACATAACTGCTATTATTGTACCAAAAGGAAACATATAAATACTTTGAGTCTATTGAGAACTCCCCTGAGCCCCATTCCAAATTCGACAAAGAGGTATTTATAAAGAATTGTCTTGTGACTATTCCTGTTTCAGGATTAAATAGGCAAAATTCTGCCTTGGTTCCCCAAAATGACACTAATTTTTTTCCATCCTGTGATATTTTTATGGCGCAGGGTGGTTGTTTATAAGGTATTAAGGGTGGGGATGGTTCTACTGTTGTATCACCCATACTGCTACTAAAAACAGGATTATTGGAAATTCCCGCTGAAGTAACTAAATAGGAAGAATATTTAATACTATCGGGATAGGAAACCGTAGTAACGATCCAAATATCACGGTTATTCGCATGTCTTGTTCCGGTTAAAGATGCCCAGGAATGTAACGCTCCCGAAAGAGGGATGTTAAGAAAACCCGGTTGTATATCCCCTAATCCGCCATTTAATCTCATATTAACAACTGAATAACTAGCAGGCTCAAAGACGGATATACTATAATGGCCGGCAGTAAATATGTAATAAGAACTATCATCATCCAGCTTAACCGTGGCCAGAATAGGTTTGTTAAAACCATAATCTTGGCAGTTCAAACAACATCCATTGGGCATCGTCTGAAAGCTTTTATTTCTAACAACAAGTCCATCTGTCACAAAAAGTGTACGTCCAATCGAATCTGACATACTTGCAGGCATATCGCCCGAAAGGCCATATGGTATTGATTGAGGAAAACCTGAATTAAAGGATATCCCTGCCCCCCCAGTGACTCCATGTCCAAAGTACCAATTATTAAACTCTCCTTGGGAAAAACCATCGAGAAAGGTTATTAATAAAAATGTTATAAGTAAATATCTTGTCATTGTTTTTAAAAGTCAAATACACAAGATGATAAATAATCTTTGCTTGTCTGGTGTTACATTAACACCAGACAAGCAAAGATAATGAAAATCAAGGCCATTTGACTACTATCGGATCAGTGTTTGGATCAAATCCCATAAGATATGGCCCTAATAAAGTAGATGAGGTAGCAGATGAATTGTACTGCCAATCATTTGGATTGGAATTTTTGTATGCAATGACAGCAATACCATAATAATTTACTGGTATTGGAGTTGGGACTAAAAACCCCGAAACAGTAACGTAGGAGTAATTTACTGGAGAACCAACAGTTGTTGTCTGTCCCCAAGACACCCACCCTGTTGAATTTCCATTATAGGTGAGTGTAATATAAACGTCATAAGTTCCCGGATTGGAATCTTCTATTTGAAAACTACCATAAAGATATCCTGTCCATGGTTGAGCAGATGTTCCGATAGGGGCTAAAATCAATAGAACTGGTAAAATTACCAGTGTTATGATAAGTTTTTTCATTTTTGAACAGTTTTTTGAGTTAAAGAAGATTTAATTGCTTATAAAGCCTCATTAACAATTATATGAGCGCACCATCTTTTTATCAAAAGCGCTTGCTCCCGAAAAAAACGGATTTGTGTCAGAAGTTCCATTTTATTGCTTACATTTACCCTTGCCTCCTTTCTTTTGGTTTATAATGAGTTTTTGGGAAATCATTCATTGGCCTTTGGAAACGGAGGCTCTTTTTTAAGAGCACCGGAAGGAATAGAAGATTTTTTGCCGGGAAAATTATCCTCTCTCTCTACAGCCACACAATAAGACATACTTATGAATAAGAAGGTGTTATCCGGGGTGAAGGTGACATTATGGGGTAGAGAGGAGTTCATAAATAGAAATAAAAAGATAGAATTCGTTAGTATGAATGGTGAACAAAGTTCAGAATAGAAAAAGAGAAAATCAAAAAATATTTGACTGTGACAAAAACTAAATAAACGCTGAGAATTTCCGGATAAACGCAGGTGATTTCTAAATAAACGTTTTGAGCTATATTAAATGTTAAGGGGAAGATATGTTAACCTGGCTTAACTGTTGATAACTTTTTTAATATGTACTATTCCAATGTGTTGCAAATTCGTTTGCCTGGATATGGCATTGTACAAGCCGTGCCCGTTCACCCCAAAAACGGTCAACGCTATTTAGGCATGGTCAAAAATCAAATGCGAACTGTGAAGTGCGAAGTGCGATGGGCGAACCAAGCGCCAACTGCAAAATGCTATGGGTCAAAACCGAGTGAATCTGTCTGGTTCATGTTGCCAAAAGGTTCATTACCTTTGCAGAGATTGTAAATGAAACCCCTATGGCAGAACTGTCACAGACAATACACGAGATTTCGGCCGGCATGCAACGTGAAATGACCGGTATCAGGCGATATCTTCATCAACACCCGGAGCTTTCGAATGAAGAGAAAGAAACGGCGGCGTTTATCTGTCGCAAGTTAGACGAATACGATATCCCTTATAAAAGCGGGATAGCCGGAACCGGTGTTGTCGGGTTGATCAGGGGTGAGCAGGGTGATGGACCGTGTATACTACTCCGGGCCGATATGGATGCATTGCCGGTGAAAGAGGAAAACAAAACGGACTATGTCTCCTGTGTGGAAGGAGTCATGCATGCCTGCGGGCACGATGTGCATATGACCTGTCTGTTGGGCGCTGCCAGGATCCTGCAGATGATGAAAAACACCTTTCGCGGTTCGGTTAAAGTCCTCTTTCAGCCCTCGGAAGAGACATATCCCGGCGGAGCTGTCAGGATGATCGGCGAAGGGGTTCTCACCGACCCGAAAGTGGATATGGCGCTGGGAGCGCATGTCTTTCCGGAGTTGAAAGCCGGGCAGGCGGGATTCCATCCCGGCCCGTTCATGGCTTCCACCGATGAGATTCATCTTACGGTAAAAGGGAAAGGTGGTCATGCGGCCAGTCCGCACCTGAATGTTGATCCCGTGCTGATCGCCGCTCATATTCTCATCGCTCTTCAGGAGATCGTCAGCCGCAATGCCAACCCGCTCATGCCGACTGTACTTTCGTTTGGCAGGATCTCCGGAGAGGGCCGTACCAACATCATCCCCGATGAAGTCAGGATTGACGGGACCGTGAGGACTTTTAACGAAGAGTGGAGAAAAGAGATCCACCGCCGGGTGGAGACCATCGCCACTTCCATTGCTGCCGGCATGAACGGGAGCTGTGATGTACGAATTGCCCATGGATATCCGTTTGTAAATAACAACGAAGCGTTGACGGACAAACTCCGGCATTGGGCCCCGGAATACCTGGGAGAAGCACAGGTGGCGGATCTTGACCGGATCATGACGGCCGAGGATTTCTCCTATTTCGCAGAGGCAGTGCCTTCGTGTTTCTATCGCCTGGGCATACGAAACGAGGAAAAGGGATTTACCGCTAACCTGCATTCTTCTACGTTTGATGTGGATGAATCGGCGCTGGAGACCGGAGCAGGGCTGATGGCCTGGTTCGCCAGCCGCTTGCTGAATGAATGAAAAATGAGAAAAGGGATCCGATTGCTTTTGATGGTTTTCCTGTCAGCAGGGTTTCTCCCTGTGTTGCATGGGCAGGATCGTTCTACGGGAACACCCCCGGCGCTTCCATTTCGCCAGAATGCCCCGACCGAAAGCAACGAACAACTGGCTCTTCAGTTCTTCCAATCGCGCGATTATGAAAAGGCGGCTGAATTGTACGAGAAGTTATATGAAAAAAGACCGGGCCCGTTTTATTACACTTATTACCTGTATAGCCTGATTGAGACCAAAGACTTTGACAGAGCCGAAAAACTGGTCAGGGAACAACGCCGTCAGGATCCCGATGCGATGCGGTACCTGGTGGACCTGGGTTATGTGACTTACCGGGGTGGAGATACCGAGAAAGCCAGGAAAATGTATGAAGAAGCTGTCAGAAAAATGCCTGCTCAGCAACAACAGATCAATGAACTGGCCAACGCTTTCATCATGCGGGGCGAAAACGATTATGCGATCCGCGTTTACCGCAAAGGACGCGAGCTTCTGAACGGATCCTATCCCTTCAGCCTTGAACTGGCATCAATCTTCGAACGAACAGGCGATATCAAAAATACCATCGAGGAATATCTGGAGCTTATCTCGGTCAATGAATCTTACCTGAAGACCGTGGAGGATAAACTGCAAAACCTGTTGGCCAATGACCCCGACAATACCCGGAACGAGGAGGTAAGGAAAGCCCTGCTGACCCGGGTGCAGAAAAATCCGGACCGCGAAGTTTATTCCGAGCTGATGTGGTGGTATTCCATTCAGCAAAAAGACTTCGGGATGGCCCTGATACAAGCTAAATCACTCGACCGCCGGCTGAAAGAGAACGGACAGAGGCTGGTGTCACTGGCTCAGGTGGCTGTTTCGAATGAACAATATGAGGTGGCTGAAGAGGCCTACCGGTATATCCTTGCGAAAGGGAAAAATGATCCCTATTTTGACCTTGCCCGTACGGAGTTACTGAACACCCGTTATCTCCGTTACGTGAATGGTCCGCTTCCTCTTTCCGAGGAGCTGGTTAAGTTGGAAAAAGAATTCCTCGACGAGTTGGCTGTCAGCGGGTACAATTATGCTACGATTACCCTCATCCTTGACCTGGCTCATCTGGATGCATTCTACCTGAATAAACCCGATGAAGCCACCCTGATCATGAATAAGACGCTGGAGATGCCGGATCTTAAACCCGAGATGAAAGCCCGGTGCAAGACAGAGCTGGCCGATATCCTGTTGTTTTACGGGGATGTGTGGGAAGCTACGTTGCTTTATCAGCAGGTATATAAAGACTTTAAGTACGATGTGATCGGGCAGACGGCTAAATTTAAAAATGCGAAACTGTCTTTTTATATCGGGGAATTTAAATGGGCCAAAGCCCAGGCAGATGTGCTGAAAGCAGCCACCTCCAAACTGATCTCCAACGATGCCATGGCGCTATCCTTACTGATTGGCGAAAATTTCGATGCCGATTCAGGCACCGTCGCGCTGAACCTGTATGCCCGGGCCGATCTGCTCGATTACAAAAACCAGTCTCAGGAGGCCCTGGCGACACTCGATTCCATCCTTTTATTATTCGATGAGCACCCCATCATGGATGAAATGTTCTTCAGAAAAGCCCTTATTCTGCTAAAGACCGGCAAGGCACAGGAAGCCGACAGCCTGCTCGGACTGGTAGTGAGTATTTTCCCCGACGGCTTCCTGGCCGATTCGGCATTGATGAAACGGGCGGAAATACGCGAACGATGGCTGAATGACAAAGAAGGGGCCATGAAGTACTACCGGGAAATCTTTGAAAAATACCCGGGAGGGGTGTACGCCGTTGATGCCCGGCAACGATACCGGATCCTCCGGGGAGATATTGTGCATTAATAACCAAAACAGCAGGATGGTCCGACCTAAAAAAAAACTGGGACAACATTTCCTCAGAGATGATAGCATCGCCAACCGTATTGCCGGTTATCTCGATCCACAGATACCTCAGGTACTCGAAATCGGACCGGGGACAGGGGTGCTTACCCGGCATATCCTTGAACAACCATCGTTCGATCTGAAGGTCATAGAGATCGATAACGAATCGGTGGAATACCTGACAACCCGCTTCCCGGAGCTGCACGGCCGGATCCTGCACGATGACTTTCTGCGGACTGACATGACCCGTCTTTTTCATCCGGCGGATGTCATCCAGGTCATCGGTAATTTCCCGTACAACATCTCCTCGCAGATCCTCTTCCGGGTACTGGAGCACAAGGACCTGGTGAAGCAGGTTACCGGGATGTTCCAGCAGGAAGTGGCCGCACGCATTGCCTCCCCGCCGGGATCGAGGGTGTATGGCATCCTCAGTGTGCTGTTGCAGGCCTGGTACGATATTGATTACCTGTTTACCGTCGATGAAACCGTTTTCTTCCCACCCCCCAAAGTGAAATCGGGAGTGATCAGGCTTCGGAGAAACGGCGTGAAGAGCCTGGAATGCAACGAGGACCTTTTTGTACGGGTGGTGAAAACCACGTTCAATCAGCGCCGGAAAACGATCCGCAATTCCATCCGCGGACTTGCCCGCACAGGTCTTCAAACCCCGTCTCCCTTGCTGGACCTGAGACCGGAACAGTGCTCGGTAGACCAGTTCGTTGAACTCACCCGCCTGGTGGATGATAACTCTCCTGAAATTTCCTAATTTTGTAAAAACTTTCTCGATTAATGAAGAAACCGGTTCAACAACGGACTGTCCCTGGCGTGAAAAAAACACCAAAGGGCGGGAAACCAATGGAAAAAACTAAAAATCAGGTTAAACCACCTGCCTCCAGGGCGGCTAACTGGTATTTTGTCTTGTTTTTCTTTCTGTGGGCGCTGATACTGTATGGAAATACGATCCTGAACAAATATGCGGTCGATGACGAATTCGTCACCCACAACGAGGTGGTGAAAAAAGGAGTGAAGGCCATCCCCGAGATTTTTACCTCATACTATTTCTCCCAAAAGGGGAATGTATCTACCCAGGTTTCCGATTACCGGCCCATCGTCAAGACCACTTTCGCCATTGAGTATTCTCTTTACGGAGAGAAGCCGGGAGTAAACCACGGCGTGAACCTGCTGATTTATTTCTTCCTTTCCACCGCGCTCTTTTTCGTACTGAAGAGATTGTTGCGAAACTATAATATCCTCTTCCCGTTCCTGATAACGGTGATCTTCATGGCGCATCCCGTTCATACGGAAGTAGTGGCCAGCCTGAAAAACCGTGATGAGATGCTGGCCTTTCTCGGGGCCATCCTGGCTATGCATTTCGTGCTGAAATATGCAGATACAAAAAATGCCATCCATCTCTTTACGGCTGCCCTTTTGTTTATCCTCGGGTACCTGGCCAAATCCTCCATCCTTCCGTTCCTGGCGTTGTACCCGCTGGTGCTGTATTTTTTCACCGATCTGAAGCCGAAGTCATATATCCCTGTTGTCGCAATCATCTTTGTCTCGCTACTGCTGGTGCATTACATTCCCCGGTTGTTTATTCTGCCGCCGGCCGAACGGGTCAACAGTTTTGTGGAAAACCCTCTTTATTTCGATAAAAATATCTGGTACAGGTTGGGAACCGGCTTCATCGGGTTGCTATTCTACCTGAGGATCCTGATCTTCCCGCATCCGTTGCTGTACTATTACGGCTACAACCAGATACCGTACGACAACCTCGGGAACATCTGGGCGATTCTCTCCCTCTTGTTGTACGCGGCCTTGCTGATCTATGCACTGCGCAATTTCCGCGGGAAACATTTGTTGTCGTTCGCTATCCTGTGGTATCTCATTGCCATTTCGATGTATTCCAATGTCCTGATCCCGGTGGTGGGCATCGTGGGCGAACGCTTTGTCTTCGTCGGTTCCCTCGGATTCTGCATAGCGCTGGTGTTTTTCATTTTCAAATTATTCAAGGTTGATCCGAAAAGTCTGACCATTGAGTTTGACGGGCGGGCCAAGATTATCGTCGTGGCAGCCCTGATCCTGATCCCTTATACGGCGCTGACGATCACCCGTAACCGCGAATGGCGCAACAACTTCGACCTTTTCCGGAAAGATATACCCTATCTGAAAAATTCGGCCAAAGCCAATGCTCAGATAGCCGGGTATCTCATGAACACCGTGTATTCCGATCCGGGCTTCTTAGCTACGGGGAACGTGAATCAGTATAAAAAAGAATTTATCCTGGACTATTACCGCCAGTCACTGAAAATCTATCCGGAACAATACCAGACCCTGAATGACCTGGGGACGGTTTATCTGTATTTTGACAAGAATCCTGATTCGGCCATTGTTTACCTGAAAAAAGCCATTGATTTGAAACCCGAACTGATACCTGCCTGGGTCAACCTGGGCATGTCGTATCGCGAAGCACAACAGTACGATAAGGCCATTGAATGTTATAATACCATTCTGAAAAACCGACCCGGAGAGATCAGGGCCATTTTCGCACTGGCCAATGTATATAACGACATGGGGGATTTCGAACGGGCTGTTTCGATGAACGAAGATATGATCCGGAAGTATCCTGATCTTGACATGCCGTACATCAACATCGGTAATTATTATATTCAGAAGGGGGATACGGCTGCTGCTGTGAAAAACTGGGAGACAGCCGTGTCAAAACGGCCGACCTACGAAATGGCCATGCAGTTGAACTATCTGTATAAGATTCACGGAGATCAGCAGAAAGCTGCTTATTATTACGAGATGGCCCGGCAGATCCTTAATCAACAAGGCAAAAAATGACGTTAGAACGTGCACCCAGATACCGCCAAATGGCGGAAATGCTTTACCAGAATGCAATTCTTTTTCCTGATCACGGAGTTGGGTATGTTCAGCCCGATCGTTCCATCCGTTTCACTACTTTTCCCGAGTTACTCGATCAGTCACGAAGGATGGCGGCCGGGTTTCATGCCTGCGGTATCCGTCAGGGCGATGTGGTAATCCTTTCGCTGGAAACCAATGCCGAGATCATCCCCGTACTTTGGGCCTGCTTCATCAGCGGTGTTGTCCCCGCTCTTCTTCAGCCGCCATTCTCTTTTACAGCATACAACCCGGCGGCAGAGAAAGCTGAAAAGGTGTTTCATCAGTTGGGCCGGCCACGCGTGATTCTTTCGCACAATCATGTTGATACCTGGCTGAGGAGCGGTATCCCTGCGGACTTACTGGTTGATGTATCCACCGTGCCTCTTGACTCGGAGGAGATCCCTCCGGTGACTATCGCGGATACTGATCTGGCCTTGCTCCAGTTTTCTTCCGGAAGCACGGGCGATCCCAAAGGCGTCATGTTGACGCACCATAACCTGGTGCATAACCTCTGCGGTATTCGGAATGTATTACAACTCCGGGCTGATGAATGCACGATAAGTTGGATGCCTCTGTATCACGATATGGGATTGGTCGGTTTCCACATGACGCCCATGTATGTCGGTGCGAACTGCTATTTTATAGAGACGATGGATTTTATCAAGAATTCCCTGTTATGGCTTGATACGATGAGCCATCGTCCTTCCGTCGTCACCGGGTGCCCCAATTTCGGGCAGACCATCATCAATCGTTTTATCTCTCGCAGGAAAGATCCGGATTGGGACCTTTCCGGTGTCCGGGTTATCTTCAATGGAGCCGAACCCATCTCCATCCCGGCCATGCAGGAATTCAATGCCAATTTATCAGCTTTTGGTTATCAACCGAAAGCCATGTTACCCTGTTACGGGATGGCGGAAGCCTCGCTGGCCATTTCGTTTACCCCCCTCGATGAGGAACCGGAAGTGGTTTCGTTCCGTCGCAGCCTGCTCTTCAGTAAAGGCATCGTGGAAGAACATGCCGGTCCCGATGACGAAGTGCAACTGGTCAACCTGGGGCAACACCTGTCATTTTGCGATTTTATCATTGCCGATGACGATGACAACCCGCTTCCTCCCGACCGCACCGGACATGTGTTGGTGAAAGGCGATAATATCACCTCGGGTTATTACCACAGCCCGGAAGCCAGCAAGGAGGTTTTCCGGAACGGATGGTTGCATACCGGCGACCTGGGTTTTGTGCATAAGGGAGATCTCTTCATCATGGGAAGGATGAAGGATATTATTTTCATCAACGGGACCAACTATTACTCCAACGACCTGGAATCACTGGCCCTGAAAGCTGACGGCGTAACCTATGGCAAGATCGTGATGGCGGGGTATTTCGACGAAAAAGAGGGGAAAGACAAGGTGGTCGTGTTCATGGTTGCCCCGGCAAACGAGACTTCCATTGAACATTTCCGGTCAATACAACAACATTTTCTGGTGACAATCGGCTTGATGATCGACACCTTCATCCCGGTCAGGTCACAGGATATCCCCCGCACGAGCAGCGGCAAGATCCAGCGGTACAAGATGGTGAACCGGTTCCTGAGAGGAGAATTCGAGACTATAGTAAGGATCTGAAAGACCAGTGGATTAAAAGTAACTGGAGCCGTCCCAGCAATGGGTACAGAGTTTCTCTTTCGGCAAGCCGATGGCTTTGACGAGGTCGTCCAGTTTTTGAAAACGCAGTGAGGTCATCCCCAGGTTTTCCCGGATTTGTTTCACCATAGCCTTGTACTTTTCAGTGGAAGAATCTGAATAATCCTTGTAATCCACTTTGTCGGTGCCTTCGAGTTGCTGGATGGCTTTGCGGGTAGCCAGTTCGTTGGATGAACGTGACCGGGAGAAATTCAGGAATTCACACGGGTAGGTCAGGGGAGGGCAGGCGATGCGCATGTGAATTTCCTTGGCGCCGGCCCGGAAAAGATCCTGAACGTTCCCTCTCAGTTGGGTTCCGCGGACAATGGAGTCATCCAGGAAGACCGCCTTTTTTCCACCGATCAGGGCGGGGATGGGGATCAGTTTCATTTTGGCGACCAGATCTCTCAGTTCCTGGTGCTGGGGCATGAAACTCCGGGGCCAGGTAGGCGTGTACTTGATATAAGGTCTGGTGTACGGGAGTTTCCGTTCATTGGCGTAACCCAGCGCATGAGCCACTCCCGAGTCGGGGATGCCGGCGACCAGGTCTACATCGATATCATCGTCGTGGCCGAGACAGGCGCCACAACGGTAGCGGCAATCTTCCACGTTGATGTTTTCGTAGTAGGAGGGCGGATATCCGTAATAGATCCACATGAACGAGCAGACCTGCATCTTGTCGCCCGGTTTGCGCAGCTGCTCTATGCCTTCGGCCGTCACTTTCACGATCTCACCCGGACCTGGGAAATAGTCGATGGTGAAGCCCAGGTTGGCAAAGGAGCTTGACTCGGAAGCAATGGCATAGGCTCCGTCTCTTTTACCGATCACCACGGGGTGGCGTCCCAGTTTGTCGCGGGCGATGATGATGCCATCGGTGGTGAGGATGAGCATGGAGCATGATCCTTTGACAGAGCGGTACACATTCTCGATCCCGTCGGTGAAGGTCTCTCCCGCGCTGATGAGCATGGCGACGAGTTCCGTTGCATTCACGCCGGCCTGGCTGGTTTCGGTAAAATGCTGGCGTTTCTTCCGGAACATGGTCTCCAGTTCGTCCATGTTATCGATCTTGCTGATGGTGGCTACCGCAAAGTGTCCGAGATGTGAGTTGACAAGCAACGGCTGGGCTTCCGTATCACTGATAACCCCGATTCCGCTGCATCCTTTGAAGTCTTTCAGGTCCTTCACAAATTTATTCCTGAAATAGCCGTCTTCAATACTGTGAATGGCTCGTCTGAAGGTTTCGCCACTGTCATGAATGACCATCCCTGCACGCTTGGTGCCCAGATGTGAATGGTAGTCTGTACCGTAATATACGTCGGAGACGCAATCGCTTTTCGAAATAGATCCAAAAAATCCGCTCATGTTCAGAATGATAATTGTATAAGAATGGATGCAAATTTATCACGAATTCCTTTTCGGAGACCCGACTTTTTCTGATCCTTTAAGAAAAATGTTGCGGTAAAAACCATAATTCAGCGTCAACATCATCGTGGTGATCAGCTTTCGCGTACGAAACAGGGTCATGATGGCTTTGTGCCAGATGACCGGGAGGGAAAAGATCTTTTGTTTTGATTTCAGAACCGCTTGCTGAAGGGTATCACTGTCCATCAGCGGGTGACGTATCGTGGGTTCAAAATAATCATACCGCTGCCAGTCGTTGGGGAAATCTGTATAAAGAAGCCGGTTTTCCGACTTGATTTTCTCAAACAACTGAGTCCCGGGTAAAGGGGTGAGGATGGATGTCTGAAAAGAGTCTGCTCCGCACCGGAGGGCAAAGCGGGTGCGGTTTTCAATGGATTCCACCGTGTCGGAATCCCAGCCATAGATCAATCCGGCGATCACTCCGATGCCGTGACGCTGGATGGCCCTGAAAATCCGGGGATAGGATTGTGCTCCTTTCTGGAGGTTCATTTTTTTATTTCCTTCCCGAAGCTGTTCTTCCTTTTCGGCTTCGATACCAAGAAAAATCATCCGGCATCCGCTGCGTGCCGCTAACCGGAGCAACTCCGGGTCATCGGCGAAGTTGACAGACGACTGCGAGATCCAGTTCTTTTTAATACCTCTGCTCAGGATGCCCTCAAAGAGCCTTCCGGCTCGTTCTTTTGTATCTGTATTCTGACCGATAATATTGTCGTCGATGAAAAAGACATAATCCTAGGGGACCGAGGCATATTCTTCCAGTACATCGTCGATGGGTCTGAACCGGTAATGGCGTCCGTTAAAAGCCGACACGCTGCAGAAACTGCAATTCATCGGGCAGCCGCGGGTTGTTTGGATGACGGCAGCGACATATCCGGGATGAAACAGATCACGGCGCGGTAACGGCTGATGGATCAACGGCTCCAACGGAGCTTTGTAATATTTTTTCAGGGTGCCTGCTTCAAAGTCACGGATCACCTGTGGCCAAATGCCTTCCGCTTCCCCTTGCACGACGACATCCACAAACCTGCCGGCTTCCTCGGGGACCATGGAAGCATGAATGCCTCCCAGGACCGTCGGGATGCCTTTGTCCCGGTATAAACGCGCGATCTCATAGGCCCGCGGAGCAGCGCTGGTAAAAGCCGTCAA
>DAONET010000016.1:10395-12614 GCA_035403225.1 Bacteroidales bacterium | reverse complement strand
CAGCCGCTCCAAAGGCCATGCTGCGATAGTTCCAGTTACTCATATACGACCAGTAGGCCGTTATCAAACTACGTGTTCTCCACCATGTTTTCAGCATCCTGCGACGAAGGAAGGAGGGCTCATAGATCTTATCCATCGCTTGGAAGATGTGATCCTGCATCTCGGCCCGGTCCATGTTGTCGGGCCGGAAAACGAGGTGCTCGTAACCATAATATTTCCAGTCTTCGGGATAATGGTTGAAGACAATACGTCCTGCTTTCGCATATCTCTCGTACAGACGGGTGCCGGGCAGCGGGGTCATCATGGTCGATTGGATGGAATCGGCCTGGCAATGACGGGTGAACCTCATCCGGTGATCGATCGTCTCTTTGGTATCCTGTTCCCATCCGAAGATAAAACCGGCGATAGCTGCAATGCCGTATTTGTGCATCTTTTTGAACACCTTATCGTAAGAATTGATGCCCATTTTCGCGTTGAGGCGTTTGTTGACTTCGGTCAGTTGATCCTCTCTTTCGGATTCTATGCCGATAAAGAGCATCCGGCATCCGCTCAGGGCGGCGTATTTCAACACTTCTTCGTTATTGGACACGTTCAGCGATGCCTGTCCGATCCAATCCTTATTGACACCGCTGGCGATCATAGCCTTAAATAACTCAATAGCTCTTTCCTGGGCTTGTTTGCTGTGTCCGACGATATTGTCATCCAGGATAAAGACATTCTTTTGCGGGATGGTCTTGAATTCGGCGATGACTTCGTCGATGGGGCGAAAACGGTAATGGGAGCCATTGAACGCAGTAACGGAGCAGAAATCGCAGTTCATGGGGCATCCGCGGGTGGTCTGGATGGAAGCGAAGATATAGCCCGGGTGGAATAACTCGCGCCGGGGCTGTGGTGACCGGATCAAATCCGTCAGGTTGCCTTCGTAAAGCCGCTGCATACAGCCGTTTTCAAAGTCCCTGATGACCGTTGGCCAGATCGTTTCCGCTTCACCGGTGACGACACAATCCACGAAGCGGGCGGCTTCCTCCGGACACATGGATACATGAATTCCTCCGATAACGGTAGGAATGCCGTGTTCACGGTAGATGCCGGCCAGTTCGTAAGCCCGTGCGACGGTGGAGCTGAAAGCCGTAAAGCCAACCAGGTCGGCAGGATAATACCGGAAATTGCGGAAGTTTTCATCGATGATTTTCACCTTCCAGTGGCCGGGAGTCAGGGCAGCGATGATGCCCAGGCTCAATGGCTGGTACCTGGTATCCTTGTTGACGATAAAGCCCCTGCCGGTTTTAATGGCCGGGTTTACCAGCAATAATGTTTTCTTCGGTTGATCATTCATAATGCCAGGCTGACTCTTTTTCAAATGCCACCTTCCGGTAATTCATGTTGGTGTTCCATGCCCATACGGCGGTACGCAGGCTGCGGGTGTTCCACCAGGTACGAACGAACTGCCGGCGGAGATAACACATATTCTCTATCTTGCGGTAGGCGCGGTCGGTTTCCGAGGCCAGCTCTCCGGCTGTCATCAGCGCCGGGTTGAAGACTACATCCGAGAAATGGAAATGCTGCCAGTCGCGTGGGAAAGTATGAGCCAGCAACCGGTCTTCCCCCTTCATCCGCTCGAACAGCCTTGTCCCGGGCAAGGGGGTCATCACGCTGGCCTGGATCACATCCACGGATGATGACATGATGTACCTTGTCCGGTTGCGGAGCGCCTGCACCGTGTCGGTATCCATCCCGTAGATGAAGGCCCCGAGAACATTGATCCCGGCTTTGTGCAGGGCCCTGAAGGATTTCTGGTAGTTGTCAACTCCCAGTTTGAGGTTCATCTTCTTATTCGAGGCTGCCAGCGCTGCTTCCGTTTCGGCTTCGACCCCGATGAGCAGCATCCGGCACCCGCTGCGGGCAGCGAGTTTCAATATCTCCGGTTTCTGACCGATATTCAGCGAAGCCTGTGCAAACCAGTCTTTTCGCAGGTTCTTCCGGATCATCCCTTCAAACAATGCCACCGCATGTTCTTCGGCCTGGGAATTATATCCGATGATATTATCATCCACGAAATAGAGCATCGGACTTTGTACCGTATCGATCTCTGCAAGGATCGACTCCGTGTCGCGAAGACGGTACTGATACCCGTTAAACCAGGGTACCGAGCAGAAATCGCAGTTCATCGGGCATCCCCTGGAGGTCTGGATTGAACCAAACAGGTATCCCGGATGGAA
>DAONET010000016.1:0-10295 GCA_035403225.1 Bacteroidales bacterium | reverse complement strand
GCGGAAGCCGTGACGGCGGTAATCCCTACCAGGTCGGCTTCCCGGAAGCGATGGTCCCTGAAATTTTCGTCGATAATTTTGATTTTCCAGTCAGCAGGAGTCAATGAGGCAATCACTCCCAACGCCAGAGGTGCTTGCCTGGACTGGCGCCTGAGAAGGTAACCTTTGCGGTAAGTGTTGGCAGGATTAATTAATAGAAGTCTTTTCCCAGTTGTATTCACGGCATAAAATTACTTCTTTCACGGATTAAATAAAAATGGTATTTTTGCCATATAAAATGTTGTTGTGATGAATATTGATGAGTTTATTAAGCATATCGAAGATGAATTCGATGATTTGAAACCCGGAGTACTCAAACCCGACAGTCATTTCCGTGAAGCATTCGAATGGAACAGTATCAATGCACTGATCATGATCGCGATGGTGAAAACGGAATACGATGTGACCATGACCGCCGAGGACCTGATCAAGTCCAAAACCGTTCAGGATATATACAATATCGTTGAAAGCCGTGTAAAATAGTTAATGGCTCTGCTGACGTTACCGGATATCAGGATCGCCGGACTTTCCGCCGCGGTTCCCCGTCAAAGGGAACATAACGCTGATTATGCCTGGATCTCAAAAAAGGAACGTGAGTCGCTGATTAAAGTCATTGGTGTAGAGGAACGCCGCGTGGCCCCCAAAGGAGTCACCACCGCCGATTTATGCGTTCCTGCTGCCGAACAGCTGTTGGCGGACCTGGGTTGGGATAAAAATGAGGTCGGCTTGTTGGTCTTCGTCTCCCAGTCAAGGGATTACCTGGTTCCTACTACTGCCTGTATTCTTCAAAACAGGCTCGGTCTTTCGCACGAATGTGCCGCGTTCGACATCGGTCTGGGGTGCTCGGGTTATGTGTATGGACTTTCGGTAGTGGCATCCATGATGCAGTCAGGATCCATTCGCAAGGCGCTCCTCCTGGTAGGCGACATCTCGACGATCACGGCAGCTTATCGCGATAAAAGCACTCATCCGCTGTTTGGCGATGTCGGAACCGTCACAGCGCTGGAATACAAACCCGGAGCTGCACCCATGGAATTCAACCTGCAGACCGACGGAGCTGGTTATAAAGCCCTGATGATACAGGATGGCGGCGCACGGAATATCTTCTCCCAAAAATCATTGGAAGTAAAAAAGATCAGTCAGGGTATTTATCGCTCTCGTCTTAACCTGGAACTCGATGGCATCGAAGTGTTCAATTTCAGCCTGCGGGAAGTGGTGCCCAATATCAATACGCTGCTCAAACATACCGGGAAGACCTTATCCGATGTCGATTATGTAATCTTCCACCAGGCCAACCGCCTGATCAATGAAACGCTCCGGAAAATGCTCCGGCTGGAGAAGGAAAAAGTGCCGTACTCCATACGTGAATTCGGCAACACCAGCGGCGCTTCAGTGCCTCTGACCATGATCACACAACTGGCGGAGCCGATGAAGAACGGACATCTCCGGTTTTTGCTGACGGCCTTTGGCGTAGGACTTTCCTGGGGCTCGGTGCTGGTCGATACCGATCACCTGGTGTGTCCCGATTTGATCGAATACTGATTTTCGAAAGAGTAGACATGAGCGATTTTTCTCTGAACGGTAAAAAGATCCTGGTTACCGGTGCTTCTTCCGGTATCGGGAAACAAACAGCTATCATGGCCAGCCGTTACGGCGCTGAGCTGTTCATCACCGGACGCGACCCTCAGCGGCTCGAAGAAACATATAACCTGCTGACTCCCGGTAACCACCGGATGATGACGGCCGACCTGACCGATGAGGCTCAGATGGACCGGCTGATAAAGGAACTGCCTGCGCTCAACGGGATTGTTCACTGCGCCGGCATCGTCGGACCACTGCCGGCCAAGTTCATCCTCCGGGAACATATTGATAAAATGTTTTCCATTAACTACATAGTACCGGTCAACCTCACCGGCAAGTTACTTCGTGCCAAAAAAGTAACCGATCACGCTTCCATCCTTTTCATGTCCACCATCGCTACCCGGAATCCTTATTACGGCGGCGCCCTCTACAGCGGATCCAAAGCCGCCCTGGAAGCTTATGCCAAGACACTGGCGCTGGAACAGGGTCCCAAAGGCATCCGGGCTAATTACCTCATGGCCGGACTCGTTGACACACCCATGATCGTCAACCCTTCCGAAGAAAATATGAAAGAAGAAGCTCTGGACCGTTACCTGAAACGTTACCCGATGGGCATCGGCGACCCAAAAGATGTGGCTTCTACCATCCTCTTCTTCCTCTCCGATGCTTCAAAGTGGATCTCCGGAACCAGCCTGATACTTGGAGGAGAATGATCAACAACTAAAAACAGTCCCATGACCGAACCGGTATATTCTGTCGTCGTCCCCGTGTTTAACAGCTCCCTTTCCCTGAAGGAGCTATATGCAGGACTGCAAGCTGTCTTCGGGAAGACCGGAAAAGATTTTGAAGTCATCTTCGTGGATGATGCCAGCTCAGACAATAGCTGGGAAGTGCTCTCCGGCATCAAATCAAACGATCCCGGCCATGTCACGGCCATTGCCCTGAGCCGGAACTTCGGCCAGCACAACGCCACCCTCTGCGGGATGTCATACGCGAAAGGAGACTTTATCGTCACCATCGACGACGACCTTCAGGTGCTCCCCGAAGAGATTATCCGACTCATGGAAAAACAGGCGGAGACCGGGGCAGACCTGGTTTACGGCGTCTTCGGTAAAAAACGTCACTCTGCCATGCGCAATATCGGCAGCGCTTCGCTGAAAAAGTCGGCCCGATTGTTCCGGAACTCTCCGGGAGAAGGATCTTCTTTCCGTTTCCTCACCCGCGAACTGTGTCAAAAGATCCTGCATCATCAACAGAATTTTATTTTCCTTGACGAAGTGCTGCAATGGTATACCGATGCCATCGAGTTTACCAACGTCACGCATCTCCCCAGGAAATACAAACAATCAGGGTACTCCCTGCGGAAACTCATCATCCTGATGGGGAACATCGTGTTGTATTACACCACTGTTCCACTAAAAGTGCTGGTGTACGGAGGCTTTCTGATGTCGCTGATCACCCTGGTAATCGGGGCGTATTTCATTTTCAAGAAACTCTTCTATGATGTCCCGCTCGGGTATACTTCCCTTATCGTGACCATCCTCTTCTCCACCAGCATCCTGCTGTTCAGTATGGGCGTTCTCGGCGAATACCTCCGCCGTATTTACATGGCCCAAAATCAAAAGCCTTCTTTCTCTGTCAGAAAGATCTTATAACCTTTTCCGGAAATGAAATTTATCAAATACGGTGTTACGCTTTCGCGGCTGAAAGAAGAAGAGATTGAAATGGTGCGCCGGTGGCGGAACGATCCCGTGGTGGTGGCCAATTATGCTTTCCGTGATCATATTACTCCCGAAATGCAGCGACAATGGTTCCGGTCAATCAACAACAAGAACAACCTGTACCTCGTCATTCACTACCGGGAACAAGCCGTTGGCGTCATCAATCTGAAAAACATCAACTGGGAAGAACAAACGGCCGAAAGCGGAATTTTCATCCCGTACAAAGAATATCATGAAACCCCCGTATCGGCCATCGTATCCTTTTTAACGACGGAGTTTCTTTTTAAACTCTTCAACTGGAAAGCTGTTCACGCGCATGTGTTGAAGGAAAACAAACCGGTACAGGCATTTGTCAGGCAGTTGGGTTATGAACTGAGTCGCGGGCAGGAGGAAGTGGAGAACCAGGAGTACTCGCTTTCCCGCGAAAAGTTTGAGAAGCTCGCTCCCCGCATCAAAAAGGCTATCCATGCCCTGGTCGGTGACCAATCTGCCGGGAAGTGCATCATCGAACCATGCGATGATCAGGACGAATTGGCCATTTTCCTGGAAGAACTGGCAAAAAAGAATATGCACACCCTGAAGACGGAGACAACCGAAGAGGGGCGGGTTTATTTCTTTGACTGACCTGCTGGGGCTTTTGATCCGAATAATTTACTGTAAGTCTTGACCAGGATCAGCAGTTTCGTCGATAGCCAGAGGCTCATTTTATACGGCAGAAACGATCCGTAATACATCAGCCTGAACAAAAAATAACCGTAAACCTGCATGGGGATTGATTTCAGCCACAATCCAAGACGGAAATGCCGATTTTCCCGGTCGTAATGGAACATGTCTGCATATTTTCCCGCGATGAAATCTGCCATCCGTACCTGTGCCGGCGTGAGTTCCTTTTTCCAGAGGTTCATCCTGCTGGTGTTAACGGGGTTCATCAAACTCCCGTGAAACTTCTCGATCAGCGGGTCGTTGTAAGCTTTGAACGATTCATCCTTCTTCTTGTAGAAATCAAAAACCGACGGGTCGTAAGGGATGCCGATGTATTCGAATACCTCTTTCACCACTCGTTCCTGATCGGTGACCAGGTCTTCGTACCGAATGAGATGGAACCGGTCGGGATATTTCTTTTTGCAATGCAGAAATTCTTTGATTGCATACTTCCAGCGATAAACCTGCAACGGAAGGATCGGCGCTTCCATCTTGAGTTCGCTGAGTTTACGGATGGAAACGAAATTATCGCGGTAATCGCGGATGATGCAGATGAATTTTGCTTCGGGAAAGATCTTCAGGAGGCGACGGGCATAGATGGAATAAACCGGATTCTTGTCGCCGATTCTCAACGTCTTTCCTTTCTCATACACCGTAAAGGATTGGTAGTTGATGGTTTTCAGAAAATCCTGTACCGTGCCCGTGTGTTTCATTTCCAGGAGATCGTTGGTGTATTTCTCCTGGTCAAGCATGTAATGATCAAGTGTACGGTTGTTGAACACATACCGCCGGAAGAGATGATCGACGAATGACCTGATCGCCTCCTCGTCCCAGTCTTTCACCTTTTTAAAACGCTGGTAAAGAGGGAGCAGGATCGGGAATTCGGGTGCGATTCTCACGTTGGGATGTGCATTGAAAAGTGTAGTAAGAAGCGTCGTTCCCGACCGCGGGCGGCCCAGGATAAAAAATATCGGGATCTCTTTGATGTTTTCCATGGTGAACGGATTAACCGGTTATTCTGCAGATGCTGAAGATGAGTTTTTTCTTTTTATTCTGAAATGGCGGAAGTCCCTGAGGAAGTAGAAATCACTCTGGCGGTACCGGAATAGCTCTGCCACCGGCATCTTGGTCAAACGTGAATACACAAACAGGAAGGCCAGGGATCCGGCGGCATAGCTGATGTTGGTAGCCCAGGCTGCTCCCACTCCGCCGAATTTCGGGATGAGAAAGAGGTTAGCGATAAAGTTGATCATCAGGGCGGGCAGGAAGGTGAAAATGGCTACCTGCGGTTTGCCCATCCCGGTCAGCCGGCTGTTGAGAATGCGAAATCCCATCATCAGAAAGATGCCGGGGAGCACAGTCTGGATCATCAGCACACTGTCGGTATACGCCTTCCCGAAAACCAGCGGAACTACCCAGGGCGCCAGGAAGAACAAGGTAGCGCATCCGATGAGGCCGATGATCAACGATATCCGGAAGATGCTGGCGACGGTCTTGTGCACAAACTGGTCGTCGTTGGTGTTAGCACTCCGGCTGAGGATGATCGTCTCGATGGCATACGGGACGTGCCATAGCTGTTCCGCGATCTGCATGGCCAACGAATAGTAACCGGTTTGTTCCAGCGTGGAGAGCTTCTTCAGCATCAACACATCCATCCGGTAGTTAAGCTGCATGATGAAAATCGCTACGGCGTTGACAATACCCAGTCTGACCAGCATTTTGATCGTTCCTTCCTGGTATTTCCAGATGATCTTCAGCTTGAAATCGTGTGAGAAGATATAGTACACGAAGTACACCATGAAGATGTTGGAGATGCTGATGGCAAGGAAAGCGCCGAGCACGGAGAAGCGGAGGATCCATACGAACAGGATGGTGAATACCAGCGTAAGCAAAGAAGGCCCGGCATTTATGATGTTAGCCCGGAGAATCTGCTCTTTCCCGAGGAAAATCCCACCGGCAAAAACATTCGTCAGCAGGAGGGGAATCGTCAGTAAAACAATGCCGACGATAAGCGGATCAACCAATAAACTGTCGGAGAAAAAGAAAACAGCTCCGCAAATAATGATGCTCAGGGCGCTGGTATACAACAGTAACAGGAAAACTGCCGAGTAGATATTCCGTTCGGGAATGGATTTATTCCCGAGGTGATAGATCAGCGACCGGCGGATCCCCAGCTGAGTGAACCCGACCACGATGATCGGCACTACCAGAATGGAGGAATACAGCCCGTAACCTGCAGCACCCAGTACACGCGACAGGATGATGCCGGTGATGATGTTCGAAAGGGTGACAGCCAGGTTGCTTCCCAATACGCTGACTATATCCTGAAAATAACTCCTTTTTGCCAATGATTGATATGGAATGAGGCGACAAAGATATTAAAAAGATGAATGACACAGGGATGAGATGCCCGTGCGCGGAGATCGTAAAAAAACAGTACCTTCGTCGGGTGAATCCCGTGACGTAGCCATGACCATCCCGTTTAATAAACCGCACTATCCGCTGAAAGGAGCACTGGCTGTAGTTCAGGCTACCTTGTCGGGGACCATTTCCGGGAATGGAAGATACACGAAACTGTGCCAGGCCTTTTTCGAAAAAAATTATGGTTTCCGGAAGTCGTTGCTCACCACTTCCTGCTCTGATGCCCTGGAGATGGCGGCCTTGCTGTCGGGGATCAAACAAGGTGATGAGGTGATCATGCCGTCGTATACCTTTGTTTCCACCGCCAATGCGTTTTTACTGCGGGGAGCTGTCATTCGTTTTGCGGACACCTTACCCGGTATTCCCAACATCGACCCGGAAGCGGTTCGCACCCTGATCACCCCGAAAACCCGAGCCATCGTCGTAGTCCATTACAGCGGTATCGCCTGCGATATGGATCCCATCCTTGCCCTGGCCGCCGAACATCACCTGCTGGTGATCGAAGATGCCGCCCATGCCATCGATTCGTATTATAAAGGCAGACCGCTTGGATCCATCGGACAATTCGGGACCTTTTCGTTTCATGAAACAAAAAATATCTTCTGCGGAGAAGGCGGAATGCTTGCCGTGAACGATGAACAGTTTGTGCGCCGCGCCGAGATCATCTGGGAAAAAGGGACCAACCGCGCTGCCTTTTACCGTGGTGAGATCGACAAATACGGATGGGTGGATACAGGGTCGTCTTTTCTCCCTTCCGATGCCCTGGCGGCGTTCCTTCACACGCAGCTGATGCTGCTGCCCCGCATACAGGACCGGCGCAAACAGGCCTGGTACCGCTACCACGAAGCCTTAAGACCGCTGGAAGAAGCCGGCTGCCTCAAGCGCCCCGTCGTTCCGGATTACGCTACCGTCAACGGAAACATGTACTTTGTAGAGACCTCCTCCATCGACGAACGCGACCGTCTCATCACGCACCTGAAAAATCACGGTGTCATGGCGGTATTCCATTATCCGCCACTCCATACGAGTCAATATTTCACTCCGTTGCATGACGGACGTCCATTACCCCATACCGAACATTTCTCGGATACGATCGTTCGTCTGCCTTTTTACTTCTCCCTGAAAAAATCACAGATACAATTTGTGGCCGACACGATCAGGAGGTTTTACCAATAGCGGACCGGTCTGAGTGAATGGCGATCACGGGAAAGCAGGATGTCATCCCGGTTCCTTAGCGGTTTAATACCTTCTTGATGGTTTCCACCGACGGGGTAATGATCCCTTTCTCGGTGATGATGCCTGTGATATAGCCGGAAGGGGTGATGTCAAAAGCCGGATTCATGGCCTGGCTCCCCGGAGCGCTGACACGTATCTGGCATTCTTTCCCTGATTCGTCCATACCGGTTTGAAAAAGCACTTCTTCCTCGTTGCGTTCCTCTATCGGGATATCGGCGCCGGTATGACATTCAGGGTCGATGGTAGATAACGGCGCTGCGATGTAAAAGGGGATGTTATATTCCCTGGCGACAATAGCTTTTTCCAGTGTTCCGATCTTATTGGCGGCATCCCCGTTGATGGCGATGCGATCGGCGCCGGTAATCACCATCTGAATCTTGCCTTTCGACATGAAATAAGCTCCCGCGTTATCGGGGATGATGGCAAAGGGGATGTCGGCATTTTGCAGCTCCCAGGCAGTAAGGCGCGCTCCCTGGTTTCTGGGGCGCGTTTCATCTACGTAAACAAAGATCGATTTACCCTGCTCGTTGGCTTTGTAGATGGGTGAAAGGGCTGTTCCGTAGTCAACGAAGGCCAGCCATCCCGCGTTGCAATGAGTCTCGATACCCATCCCGTCGCGGATCAACTCGCTGCCCAGTTCCCCGATCTTTTGTGAATCGGCTGCATCTTTGTCGGCGATTTCCAGGGCCGTGCGGACCGCCTGTTCCGGCGAGATCAGTCCTGCATGAAACACTTTCTCCACGGCATAAAATAAATTCCGGGCCGTGGGCCGTGTCGACTCGATCATCGTTTTTGCTTCCGAAAGATACTGAGCCGCGTTATTTGCGGGGACGGAAAGAAAGGCCTGTGCCATGGCAAACCCTGCCATGGCTCCGATAGCTCCTGCACCCCTGACATTCATGCCGGTGATGACCCGACAACTTTCGGTGCAATTCTTCGCTTCCCTTATCACAAAGTCAAAGGGTAACAGGTTCTGATCGATATAATACGATACTCCTTTTTCGAACCAGACAGTACGATATGTTTTTCCTGCTACTTTCAAATCATTTTAATATAAAAACCATTCCCAATTGCAGGTAGGTAATGTTATATCCCACTTCGGCATTCACCCCCAACTCCGGAGTGAAAAAGTAAGAAGCTCCTGCAAAAATGCCTCCGCCCAGTCCTGCCGCCGGGGAGTCCTCAAACCCATCGTGGTAGACAGGGATGCGTGGACCCATGGCGATGCCCCCGTAAGTATCCAGCCCCTCGATATCCCATCCGTAATGATAGGTGGAACGGGCGGCCAGGGTGATACTCATGTTGCGCTCGGTATATTCAGAAGCTATTTTAAAATGCTTATAGGTGTTGTAATCCCACCCAAACTCACCGCCGACGGTCAGAATGCCGGGTCCCAATTCCAGGAATCCGACATCTACTGCTGTCATCAGGCCCGGGGAGAAACCACGATAATTTCCGGCCCAGCCGGTGGCCGGTCCAAATCCGGCCGAAATAAAGATGTTACCCTTGGTCATCGGAGCGATGGTGGTAGCTTCTGTCTGCGCTCCCGCGGGAACCGACAGCCCTGCTGCTAAAAGGGAAATAACTATAACAATGAGGTGTTTTCTCATAAGTGATCAGGTATGGATGATAGAGTAAAAATGTAGTACGGCGCAGCAGAATAGGTTACTAAAGGATTTTGTATCCGATACTGACGACCCAGACATTGTTTTTCGAGTCCCAGGATTGGGTCTGAACTTCTTTGATGACATCGTTCAGGCCGAATTGGTAACGGACGTCGAGACTCAGGGAAAAGACATCCACCCCGGCTCCTACCTGAATAGCCCAGTTGGTGTTGCTGAGATCGCCTTCCTTGACCGGACCTAACGCATCTTCCATCTGTTTGATCTTCCGGTTAATCACGAAGGAAGCAACGGGACCGGCCATCAGACGGGCTTTTGCGACTTTCGCATCGATGAACTTATATCCCAGCAACACAGGGATATCGATCGACCCGATGGTCACTTTTTCACCCCAGTTGGTCACATCTCCATTTAATTCACTGGTTTGAAGAGTGTAGTACGCTTCCGGCTGGATGTACAGCTTATTCCCGATCCGTGCAAAAACCCCGATATGAAATCCGGGTTTAAAGGAGGCTTTCACGGTGTCGATATCTGTGGATAATTTCGACGTGGAATAGCCCGCTTTCAAACCGAAATCGAACTGTCCGAACATGATTTCCGCGCTGAGCAGAAAAACTGAAAAAAGGATGAGTTTTTTCATGGTGTCTCTTTTAGGTGTCTCAATAATGGTCAGTATTGAAAAAGAGGTCCCGGTAAAAACGCCGGAGAACCTGATTTATTTTCATTGTATCTTATCAAATCCGGTATAAGTCCGCAACACCTCAGGGATGAGGATGCCGTCGGGAGTCTGGTTGTTTTCGAGTAAAGCGGCGACGACCCTGGGAAGGGCAATGGCGCTGCCGTTCAGGGTATGCGTCAGGTGGATCTTTCCGGTGTCATCTTTGTAACGCAGTTTCATGCGGTTGGACTGGAATGTTTCGAAGTTCGATACGGAACTCACCTCCAGCCAGCGTTTCTGGGCTCCCGACCATAC
>DAONET010000015.1:0-59373 GCA_035403225.1 Bacteroidales bacterium | reverse complement strand
AACCTGGATTTAAAGTTTAGGAAACTTCCGTTCTATCCGTTGAACTATAGGGCCGGCGTTTACAGGGAAAGGCATTCTTTGTCCCATCCGGGCGACAAAGGTACTTAATTTTCCTGATTTTTTTCCGTGTTACCGAGCGTTCGTTTTGACCCCGGTTTTCGGAAGCACCCTCATTCCTTCACAACGAGTTTCTGAGTGATGGTTTGGTTGTTCATGAAGAGTCCACCTTCTTTCTCCGTGACCCTTTACAGGATCCGGGTCAGAGTTTCAGGAACTCCACCCTCCGGTTTTTCGCTTTGTTCTCCGGCGAGGTGTTTTCCATTACCGGCTGGCTTTCACCCTTACCATCCGTTTCGATACCGGCTGCATCAACCTGAAACTCTTTAACGAGATATGCTTTCACGGCAGCAGCCCTTCTTTTCGACAAATCCATATTCAGCGCATCATCGCCGTCGCTATCGGTATGTCCGACAATTTTTATTCTCACGCCCGGATTCTCTTTCAGCACCGAAGCAATGGCCTGGATGGTACCGTATGACTCGGGTTTCACCACATCCTTCCCGGAATCAAAGTAGATTCCGTACGTCACCAGTTTGCCATCGGTGATCAGTTTGCTGCGTGTATCGGGGGAAGCAGTCGTGATCTGGATATTGCTGATATACGGGTAGCTTGCTCTGTCCCAGCCGGAAAAGAGTAAACGGTTAAACCTGGTGCCGGCTTGTATATTGGTGCTCATATCAATTACTTTTTGTCCCTGGTGGTAAATACGGACCCGGCGGTTTTGTACCCAGATGATAACATGGTTGACGGTTTCTTTGACCACCGGCGCTTTTGTTCCGGAGCCCTCAAGCCAGTCGTCATATTCGGAGGTGTATCCTTTCGTCTCCCACGATTCAGGTCCAATCATTACCTGAAGCCCTTTTTCACCGGGATAAAGGTCATCATTGAGTTCTCTGTATTCCGATTCCTGGTACAAGTTCAGCACGATGCCATTCAGGTATTCAGCATCCGGAATCAGGTCGAACTCCATAATAAAGTTGGCCGGGAAATCGATCGTTTTGGTATAACAATACACTGCACTTTCCCCATTCAGATGGAACCATTTCCCCTGTGCGATGGAGACGGTTTTCACTTCGCCGCTCCCGTTGCTTGCCCATAAGGCAGGGAAATCTCCGATATTATCCTGCGAAAAATCTTCGTAGTATAAAACCTGGTCTCCGGGAACAAAATCGTAGCGGGAAACGGACTCGAATTTTACGGGTTCTTCTTCATCCTGAGCCCGAAGGGCAACCGGCACGAGCAAACTAAACGCAAGTGCAGCAAAAAGAGTTGTTTTCATCATCTTCATCCTGTAGAATAGTTGTTGTTATAAACTATGACCGCGTCCGGTAAAAATCCTTTTACAAAGAGGATGGATCCTGGTTAATCGCCTTGAAAAACTGTTCGCGGTAATTTTCCCCGATCGGTATATCGGAAGTGCCTATCCGTATCTGCATTCGCTGGATATACTGAATATACCGGAGGTTGATGATAAAGGAACGATGCACCCTGATAAAGTACTTCCTGGGGAGTTTCTCTTCAATCGCTTTCAGGCTGATCTGAGTGATCACGGGCCGGTCTTCCACGTATATCTTGATATAATCCCGCAGACCTTCCACGAAGCGGATGTCCGCCACATTGATCTTAACCTGTTTGTAATCGGCTTTGACGAAGATGAAAGCAGGGCCTTCATCATCTTCCCCTTTTTCGGCTTTGGTTTCAGCAGGATTCATTAACTGATATCTTCTCCGGGCCTTGGTCACCGCCTTCAGAAAACGTTCATACGAGAAAGGTTTCAGCAAATAATCCAGTACATTCATCTCAAAACCTTCTACGGCATATTTTTCATAGGCCGTCGTCAGAATAATCATGGGTTGATTGGGCAGTACCTTGATCAGCTGTATCCCCGAGATACCAGGCATCCGGATATCCAGAAAAATCAGATCAATTTTCTCTTTCGTCAAAAAATCCAGGGCATCGAACCCGTTGGTAAAACTACGGACATGTTCCAGAAAGGAAACTCTTTTGATATTATCCTCCAGTAATTCGATAGCGAGAACTTCATCATCAATAACGATACACCTGATCATTTGCGCCGGATTTCAAGAATGACTTTGTACATATTGTTATCATCGGTTATTGTCAGGTCATGGGAACCCGGATAGAGGAGTTCAAGCCGGCGCTTGACATTACGCAGGCCGATACCATGCTCGTCGGGAAGGTTTTCGCCAAGATATGGGTGTATCTGGTTTTTAACGACAAAAACAAGCTCATCTGCGGTGATATTCAGATCAATCCAAATATGTGACTCCTCCTGTATCCCGATCCCGTGTTTAAAAGCATTTTCGACAAAGGGGATCAGGAGCATTGGTTCGATCAGGACGGGGGTTGAGCCGCCGGTCACCTTAAAATCAATTTTTACCCCTTCTGTAAACCGAAGTCGCTGTAATTCAATATAATTTTGCAGGTATTCAATCTCTTTCGACAAGGATACTTTGTCTTCCTTCGATTCATCCATCATGTAACGCATGAATTCGGAGAGTTTGATCAGCGCAGTTTCTGTTTTTTCCGATTTTTTCCGGGCAAGGGAACAAATATTATTCAGCGTATTAAAGAGAAAATGCGGATGGACCTGCGATTTGAGAAAACCCAACTCGGCCGTCAGCTTTTCGTTTTCCAATATCTTTTTATCCCGCTCACTCATCAGCCATTGATTGGTCATCTTGATAAAAATACTGATGGCAAAACCAAGCACGAAAGGAAATACCGGGATAAGTATGGTATGCCAGTTGAATCCCCAGCAATGAGATTTAAGACCACATTGTTCGAAGAGAAGGGCCAGAAGCACCGTCAATCCCATCATGGACACCAGCACTCCGAACAACGCCAACGAATAATACCTCATCTTCCTTTTTATCAGAAGTTTAGGTATGAGTACATGATAATTCAGGTAAAAAAACAAAGCGGTGAGGATCAGTTGATATCCCCAATGACGAACGAATCTCATCCGTTCATCAAACGTCTCGAACAAGACCAACGGAAGGAAAAGAAAAGCAGCCCAGAACAGTAAATGGACAAGAACGACAGGGAATTTAGAAAACTGTAAATCCGGGCTGCTCATGTTCGGCTTGAACAATGATGCGAATTTATTCATTTAGATTATATTGAAATAGGTAAAAAGACAAGTGTTGCTAATTTGATGACATAAACCTGATTTTCGATGACGAACAAAACGCACGCTTTATTTCTTATTCAAAGATCGCAGTTTTTCCCGTAAGAAGCAGCAAAAAAAGTGGCGGAAGATTTTTATGGGCTGGTATTCTTCCGTAAATTTATACTTTTGTCTCATGCTCCATCAGAAACTTCAGCAGCGGCTCTTACAGAAACTTTCGCCCCAACAGGTGCTGGTCATGCGTTTGGTCCAGGAGCCCATCCTTTCCCTTGAGCAGCGCATCAAGCAGGAGCTGGAAGAAAACCCGGCACTGGAAGAGGTACTGAATGTAGAGGATGAGATGGGGATCCCTTCCGATGATACGGAATCCGTTTTTCGGGAAGAAGAGGAGACGGAAGATGAAGAACTGAGCGGGGAGCCGGAGTTAGCGCCGGATGAGAAAGCCGAATTTACCCTGGAAGACTACCTGGATGACGAATCGATTCCCGACTACCGGCTGATTGCGGACAACAAACACCCCGACGAAGACAGTCATGAGATCCCGGTGATCTCTTCGGTCAGTTTTCAGGATTTCCTGCTGACACAACTGGGGATGAACAAAATCAGTGATAAAGACTTCATCATTGCCTCGAATATCATCGGTAACCTCGACGATGCGGGGTACCTGCGCCGTGAGCTGGGAGCCCTGGCTGATGATCTCTCTTTCAACCAGAATATCGAAGCCTCCCCCCGTGAGATCGAAGCAGCGCTGACGCTGGTGCAAAGCTTTGATCCTGCCGGCATCGCGGCCCGTGATCTTCAGGAATGCCTCCTCCTGCAACTGGACCGGCTGCCCGAAAAAAATCGCGGAGCCGAACTCGCGGCCGTGATCATCCGGGAATATTTCGATGAATTCAGTAAAAAGCATTACGATAAGATCAAAACACGCCTGCGCATCAACGATGAAGAGCTGAAAGAGGCCATTGACGAGATCCAGAAACTAAATCCCAAACCGGGCGGAGGCATCAGCGATATATACCGTGAGCTTCAATACATCATCCCCGACTTCATCATCACCAACACCGATGGCGAGCTGGAACTCACCCTCAACTCCCGCAATGCACCCGAACTTATCTTAAACCGGCAGTACATCGACATGCTGAAGGACTTCAGCCATTCTAAACGCCAGGTTACGGCATCCGAGCGTTCTGCGATGTCTTTCATCAAGAAAAAGATTGATTCGGCACGCGGATTCATCGATGCCATCAAACAGCGGCAAGAGACCCTGATGACCACCATGAGCGCCATCATGGAGTACCAGCGCGAATACTTCCTCTCGGGAGACGAGACCCAACTCAAGCCAATGATCCTGAAAGATATCGCCAATATCGTGAAACTCGATATCTCCACCATCTCGCGCGTCGCCAACAGCAAATACGTACAAACTCCTTTCGGGACTTTTCTGTTAAAAAGTTTCTTCTCCGATTCGGTTCAGAATACCAAAGGAGAAGAAGTTTCGACCCGTGAAGTGAAAACGATCCTGAAAGATATCGTGGAGGCGGAAGACAAATCGTCTCCATACACCGACGATCAGCTGGTGGATATGCTGAAGGAAAAAGGATACAACATCGCACGTCGTACCGTTGCTAAATACAGAAAACATCTCAACATTCCGGTCGCCCGTCTCCGGATTGAGATTTGAAAATAACTTCATGAATCAGAAAACCTCCACCGCCCTCTCCTTCCTGTTTCATCCGTTGATCCTTCCGTGTGTTATCATCGGCATCCTGACAGAGATCGATCCTGTCCTTTCCCTGCTTCTTCCGGTCAAGATGAAGTTCATGATGGTGGGGATGGTCTTTATCACGACGATCCTGATTCCCCTGATCTTAATCTTCCTGACATTCAGGCTGAACCTGATCGGATCAATTTACATGAAGACGCGCGAAGAACGGATTCTCCCGCTGCTGATCATCGCTTTTTCCTATTACCTCACCTATGCGTTGCTGAAAAGATTGCAGCTCCCTTCCATTTTCTACATGTACATGTTGGGAGCCACGGCAACCATCATTATCCTCATCATCCTGAATTTCTTCCGGAAAATCAGCCTGCATATGGCAGGAATGGGTGGTTTCACCGGTCTGATGGCCGGCCTCGCCTTTCATTACACCTTTAACACCTCGTGGCTCCTGGTGGCAGGGATCCTTCTTTCGGGAGTGCTGGGAACAGCGCGGTTAAAATTAAACGCCCACCTCCCTTCCGACTTGTATATCGGATGGCTGGCGGGCGCCGTTCTGATGTTTTTTACCGGATTTCTTCTTTAATAGGGCATGATCATAATCCCGACGGTAATGGGATAAAGGTCCGGTCCTTTATCCTTGGTGAAGATCTTGGATAAGGAATAATACCCGAAAGCATGGATCCATTTGTATCCCACGCGTAAAGTAGGTCCGTAACTGAAGGTCTCCATATTCTGGATGTTTCTGTATTTCACCCGGTAGCGCAAGGTTGAACCTGTTTCATAATTGTCGCCTACATATTTGATGTGAGCAGGAAGCAGGTAACCGACTTTAAACCCGGCTGCGATCGTGAGTCCCGTTTTCCCTTTATAGAAAAATTCGATGGGGACTTCCAGGTAAGGCAGTGTTAACTTGCTGCGGGTGACGCTGATGGAATCATCGAGGGCCTGGATGTACGTTGAGTCCTTGGTACTTTGGAAAACAGCATCCTTGAGGAACAGATTCTGAGCACGGAAACCTACTCCGGCTGAAAACCCGAGAGGACTTTTCCCGAAAGGAACATTATACATCAATACAGACTGAAAGCCCTGGTTGATGACCCGTGTATTGATCCCATCCGGAACATTGTTCCAGATATCGGTGTTTATTCCGATTCCGACCGTGATTTTGTTACGGGTCTGCTCATTGACAATCTGGGCATCTGAAACCTGGACCAACAGGCACAGGATGGTCACCAGAAGCATGGCCCGGGTGACGGCAAAAAGACTTTTTTTCATATTTCTGCTGTTTAACTTTTACAAATGTACGACTAAGACCACAAATTTTCAGGGTAGACTCCGTTTTTTATCAGTGACCGGATGTTTTTCACTACCTGCTCGCGGTCCTCATGGTATGTCATCCCGAACCATCTTTCCACACACGGAAGCACCCTGACGGTAGCCCGTCTTTCCCGGATGAGATGATTTACTTCTGTCGGGATATAGTATTCTGATTTTAACTCATTTACATTTTTTCTGATAAAATCATCAAACCCGGTCCGCAGGAATCCGAAAAACGAGGGAGTGAATCCCCAGAAATTCATCGACACGGTGGTATTATCGGCCAGGGGGAACTCCTGCCCCTTTTCGCTGAAACAGATTCCTTTCTCCCCTCTTGCTATTTGGGTACGCTCCACTACATCCAGGAGAAAACCGTTTGCATCTGTCTGACATACACCCCGTGACACTGCACCGAATTCCGACAAGGTGTTGGCAACGCGATAGCCGACCATGCAGTAATCGTTTTCACGGGAAGGCGACCAGCCTTGATAGTATTCAGCCAGTTTCTGATAGGCCCCCCGTCCGTAAAAATCATCGGAATTGATCACCGCGAAAGGGCCATCAATAGTGCCGTCGGCCATCAGGATGGCGTGACCCGTGCCCCATGGTTTCCGGCGTTCTTCAGGGACTTTGACCCCTTCCGGCACTTTCCATATCTCCTGCATGACATAATCCACGGCGACATGGTTTTTCAGCTTTTCATAAAATACTTCCCGAAAATCTTTTTCAATTTCTTCTTTGATGATGAAGACGACTTTCCCAAAACCGGACTGAAGCGCGTCATAAATGGAATAATCGACGATCGTTTCTCCCGAAGGTCCGATCGGATCAAGTTGTTTGAGCCCGCCGTAACGGCTTCCGATACCGGCAGCAAGAATGAGAAGTGTAGGTTTCATGGTATTAAACAAACGGTCATTTCCACTCTCTTATTTTGTACCACCAAACAGCGTAAAGAAAGATGATGACATAACAGGGCATCAGGATCCAGTAAGCCTGCTGAGATGAGATCTGATCGGAAAGCCATCCCCAGGCCAATGGGAGCACTGCGCCACCAGCGATGGCCATAATGAGTAAGGCGGAACCCGTTTTGATGAATTTTCCCAGTCCGTGGATAGCCAGGGGCCAGATGGCCGGCCAAACCATTGCATTGGCAAGTCCGAGCATGGCCACAAAGAATACCGAACTGGTTCCGTTGGTGTTGACTACGAACAAGGTCAGGATCACCCCCAGAATCGCGGAACAGGCAAGGGCGATACGCTGTGATATCACTCTTGGGATGAGGATTATTCCGATGATATACCCGAGCACCATCGAAATGAGGGTATAACTGGTAAAGACCTTGGCCGTTGAAATGTCAATCCCGATGGAGATGCCGTACCGGATAATGGTATCACCGGCAATAACTTCCGCACCGACATAGAAGAACAGGGCAAGGACTCCCAGAATGAGGTGAGGGTATCCGAATATGGTTGATTTCCCGTTAGTGACGGGTCCGCTTGCGTCTTCTTCCGGTTCTGCTTCTACCTCCGGAAGGGTAGAATACCGTACCATGAGTCCGAGCAGGATCAGCACGATGGTCATCACGATATAGGGCACGATCACCCGCCGGGCCAGTCCATCCAGGGCAAGAATCCGGGCCTGTTCATCGAGGGTATTCAGGTTTGCCACGAAAGCATCGCCATCGCTCAGGATAAAGTACGCCAGGATCAGTGGAGCAATGGCCCCGGCCAGCTTATTGCAGATGCCCATGATGCTGATACGGCGGGCAGCGGTTTCCCGTTTCCCGATAATGGTGATATATGGATTTACCGCAGTCTGCAGAATAGCCAGGCCGGTCCCCATGATGAAAAGTCCGGCAAGGAAAATGCCGTAGGTCCGGGTCATGGCCGCCGGGATGAAAACCACTGTTCCCACGGCCATCACGAGCAAACCGGCCATCATGCCGTTTTTAAATCCGGTTTTTTTCAACACCCACGACGAAGGCAGGGCCATCAGCGTGTAAGAGATATAAAAGGCGAAGGTCACGAATAAAGCCTGGAAATTGGTCAGTTCACAAGCGATCTTCAGGTAAGGGATCAGAATGCCATTCAGCCAGGTGACAAATCCGAAGATAAAATAGAGCGCACCAATGATCAGGATCGAAAAGATAAACTGCCTCCGGGTGCCGGCTGCGGTTGAAGGGTTGGAAGTATCAGACATAATCGGGCAGGTTTGCATCAGAGGAATATCCTCCATGGCAAAAGTAATGAATTTACCCGTCCTGCACCGAATTGTCGTTATTCTCTTCTTCGGGTTCCGGCATTTTATGCTTGATCATCTTTCCTTCAACAATGAAATAAACGGATTCGGCAATATTGGTCGCATAATTTGATATTCGGTCGAGCATCGTCAGGATGATGGTAAGATGAGTGGCCACGACGATGACTTCACTCTTTTTCATCATCTCGTTAAGTATCCTGGAAGAGATCTCCTGGTTCATTTTGCCGATGTCCGCATTTTCATCATAGATATCCTTGACAAACGCAGGGTTCCGGTTCGTCAGGATGGTCATCATATCCCTTACGATCAGTTCCGTTTTCCGGATGAGTTCATCCATTCCCAGTTCCCGGATGATCTCCGGGTATTCACTGACCCATTCAACGCGGGAAGCAATACCGACGGCATGGTCGCCCATCCGCTCCAGGTCGTTGTTCATCTTCAGCGCCGACATGATCAGGCGCAAGTCGGAAGCTACGGGTTGTGAAAGGGCAAAGATTCGCTGACACAACTTATCGATCTTGACATCCATGCGGTTCACTTCCCGATCACGCTCAATGATTTGTTGCGCCAAAAGGATATCGCCGGTAAGCAAGGCCTGAAAGGCATCGTGAATCTGTCCCGATACGATATTCCCCATTTTCAGAAGCCGTCTGTTCAGCTTATCCAGTTCCAGGTCAAAATGTCTATCCATCTTTTTTGAATTAAAAGATAAAAATAATGATGATCGTCACTCAAGAGTATTCATTATCCGAATCTTCCGGTGATATAGTCTTCGGTTTGCCTCTTTTCGGGGGTGGTAAATATTTTCTTGGTCTTTCCGAATTCAATCAACTCGCCCAGATAAAAAAACGCTGTGTAATCACTGGCCCTCGCCGCCTGCTGCATATTGTGGGTGACGATGACGATGGTATAATCGTACTTCAGTTGAAAGATCAGTTCTTCGATTTTGGACGTTGACAACGGGTCAAGGGCGCTGGCCGGCTCATCCATCAGGATGATCTCCGGATTCACTGCCAGGGTCCGGGCGATGCAGAGACGTTGCTGCTGCCCGCCCGACAAACCCAGGGCGGAATCGTTGAGCCGGTCCTTCACCTCCTCCCATATAGCCGCCCGCCGCAGAGAAGTTTCGACGATCTCCGTAAGTGTCCTCCTGTCATTCACCCCGTTGATCCTGGGACCGTATGCGACGTTTTCGAAGATCGACTTGGCAAAAGGATTTGATTTCTGAAAAACCATGCCCACCTTCTTCCGGAGATTCACTACATCGATATCTTTGTCGTAGATATTAAGCCCGTCGATCAGGATCTCACCGCTGATCCTGACATTGGGGATCAGGTCGTTCATCCTGTTCACCGTGCGTAGGTAGGTTGATTTGCCGCATCCGGAAGGGCCGATCAAAGCAGTGACCTTCTTTTCCGGGATATCAAGCGAGATGGAATTAAGCGCCATCTTCGATCCATAATGAAGGGTCAGGTTTTGTGTCGATATTTTAATCTCTTTCATTCCGTTCATGCATTTATTTGTTCTTTTTTCTGAAACGGTGGCGGATAACCACGGCAACCATGTTCAGGGAAAAAGTCAGTAACAGTAAAACAAGAGTAGTGGCGAACTGAATTGGCAGGGTTTCATCAACATTGGCCGATTGTGTCGCCATGATATATACGTGATATCCCAGCGACATAAACTGGTCGCTGAGTGAATGAGGAAGGGTAGCCAGGTAATAGGCGGCTCCGGTGAACAGGATGGGGGCCACCTCTCCTGCGCCCCTGGAAACAGCCAGGATCGTTCCTGTCAGGATGCCGGCTTTCGACCCCGGCAACACCACTTTCCGGATCGTCTGCCACCTGGTGGCTCCCAGGGCCAGACTGGCTTCGCGCAGTTCCCGCGGAACCGTCCTGATCGCCTCTTCTACCGAGACGATGACTACCGGCAACGTCAACAGGGCCATGGTCAGACTGGCCCATAGGATGTTAGGTTGACCCCACTTCAGCTGTCCGCCCAGGAACATGTTGTCCATGCCTCCGCCGACAAACTTGATGAAGAAGCCCAACCCGAAGAGGCCGAAGATAATGGATGGAACGGTGGCCAGGGTCCTGACCGCAAACCGGATTGATTTCGAAATGATCGATGATTCGTTGGCGTATTCCGACATATAAATGGCCGTGAGGGTCCCGAAAGGAACTGCCGCCACGGTCATGATCAACACCATCAGCAGGGTGCCATATATCGCCGGGAAGATACCTCCTTCTGTCATCCCGTTCTCGGGAAAGGAAGTCAGAAATTCCCAGGTCAGCCGGTCTTTCCCCTGCAGGATAATCACCAGGAGGATGATTACCACCACGGCGACAATGATCACCACCGATAGCGCCGAAGCTCCGACCAGCAAACCTCCTTTGATTTTATGGTTCATTCTTTTCATGATACCTTCCCCTGAAATCTTTTGATCAGTCTGCTTTTAACATAGAATTCCGCGATGGCATTCAGCGAGAAGGTGAAGATGAACAACAGGGATCCGATCAGGAATAGCACGCTGTAATGCGTGTCGCCGAATACCACTTCTGCCATCTCGGCGCCAATGGTGGCGGCGAAAGTCCTTACCGATTCAAACGGGTTGGCCGAAATGAGCACCGCGTTGCCGGTAGCCATCAGGGCGATCATGGTTTCACCGAAGATTCTTCCGATCCCGAGCAGGATCGCAGCAAAAATGCCGGGAGTGGCGGCCGGTAACGTCACGAAAAAGGCGGTCTGCCATTTCGAGGCTCCGAGGGCGAGGCTGGCTTCTTTATAGGTAGCTGGAACGGCCGTCATCACATCTTCCGTCACCGTAAAGATGATGGGGATGGCTGCCAGCGCCATCGCGATGCCTCCTACAAAAGCATTCAACCGGGCGCCGTATCCGAAGAAATCCTGAAAGAAGGTCGCCATCACCATCAAAGCGAAGAAACCGATCACCACGGAAGGGAATCCGGCCAGCAGTTCTACCACCGGCTTGATGAGTTCACGCAGCCACGAAGGAGCAAACGCCGCTGAAAACAAGGCGGCCATAATGGCGATGGGAGCGGCAAACAGGATCGAGATCAGCGTGATCTTAATCGTACCTACCAGTAACGGCACCAGCCCGAAACGGGGATGTACGGAAACAGGCTGCCATTCGGTCCCCAGCAGGTTGGATATCCCCACAATCTCTTCCTCATCGGCGTCGGCTCCGTACCGCTCTTCCATCGTTGGCTCAACTCCCGTCTCCCCGGACTGATCAAAAGCGGAATCCGTCTCCATCCCGTACACCTCAGGTCTGGATTCACTTTCAGCCGTCGCTCCATAGGATATCGGTTTATCGGCAACATTTTGTTCCGTCCTGGTTTTTGCTTCCTTGTGCTGATGAAAGATCGGCAACGTCTCTTTAAAAACGAAAATGAAGATCAGCAATATCAGCCCAACCGTAAGGAACGCTGTACTGCTGATCACTTTTTCGGAGATAAACTCAGAGAGCCTGAATTTCTTCTTCAGACTCTCCTTGGTAAAACCAGGTTTGATGAACGATTCACTATTCATTTTCCGCAGTATTACTTCACGGGGAAGTATCCTATCTCTGTCACATACTTTTGGCCTTCCGGACTGAGGATCCAGTCGATGTACTGCTTGACAGCTCCTGTCGGGCGGTTGGTCATGTACATGTACAAGTACCTTGTTATCGGGTATTGTCTGCTTTTTATCGTGGCAGCTGTTGGCAGGTACGCAGGGGTATTGGCATCTTTTTTCACTTTACAGTGTTTTACTCCGGTGGCATAAGCGGCCCCGCCATATCCGATCCCGTACTTGTCTTTCTTTACGGCATTAACCACCGCCGCAGTACCAGGGAGGGTATTGGTGCCGGCAGCATAGTCGCCCTTCACCACTTTTTCCTGAAAGAACTGGTAGGTTCCCGAGCTGTTTTCTCTTCCGTACAAGCGGATTAGTGCATCAGGACCCCCCACTTGTTTCCAGTTTTTGATCCGGCCGGTGTAGATGTCGCTAAGCTGCTTCAGGGAAAGTTCCTGAACCGGGTTGGTTTCATTCAGAAAGATGGTGATCCCATCCTGGGCGCAAGGGATCTCGACACCCGGAGAGTTATAGCGTTGTTTCAGTTTGTCCACTTCCGACGCCTTCATCGGACGGCTGGAATTACAGATATCCGTCGATCCGTTGATCAGGGCGGCAATACCGGTCCCGGAACCGCCACCTGTCACCTGGATGACTGTTTCGGGGTGACTCTTCATGTAGACTTCTGCCCATTTCTGTGCCAGGATCACCATGGTATCAGAACCTTTTACGGTGATCTTTTTCGGCGCCGGCATGAACGCCATCCCGATGATCGCGATCATCGCCAACATTGCCATTTTCATCTTTGTCTTCATATTGATATCTTTTATAAAGTTCAGGCTGTTAAAATTTCACTTGTACTCTGGCGGTAACCGTGCTTTGAGGAAACACCTCGTTGTAATCGTTGATCACCTTTTCTCCATTGACGGTATATGATTTCGAGATATCGGCCTTTTCGTTGATGGGGTAGTCATAAGCCAGTTGGAAGCGGATGTTGTCACTGAAGTAATAATTCCAGGCCACCGTGAGATCGCTGTAGGCCAAATCATCTAAACCACTCTTATACGTTCCGGTACTTGATCCGATCTCCTTGCCGCCAAGCTTGGTATTCGGGTCGTAATAATCCCAGCGAAGGGCAAATTGGTTTCTCCTGCCGGCATTTTTAATGAGGTAGACATAATAGCCCATGAATTCGCGTTCGATGTTGGGGATGGATGCCGAAGCGTTTTGTCCCATCATGAACTCGCTCTTGAGCGCTAATCCACCCAGCACATCTGCATAAAAGCGGAGTTCTGCTCCGAACCAGTTCCGGTGAAGCGGTTTTCCGATGGCGATCGTCCGGTCAACCTGATACTTGCTGTCTAAGACCGTATCATTCGTAGCTTTCAGGAATCCCAGGTATCCGTTTGCTCCAAGATCCAGGCTCCCGAAACTCCCTAGTTTTAACTGGTACGTGAGTCGTCCCATCAGGTCTTTAAAGTTGTCAAAATCCTTGTTTTTGACATTGATATCCGTGCCAGCAGCATCTTTGATCACGAGGTTATCGTTGCCGTTCAGCACAGCAAGCTGGAATTTCAGCGGCAGTGCGCCGGGGGCTGCTTCCAGTTTAAGACCAATGGCCCGTTCACCGGGGTAAAGGGCTTTGACCACGCGTGACCGTTCCGGCACTTCGCGCTGACCGGAGGAATACTCTACTTCATAGTTGGGCCGGTTGAATTGTCCCACCCACAGGGAGAACGTCTTCAGCCAGGGTTCATTCACCTGAACATACGCATCTTTCATCGTCACCCCGGAAGCCAGGAAATCGGGTTGAACAACAAAGGCCACACCGGTTACGGGCTCGTACTGGATCTTTACCCGGGCTCTTCGTACGCTGAAAGAATTGGAAGGATAAACCGAACGATCCTGCGACCATTCCCATTGTCCCTGGATGTATCCCGAAATTTTGATCCTGGTCAGTTTTGCGAGATCACCTTCCGCGGTGGAAAGTCTTTCTCCGATTCCGTCGAGCCTGTCACTCAGGGTAGTGACTTTCTCGGAAACAGTATCGGGGATGGATTGTGAAAAGCCCGTTTGGGCCAGTAATAATAAGGAACACAGCATTCCTTTTGTTAACGTTTTTGCATTGATCAGATGTCTTTTCATACATTGTCGTTTTAACTGCGACAAAAGTAGATGGACATCCCGGGAAGGACGTTAACACAGTGTTATCCTTATTTTAAATAATTGTTAAGCGATCTTCTCCCGGAGTCGGATCGTCCGGAGACGCAAGCTGTTTGAGACCACTGATACCGAGCTGAATGCCATAGCGGCGCCGGCAATCATGGGATTCAACAGAAATCCCGTGAACGGGAAAAGGATCCCTGCGGCAACCGGGATGGAAATGACGTTATAAAAGAAAGCCCAGAAGAGATTCTGCCGGATGATACGCACGGTTGCGTGTGACAGCCGGATAGCGGCGACCAGTTTCTCGAGATCGCCTTTGATGAGGATCACCTGAGCGCTTTCAATCGCAATATCGGTCCCCTGTCCCATAGCGATCCCCACATCGGCCAGCGCCAGCGCCGGAGAGTCGTTGATGCCATCTCCGGCCATGGCCACGATTTTTCCTTCTGACTTCATTTTCTGCAGATACGCGGCCTTACCGGCAGGAGAGACTTCAGCCTGGCAGAAGTCAATGCCGGCTTCCTTCGCCATGTGCGACGCACTGGCTGCCGTGTCGCCGGTAAGCATATGGACCTCAATTCCCATGGATTTCAACTCGCTGATAGCATGCTTTGAGGTAGGTTTGATCGTATCAGCCAACAGGATCATGGCTACCACCCGCCGGTTTCGCGCGACGTATACTATCGAGGCCGGCTGTTGACCCGAGATTTCCTCAGATGCGGTAAGGGCCGGTGGAACGATACAATCGAGTTCCCTTGTAAATGCCGGGCTCCCGATGATGTATTCGTTCCCACGGTAGCTTGCTCTCACTCCCTTGCCTGTCGTGCTGTCAAAATTCTCCACCACCCCGCGACCGGAGGCAGAGACAGGAAATTTTTCAACGATGGCCCGGGCAAACAGGTGTTCCGAGCGATCTTCGATAGCCGCGATGGCTTCATCGGTCCCTGCACGATCCTCCTCCTCCGGATCCCGGATGACAGCGATCACCTCGGGCCGTCCCTTCGATACCGTACCTGTTTTGTCTACCACCAGCGCATGGATGTTCTTCAGGTCTTCCAGGCTGACGGCATCACGAACGAGGATCCCCATCTGTGCTGCCCTGCCCAGGCCAACCATCAACGCTGTCGGTGTAGCCAGCCCCAGGGCACAGGGACAGGCGATGATAAGGACTGCAAGGGCTGTGACAAACCCGTACTGAAGACCGGATTCCGGATACCCGATCCACCAGACGAAAAAGGTGATTATGGCCAAGGTAATGACAATGGGGACAAACCAAGATGAAATTTTATCGGCCAGTTTCTGGATCGGGGCTTTGCTTCCCTGCGCCTCTTGTACCAACCGGACAATCTGAGCCAGCATGGTCTCCGAGCCGACTTTCTCCGCCACCATCTTCAAACTGCCCGTTTGATTAAGGGTTGCCCCGATGACCGCATCGCCAGGTCCTTTCTCCACCGGGATCGATTCTCCGGTGATCATGCTTTCGTCGACAAAACCCGAGCCTTCCGTCACCCGGCCGTCGGTGGGGATCTTTTCTCCCGGCCTGATCACCAGTATATCATCCACCCGGATCTTAGAGATCAGCATCTCTTTCTCCACCCCGTTCCGGATCACCCGGGCTGTCTTTACCTGAAGACCCATCAGCTTCCTGATCGCGCCCGAGGTTCTTTTTTTAGCCCGCTCTTCAAAATATCGTCCTAATAAAATGAAAGAAATGATCACGGCAGAAGCTTCGTAATAAACATGCGGTTCCAGTCCGTTCCGTAATAACCATTCAGGGAAAAGCGTGTTGAATAAACTAAAAAGAAAAGCCGACCCTGTTCCCAGCGCCACCAGGGTATCCATATTGGCTTGCCCGTGCCGTGCCCGTTTAAAAGCAATCACATAAAACTCCCGACCAGACCAGACCAGCACCGGCAACGTTAAAGCCATCATTATCCAGTTGCGGTATGCCAAATGATGGAAAAACATTCCAATAATAAATACCGGCAACGATAAAGAAACGGCCAGGATGGTCCTGGTCCGCAATGTCCTCAGTCGCTTGCTTTTCATATCCTGCCGTTCATCCTCCGTCAAACCACTTGTTATTAACTTGAAACCAAGTCCATCTACGGCTTTTTCGATCTGTTCCAGGCTGATCTTTTCGGTATCATACTCCAGTAAAACCTCTTCACCGGCTAAATTTACATTAGCCGTACGAACCCCTTCCGTGGCACTCAGAAACGTTTGAATACTTGCTGCGCAAGAGGAACATGACATTCCCTGTACCGGATATGTTTTTTTGATAATGGCCATGACCCTTGTTTTTTACAAAGTTAATTAAATCTAAATAAAAAGAATGCTCCGGAAGAGAGTTTCTTTTTGAATAAATGATTATCCTAAAAGTTTTTTATAAAGATCGATGTTATCCGGATCAAAGCAAACGAAGACAACATGTAAATGAGGATCAGATTTTTCCAGGTAATCTTGTACTGTTTGAACGGCGATTTCAGCCGCTTTTACTTTCGGGAATCCATAAATGCCGGTGCTGATATTGGGGAAAGCCACGGTTTGGAGATGATGGAGAGTAGCCAGCTGCAGTGAATTCCGGTAAGCGTTGGCCAGCAGTTGAGGTTCGTTGTTGTTTCCTCCGCGCCAGACGGGTCCCACTGTATGTATGACGAATTTCGCCGGCATTTTCCCCGCGGTTGTGATCACGGCCTGCCCGGTTTCGCATCTTCCTTGTCTGGCGACTATTTCCTTACATTCTTCCAGAATTGCCGGTCCACCGGCGCGATGGATGGCGCCGTCGACGCCACCTCCGCCCATCAGTGACGAATTTGCAGCGTTGACGATGGCGTCAACAGCCAGTTTCGTGATATCTCCCTGATGAAGGGTTATCCGCTGATGATAACTGATAAAAGGATCTTCGCTCATACAATGGATGATATTTTACCGGATTTTCAACACCCAGGCATATTCGCAATAAGGTTTTTCCGCCAGTTCACGGGGGATCCAAACCACGGTACCATCGCCGGAACTACGGTATTTCAAAGCCGTGTTACTTCCCATCAGGGTTACTTTCTGTCCGGGTTTCAGGAAAGTCTCATTCAGCATAATCTTCTCCGGGATGGTTTTTTCGTTTTCATCGGGCAGGTAGATAGCATATTCCGTTCCGGTTTTTCCCATGGTAAAAGCCACTTTCCCGGTCATATAAGGTTTAACAGCCCGGGTAGAATAAATGGCCTCCCCATTCACCTTCATCCATTTCCCGATGTTGTCAAGCAGGTCGTAGGCAGCCGGATCCCACGTTCCGTCAGGACCGGGTCCGATATTCAGCAAGAGATTACCTCCTTTGGATACGATTTCAACCAGTGTCTGAATGGCTTTTCGCGGACTCATGAACTTTGCATCAGGCACCCAGGCCCAGCCTCCACCGGCAATGATGCATGACTCCCATGGATAAGGGATATAGTTTTTCGGAACCTGGTTCTCCGGGGTAAGATAATTCTGATTGATGCCGGGTACCGCACGGTCGACGACGATCAGACCGGGCTGTTTCTTCCGGGCGTTGGCCACCAGTTCGTCCATCCGGATATCCTGCCCGCGGTTGTTCTTCTCCACCCATCCGCCGTCAAGCCACAGAATATCCATCTTCCCGTAATCCGTCATCAACTCGTCAATCTGCTTATGGGTGTATTGAACAAATTGTTCCCAACGGTCAGGATACCGGTCAATGCGGTAATTGACGTTTCGATCGGGGGTGGCGAAGTTGGGGCACCAGTAATACTCGCTGTGCCAGTCGGGTTTGGAGAAGTACGCGCCCGTCCATAATCCTTCCTCGCGGAATGCCGAAAAAATTTCTTTGGCAATATTGGCTTTCGGGTTGATGCTGAAAGGGCATCCGGGATCGGTCACTTTATACGAAGTGGTTTTGGTGTCGAACATACAAAACCCGTCGTGGTGTTTGGTAGTGAAAACCACATATTTCATTCCCGCCTCTTTAGCGGCTTTTGCCCATTTTTCCGGATCGAACCTGATGGGGTTGAAGGTGTTCTTCAGATCCTCGTATTCTTTCTTGTATGCTGTATAATCCGGATTCTTCCTGCGGCACCAGTCTTCATCTTCCGAACAAATGCTCCACGATTCCACGATCCCCCATTGGCTGTATGCGCCCCAGTGCATCAGCAACCCGAATTTCAAGTCCTGCCATTGATCCAATTTCTGTATTACCAATGGATCCTGTTCGGGGAAATATTGTTCTTCCTGTTGCGAATAGACTGAATGGCCGATGGTCATCAGCAGCGTGAGTAAAAGGAGAATACCGTTTTTCATAGGGTCCGGATTAAGGGATCATAAATGTACAAAAAAGCACGGACCCCGCGATACAAATGAGTACCGCTGGCCCGTGCAACCCTGTTCTAACCAATCCTGACCAGATTTTCCGGAAGACCTAGTTGGTCCTCATATTCCTCAAAACATATTTGGCCACGTTCATCGGAGGCATCGCATCAACAGGAACTTCGTTGTTGGGTACACACCATTCGGAAGGAATGACCTGTGGTGGCATCGCGTCAACGGGAACCTCGTTGTTGGGCACACACCATTCAGCATTAATAGCATGTGGTGGAAGCCCTTCGGCATTGCCATGGAAATAAATAGCTTTGAAATTATTCCCGGGATGGAACTGGTCACCGGGTAAGGAATTCAGGAAAACGCTTCCCGCGCTGCTGGCCGGATTCGTCAGAACTGCCGACATGGTGTACGGATCAAAGGCAAAACGATCGGCAGGGTTTTGAGCCATCGTTTTTACCTGTACCATCACACCACACCCTAAAAACAGGGCAAAACCGATTAAAATGATTGTCTTCATAGCTCATGGATATTGATGATGGTACAAAGTTCATCCTCATCGGGCCCCGGAACAACTTTACTTTACCAATCCGGCTGAATGAACGCCGATCATTGATAATCAGCAGATTTAAAGTAACCTTCTTGTTTGTCGATTGATTTCACGCGTTGAGCGAACCAACAACCGGGATGGTTGTTATTTGATCTCCACTCTGTTTTTTACACCTCCCATCACCCGTAACGGGGTATCGGTGATAACCATGTTGTAGATCCAGGCCGGGATGGCTCCTGCAGGATCCACGCTTCCTTCCAGGGTCAGCCTGATCTTCCCGTTTTTCAGAGGCTGAATCGTCCATCGTTGCCAGTAATTTTTAATCCGGACGATCCCGGGTTTTTCAGGAACCAGGTTGGGAAGAGGACGAGCCATGATCTCCCGTTTGCCGGTCACCGGATCGTCGGTCACCCGCGCTTCCACACACAGATCTCTGTCGGACAACGGCCAGGGGACATCATACCGCAGGTAATACCGGAATACTTTATTCTCTTCAAAATAGATGACTTTTAAATCCTTCACGTTCTCATCCCACCACTCGCTGTTATGCACATTGCCCACCAGGTTAGTGACCCTTTTCATGGTTGAATTGATCTCCATCACACCCCGAAAAGATTTTATGTTGGTGTTCGACTCATCCCGGGTATAGATCTTTATCCCGTCTTTCTCTTTGACGAAATTCCAATTCTGTGCATCTGCCCTGTTGAAAAGAAACAGCGTAAAGGCAGCCATCAACATGTATGAATAAAATCCGGTCTTCCTCATTATTTACAATATACTGCAAAATAACGGAATTTCTGTTTCTTTTGTTATATCATCGCCAGGTACCTGACCAATTTCTGAAAGGTGAGGGACCCGATTTCGCAATACGCACCTCACAGTTCACATTTGTTCTGGGTACCCCGCCGAAAAGTCACCTACATTTTTTAAAAAAATATCACGTAATGATTTTTCTATAATATTTTATATATTTGTGTATACTATCGGTCTTCAGTTCATTTTTCTGTAAATCAAACTTCAAGAATCATGAAAACAAAAGTGAATTTTATCCTGGTTCTGTTGGGGCTTTTCCTGTGCGCCCCGGGCAGCTATGCCCAATCCTTTCAAGCCAATCCCGACACGATCTACCTCACTCCGGGAATCACAGACACCATCGATCTCCTGGCAAATGATATCATTCCTGCCGGAGATTCCATTATTATTCAATCCTTAAGTACTGCTCCCGTAAAACGCTTCTTTGTCAATCCGGAAAAAACGTTGGTTGGGTTTTATGTAGACTGGCGGGAGGTTACGAGTAAAGTGGTGACCGGACACTATACTTTGTGGAGGAAGAACACGCTTGAAAACTCCACCACCACCATCACCTTTTATGTGGATGATGAAAGTTTTGATTCCATCGATCTGAATAACATAAGCGCCCGGTTTATGGCCAACGGATGCCATTATAATGGAAATGGCAATGTTTTCGAAGTCCCGCGTGGCAGCGGTAAAGGCACCCTGTTTCTGCATTCCATCTGGCTGGGAGGCAATGATCAAAACGATCAGCTTCATCTGGCCGGGGCCCGGTATGGACAAGGACCGACGGGATTGACAGCCATGACAAACTTTGATTTCTGGGCAGGACCAGTGATGGATTCAGCCAAATACCAACAGTACGACACTGTCTGGAATTATGTCTGGAAAATCAATAAAAGTGAAATAGAATACCATAAAGCCAATTGGAATAAATCCGGGTATGAACCCATTCATGATATATTGACCTGGCCGGGAAACGGGAATGTGGCAGCCGGTCAGGCAGCTCGGCTGGCTCCTTTTATTGATGCGGACCAGGATGGTATTTACGATCCTTTCAGCGGGGATTACCCAAATATCCGGGGAGATCAGGGGCTTTATTACATTATTAATGACGACCGGGAGTTCCATGCTGAAACCTGGGGGAATAAGCTGAGAACAGAAATACATACGATGGCATATGCCTTCAAAATACCCGGCGATACAGCTTTCGACAACACGGTATTTGTGAATTACCGGGTGATCAATCGTTCTCAGAACACCTATTCCAACACCTATTTCGGGGTTTTCGCAGATTTTGATATCGGCATGTGGAGTGATGATTACGTGGGTTGCGATGTGGAAAGAGGCATGTTCTTCGGATACAACGGGCGCCCGGTCGATGGCTCCGGTGAGCCGCAAGCCTATGGTGAACATCCGCCTGCACAGGCGATCGTGTTCCTGGGAGGGCCCTTGCTACCTGTCGACCAACGCGATAATCCGGCCTATATTCCCGGCAACTGCGATATCATGAATACCGGGTATCCTAATGATCCATACGCCATCAATGGAGCCGGATTCGGAGACAGTCTCGTCGATAACGAGCGGATGGGTATGAGCCATTTTGTGTATTTTAATAACGGTGGAGCTGACTACATGAGGGACCCTAAATATGCCAATGACTATTTCCTTTATTTACAGGGAAAATGGCTGGATACAACACAGATGATCTATGGAGGGAACGGACACATCAGCAGCGGTGGATATGGCCCTGAATGTAATTTCATGTTTCCCGCCCTCTCCGATGGTTGTGACTGGGGAACAAACGGACAGGCCCCCAATGGTGAAAAAAACTGGACAGAAAAAACCGCCGGTAATAACCCTGCCGATAGAAGAGGATTGGGTTCTGCAGGTCCCTTTACCATGGCCCCGGGAGAAGAAGTAACGTTTGATCTCGCTTACGTTTTTGCACGCGATACAACGGCAGAAGATACTACCCAATCGCTCAACGCTCTGGGGAAATCGGTTGATAAGATTCGGAACGCTTTCTTTTCAAACACCCTCCCGAACGGAAATCCCTTCCTGGGGATCTCCTCCAAACCGGTAGATCATACCTGGAATGTGAACGTCTATCCTAATCCGGCTTCGGCGGTTATCACGGTCGCTTTGCCCGAAGCATCAAGGGAAGCAGTTACCATCACCCTGAAGGATGTTAAAGGCTCTCAGGTGAAATCAATGACCCTCCCCAACGGAGTGACTTCGGCAACGGTGAATGTGATGGGTATTTCTCCGGGATTGTATTTCCTCACTGTCCAAACTGACGAATACTGCGTGACGAAAAAAGTGATGATCATCCGGTGAGGCAGCGATGATCAGTAAAGGGTGATAGCGATTTGTAACTCTCTGATTTGGAGTGGGCCCACAAGGACTTGAACCTTGGACCAATAGATTATGAGTCTACTGCTCTGACCAACTGAGCTATGGGCCCTTCAACCCGGCTTTCCGGATTGAAAGGTGCAAAAGTAATATAAATTCCCGATCTTTGCAATCGTCTGAAACCCGATCAACTCATCATAAAACAGCTCTCATGCCTCTCCTCCCGTTTGTTTGTCCCGATCCTGCATCAATAAAAAATATCATCTTCGATTTCGGGGGAGTGATTTGTGATATTGATCCCCGGATTACCCGGAAACGGCTAAATGAGTTTGGACAGCTTGCAGCAGGTTTCACTCCGGAAATGATCGAGAAGGCATTCGACCGTTTGGTAACAGACCTGGAAAAAGGCATCCTTTCTCCGGCCCAATTTCGCGATTCAATCCGTTCCTTCTATCAAAAAAAACTGACGGATGAAATGATCGATGATGCATGGAATGCCCTGGTCATTGGCATACCGGCATCCCGTATACGTCTCCTGGAATCGCTCCGGACCGAATACCGGATCTTTTTACTCAGCAATTCGAACGAGATTCATTATCAATATTATCTCCGGCACCTTACTGATCAGTATGGATATCAGCATCTTGAAGAATTATTTGAAAAAACCTGTTTCTCTTTTCGTATCGGAATGATCAAACCCGACCGAAAGGTTTTTGAATACGCTGTTTCACAATTCGGGGTTGTTCCGGAAGAGACAATCTTTATAGATGATACCCTGGAAAATATATCCGCTGCTTTCACGATCGGATTACAGGGTTATCATTTGAAACCGGGGGAAAATATCGTGACGCTCTTCAACCATTGCAATCAGCAAAGGTGAAATAAACCCGGGAAGCATTTGCTGACAATAAGCAGGTTTACGTCCAATCCGTGAGATCACTTTTCCATTTTATCCATTTTCATCTTACTATTGATTGTTATAAGATGTTTGTAAAAAGAAATAGATCATTTACTTGACAACCGGGGTTTAAAATGCTTAACTTTGCACCCTTTTTAGAGGGTACATATCATGAAACTATCACAATTTCGCTTTCACCTTCCACCGGAACTTATCGCAAATCATCCGCCGAAGCAAAGAGATGAAGTACCAATGATGGTACTCGACCGGAAAAAACAAACGATCGAACACAAACAATTCAAAGACATCCTGGATTACTTCGGTGAAGGGGATGTTTTTGTCATCAACAATACCAAAGTTTTTCCAGCCCGTCTTTATGGGGAAAAAGAAAAAACAGGGGCTAAGATTGAGGTTTTTCTCCTCCGCGAACTGAACCGGGAATCCCGGTTGTGGGACGTATTGGTTGATCCGGCCCGAAAAATCCGAATCGGAAACAAACTGTACTTCGGCGAAGACGACTCACTCGTTGCCGAAGTGATCGATAACACCACTTCCCGTGGCAGAACTATCCGTTTCCTATTCGACGGCCCGTACGATGAGTTCAAAAAAACCATCCAGCGGCTGGGAGAAACCCCGCTGCCCAAATTACATAACCGCGCGGCAACAGCCGAAGACGAAGAACGGTACCAAACCATTTATGCCAAATGCGAAGGCGCCGTCGCCGCTCCTACTGCCGGTATGCATTTCAGTCGTGAAATAATGAAACGACTTGAACTACAAGGTGTTACTTTTGCCGAGGTCACCCTTCATGTCGGATTGGGAAACTTCCGCACCATCGATGTGGAAGACCTGACCAAACACAAAATGGACAGCGAAGAGATGATTATCGGTCCGGAAACAGCAGAAATCGTCAACCGCGCCAAAGCCAACAGAAAAAACGTGGTGGCCATCGGAACTACCTCCATGAAAGCCATTGAATCGTCAGTTGCCATTTCCGGCATGCTGAAACCTTATTCGGGATGGACCAATAAGTTTATCTTCCCTCCTTACGATTTCAGCATCGCTAATGCCATGTTCACCAATTTCCATCTGCCCCAGTCACCTATGATGATGATGACCGCTGCATTTGCCGGATATGATTTCCTGATGGAAGCTTACGAGATTGCCGTTGAGAAAAAATATAAGTTTTTCACTTACGGCCATCCGATGCTCATCATCTAACGGCGGTTGCCTTGAAAAAATACGTAATCATCGTTGCAGGCGGTACCGGAATCCGTATGGGATCCGATGTCCCGAAGCAATTTATGCTCCTGGCGGAAGAACCCATGCTGATGCATACCATCCGGGCCTTTGCCGTTACCTGCCCTGATGCGTCCATGGTAGTGCCTCTTCCCGAAAGACAGATCCGGCGTTGGGAAGAATTGATCCGGGAATACGGATTTACCGTTCCTCACCGCATTGTCTCCGGGGGTGCTACCCGCTTTCATTCTGTCCTGAACGGGTTGTCGGAACTTCCTTCCGATGGTCTCGTCGCCATCCACGACGGGGCCCGTCCGCTTGTCTCAAAAGATCTGATTATCCGATCATTTCGTGAAGCCGAAACACACGGAAACGCAGTACCTGCCCTGCCTGTCACCGAATCCATCCGTCAACTTACAGACGGCGGTAACCAACCCGTCGACCGGACCTCTTTCCGACTGGTGCAGACTCCTCAGGTGTTTCTTCTGAAGGAAATTCAACAAGCCTATCAGCAACCGTATCGCCCGGAGTTCACCGATGATGCCACCGTAATGGAAGCAGCTGGATTCTGCATTCATCTCATCGACGGCGAGCCGGAGAATATCAAAATTACCTGCCCCAAAGACCTGATTATCGCTCAGGCTTTGATGACCCGGCCTTTCCACTGAAAAGGGAACAGCCATCCGGTAAGACCGACGAGGGGGACATAGATCAGTTGGAACAGCTGAGCCGGGATGTACCACCACAGATCTTTCGTCGCTTCAAAGAAAACCGCCATTTTTATCACCGGCAACAGATCCACCAGCATTTTTATTCCCAGGCAACCCAGGGCAACCGGTAACAACCCGGGTACGAAAAAGCCTGCTACCAGGGCAGCCAGGATAGCCATTGTTGACAGGAAAGTCAGCGCTCCCGTGAAGATCACCTGTGGATCGCGGTACCCTGGACTTTTTGAGACCCACCTGACCCGTTGGGAAAAGAATCCCCTGAAGGTTGGTTGTGCCTCCGTCGAAACGATCGCTTCGCGGGAAAAAGCAAAAGCTGCAGCAGCGTTCCCGTATCGTTTCCGGAAATCGGCCAGCAGAAACTGATCGTCTCCCGAAGCATACTTCAGATTCCCTGTCAACCCGCCTGTCTCCTGAAACGCTGCCTTTTTGTACATCAGGTTGGCGCCATTGCACATCAGTGCCATTTTGCGGGCAGCGGAACCGGCAGTAAGTCCCATGATCCCCAGAAACTCCAGCCGTTGTATCCGCTGGAACCATGAACTGCCGTCCATCCTGACCGGTCCGAGCGTCATTTTTACGTTTTCCGACAGCGCGGTGGCCGTCATGGCACGAAGCCAACCCGGACCCCGGCGGGTATCCGCATCGGTGGTGAGAATCCATTCCCCGGCAGCAACGGCAACCGCCCGCCGGATAGCATTCTTTTTCCCGGTCCCGGCATCATCACCCGCCTTCAGCACGGTAAGGTGGATGGCCGGGTTTATGTTCCGGCAAGCCTCCGCTTCTTCGCTGGTTCTGTCTTCAGAATGATCGTCACTGATGAGGATCTCAAAGCGGTCGGCCGGATAATCCTGATCCAGGATGCTGTTGACACAATCCCTGATGTTTTTTTCTTCGTTCCGGGCAGCAATAATGACCGAAACGAACGGGAAAGTTTCTCCGGGCCGGGAAAGAGGTTTTCGCCGGAAAAGAGGAAGCGCGAACCAACCCAGCATGACTGCATAACCGGCAGTGATGAGCAGAAGAACCGATATTGCAACCTGTTCTATCATACAGTCGGTTTGAGGATCGATTTCCGGAAAAAATGCAGCCGGAAGACAAAGAGACTTCCGGTCAATGCGGGAATGCCGACATTGATTATCCACAGCAGAGAGGAAGCGGCAAAAACACCAAAATTGACAGCCTCCGTATTCACCGCTCCGGTACCGAAATAGATCCCGAAGAAATAGAGGGATACCGACCCGCGGATGCCGAGTTCGGTGATCATCACGGTAGGGATGATGGCCATCACCAGGTAGATCAGCGAGATGATCATGATTGCTTCCGGGTAAGGCATCGAAACAGCAAAAAGGCGGAGCAACAGATAGAATTGTGAAGCGAAGACAATGTATCGTATTAAACTCATTCCCAGCACATTTAACAATTCTTTCCGGCGATAGAATGCAAAAACCCGGAAAAACTTCCGGACTTTCCTCAGCCGGCCGCTGAAAATTCTTTCTTTCAAATTATTAAGGAAGGAAATGTTCAGGAAGAGGCCAACCAGCAAAAGGTCCAGAGCGACGACCAGTACGACCACGATGTCATAGAGATAACCGGTGATAAAAGAATGCGGTCCGGGCCACAATGGAATGAAAATCAGGAAGGCGACGCTCCCTGTCAGCAGGGTGATCAGCAACTGGCTCATGCTGCCCAGGATGGTGATGAGGGTTCCTTCCACCCGGCTGGCTTTATCCAGCACGAATACCCGGCCAAAGAATTCACCTACCCTGTTGGGGGTGAAGGAGCTGATCGCGACGCCTGTCAGAACGGCGTAAAACGATTTGAAGAAGCCGATCTTCTCAATTTTTCCGATCAGGTACCTCCACTTGGCCGATTCGATCCCCCAGTTGACCAGCATCAATCCGATGATCACGAGAACGGTGTCAGCAAAAGAGGCCGCGTCCCATCGCTCACGGATAACGGTCCAAACCTTGGCCATATCCGATTTCTCAAAGACCTGCCGGTAGATAAACACAAAAGTCAGCACGAGGATGCCGACCTGGATCAACCGATTGTATGTTTTCCGTACTTTTGTCTTCATCATTCTCCGAAACATTGCAAACCGAAAGAATTATCCTTGGTATCGATCCCGGAACAAACATCATGGGGTATGGGATCATATCCGTCAAAGGCAGGCAACTACGAATGCTTTCGCTTGGCGTTCTAAAATTAGCGAAAACCGACGATCATCCGCTCAAACTCAAAAGGATTTTCGAAAAAACGCTGGAACTGATCAATGTCTTCAAGCCGGATGAATTAGCCATTGAAGCCCCGTTTTTCGGGAAAAATGTTCAATCGATGCTTAAACTGGGTCGTGCCCAGGGTGTAGCGATGGCTGCAGGGCTATCGCGTTCCATTCCGATCTTCGAATACTCACCGCGCAAGATCAAACAGTCGATCACCGGTAAAGGGGGCGCTTCAAAGGAGCAGGTGGCGGCAATGATAACCCGCATGCTGGATATCCGGGAACAATCAACCTACCTGGATGCCACGGATGCGCTGGCCGTGGCTGTCTGTCATTATTTTCAGCAGGGGCAACCGGAAAAAGAGAAAAACTACACCGGATGGAAAAGTTTTATCTCGAATAACCCCGGCAGAGTCGGGTAAAAGAAATTTCCGGCAGAAAAATTACATCAGTTTTTGGTAAACCATCCACCAGCGGTCGGGGATTTCATTATTACTGGCGACCTGATAATCCTTGTATGAGCAAGGTACCAGATAATGCCGCTCGTACTTGATGCGTTGTTCGGCAGGAAGAGGTATTTCCATCCACCAGCGGTCGGTTTTCTTGCTTTTGTAAAACACGATATCCTGTTTGTGGTCCGTGATGGAGACATGGTACTTCACATAATCTTCTTCGTCGCGGAAGGGGAAATCGTGCTGACGGTTCACGAATCCGTCGATGAAATACCAGATCATCTGGGCGATGAGATGAGCTGTTTGCCCGTCACGGTCGCAGTGAGGGTTATATTCATAAAAACCGATGGAAGTGAGTTTGTCGCTCAATCCTGCGTACCGCATGATCTGGCAGACCTCTTCGCCATAAAAACCATTCGGTGTGGCATTCCGGTTGCCCGGTGCATCCGACCAGCGAATTGCAGAGACATCGAAAGTAAGCATGTCTGCATTGCGTACGATCGGCTCCACCTCTTCCATGTTTTCTCTAAGGATCCCCAGACGGTAAGTATCAAAGAACAGGTTTTTCATCAGTTTGATGGCTTCCGGATCAATGAAATAACTCTGGTACCCGATATTGGCGTAATTAAACAGGTAATTCGGCTGATAGAGGATAATGCTGCTGAGGAATGACTGCGAGTTGAGTTCGTTCTCGCTATTCCCCAGGTCGAACATGGGATCGACCGAGACGATGTTGATGATCTGCCCGATATTCTGATAGGCCTGGTAGTTGGCGTAGGTGATGTCCTGGCTGCCACCGAGGATCACGGGAAGGATGTTGGCATTCAGCAGTTCGGCCACTACCGAGCTAAGGGCGAAATAAGTATCCGACGGGGTATGGCCCCGTTTGATGTTGCCGAGGTCGATGATGCGAGGGCAATTCACTACCGGTGAAAGCCGGTACAGGTACTTTCTGATCTGATCGGGCCCATCAGCGCAACCCTCGTTATTGATGGCATTCCGGTCCTCTCCCACCCCGATCAGGGCGATGTCGGCATCCTGGAATTCCGGGAAATTGTTTTCCGCGGTGAAGGCCTTAATGAGGTTTCCCAACCGGTTGAATCCCGGAGTCTCTTCTATCTGGAAGATTTCTTGTATGGGTAACGGATCAAAAAATTCTGACATAATCAATATGGTTGCGACAGGTTATTTCTTTTTTCTCCCTTTGGCTGATTTGGTGGGTTGAGTTTCGGAAACAATCTTTCTGCAATCTTCCAGGGTCAGTTCTTCCGGCTTCGTCCCTTTTGGCAGTTTGAAGTTCTGTTTGTTATAACTGATATAGGCGCCATAACGTCCATTGAGTACACGAAGAGTGGGTTCTTCGGGGTATTCATGAATGATCCGGCTCTGCGCTTCTTTTTGTTTTTCGGTGATGATCTCGACAGCCCGTTCAAGGGTAATCGACAGCGGGTCGTCGGTTTTAGCGAGCGAATAATAGGCTCCGGCATACTTGGCATAGGGGCCGAACCGTCCGGTGGAAACAATCACTTCACTATCACCATACAATCCCAGGTTACGGGGAAGCTTAAAGAGATCAAGCGCCTCTTCCAGGGTAATCGTCTCGATGCTTTGTCCTTTTTTTAGTGAGGAAAACCGTGGTTTTTGTCCTTCTTCTCCTTCACCGATCTGGGCCATCGGGCCGTAACGTCCGATTTTGACAAGCACCTTTTCTCCACTTTTCGGATCTGTGCCGATGACTCTGGCGCCACTGACCTTTTTCGTCCCTTCAAGGGTGCCGGTGATCTGTTCGTGGAACGGTCCGTAGAATTCGCCGATCATCTTATTCCACACCATCTTCCCCTGTGCGATCTCATCAAATTCTTCCTCGACCCGTGCCGTGAAGTTATAATCCATGATGTTTTCAAAATACTGCAGGAGGAAGTTGTTTACTACCGTCCCTATATCTGTGGGGAACAATTTATTCTTCTCGAAGCCCGTCTTTTCGGTCTGGGTCTTTTCCGTGATTTCCCCATCCTTCAAGGTTGCCATGACATACGGTCTCAGGATCCCTTCCCGGTCTTCCTTGACCACATAGCCTCTTTTCTGGATAGTGGAGATTGTCGGAGCGTAGGTGGAAGGTCTTCCGATGCCCAATTCTTCCATCTTCTTGACGAGGGTAGCCTCGGTATAGCGGGCCGGTTGCTGGGAGAAACGTTGTTCGGCAGTAATTTCACCCGCTTCCAGAATATCGCCGGTGTTCATGGGCGGAAGCATCTTTTCACTTTCTTCCGGCGAGTTATCATCGCTCGACTCCATGTATACTTTCAAAAATCCATCGAACCGGATCACTTCTCCACGAGCGGTAAATTTTTCGGATGTGCCGGAAATGCCGATGGTAACGGTGGTCTTTTCCAGTTCTGCATCTGCCATCTGCGAAGCAATCGTCCGTTTCCAGATGAGTTCGTACAGCCGTTTCCGGGAACGGTCGCCTTCAACGGAATGACGGTCCATGTACGTGGGTCTGATGGCTTCGTGTGCTTCCTGTGCACCTTTGGTTTTCGTCACATAATTCCTGGTCTTGACATATTCTTTTCCAAAGGAGTCGGTAATCTCCGTCTTGGCCATTCCGAGAGCCAGTCCCGACAAGTTGACCGAGTCGGTACGCATGTACGTGATCTTTCCCGATTCGTAGAGTTCCTGAGCCACCCTCATGGTATTGGCAACGGAGAAACCCAGTTTCCTGGAAGCTTCCTGTTGCAGCGTGGATGTAGTGAAGGGCGGCGCCGGTGATTTTTTTGAAGGTTTTGTCTCGATGTCCTCAACCGTAAACTTTGCATCCCGGCACTGTTCCAAAAAGGCGATGGCTTCATCGTGCGTGTCGAACCGTTTATTCAGTTCAGCCTGAACCATGGTTGTCTTCTTTCCGTTTTTAACCGGGAATAAGGCAATGATCCGGAACGAGGAGACAACCTGGAAATTGCGGATCTCTTCTTCGCGTTCGACGATGAGTCTGACAGCGACCGACTGAACACGTCCGGCCGAGAGAGCCGGTTTCACTTTCTTCCAGAGAAGAGGAGAAAGTTCAAAGCCCACGAGGCGGTCGAGAACACGCCGGGCCTGCTGGGCCATGACCAGGTACTGATCAATGGACCGGGGATTCTCGATGGCTTGCAGAATGGCCGGCTTGGTGATTTCGTGGAACACAATCCGGTGAATCCCGTCTTCCCGGAGATCCAGGGCATCGACCAGGTGGGCGGCAATAGCCTCCCCTTCGCGGTCTTCATCAGATGCCAGCCAGACCTTCTGGGCATCCTTCGCCAACTTCTTCAGGTCGGCGACAACTTTCTTCTTATCAGGAGAAATAACAAATTGCGGAATAAATCCGTTTTCAATATCTACCCCAAGCCCTTTTTTGGCAAGATCCATCACATGCCCGAAGCAGGACTTCACGGTAAAATCCTTTCCCAGAAATCCTTCTATGGTTTTTGCTTTCGCGGGAGACTCAACAATCACTAAGTTCTTTGTCATCGGTCAATCAAAATTAGAATCCCAAATCGCGGTACAAAAGTAAGACATTAAACGAATTAAAACATGATCTCCTGATTATCCCTACCTTTGCACACTCGTTTTCCCTTAATCCGGTTAAGGGATTAAAAGTAATACGTCAACGTGAAAAAAAATAAAAAAATCTTTATTGAAACGTATGGATGTCAGATGAATTTTTCTGACAGTGAGATTGTTGCCTCCATTCTTTCGGGGGAAGGATATGAGATGGCCTCCGATATTTCATCTGCGGACATTCTATTTCTGAACACCTGTTCGATCCGGGATAATGCTGAACAACGGATTCGAAAACGTCTTCAATTTTTTCGTTCCCTGCGGAAAAAACATCCCGGACTGATCATCGGATTACTGGGGTGTATGGCCGAGCGGACCGGTAATGTGTTGGAAGCGGAAGAAGAGTCGTTGCTGGATGTCATCGCCGGTCCGGATTCGTACCGCGACCTGCCCAGGTTGCTTGACGAAGCGATGAAGGGCTGTCATGCCGTGAATACCGTACTCCGTCCCGACGAGACGTACGCCGATGTCACTCCGGTGCAGCTTGATTCCAATGGAGTGACGGCGTTCATTTCGATCATGCGGGGTTGTGAAAATTACTGTTCATACTGCGTGGTTCCCTCAACGCGGGGGTTGGAACGCAGCCGGCCTGTTGATTCCATCCTGAAGGAGACCGCCGCCTTGCTGGAAAAAGGATACCGTGAAGTGACCCTTCTGGGCCAGAATGTCAACTCATACGAGTGGAAGGGCCCTGACGGCGCCACTCATTTTGCCGGTTTACTGGAACAGGTAGCGCAGATCAGTCCCCTGATGCGGATACGATTTGCCACCTCCCATCCGAAAGATATCTCCGATGAGTTACTCCGGGTAATCGCCCGAACGCCCAATATATGCAAAGCCATTCACCTCCCGGTGCAGTCGGGCAGCAATCACATGCTGAGCCTGATGAACCGTAAATACCGCCGGGAAGATTACCTGGAGCGGATCAGCGCCATCCGTGAGATCATTCCCGATTGCAGCATCAGCACCGACATCATTTGCGGCTTCTGTGATGAAACGGAGGAAGATCATCGCGATACCCTCTCCCTGATGGAACAGGTCCATTATGATGCCGCATACATGTTCAGGTATTCGGAGCGCCCTCTGACATTGGCTGCCGAACGGTTTACCGACAATGTCCCGGAGGAAGTCAAAGAACGCCGGCTGCAGGAAGTCATCGATCTGCAAAACCATTTATCAGCACAAAGCAACCGCCGGGATGTCGGAAAAACATTCGAAGTGCTGATTGAATCAACCTCGAAACGTTCATCGGAGCAATGGGCCGGGCGCAACTCACAAAACAAAATGGTGGTCTTCCCGAAAGAAGGGTCGAAACCGGGCGATTATGTAAAAGTCCGTATCCTGCGTTCCACCTCAGCCACCCTCATCGGCGAGGCAGTTCCGCACTAAACTTTTACATGTTTGCGAAAAACATTAAGTTTGCACTTCAAAACTGCTCCTCATGAGAAAACTCCGTCTCCCTTTTTGTAAGGAATTTCTCTTCTTATCGATCCTCCTGCTCTTTCTTGCCGGATGTGTGTCACAGAAAAAGATTACTTATTTACAACAGAAATCCCCGGAAGACTCCGTATTGACTTACGCGGCGAAAATGGCGGCCGAATACAAGGTGAAAACAGGCGACAATCTGTATATCAGCATAAAAAGCCTCAATGACCAGGCGAACCAGCTCTTTAACCAGGAAAACGCCACCAACCAGATGGCCAGCGACGCTTCCATCTACCTCAACAGTTATACCGTCAGCAAAGAAGGGAATATTGATTTCCCGGTGATCGGTAAAGTGTTTGTGCGTGATCTTACCATTGAAGAGATCAAAGAAAAACTGCAGAAGGTGATCGACGAGTACCTCAAAGAAACCATTGTGATCGTTAAACTGGTGAATTACAATATCACCCTGCTCGGAGAAGTACAGCGCCCGGGACAGTACAAAGTGTACAAAGACCAGATCACCATTTTTGAAGGCATCGCCATGGCCGGTGATTTTACCGATTTCGCCAACCGTGGCCAGGTAGCGCTGGTGAGAACCGGTGATAACGGATCGGAAATACATTATCTCAACCTGAACAGTTCCGAAATTCTTTCATCCCCATACTATTACCTCAAACCCAACGACATGATCTATGCCGCCCCGTTAAAAGTCAAACAGTGGGGTAGCGCCACGTTCCCATATGGGACAGTCTTTACCGCCATCTCGACGGTCATCATTTTACTAACATTCATCTATACCGTAAAACAGTGACAGATAATTTCCAGGAATATAACCAGCAACAGCAACCGATCGATTACAAGATTTTCTTCCTGAAGGTTTACCGGCATTGGTATCTATTTGTGGTTGCGGTCATTATCGCGATGATCATTGCTTTCCTCTTCAATAAATTCTCTAACCCTGTATACGAAGTGGAAGCAACCATTCTGGTCAAAGACAAATCGGAATACCGGATGAATCCTCAGGACATCATCGGCCTGGGTTTATTTAACAGCATGCAAAACCTGCAGAACGAGATCGGGATCCTGCAGTCGTATTCCCTGACTTACCGAGCCTTGGCCAAGTCGGGTTTCGAAGTATCTTACTTTAACCTCGATCACCTGGTAACCAGGGAATTATATAAAGATTCTCCTTTTACCGTCATCTTCGACACCTCGGTGCCTCAACCGGTAAATATCCGGTTTAACCTGAAGATCCTCTCGGGACGACAGTACCAGATCTCCGCTAATTACGAGAATGTAGAGTTCTATCAATTCTCCAAACGGGAAAAAGTGCCGGGGAGATTTGAAAATATCAACCTTACGCAAAACTACACTTTCGGAGAAGAAGTGGCGACCAGACAGTTTAAATTCCGGATCCTGTTAAACCCGAACTTCAATCCCTCCAGAGATCTTTCCAATTCGTACTACTTCGTATTCAATGACTACGATGCGCTGGTGAGTGAGTTCAGGAGTTTCACCATCGAACCCATCAACCGGGAAGCCTCCATCCTGGGGATAAAATTCCGTGGAAAGAACGGCCAGAAGCTGGTAGATTTCGCCAACGCGCTGACTAACGAATATATCTCTCGCGGATTGGAACGGAAGAACCTGGTCACTCAGCGAACCATCGATTTTATTGACCACGAGTTGGAAGGAATTTCCGATACCCTGTACATGTCGGAAAAAGCGCTGGAAGTATTCCGTACAAAAAAAGAAGTCATGAACCTGGATGACGAATCAAAACAGGTTTTTGATAAAATGATGGAGCTCCAGGATCAGAAGGCTATGCTGATGGTCAAATCGAAATACCTGAAAAACCTGAAAGAATACATCGAGAAGAACAAGGAACTGGACGCTCTCATTGTTCCTTCGTCTCTGGGTGTTGACAATGACTTGCTGAACGACCTGACTATCCAACTGACCAAGCTTTACACTGACCGTACCGAATTATCCCAGTACACCAATGCTAAAAACCCGACGTTGAAAGCAATGGACCGTCAGATTGAGACCACGAAAAGTGCGCTCTACGAAAATATCAAGAGCGCTATCAATACAAATGCTATTGCCTTAACGGAGGTGGATAACCGGGTCAACATGATGACTGCCCGAATCAATGGATTGCCGACTACGCAACGGCTTCTTTTCGGCATCGAACGCCGGTTTAAACTTACCGATGCCTTATATACCTACCTGCTTGAAAAACAGTCGGAAGCCCGCATCACCCAGGCGTCCAACCTCCCCGACAACGAAGTATTGGATAAAGCGCCACAGGCCGGTTTCGCCACTGTCTATCCCAAAAAGAGCCTGAATTATATCATTGCCCTCCTCCTGGGACTGGTACTCCCGGTATTGTACATCATCGCCAAAGATTATTTCAACGACAAGATCATGGAACGCGAAGACGTTGAAAAAATCACCAAGCTACCGGTGGCGGGCCATATCATCCACAACGACAAACCGAACAAGCTGGTGGTGGTAGAGTATCCCAAATCCACGATCACCGAGTCGTTCCGGTCGGTCAGAACCAATTTGCAGTACCTCCTGAAAGGAAGGGAGAAACAGGTGATTCTGATCACTTCCGATATGGTCAGTGCCGGGAAGACCTTCACTTCCATGAACCTCGCCTCGGTCTTCGCCCTTTACGGCAAAAAGACCCTCCTACTCGGTTTCGATCTCCGGAAACCAAAGATTTTCCAGGAATTCGGGTTGACCAACCATGATGGCATCAGTTCCTACCTGATCAACAAAAGCTCGCTGGATCAAATCATCCAGAACTCGGGGATTGAAAATTTCGATATCATCATGGCCGGCCCCATTCCTCCGAACCCTGCCGAACTGATCGCATCGGAGAAGTGCGGAGAATTTTTCGCCAAACTGAAAGAACAGTACGACTACATCATCATCGACACGCCGCCTATCGGCCTGGTCACTGATGCTTTCCTGCTGATGAAATATTCGGATGTGAACATCTTCCTGGTACGCCAGGGGTACACGCATAAGAAGATCTTTGCTTCCATCATCCGTGATATCGAACTTCGGAAGATCCCCAACATAGCTATCCTGATCAACGATGTCAGACTGAATAAATCATCGTACGGATATGGCTATGGTTATGGATACGGGTACGGTCACGGCTACGGATATGGTTCGGGGTATGGATACGGATATGGTTACGGGTATTATTCCGATGACCGCAAACTGGAGAAAAAATCATTGATCAAACGACTTTTCAGCAAGTCCTGAAGGAAGAAATGGATGAATATAAGTTAACGCACCTCAAGGAGCTTGAATCGGAGGGCATTTATGTGATGAGGGAGGTAGCTGCTCAGTTTGAGCGGCCCGTTCTTCTGTTCTCGGGAGGAAAAGATTCCATTGTGCTGGTTCACCTGGCCCTGAAGGCATTCTGGCCTGCGCCTATTCCTTTTCCCTTGCTCCATATCGACACGGGACACAACTTTGAAGAAACGCTGCTGTTCAGGGATGAGCTTGTTAAAAGACTCAACGCCAGGCTGATAGTTGGTTCCGTCCAGGAATCCATCAACACCGGGCGGGTGGTGGAAGAAAGCGGATACAATGCAAGCCGTAACGTGCTTCAAACCGTGACATTGCTCGATACCATCGAAAAATACAAGTTTGATGCCGCCATCGGAGGCGGACGGCGGGATGAAGAGAAGGCACGGGCGAAAGAGCGGTTCTTCTCGCACCGTGATGAATTCGGTCAATGGGATCCGAAAAACCAACGCCCTGAGTTGTGGTACCTGTTCAACGGAAGGAAGAAAATGGGCGAACACTTCCGGGTTTTCCCGATCAGCAACTGGACCGAGATGGACGTGTGGCAGTATATTTTGAAGGAAAATATCGCCCTGCCTAATATCTATTTTACCCATGAGCGTGAAGTCTTTTTCCGCGATGGCGTATGGCTGGCTGCCGCTCCGTTCATGAAACTCAAACCGGGTGAAAAGGTGGAACGCCGCAGGGTCCGTTGCCGTACTGTCGGTGATATCACCTGCACCGGCCTGACCTTATCCACCGCCGACACCCTGGAAGACATAATCCGGGAAATCGCCGCGACAAGAGTGACGGAGAGAGGGGGCAGGTACGACGATAAACGATCGGATGCTGCTATGGAAGATCGAAAGAAAGAAGGATATTTTTAGGATGAAAATGCAAGAAGCTGATAACGGGAACATGGGATTTTCCAGCAAGGCATACCTTGACATGGAACTGCTCCGCTTCACGACAGCCGGCAGTGTGGATGATGGCAAGAGTACCCTGATCGGGAGGCTGTTGTACGACAGTAAATCGATCTTCGAAGATCAGCTCGATGCTGTAAAGCGGGCCAGTCTTAAGAAAGGCGGAGATTTTCTGAATCTTGCCCTGCTCACCGACGGTCTCCGGGCCGAACGCGAACAAGGGATCACCATTGATGTGGCCTACCGTTATTTTGCAACCCCGAAGCGCAAGTTCATCATAGCCGATACGCCCGGTCATATCCAGTACACCCGGAACATGGTTACCGGCGCCTCCACCGCCAACGCTGCTATCATCCTGATCGACGCACGAAACGGCGTTACCGAACAAACCCATCGGCATGCCTACATCGCCGGATTACTGGGTATCCCCCACCTGATCATCTGCATCAACAAGATGGACCTGCTCGACTTCAACCGGGAGGTGTACGATAATATCCGCACCGACTTCGAAAAGTTTACCCGGAGAGTCTTTGCCGGCAAAGACGTCCGTTTCATTCCCATCAGCGCCCTGAACGGCGACAATGTGGTAAAACCTTCTACCAACACCCCCTGGTATACCGGTGATACCTTGCTGACAACCCTGGAAAACATTCCCGTTACCAACGACAACAACCTGGTGAATCCCCGGTTCCCCGTTCAATATGTCATCCGCCCCGAATCGGAGAAATTTCACGACTACCGCGGTTATACCGGACGAATTGCCAGCGGGGTCTTCCATAAAGATGACCGCGTGGTAGTACTGCCTTCCCGGTTTGAAAGCACCATCCGGTCTATCGACACCTTCGACGGTCCCCTCCGGGAAGCCTTCGCCCCACAATCTGTTACCATCACCCTCGCTGACGATATCGACATCAGCCGGGGCGACATGATCGTGAAACCCGATGACATGCCGGTGGAAACCAACGACATCGAAGTCATTGTCTGCTGGATGAGCCCCCGCCCCCTGGAAGTCAATAAAAAGTATTTCCTCCGTCACACTACCCGCGAAGTTCGATGTCTCATTAAAGAAGTTGTTTACACACTCAATATCAATACGTTGGAACACATCACCGGAAATACTACCCTGCGCATGAACGATATTGCCCTGGTGAAGATGCGCACCACCCAACCATTGTTTATCGACCCGTACACCAAAAACCGGATCACCGGGAGCCTGATATTGATTGATGAAGCCACCTTCGAAACCGTCGGGGCCGGCATGATCGTATAGCTGCCCCGCCAGTCCGCCTCACCAAACCGGCGAAGTGTCTAAATGGTGAAAGGTTCCATAAAATAATCTCCGAAAATGTTCGTTACTTTGATGATGTATAACTCCGTACTTTTCAAATCATTTCCCATGAATCTCCGTCGTTACGCCGCCATTGTTATCACATTCCTTCCCTTTTGCATACAAAGCTTTGGCCAGCAAATCCCTATCGGGAGCTGGAGGGACGAACTTCCGTATAAAAAGTGCATCTCCGTCACGGAAGCAGATAACCTGATTTTTTCGGCCACCCCCTATTCCGTGTTTTATGTGGATAAGGAAGACAACAGCGTGCAGCGGTTTTCGAAGATCAACGGTCTTTCGGATATCGGGATCAGTTGTATCAAGTATAACCAGCCGACAGGAACGGTCGTGCTTACTTATACCAACGCGAACATCGACCTGATCCGTGGAAATTCCATCATCAACATTTCAGATATCAAACGGAAGCAGATATTGGGGAACAAGACGATCAACAGCATTTTTTGTTACGACAAATATGCTTACCTGGCCTGTGGATTCGGAATTGTCGTCCTCGACCTTGAAAAAGATGAGATCAAAGAGACCTATTACATCGGCGAGGATGGAACCCAGGTTAACGTATTGGGCCTTACAACCGACCAGTACGACACGTTATACGCAGCTACGGAAAAAGGGATTTACAAAGCCTATATCAAGGATCCTGCCATCGCCAATTTTGCCAACTGGAGGATCGAATCATACCCTGATCCGGCACAGAAATACAGCTCCATCACCACACTTGGGACGAAAGTGATTGTCAACAAGGCAGGGATTACCAACAATACCGATACGGTTCTTTATAAAGAAAACGGGGTTTGGAATTACCTGGACTTCGGAACGACAAACAGGACCATCAACAACATCGAATCCGGCTATGATCACCTGGTGATTTCTTTCGGATACAACGTCTTAGTTTATGATAAAAACCTTTCGCTGCAAAATGTCATTTACGCCTATCCCGCTACTCCCGTCCCGATGGATGCCATCATGGATAAAGACAGCATCATCTGGATCGGGGACAAATATTCAGGATTAGTTTCATACAAACTGGCCACCAACGAGATCTACGGGTACGACCTGGGCGGTCCCATGACAGCAAATGCGTTCAGCATGGCCTGTAAGGGAAACGACCTTTACATCGTGCCGGGAGGTAAGGATCTTTCAGCAGTTCCTCTTTATTCACAGGCGCATGTTTATCATTTTGACAACACCGACTGGACGAACCTGTATGGGAATAACCAACCGGTCATGTGGTCCTGCCATGATGCCGTAAATCTGACTATCGATCCTTTAGATTCCAAAAGGGTATTCGTGGGCACCTGGGGCAGCGGTCTTCTGGAGATCTATAACAACCAGGCCGTTGCCAGATACGGGGAAAGCAATAGTACTTTGCGCCATCACAGCGCATCGGACACCTCGGATGTTCGTGTATCAGGCAGCGCTTATGACCCTGACGGGAACCTTTGGGTAGTCACTTCTCACACCAACGATTGTCTTTCGGTGAGGGAAGGGAACACCTGGACCGGCATCACCATCCCGCAGGTACAGGAAAGTGATTTGGGGGAAATGTGCATTGACCGTAATAACCAGAAATGGATCATTATGCGTTACAGCAACCTGAACCCCTATTCATTGATGGTTTTCAGCGACGGAGGAACCCCGGCCGTAACCAGTGATGACAAATGCGTGAAGATGAATAACTCCGTCGGTAAGGGAGCTTTACCGGGAACGGATGTTTATTTTGTCAAAGAAGATCACGACGGAGAGATCTGGATCGGAACAGAAAACGGGGTTGGGGTCTTCTATTCTCCGGAAACGGTGTTCACCGATGATAATTACGATGCCCAGAAAATACTGGTGGAAGAAGGCGGTTATTACCAATACCTCCTCGAAAATGAAGCAGCCACTTGTATCGCCATCGATGGAGCCAACCGCAAATGGATCGGCACCGACCGCGGAGGGGTGTTTCTTTTCTCTGATGACGGCACCAAAGAAATCTACCATTTTACCAGCGACAATAGTCCCCTCTTTTCCGACCGCATCACCAGGATTGCCATCAACGACGTTACCGGTGAAGTCTTCTTCGGAACAGACAAAGGCGTGATCTCTTTCAAAAGCACCGCAACCCAGGGAGGTAACGACACCACCGAAGTGTACGCTTACCCCAACCCTGTTAAGTCAGGCTACAGCGGGTATATTGCCATCAAAGGACTGGTGGAAGACGCCGTGGTGAAAATCACCGATATCAGCGGGGCGCTCATCTATTCTACTCGTGCCGAAGGCGGACAGGCTGTATGGGACGGATACAGTTTCAACGGTAAAAGAGCACAAACGGGCGTTTACCTGGTGTTTGCCAGCGACGAATCCGGGAATAGCAAGGTGGTAACCAAAATTCTTTTCATAAATTAGCCGATCAATTCGGCAATTTATGTCCCTGAAAAAACGCATCAAAGATTTTCTGAAGTACCATTTTTACATTCTGAAGGTGGGGAATAAGTTTTCTCCTCCCGTCGGAATCGCGCAACGGCACTTGTTCAACTATTACCGCGATCTCGCTTTGACCGGCAGGGTTCCCGCGCTGAAAGATACCGGCTACAGCGTGTTCACGCAGTTTGAAGAAGATGGTTTGATCCTGTTCCTGTTCGCCGTCCTCGGCACCACGAATAAAACCTTCATTGAGATCGGCTCCGATGACGGTGTCAACAGCAACAGCGCCAATCTCATCCTGAATTTCGGCTGGAACGGTCTCTTCATCGACGGTAATGAACGATCGGTCAGGCGTGGACGTCATTTCTACGCCAAATACCCTACTCCGTGGGCCTACCCTCCCAAGTTTGCCTGCACCAGGATCACCCGCGAAAACATCAACCAGATCATTGAAGAAGCCGGGTTCACCGGTGAGATCGATTTCCTTTCGGTCGATATCGACGGAAATGATTACTGGATCTGGGATGCACTCGAGGTTGTAAACCCCCGGGTGGTGATGATCGAAACTCATGTCGAATTTGGTTACCATAATATTGTCGTACCTTACGATCCGGATTATTTTTACCCGGGAAAACACAAGGATTATCATGGCGCCTCACCCGTGGCTATGAAGAAACTGGCTGCGAAGAAAGGATACCGCCTTGTGGGAGCAAACAGTCTCGGCTTTAACACAATCTATGTCAGAAACGATATCGGAGCTTCTCTCCTTCCCGAAGTGCCGGTCGAATCCATCCTTCAACACCCCGCTACTATCGAAAGCTTTAAACTGTTCGACCCGATCCGCGATTTTCCCTATGTGGAAGGTTAACAACAGATGATGCATAAAACCCGTGGCATCGTTCTTCATTCGGTCAATTATTCCGAATCCAGCCTGATCGTCAAGATCTATACGGAAGAATTCGGAATCCAATCGTACTTGGTGAAAGGCGCCAGGGGACAAAAGTCAAAGATCAGGGCGGTACTCTTCCAACCTCTTTCGTTGCTGGAACTGGTCGTTTACCACAAAGAACGGAATGTGCTGCAAACAATCCGGGAAGTCAGGATTGCTCATCCCTACCAATCTGTGCCTTTCGATATCCGGAAAAGCTCTATCGCTTTGTATATTAACGAGTTGATATACAGATCGGTTGGAGAAGAAGAGCCCAATCCCTCCCTGTTTGAGTTCCTGTGGAATTCGCTGCTGCTGCTTGACGCGGTGGAAGAGCCGTTTCATCATTTTCACCTGATCTTCACCTTCAAGCTGACCAAATACCTTGGATTCTTTCCGCGACCGGGCCTCACTTCCGAGCAATGTTTCTTCAACCTGGCAGAAGGGATTTTTCAGCCGGTCTTTCTGGAGGGCGTTTGCCTTGACCGGCCGATGAGCGAAGCCTGGCACCGGCTTCTGGACTGGCCTTTTGAAAAGCCTTCTATCCCCGGACTCGGAGCCACGGAACGTGACCTGTTACTCGAATCACTACTGAGCTATTATCGTTTTCATTTGCCCGGATTTACCACCTTTCATTCTGTCGAGGTCCTGCATAGCGTCCTTTCCTGACCCATTCCGTCATTTTCTTTATCTTTGCAAAAAATTTTAAACATGCAAAACGCACTGTCAGAACAGGAGTTGATCCGCAGAAATTCCCTGCAGGAACTGATTAACCTTGGCATCAACCCCTACCCTGCCGACACTTTCAACGTGAACGCCACCTGTGCTGATATCAGGAATAATTTCAATAATAACCCTGCCGCCTATAAGGAGGTAAGCCTGGCCGGTCGTATTATGACACGACGGATCATGGGTGCGGCTTCCTTTGCCGAGATACAGGATGAAACCGGGAAACTGCAAATCTATGTAAAACGGGATGAAATATGCCCCGGTGAAGACAAGACCCTGTACAACAAAGTATTCAAGAAACTCCTGGATATAGGAGATATCATCGGCATTACCGGATTCGTTTTTGTGACACAGATGGGTGAGATATCCATCCACGTACAAAGTCTGAAACTGTTGAGCAAGTCACTCCGTCCGCTTCCTATTGTCAAAGAAAAAGACGACCAGGTGTTCGATGCCTTCACTGATCCGGAGCAACGATATCGTCAGCGTTATCTCGACCTGATCGTCAACCCGGAGATCAAAGAGGTTTTCATCAAACGCACCGCCCTGATCAATTCAATGCGTAACTTCCTCAATGCCAAAAACTATCTGGAAGTTGAAACCCCCATTTTGCAACCCCTTTACGGAGGCGCTGCCGCCCGGCCTTTTAAAACGTTCCACAACACCCTCGATATGACCCTGTACCTCCGCATCGCCGATGAGCTCTATCTCAAAAGGCTTATCGTAGGCGGGTTCCCGGGAGTGTTTGAGTTTTCCAAAGACTTCCGTAACGAAGGGATGGACCGGTTCCATAACCCCGAGTTCACCCAGATGGAGTTGTATGTAGCTTATAAAGATTATGAATGGATGATGAACCTGGTGGAAGAGATGGTGGAAAAAATCGCCATTGACCTGCACGGCACCACGGAATTGCAGGTAGGGCAAAACCTCATCAACTTCAAGAGGCCCTGGAAGCGGTTTACCATGTTCGAAGCCATCAGGCACTTCACCGGGATCGACATCTCGCAGATGAACGAAGAAGAGTTGCTTAAAGTCGTCAAAGACCTGAATGTTCCTTACGACCAGACCATGGGCAAAGGGAAACTGATCGACCAGATCTTCGGAGAGAAATGCGAACCCAACCTGATCCAACCGACTTTCATCACCGATTACCCGGTCGAGATGTCGCCGCTGGCTAAAAAACACCGCAGCATTCCCGGTCTGGTGGAACGCTTTGAGGCCATCTGCAACGGGAAAGAGCTGTGCAACGCCTTCTCGGAGCTGAATGATCCGCTGGACCAGCGCGAACGGTTCGAGGCTCAGCTGGAACTTGGCAAACGCGGAGATGAAGAATCGATGGTGCTGGACGAAGATTTCCTCCGCTCTCTCGAATTCGGCATGCCGCCTACAGCAGGCCTCGGTATCGGTATCGACCGGTTAACCATGATCATGACGAACTCGACCTCGATCCAGGACGTGCTCTTTTTCCCACAGATGCGACCCGAAAAATAACAGCAACAAAAAAGGCGACCTTACGGCCGCCTTTTTTTTATCTGATTACCACTATTCGTTTTGTATCAAGCGATGTATCAGTCTCCAGCCGGCAGAAATAGATGCCGGGAGCAATCCTGTTACCGTTATCATCCGTTCCATCCCACCGTACCATATGTGCTCCCTGTTGGCGTGTTCCGGCATCCAGTGTTCGTACGTGGCAGCCATTGAGATCAAAGATATCCAACCGCACAGCCTCTGTTGAGGTCAGCGTATACGGGATCGTTGTAGCGTCGGATAAGGGATTGGGGAAGCTGGTTCCCAGTTTCGCCGTCGGAATATTCTTCTCGTTCCCGATGGAACCAAACAACGCCTGGTTCGCCATGATGATCACATATTGAGTGTCGACAGCGGAGATAAAGGCTAACGAATCCTTCCAGAAATCCATGGTCGGTAGTTGGTTGACGGGAATGGGGACGGCAATCCTGATATAGAAAGAATCGGATGGATTGATTGTGTATGGGAATGTCCAGGTTGTCATGGAGTCGACCCACCAGGAAAAATGACTGAACATGGTATTGTTTTGCTGAACTCCCAGCAGATTGATGGGATCAGGGGTATAGTTATGGAGCCAGGTAAAAGGAGTCGGCTCCGGAAGGGTGCGGATCCAAATCGTATCGGGCACAGCAGTAAGATCGGCATAAACAGTGTTAAAGGAGAAGGGAGCCGCCGCACCTACCAGCGGCATTGTTTCGTGGCGACCTGATGCATCGGCAGCAGCCAGGTAGTAATCTACTGTACTGCCGGCAGGCTGTTTCGGAATGAGGCCATGATATTGCTGCCCGCTGGTGTTGGTCATGGGCAAGTGCTGCCATACGCCATTATTCACCCGGTACCAGATCAGCACGGAATCGGCGTACACGGCCGAGTCGCTGCAAGCGATCACCTCCGCATTAATAGAGTAAGGTTGTTCACAAGGCTGATTCCCGGCAAGTGGAACATGACGGATATACAGAATCCCGATATCGGCAATTCCCATTACCCGGCAATGCAGGGCATCCGTGGATTCCCAGGGTGTGGAGGCCTGAGCGATGAAACCCAGTACTTCATACCCCGGCATGGCCGCCTCGTAGGTTGCTTTGGCTGAATCGTCCCACGTCGAGTTCATAAAGGGAACCAACACTTTGTCGTTCAGGATGACGGAGTTGGTATAAGGCTGATCCTGCGGAGTATCTACGCGAAAAACTTTATAGTTGTACCCATAGGAACAGGGCTGTCCGGCCCAATAGGCAGCCATGGCTTCAAGATCGGCATAATGCGAATTGCCGGATGGCACCCTGCGGATCAGGATTTTATCGGGAGCCAGGAATTTCCCCCAGCAGTCGATGTGATCAATATACGTCCCATTGGGATCCTCCACCACATGATAGTTGTCTATCCCCAGGTAATTATGCATCTTTTCAGCCACCTGGTCATGTGTCTGGGTTGGATTTTCCTCCCAAACCAGGGTGGTGGAGCCGGAGATATTCATCCCATCGGTCATGTAATTGCCTCCCGTGTGGATTACATTCATCCCGTACCAGGGAATCCCGAGCATCTCTGCCATCAGTTTGGGGACTTCATCATCGTTGGGACGGGGACGGTTGTATGGAAAATCGACAATACCGACATTATGTGCGCTATCGGATACAAACCAGGGGCCAAAATCCCTGGTCCAGTACGAGTCGGTGGGAGCGATCAGAAAATTGCAGTTGTTCAGGTTTACGCCGTTTTGCGTGTAAGTATTGATGACGGTATTTTGCTGAGAGGTACTGGCGACAATCGTCGTCACCATCACATTTTCTGCCATCTCTTTAATGAGCGAGACAGGTATTCCGAAAGGATAACGCACCAGGGCGCCCTGCATGCGATCGAATTCGGCAATATTTCTGACCGGCGCTACCGGCGGATCTGTCTCCACAAAGTTTTTCCCGATCTCATTTAATCGCAGTTTCTCCTCCGGGGTAAGCCAGTGGGTGAGTTTTCCGGGTACCTGTTCCTGTGCCGGGAGCATCAGCGTCGACAACACAAAAGCCATTGACAAAGCAACAGCATGTAAAATATTTTTCATAAAAATCAGGATATGATTTACAAATTTAGAAAATAGGCGGTAAAAACTGGTAATAAAATTCTGTCGGAAACCGTTTTCCGGAATTGAACCGAATCCGGATTTTTTACACCTTTGTCCCCATGAACGCAAAAATCAGTATTGCACGGCTTTCTGTAGCATCCAACTCTTTGCTGATCGCGATGAAGCTTACCGTTGGGTTGATCAGTGGTTCGATCAGTATCCTGTCTGAAGCCATTCATTCACTGATGGACTTGCTGGCCTCGGTGATCGCCTATTTTTCGGTCAAGATATCCGATACTCCGGCCGACGATAACCATCCGTACGGCCATGGAAAGTTTGAAAATGTATCGGGAGTAATAGAATCCATCCTGATATTTATCGCTGCTTTCTGGATCATTTATGAAGCCATCCATAAGCTGATGAATCCGGAACAGAAAATTGGCTCTCTCTGGCTTGGGATAGTCGTCATGGCAGCCTCGGCATTGGTGAATGTTTATGTCTCCATGCGGTTGTACAAAGTGGCGCGGGAAACCGAGTCGATTGCCCTGGAAGCGGATGCATTGCATCTGAAAACCGATGTCCTCACTTCCGCAGGCGTCGCTGTCGGTTTGTTCCTGATCTGGATCACCGGTTACCATTTCCTTGACCCGATTGTTGCCATCCTGGTGGCTTGTCTCATTCTGAAAGAATCATTCAACCTCTTCCGCAGAGCCTATGGTCCCTTGCTGGACGTCACTCTTCCCGAAGATGAATTGATGAAGATCCGGCTGGTCATCACTCGCCACTGTACAGGAAATATAAGTTTTCACAGCCTCCGCACCCGACTCTCCGGGAACAAACGATACATCGATTTCCATCTGAACCTGGCTCCGGAGATGACTGTCAAAGAAGCACATGACTTTTGCGATTGCATCGAAAATGATATCCATCAGGAGATCCCCAACAGCGAGGTGACGATTCATGTCGAAAATTTTTAGCATACTTTTTCCCCTCTCCCATCGTTAATTAACATCGTATTGTTAATCAAAAATTGATCTTCCTATACAAAGCTGCGGAAATACTGATACTTTTGCAGGTACAGCTCAGGTAAGGAGGATTCCAAAAAGTAAAAAATCATGAGAGTCAAAACACTCCCATTTCTTGTATTGATGTTTTTTTCGTTCCCATTGTTTGCCCAGGAACCACCTGCATCAGACAGTCTCAACCCACCCATTATTTTATCGGATGACCCGGTGGCAACCATGCTCGATAGCCTCGCAGACCTCACCATCTTCAAGGAGAGCACATTTCTTAAAGAAAATAAAAACAATTCTTACCGGGATGACTATATCCCCTATTTCAGCGATTCGATCTATCGCGAACGGATCGCCCAGATGAATGACCAGTCACCCTTCGAATATGTGTATAACGATCAGGTGAGAACATTTATCGATATGTATGCTTCCAGGAAAAGAGCGCTCACCGGCAGGATTTTGGGTCTGTCGCAGATCTATTTCCCCCTGTTCGAAGAACAACTCGACAAATACAATATGCCTCTGGAACTGAAGTACCTCGCTGTGATTGAATCGGCGCTCAACCCCATCGCCAATTCCCCAGCCGGCGCTAAAGGACTATGGCAATTCATGTACGGAACGGGAAAAGTGTACGGCCTGAAAGTAACCTCGTATGTCGACGATCGGTACGATCCGTATAAGTCTACGATTGCCGCCTGCGAACACCTGAAAGATCTTTATGATATTTACGGAAACTGGTCACTGGCTCTGGCTGCCTATAATTCCGGGGCAGGCAACGTCAACAAGGCCATCCGGCGTGCCGGCGGACTCAAAAACTTCTGGTCGATCTATCCTTACCTCCCCCGTGAAACACGATCGTATGTACCCTCTTTCATTGCCGCCAGCTATGTGCTTACCTATGCCGATGAACACAACATCAAACCCGTCGACCCGGGAATCCTCTACTACGAAATAGATACGGTGACAGTACGTAATGTGCTTACTTTCAGCCAGATATCGCAAATGCTCAACGTGCCGATGGAAGAACTGATCTTCCTCAATCCCTGGTTTAAGCAACATGTGATCCCTGCTACTCCCGAGTTCCCTTACACACTCCGGCTCAGGAAAGAGTATGTCGGAAGTTTCATCAGTAATGAGGCGGTCCTTTATGCCTTTAGGACACGTGAAACCCTCCAGAAAGATTCGTTGCAGTCGATGATTGAAAAAAGCTACCGTTCCACCCAGATATATGTCGTGCGAAGCGGAGACAATATGGCATCGATCGCCAGAAAATTCAACATGACGGCCGCCGAACTGAAAGCGCTGAACAATCTATCTAAAAACTACGTGAAATCAAGACAACGTCTTCTTGTTTATTCACGGGATTCAAGGGTGGAACCCCTTCCGCAATCCGCTGCCACAGCAGAACCAAAACCTGAAACTTCTTCACCGGCCGTAACCAAAACCGTTACGCATCATGAACCGGCACCTGCAACAACCGCATCCTGTTATCATACGGTAAAAAAGGGAGAAACTCTTTCGGCAATAGCCGGAAAATATCACTGCACCACCAACCAGTTGATGTCATGGAATAATTTGAAAAAAACGACGATCATGGTTGGACAAAAACTGAAAATCGCCGGTGGAAGTTCTTCTTCTTCTGTTGCCTCTAAAACAACCTCTTCTTCCGGAGGAAAATATACCATCTACACCATCAAATCAGGAGATAACCTTTGGGATATCGCACAACAATATGACTGCACCGTTTCGCAGATCAAATCCCTGAATAAAATTACCAATACCAACCGCCTGAAGGCAGGACAAAAAATCAAGATCCCCAACGGGAAATAAAGATCCTGACAGAATGAGGATCTCTATTTCTTCTTACTGATGTATCACCAGGAATTTCTTGAAAATGCGATAGTTTTCTCCGGTAAGCACCAGGTAATATACACCGGAAGAAACATCGTTCATCTCCACCTCCTGCTTTACAATGCCTTTTCCACCTTGTCCGTTCACCCGGAACATCTTTACTCCAAGGGAATTAAATATTTCCAGGGTAAATGGTTCTGATGAAGTTGAGTGGAAAGAAACAGTAAACCGGCCTTCATTCGGAACAGGATACAATTCACATCGGGTTTTACCGGTCTCCTTCATTCCGGAGAAGACAATGCATATCTCATTGGATTCTTCCGAAGAACAACCGTTTAGTGTCACCACCGTGAGATAACATCCCTCTTCGGTAACCGTATATTGCTGTCCGGTGGCTCCGGGAATCTCCGTTCCGTCTTTGTACCATTGGTTCCCTTCAGGAGCGCTGCTGGTGAGGACAAAATCACTGGAATCGATGACAGGGGTTTCAGGAATGGGATTTACCGTGACATACAGTTCCGATCCGACGCCGTTGCCACAGGAGCTGGTTCCCATGACACTGACCGTTCCGGAAGTTGCCACATCGCTGTAATCCAATGTGATAGCATTCGTTCCCGAACCTGCGGTGATGGTCGTTCCCGGGGGAATGTTCCAGAGATAAGAGGTTGCACCGCTAATAGGGTTCACGCTGTATACAAGTCCTGAGGTACCCGCGCAAACCATGGTATCGCCGGTAATGGTGCCTGCCGTATCCGGTATTTGACTGACCAACACACTCAAAACGGTCGGAGCCAATGCCTGGCATCCACTCGCATTGGTATAATTCACACCGACCGATTGGCTACCGGTAATATTCCATTGTACTTCGATGGAGTCGGTGCCTGACCCGGAAACCAACGTCCCTCCGGGTGAGACTGTCCATGTATAGTTAGTCATCCCATCCTGCGTGCTGTAAATACTGTTTCCCGTTCCCAGGCACGGGTTCGTCGGGCCTGTGATAGTGGGTAGCGGGATGGGGTTCACCGTGACCGCCAGGGTTGACGATGTCCCGGTGGTGCAGCTATTGGTTCCCGCAACGGTGACATTTCCCGAAGTAGCGCTGGTGGCATAATTCACGGTGATGTTATTGGTACCGTTTCCGGAAACGATGGATGCTCCGGGGGGAAGCGTCCATACATAGCTGGTGGCATAAGGGATGACTGAGGTGCTGTAAGTAACACCTGTTTGTCCCTGACACACGGTGGTAAGGCCGGTGATGGTTCCGGCAGGATCGGGAGGCTGGCAGGTAGTAAAGGTCAGGTCTGCCCCGTAAGTAGTCCCGATGCCATTCACACCGACACAACGGAAATGATACGTTGTCACAGGAGCCAAGCCGGTAAGGTTGGCATAGACCGGTGTTGGGACATTCACTGTCACCGTGGAAGGTGTTGCTGCGATGGTGTTCCCATACGAGGCGGTAAGTCCCCAATCAAAGGTCACCGTGGTGCTTGAACCATTGGCTGTCACCGTTCCGTTCAGCGTGGCGGTTGTTCCGAGTACAGCTGTGGCGGGATTGGTCACTACTGTGGGAGGAACCGGCACCTGATTGGATAGGGTGATCAGCAGGGAATCTTTCACGGTGACGTCCTGCACCGTCACTGCCTTAGCGTATACAGTCCCATCGGCGATGCCCGTCACCAGCCCGGAAGGAGTGATGGAAGCCCCTCCTGTCACCGGCACGATGCTCCAGGTCACGTTCTGATTTGCTGCCGCCGGATAAACCGTGGCAACCATCTGGAGGGTGCCTCCCGGAGTGTTGATTACTGCCGGAACACTATTCTGGGTGGTGACATCAACACCGATCAATCCCCCGACGGAGATACCCTGTGCATATCCCATATAATACGTTCCCCGGTTTTCGGTCCAGATACCTGCACACCGGTCGGGTCCATCCGGTGTAAAGCCTTGTCTCATCTTGGGAATAGAAGGGGTTGCGGTGGTTGAACTTAACTCCACCCTGTTACCCGGCCAAACGAAATTTCCACTTCCATCCAGCCGCGTGGCGTAAATCTTACCATTGACATCCTCGCTCATGAACATCGGCTGATCATTCACCAGCGCCAGATCCCCGCATTGCCGGTCGACGGAGGCGCTGATGGGATAGACCACTTTCCCGGCATCGGTAAACTGACGCGCTCCGGTAATCCTGTTGAATTTTTGAACATAAACGCCGTAAATGGTCTGGTTGGGATCACAAAAACTGCATACAGCCCATACATAGGAAGATCCGGCCGTCTTGTTGATGACTGTCTCCATCTGGTAATTATCGGAACTGGAAGTATAGATGTTAAAATTGGAACCGTTCATCCCCCACGGGGTCGCTCCGTCGGGATTGATGCGCTGAAGAAATGAATTGAAGCGGAAACCCTGGGAACAATAATAACCAAAGTAAGTGGTATCTGCTTCCGCAATAATCGAATAATACCTGGCTGCGCTGGTCGTCTGATCGCAGATCTGCACAGGAGAATATACGGCGGTACCTGCATTGGTAAACATTTGGGAATAAAGGGTACTATAAATCCCGACACCCATTTTTTGAAATACCATCGTAAACTTCCCCGCGGTGTTTCCTACAAGCTGTCCCCTGGAAGTGGATGATGTGCCTACTAAAACGGAGATCGGTGTTGTCCACGCCAGGGTCCCCGAAGTAGTGATCTTCTGAATATTGAGCGTATTGCTTGACTCTTCATTCCAGACGACGGCCACTTCCCCGTTACTTAACAGCGCAGGATAAGGAACCATTCCATCACCCAGCACAATGCCATCGGCACCCCAGAGATGAGTTCCCGCCTGCGAAACTTTATAAACCACCGCTTTCATGGTACTTCCTGCACGCATATCCTGGCAACCAATGATCAGGTTGTTGGAAGCATCTACACAAACATTGAAAACGAAGGTCGCTGATCCGGATGTCTTATTACTGACCAACATGCCATCAGCGCCAAGAAGCTTGTATCCGTTAGCATCGATCAGCTGGGCGCGCATGTCATAATTGCCGGAATTGTTCACATAAAAGGCAATCCAGGTCTTACCGTCCGTGGTGGACGCCGTCTCCATATCCGCCACCTCCAGACTTGATATCGGCAGGTTGACAGAAGTATTCAAATTCCATTGAGCATTACTTTTCAATGGTATCATCATACCAAGAAGATAAAGACTGAATATCAAAAAGGAGAAACCACATACCCGCTTTGGGATTAATGTACTGTATTTCTTCATTTTACCTGAATTTTTAAAGAACACGATATATGAATTGACAATAATATCTGCAAATGTAATATCATCACGTATAGAAATGACATCAGAAGGAAATATTATTGATTTCCAGGTTCTCCGACAGAAATTATGCTGTTGCATTATTTGCATTCGGCCCCGGTTTTGGGTAAATTTGTCATAGTCCGGAATGTCCGGGATGAATGTTCGTACCGGATTGAAATCTCCGGGGATGAAAAAAAAGTCATATCAATAAGAAAAAAGAGACCCCATGAAGACGAGCATGTTTGTTTTAGCGATGGCGCTGGTCCTGTGTTCCTGCGGAACAGGCAACAAGAATGCCGGGAAGGAACAGAAAGACACCACCGGCGCGGGTATTGCACAAGGTGAAGAAGCAATGGTTCGACCAAAAGTGAATGTTGACTCCATGGCAACGGTGATCGATACGGAAAGAGACAGGATCGAAACGGCCCTTAAATCCCTGAAGAGAACTACCATTCCGACAACGAACTTACGGGCACAGATCAAACAAAAATGGTCTAAACTCGATTTCTATACCGAAAAAGACCAGGTTGTCCGGATCAAATCCTATCCTTATGAAAAAATCTCTCAGCGTACGGAAGAATTTTATTTTAAAAACGGCAAACTGATCCTGGCGTTTATCGAAGACAATGGATTGAAGAATACCGGGAAAGCGGCCGACAGGTTCGGGAAGACCTATTATTACTTTGCGGATGAATCCTTCAAGGAAGTCAACCAGACCAATGAAAAAGAGACCGGTATCCGGGCTTCTGACAGCGAACGTTTGCTGGAAGAAGCAAATGAATATCTTGAGATCTTTGCCGGCATGAAATAGCAACATTAACGAGCAACCTTCCACTTTACCTGATGTCTGATTAATAACAAACTAAAGGAAGGAGATTTTATGAAAAGAGCGACATTTCTGATGCTGATCGCGGCGATAGCCTTGATTACTTTTTCGTGCAATAAAGAAGACGATGGCAATAATAACAAATCCAAATCGACCCTGAAGATCCTGCTGACCGATGCTCCTGCTACCTATAATGCAGTGAATGTTGATATTCAGTCTGTCGGTGTGTGCGTTGACAGCATGTGGTTCTACTTCGACCTGGAGACACCGGGAATTTACGATCTGATCAGTTTATCCAATGGCTCTTCGGCCTTGTTGGTTTCAAACGTGACCGTACCTTCGGGAATCATTACCCAAATGAGGCTCTTCCTGGGTGACAGCAATTCCATCGTGGTCGACAGTGTGACGTATGATCTGAAGACGCCATCGGCCCAGACATCGGGTTACAAGGTAAAGATCAATGCTCCCATCAGTGCCGGAGCCACCTACCAGGTGCTGCTTGATTTTGATGCGGCTCGCTCCATTGTCGAACAGGGGAACGGTAAATACTTACTGAAACCTGTCGTCACCGGCAGCCTCCTGGAAAACATCGGCCAGTTGGACGGAACGGTGGTTCCAGCTATCGGCGGAACGGTAGCTCAGGCTTGGAATGCCACCGATACTTTCAGTGTATTTATTGATCAGGCAACCGGCTTTTTCCTCATCAACAGCCTGGAACCCGGATCCTACTCGGTGAAAATTACCGCCGTTACCCCGTATCTGGATACCACTTTTACCAATGTTCCGGTCACTGCCGGCCAGGTGACTCACCTGGATTCGATATTTCTGGCACAGTGATAAACGGTTGAAGGTGCTTATTGATGGTTGACGAAGATAGCCTGAAACCGTAACGGGAGCAGTCTCGCCAACATATACAACAGCTTGTTCATAAGCCCGGGGATGCAGGTGACAGAACCACTCTCCAGCGTTTTGAGGGAATGGGAAACGACTTTTTCCGGGCAGGCAAAATCAAGGAGTTTGAATTTCTTTTTCTTCTCCTCTTCTTTCATATCCCGGTGAAAATCAGTCCGGGTCAACCCGGGACAGAGACTTTGAACTTTAATCCCGTAAGGATGCATCTCCATCGAAAGGGCTTCCGTGAAGCAGTGGACGAACGATTTGGTCGAGAAATAAAGGCATCTCGTGAGCGCCGGAGTAAAAACAACCAGGGAGGAAACATTGATGATCGTTCCTTTCCGCCTTCTCATCATGCCAGGTAGGACAGCATGAGTAAGCTCGGTGGTGGCCAGCACATGCGTGTTGATCATCGACCGGATATCATCGAGACTGTTTCCGTAAAACGGGCGGTCGATCCCGAAACCGGCATTATTGATCAGGACATCAATGACGCCGGTATTTTCGATCATGGTGCTCAGGGCATTCCGGTTCGACGGGTCTGACAGATCACCGGCAAAAATCCCGGTCTTGACAGGATAATGTCGCGAAAGGGTGTCGGCAACGTGCTGCAACTCATCCCGACGGCGGCCGGTGAGGATCAGATCAAATCCTTTCCGGGCATATTCCAGCGCAAACGCTTTCCCAATCCCGCTGGTAGCTCCCGTGATAACGGCTGTATGATGATACGGTCTCATGATCTGCTGCTGTTATTCTTTCCAGGCAACAAACTTACTTCCACCCGTACTCCTGCCGAAAATGGTTTTCGCCCTCCTGATCTTCGTTCCCGTATAAAATGCAATTACCGGGGCTTTTTCCTTCTCTGCCGGTAAAAATAAAGACATCTCGCACCCAAGGACCATGAGAATTGGCATTTCCTCATGGAGGAGATCGCTAAAAGCACCCTCTTTACTAATTTCTGCCAATATTTTTTACCGATCCACCCCTTTCCCTTAAAAATCACCGGCCTTACATCCTTTGATTGGAATTTCAATTCTGTTTCACGAACCTGTCGTGCTAGTTTCGCTTCGTATTTTTTAATCAGAAGATGTCATGAAAACAAAAATGCTGATAATGATCCTGTTTCTGATCGGAAACACTTCATTCCGGGAAGGTGAATCCCCGGAAAAACCAGCAAATCATGATACGCATTCCTGACATCATTAAAAGACAAATCAGGGCCACCCGGCAGAAACTGGTTTCTATCAAGGCTGATCCGCGGAAGATATCCCTGGGTTATGCCCTGGGTATCTTTTTGGCCGCCACTCCCTTTATCGGGGTAAAAGTCCCCATCGCTATCCTGCTGTCCACGCTGCTCCGATGGAGCAAGGTAGCTTCGGTCATCGGGGTGCTCCATGTCAATCTGCTCACAGCGCCTGTTTTTTATGGGTTTTCTTACTTCGTTGGCAGGTTGGTGCTCCATCATAAATCCTCCGCCTCCCTCCCCGATGATCTTACCCTGCAATCCATCTGCAAACTGTTCACGCAAAATTCGTCCATTTTCATTGACTTGCTGGCAGGTGGCGCCTTACTGGGGTTCCTGATGGCCCTGGCTGCCTATTTCATTTCTTTGTCTCTTTTCAGAAAAAGAAACGCCCTGAATATCCGGAGATCATCCTGAAAACCCCTGACTTTCCATTTGCATTCAGCCTTAAAATGGATTACTTTTGGCCTGTTTTAAGACATATGAACATGAAAACAAGGTTTCTTATCATTACCGTCCTGATGTTGGCGTTTTCCGGCAACATCTTCTCACAGGAGAAAAAAGATGCCGACTCCAAACGTATGAAACCGGCGCTGCTTGTCATTGACATCCAGAATGCCTTTCTGCCAATGGTGGAAGAGCGAGAAAAAGGGATTGCCTTTTATATGACCAATAACATGATTGACCTGTTCCGTAAGGAAGGGTATCCGGTGATCGTCATTGCTCATTCCGATCCGGAGAACGGCCCGGCCCGGGACTCGGAAGGATTCAAGTTTGCCCCGGAAATCAAAATCCTCCCCTCCGATCCCATGGTAGTCAAGCATCACGCCAGCGGATTCAAGGATACCGATCTCGGTAAGATCCTGAAGGAACAGAATATCAATACTGTTTTCATCACCGGTCTGAGTGCGGTGGGATGCGCCCTGGCAACTTACATTGAAGCGGGTGACCTGGGGTACAACCGTTTCTTCATCAAATATTCACTCATGAGTCACAGTACTGAGTACACCAGAGATATTGAAGACATCTTCTCCGCACTTGACTATGATACCGTTAAAGTGATGCTGGAGAATGCGATGAAATAGGAGAAAAGTAAAAATGATTGACTGCTATTCGTGTACTACGACGGCAAATGATTTCCCGTCGGTACCGGCCACGACCGAATATAGTTTCCCGGCTTGATCGACATAAATGGGCGTTGGCGAAAGATGCATATCTCCCAGATCTTTCCAGCTACTGCCATCCCATTCTGCCACATAATACTGTCCCTGGGAATTACTGAAGTTCCCGGAAGCATAGAGTTTCCCTGTGTGGCGGTCAATAGCCAGATTGTAAATGATCCCGTTGGCATTCAGGGAGCCGAGTTCCGTCCAAACGGTGCCATCCCATTTTGCAACATAGTGATATCCTGTGCTTGCGAGATTACCGTTGGTAAAGCAGCCTGCGGCATATACCGTTCCATCTGTGCCGGAAACAACGGCTTCAATGTCAGCATTCGCGTTCAGACTTCCAAGTTCACTCCAGCAATTATTCCCTTCACATTTGGCTATATACCGGTATCCACTGGGGAGCTGAAAATCTCCTCCGGCATATTGTATGGTGCCATCAGCACTTGACGTTACAGCGTAAACGGTGGATAGGTTTAATGTACCAACCGGGCAGATATCGGACCAGTTAAAACCATCCCATTTCCGGGGACCTTTGTAAAGGTTCCCTACCGAATCAGCCGTAAGCATCGTTCCTCCTCCTCCCCCGATATCACTCCATTGACTGCCATCCCATTTGGCCACATACTGACTTCCTCCCTCGGGAGTGGCTCCATTGGTAAAATCACCCACGGCGTATACGTTCCCGGCTGCATCAGCGGTGAGGGCAAAAATAGAACTGTTAGCTGCAAAAGAGCCTGTCTCACTCCAGGTAGCGCCATCCCACCTGGCCACATAATGGTATCCGGCAGTATTGGTAAAATATCCCGCGGCATACAGGTTCCCGTCTTTATCGGAAGTGATGCCCCAAATCATGTTATTGGCTTTCAGTTTTCCTACTTCCTTCCATCCGCCGGGAATGACAATTGAATCGTGGGAAGTGGTGTCTTCATGGATCACCTGGTTATCAGAATCCGATTCTTTCGTGCAACCGGTAAAAAGCAAGGATCCCCATCCTATGAGAAGGCACCCGAGAATCCAACGTTGACTTCTTTTCTTCATAAAAAGAAATTAAAAACGAGTTGATCTTTATTCAGAATTCAGAAGAATAAAGACTGATTTACAGAAACAATAGCGGGTGCTAAGTAACGGAAATTTTCGAATCACTAAAAGAGTAAATTCAAAGCAGACGCAGAAAACTATAAAAAAGATCCTGTCTGTTCTGCTGTTTCATACAAGCGAAGTCGATTCCGCAAAGTAATGATCTCTTCCTGCATTTCATTCATCTGCTGTAACAGGTGAACAATCGTTTCTATTCCTTGTATATTGATATCCAGGTCCATATACAAATGCACCATTTTCTCCAGATCCTGCAACCGATCGGTTGGGATATACCCGGTTTCTTCAATGGTCGTTATCTCGATCAGCCCTGATTCCTGAAGGGATTGGATAAACGAGATCCCGATGTTGTGGCTGGCACAAAAATCACTCGCTGAAATTAAAAGATCTGTATTCATCGGAACAATTATTTGCTTTTTGACAACTCTTTAAACAACTCCTTTTGTTTCTGGGTCAGGTTCGTCGGAATCCTGATGGAAAAGGTGACATACAGATTCCCGAACTGATCTTCTTTCCGGTACACCGGGAAGCCCTTTCCGGTCAGTTTCACTTTTGTTTCATTCTGTGTTTCGGGTTTGATATTGAGTTTGACCTTCCCGTCCAGCGTATCGATGATCAGGTCTCCACCGAGGACGGCGGTGTACAGGTCAAGGTCGACAGTGGTATACAAGTCGTTGCCCAATCGTTTGAATTTAGGCATGTTATCGACAGAGAAGGTAATGAACAGATCACCGGAAGGACCTCCGTTTCTTCCAGGACCACCGTGGCCGGCAATTTTAATCGTCTGCCCGTTTTCGATACCGGCAGGGATGGTAATCCGAATATTCTTTCCGTTGACTGTTAAGGTTTGTTTGTGGGTGGTGTAGGCATCCATCAGGCTCAGGTGCAATTCGGCATGATAATCTTCACCCCGGAATTTAACCCGGTAGGCTCTTCTTTGGCCGCCTCCACCTCCAAACAACGATTCAAAAAAATCCGAGAAGCCTTCTTCGTTAAAGGATTCAGCGTATGGCTCCGAACCAGACCAGGCCGCTTGCTGCTGCTGATATTGCCCGGCTTTCTGATAATCTTCCGCATGTTCCCAGTCAGCGCCATATTGGTCGTATTTCTTCCGTTTTTCAGGATCGCTCAGCACCTCATTCGCCTCGTTGATCTGCTGGAAGTTCCGCTTTGCATCTTTGTCGTTCGGGTTCAGGTCGGGGTGGAATTTCCGGGCCAACCGCCGGTACGCCTTTTTAATTTCTTCCGGCGTCGCATTTTTATTCACCCCCAGTATTTTATAATAATCGATGAACATCGTTTTGGTGTTTTAGTATGAGCCAACAAAATGGTAGATAAAAATAATCATTTATCCGGTGAACCTGGCCATTTGGTGCCAGGTTGATGATCTTTATTTTGATACGTCCGGAAGAATCCGAAGACGTGGCCTTTCTTCAGGGAAATAAATTGCATTTCCCCCTGATTTTCACTATATTTGGCTGAAAATCATATTAAATCAGTCAGCATAATACAAGAGGAGGACACGATGATGAGAAAAATCAATTATTTTTCGACATTGATATTCTTTGTCATTGTCGGGACAGGCATCGGACTTGCCTTTATTTTATCCGGTCTTTCGGAGGACATCACCGGCAGTATTTGGACAGGGATTATTTTTTTCCTGCTTGCCATCATTGTTTCCTCGGCCATCAAAGTGGCCAACCAATGGGAAAGGGCCGTGGTATTGAGGCTGGGTCATTTCCGCGTGTTGAGGGGGCCCGGACTCTTTCTCATCATTCCGGTCATTGACACCATCCCATACTGGATTGACATCCGGGTGATTACCACAACATTCCGGACCGAGAAGACCCTGACGAAAGATACGGTGCCGGTGGATGTGGATGCTGTCTTGTTCTGGAAGGTGATCAACCCGCAAAAAGCAGCGCTC
>DAONET010000014.1:54341-61598 GCA_035403225.1 Bacteroidales bacterium | reverse complement strand
GCGCCATTCAAAAGCATTTTCGTAAATCTTATTGCTTTTTATCTCTTCCAGTTCCTTTTCGAGCTTTTGAATCTTTTCAGTCAGCTGTTTTACATTTTTAATCCACGTATCCTTCTCTTTTTTAGACTGATCGAAAAGGCTGGTTTGTTTGGTGAGGTTGAAAAGATCACCATTCAGCTTTCTGAGTTGAATCAGTCGCTTGTCTTTAGCGGCCACTTCTGTTTCAAAATCCGACTTGATTGAATCGACCAGCCGTTCCATTGCCCGCTTTTCTTCTTTAGTCGTGGCATTACGGTAAGTCATCACGGCAATCCGGTAGCTGTCAATGCTCCATTTGCTTTTCTTCAAAGCCTGCCGGATATCGGCGTCCAGTGAATACCGGGAGATCAGGGAATTCCCGCACTTAATATTAATATCGATATTGGGAAGGGTCTCCAGTTCAGTGAAATTAGTTTCCGCCTTGTAATAGGCGTTCTTCAGCAATTCAATCCACAAACGCAGCCTGCAGATTTTAACAGAGTTGGGGTTGATATCTACACCGAAAAGACAATTCTCAATTATGGTTTGTTTTTCGTGGAACAACGACTCTTGAATACGCTGACTTTCATTGTTTCCGGGAAAATACTCGAACAAGTCGCCTTCTTCATCGGTCACTACCAGTTCATCATTGGCAACTTCCACACGGTACTCTTTCAATCTCTTACCATCCCGGTCTGTAAGGATCTTCAAATCGCTTTTGATCGCAATAATCTCATTCAACGCTGAAACCAGGAAATGACCTGAACCCACAGCCGGGTCGCATATCCGCAGGGAATTCATGATCATATTTGCTTCCTGTCGATCCTCAATCTTATCATAAAGCTGATCGATCGTTTCGCATTTCCAGGCCTTTACCTCATTGAACTTTTGGACCACTGCTCTCCGGATCGTCTCCTTGCACATATACATGGTGATGAACCCGGGGGTGAAAAAAGAGCCGTCCTTGTAACCGTTAATCTTTTCGAAGATCAGTCCGAGAACAGAAGCATTTATCAATGTTTTGTTTTCTTCCTGGATATCTTCTGAACCTTCCCCGGCAAAATCATAGGCATCGAGGAATTCAAAAAGATATTGGAGCCCGGGGAGCTTGCCGGTTCTTCTTTTGCCATTGCTGTCTTTCAGGACAGTTGATGGCAGGATCGGGATTAGTGCATGATCCTGCAGATTGCTAATAAAGATCGTAATCTGCTCAAGCTCGGTTGGTTCAAAAAGAGAAGAATTCAGATAAGGGATTCTGCCAAATTGTCTGGCCATCTCAGGATCTCTTTCATCCGGTTTTCTGGCAAGGACCTGAAAGAAAAGGTTGTCCAGATCATCAAAACCATCCACCCGGTCACAATTAAGAAAACCATATTCGGGATCGCCCTTGTGATATCGGATCAACTGTGCCTCCAGAAGCTTTAGAAATAAAATCCGGTTCAGCCAGGTAATTACCAGATCAAGTGATACATTAAACAGCCTTTCCTGATGTGAATCACCAAAGACGGCTGGTTTAGAAAGCCTGGAAATCTTATCGCGTGTATCCAGTTGAACGATGGTATTTTCAATGAGTGAGCCGGGATCGCGCTGCCCTTCTTTCTTTCGTTCGATGATCTTTTTACTGCCGGATTTTGTCTCACTCAAACCAATGATATGCAGAAGCTCTGAATAGAACGACTTATCAAGCGTGTTGCTGTCATTGACAAACGGAAGCTTCAGAAGATGTTCAGGTGAAATGACCTTATAGAGTGAGATCAATTTGCCATCATCCGACTTATCTCTATTGCGCAAGGTTTTTTCATATTCCCTGAAATCAAACCAAGTAAAAGGAATTTCCGCTTCAATTCCTTTTACGAAAGGTTCCGCAATGGAAGTGTAAAAGAAGTCCGTTGATGTACCTGACAAGCGGCCCTGGTCAAAATCGGTGAACTGTTTGATGAATGCCTTGTTCTGAGCGAAAGTCTTTTCAAACCATGCAGCATCGAAAATGAACCACTCAAATACATTGGTTGCAATGAGTTGTTTTATCTCGAGATTGCCGTTATTGATCCTTTCCCGGAGGTAATATAAAATGAGTTCGTAGAATGCTTTTGCTTTCAGGTCGTCTTTTCTGACCATTTCAGTTTTGTTCCCGGGCTTCTTAACCTCAACCAGCACACCGGGAGTACTTTTTGAATCGGGACCGTTATGAATAACAAGGTCAGCACGGTCTTTTGTGTTGATATAATACGCGGGCTGATAAAAAGTATTCCTGAGAAAGTTTCCCAAGTCATTCTTGTTGTGCTCTTCAGATTCCGTTTCATCCAGTCCATCCAGCAATAAAAGAAGGTTCTCCTTAAAGGATTCCATCTCCGAGCGTGTAGGCTTTACTTTTAAGTATGCTTTATTTAGTGCCTTCCGAGGTGATGAGTAATTTACGGTCATGATCGGCGTATTGGTATTCAAAAATAGGAAAGAAAAGTGAATAGATGTCCAATTATTAGAATATGAATTGGATTGATTCAAACAAGATCAGCAATGACCAGCTAGAAATTCAAAGCCCCGGCCAGCAGATCTTTCCCGTACCACATCTTCAGATAGAAATAAAACAGTATTCCGAAGCAACAAAGAAAAGCCAGCAACAAGCCGAGGAACTTCCCTCCTGCCGACTTACCCGACTTGATGATCTTTTTTGAAAGACTTTTTACCCAATCGTGCATCTTCTCAAAGAGAGGATAAAAAATGATGGTGATGATCCCCATAGAAACCAGGGTAAACGAATACGGATCGAAACGGGAGCGGAAAGACTCCAGGTATCCCGTGATCCAGGTCACCAGAAGCTCGACCGTCAAAATGGTGATGGTGGTGACGGCAAACCGGAAAAAGAATCGTTGCATAGCAGCAAAAAATGAATTTCAGCAAAAATAGAGAATCTCACCGCAAGTTTTTTCCGCGGTGATTGTCTTACTGTAAAACTCATTGTAAAACCAACATTCATAACCATGAAAAAAGTGATTGTTCTTGCAAGCCTTATCCTGGGCTTCACCCTGACAAGCATGTCTGTCTCTGCTCAGACAGCCGCCAAAACCGCCACTCCGCAGAAACAGCAAACCACTCAGACCACGCAGACTCAGAAGAGTAAATTCATCGACCAGAACCACGACGGCGTTTGCGATCGTCATCAGAAAGGAAAAAACATGCAGTGTGGCACTTTTACCGACAAAAACGGTGACAAGATCTGTGACAACTGCCAGGGAAAAGGCACCTGTACCAAAGGCACCTCCTGCCCGAAAACTGCTGATTGCAAAAGTGCATGTCCGAACAGCCAGGGAAAAAGCTGCTGTGGTCAACATGGAAAGACGGGTTGTTCTGAACCGAAAAAGTAAGAACCCGTATCTTTGCCTGCATGACAGACCAGGAAATTATCCAGGGGATCCTCCGGCGTGACGAAACAGTATTCAGGGAACTGGTTGACAGCTACCAACAGCAAGTCATCCGCACCTGTTACGGATTGGTTCACGACGAGCAGGATGCCCGGGACCTGGCGCAGGAAGTGTTCATTGAAATCATTCATTCGGCCGGAGAATTCAGGGGAAATGCAAAACTCTCTTCCTGGATTTACCGTATCTCGATCAATAAATCGCTGAACCACCTGAAAAGGCAGAACCGGAGACACCTCCTGGAACGGATTGGACTTCGTTCTGCCGCTGATGGGCGTGAAACGGTTAAAAACTGTGATATCCCGGCATGCGAGGGGGCCGATTCCTCACTGGAGCAAAAGGAGATGAAGCAGGCGCTCCATCAGGCCATAAACGCCCTTCCGGTGAACCAACGCATTGCTTTCACGATGCACAAGTACGAAGATTGTTCGTACAAAGAGATCGCGGAAGTGATGAACGTGTCGGTCGCCTCGGTGGAATCACTGATGCACCGCGCCAAAGAGAACCTGCAACGAATTCTTTCCGATTATTATGAAGGGAGAAAATAACATGATGAAACAACATACCACAGAGAAGGTAGAGGAAACACTCCGGTTCATCAGTCAGGACCGCATCCTGGCCGATGATCCTTTCTTTACTACCCGGATGATGGCCCGGGCAGAGAAGGAGTTCCCTACTTCAGTCGCCCCGTCCGGTTTTTCCGTCTTCTACGGCAGGCTGAGGCCGTTGTTTGCTGCCGCCACCATCGTCATCGGCCTCGCAGCAGGGGTATTCCTGGGGACACAATTAAGCCGTAACACTACCGCCACGGCTTCCAACGACAGAACCGCCGTGCTGCAACAACTTGCACAGGAAGATTTCATCACCGGGATCAACGGATCACCGGAGGAACAACTTTTATCAAAATAAAAGGCCATGAATATTTTTTCAAGAAATAAGATCACGATCTGGATCCTGGCAGGGGCGCTGGTACTGGCCCTGTCGGCGTTGGGAACCATGATCTATCATCGCTATTGCTGCCCTCTCCCGGACAACGCTCCTCCCTCCTGCTCGACAGGCTGCCGGTTGATGCAGGACGAATTGAACCTCTCGGAGAAGCAGGCAAAGGATATAGACAGGATCCGCGCACACCACCGCAACGTGGCCATGGTCACTTCCGATTCTCTCCGGTTGATCCGTTCAGAGATCGTTTCCGAACTCAGCAAAGAATCACCCGATTCCATCCGGCTGCACCAACTGGCCATGACCGTCGGCCGTCTGCAGGCGCTTCTTACCGACCAGGCCATCAACCAGTACCTGCACATCAGCAAAGAGTGCTCCCCCCGGCAACGCGAGAAACTTTCTTCTCTCTATTACGAACTGATGGGATGCTGCCCGGCCGGTCAGGGGAAGAAGATGCACCACCAGTGCGGAAGAAAATGATGTTCCTTTTTGGTACCTTTGGGCATAGAAAAATCAAGTATCATGCCCGTCATTACCCTGGCTTTCTCTCCCTGTCCTAACGATACGTTCATCTTTTATGCCATGACGCACGGGAAGGTCGATACCGAAGGGATCACTTTCCGGTACCATCTGGCCGACATCGAAGCGTTGAACCGTCTGGCCAAAGAAAAAGAATTCCAGATGGTTAAGATCAGTTACCATGCCTGGCTCTTTCTCCGGGAAACCTGGACCCTGCTGGATGCAGGAAGCGCCCTGGGTTACGGCAACGGGCCGTTGCTGATCAGCAAGCGCCCGTACACTCCTGAACAGGTCCCCGGTCTCACCGTTGCCATCCCCGGCGAATACACCACTGCCCACCTCTTACTCCGCATCGCTTTCTCACAAGTCCGCGACACCAGGATCATGTTGTTTTCCGACATCGAAAAAGCTATTTTGGATGACACGGTCGACACGGGGGTGATCATTCACGAGAATCGGTTCACCTATCAGGGAAAGGGCCTTCGGAAGATCATGGACCTGGGAGCTGAATGGGAAAAACTGACGGGAGCGCCCGTCCCGCTCGGTGGTATCGTGGCTGACAACGACCTGGGGCCGGAGATCATCACAAAACTCAACCGCATCATGCAACGGAGCGTGGTCTGGGGCATGGAACATCCTGGAGAAACCATGCCGTTTGTCCGGGAACACGCACAGGAGATGGATGAGTCGGTGATGCGGCAGCACATTGAGTTGTACGTGACCGGGTTCACTGTCGACTTGGGGAAAAAGGGTAAAGCCGCAATCGAAATAATGAAACAACTGGCCCATGAAAGAAAGATTATCGGTTGATGAGATCGCCGGAGCCTTCAGGCAGGCGCTTTCCGAAGGAATGATCCGGGAAAAGGATACTGCCGTGATGTTTCACGATCTCGACTTCCTGAAACAACGGATTCAACGGCTCATCTCGGTATTTCCAGGCACTACGCTTCATGCGTTAGCCATCAAAGCCAACCCGCTTCGCCGGATCATGGAGTACACGAAAAACATTTCGCCACAGACAGGCGTTGAAGCCGCCAGCATCGGGGAAGTGTATCTGGCGTTACAGGCAGGCTATCCTCCTCAACGGATCGTTTACGATTCACCTGTAAAAACGCGCCAGGATCTTGCCGCTGCCCTGAATGCCGGAGTTCATATCAACGCCGACAGCCTGGCAGAGTTGGATCGTATCGCCGGCCTGGTTGGCGGTTCTCCGATGAAAGGGGCAGCCGGCATCCGGATCAACCCTCAATCGGGGAGCGGGACTATCGCCGAATCGAGTACAGCCGGAGAATATTCAAAGTTCGGAGTCCCCATCAAGACAGAACGGGCAGCCCTTCTCCGGGCTTTCCGGGAATACCCGTGGCTTACGGGAGTTCACCTTCACGTGGGATCGCAGGGTTGTCATCCGAACCTGCTGGCCGAAAGCGTCGGCGTGCTGGTTGAGCTGGTGAAGGAAGCTGAGTCGGATACACCCGGCCGAATCACCCGGTTTGACATCGGGGGAGGCTTCCCCATATCTTATGGATCATCAGACACAGCGTATGATATCGAAGACTATGCCCATACCCTGAGATCACGGTTCCCCATCCTGTTCGCCGGTCATCGCTCACTGATCACTGAATTCGGCCGTTGGGTATTTACCAACACGGGATGGACTGCCTCGCGCGTTGAATACATCAAACATGACAACGGCATCAACACGGCCATGATCCATACCGGCGCTGACCTTTTCCTGCGCGAATGTTTCAACCCGAAAGCCTGGCATCACGAGTACAGTGTCGTCGACCGTAACGGTCAGTTGAAAACAAACCTCTGCCAAACGCCCTGGAACCTGGCTGGTCCGCTTTGCTTCTCGGGCGACATCATGGCCCGGAACGTCCTTCTTCCAGAACTGGAAGAAGGTGATTACCTCATCATTCATGACACCGGAGGGTACACTTTCTCCATGTGGTCGAGGTACAACAGTCGCTTCACTCCCAGAATAATGGGATACACAGAGGGAAAATTCCAAATCTTGAAAGAACGGGAAAGTGCCGGAGACCTGGCAAGGTTCTGGGAATGACCGGGAAGGTGATTACCGGCAATAATTCCGGCTGAATTCCGGCAGGACTGAGTATCTTTGCCTAAACACTTCGTGAGATATGATTATTGTAACCGGCGCAGCAGGTTTCATCGGGAGTTGTCTGGTGAGCAAGCTGAATAATAAAGGGATAAAGGATATTGTACTGGTGGATGACTTCTCGAAAGAGATAAAAAACCGTAATATTCTGAAGAAAGTCTTTACCACCACTGTTGACAGATCCCGCTTTTTCGAGTGGTTCCGGCAGAACAACGGGCAAATCGACTTTGTCTTTCATAT
>DAONET010000014.1:0-54241 GCA_035403225.1 Bacteroidales bacterium | reverse complement strand
CAGGGGGAGACCCCGCCTTCCTGGTACGGGTTGAAATTTTTTAATGTCTTCGGACCGAATGAATACCATAAAGCCCGAATGGCTTCCGTGATCTTCCACTCGTTCAATCAGATTATGGAGACCGGGAGAGCCCGCCTTTTCCGGTCACACCGGCCTGATTTTGGCGACGGACTTCAGCTTCGTGATTTCATCTACGTGAAAGATGTCATTGATGTCCTCTTTTTCCTGATGGAACATCCGGATCATTCGGGAATCTACAATCTCGGTACCGGGAAAGCAAGAACATTCCTGGATCTGGCTACAGCCGTCTTTACTGCTCTGGATCGCGAACCTGCCATCGACTTTACGGACATCCCCCCGGACATCCGCGAAAAATACCAGTATTTTACGGAAGCAGAAATGTCAAAACTGAGGAGCATCGGCTATTCAAAGCCATTTACCTCTCTTGAAGATGCCATCGGGGAATACGTTCAGGCCTACCTGGTGACCAAAACGTATTTTTAATTTCTTTTTCCGGAACCAAACATTTTTATAACATCCGAGTTGTTTATCATTGAAATTATCTTATATTAGCTCCATATTTTCGGGGGAAGATGATAAACAGTCAGTTAAACCGGGAAACCGGGATCTATGAGACCTTCTTTGGATGGCAGGTCTCCTTTGAGGAAATAATCAGCTACATCAGCAAACTGAAAAATTTCAAGGATTATCCACCGAGGTTGCTTATTCTGACCGACGCCTTTGATTCCACTTTCGAATTATCAAATACGGAATATCGGCAGATTGCGGAGCTTGTGCGAAGATATGCGGCAAAATTTGAGTTACTCAAAGATGCCATTATTCTGAACGATCCCAGGGCCACGGCTTATTCCTTGCTCATTCGCAACGAATCGATCACGATCCCGAATTTTCGTTTCGAGATATTCAGCACCCGTGAAGCAGCCATTGAATGGCTGGTCAGTTGATCATTTCATAGCCGTCACCGAGATCTCCACATGCATCCCTTTGGGAAGGGCTGCTATTTGTATGGTCTCCCGGGCCGGGTACGGCGGTTTCAGGTAAGAAGCATAGATTCGGTTGATGGTCTCGAAATACTTCAGATCGGTGGTGTAAATGGTCGTCTTCATCACGTTCGACCAATCCAGGCCCGCTTCCGTCAAGATCGCCTGAACGTTTTTCATCACGCAGTTCACTTCCTTCTCCAGCGTGGCGGTATCAGCCTGTCCCGTTTTCGGGTCGATCGCAATCTGACCCGAAACAAACAACATCTCTCCTTTCATCAGGGCATGGCTGTAAGGCCCGATAGGCTTCGGCGCCGAAGGCGGAGTAATAACCTTCAGATCCTGCGACTGTGCAAGAATCCCTAAAAAAGAAAACAGCAGTAATCCGATCAATTTTTTCATTGCCTGTATAATAATTGTTCTTCTAATTCAGTCTGAAAACCGGCCTTTAACTGTTCGCGGCAATTTCTCCGATGGCTTTCACCAGCTTGTCCAGATCCCTCGGTTGGGTATAGACATGAGGGGTGACGCGAACGCCCGACATGTTCTCGTAATCAATGTTGGTCGTATGGATCTTATAACCTGCAAAGAGTTTGGAGACAAATTCATTTGGTTTGATGCCATCGATGGAGACCAGTCCGATCACACATCCGAAGCGGGGATCCGGGGAGGTGTGCGTATGCACTTTCGGGATTCCCTGCACCGCCTCCATCCAGTAGTTCTTCAGGTATCTCAGCCGTTCTTCCTTTCGTTTCGGGCCGATCATCAGGTGGAAATCGAGGGCGCTGCCGATAGCCATCTCCGTAGGGAATGATCGCGTTCCCAATCTTTCGAACTTAGTGATCTTTTCCGAATGGGGATCATCCTCCGGGAACCAGAGCCCGCTGATCTTATCTTTTTTTACGTACAGCAGTCCGGCGCCAAAGGGAGCGCAGAGCCATTTGTGAAGGCTGGTGGCAAAATAATCGCAATGCAGATCGGGGATTTTGAAGTCGAGGAGAGCAAAAGTATGGGCCCCATCGACCACCACCTCTATATTCCGTTTATGGGCCTCATCCGCGATCCTTTGTACCGGGATGATCTGTCCGATCCAGTTGATAATGTGGGTCAGGTTCACCACCTTCGTCTTTTCCGTGAACTGCGACACATACGACCGTACCAGGTAATCTTCATCCTCCGAAGGGAGGTCCAGACTGACCCATTTGAGTACGATGCCGTCGCGTTTTTCGCGCGTTTTCCACGATGTCATCACATTGGGGTAATCGACTTTCGAGAGGACCACTTCATCGCCGGCTTTCAGGTCGAGGCCGAAGATGACCTGGTTCATCCCTTCGGTGGTGTTCCGGTTGAAGGCGATCTCTTCGGGGAGGCATCCGGCGAAGGCGGCCATGTCTTCCCGCAGCGCCGTGCGTCCCTGGTCGAGGATTTGCCACATATAGTAAGAAGGCGCCTCGTTGGCAAGCTGATGATACCGGATAAAAGCATCCTGCACCACCTTGGGCTGCGGACTCACCCCTCCGTTGTTCAGGTTGATGATATTGGGACTGACCGTATACGCTTGCTGCATCCACCCCCAGAAATCGCTGTCGCCCATGTGCGACACCTCTTCCGGAGTAAGGAGAGACAAGTCTTCTTCCGACGTACCGGCCAGCGCATGATCAAACAATCCGGGAATGGTCATGGCGCTAAGAGCCAGACCCATCCTTCCCAGAAATCTTCTTCGGTTGATAGACATGATTAGTGAATTTCTTTCAGGTAAAAGTAGAAAATTTTATACAGCGGAGGCAATTATCGAGGTTGTTCTGCAGCTGGTATCTGATAAAAACGAAAAAAATAATGTATTTTTATATGGAAAAATAGTCCCGATGAAAGAAGCACGCTGGTACGAGAAAGTCCATGACAACAAGGTGAAGTGTGAACTTTGCCCGCATCGTTGTGTGATCTCGCCCGGCCGACGTGGTATTTGCGAGGTACGGGAAAATCGCGACGGGCAGCTGGTCACGCTCAACTATGGCTTGCTCAGTTCTGTCGCCATCGACCCGATCGAGAAAAAGCCGCTTTACCATTTCTTCCCCGGAGGGAGGATCTTAAGCATAGGGAGCTTCGGGTGCAATTTACAGTGTAAATTCTGCCAAAACTACGAGATCTCGCAGGTGAGAGACGGTCACCTTCCCGGAGGAACCCTTCTGGAGCCTTCAGAAATAGCAGAACAAGCTGTCAGAATCCACGAAAATATCGGAGTAGCCTATACGTACAATGAACCCGTGATTTTCTACGAGACCATGCTTGAAACGGCCAGTCTGGTAAAAGCCAGGGGTCTGAAGAACGTCATGGTCACCAACGGCTACATCAATCCGAAACCGTTGGAGGAGCTGATGCCGTATATCGATGCTTTTAACGTTGACCTGAAAGCAAACGAAGAGCATTTCTATCATATCTATACCGCCTCCCGCCTCGCCCCGGTGAAAGAGACCCTGCTGAATATCCGGAAAGCCGGTAAGCACCTTGAGATTACTTCGCTGATCATACCCGGACTGAATGACGATGAAGGCCAGTTCATCTCCATGGTTGAATGGATCGCGATGGAGCTGGGGAAAGACACCCCGTTGCATCTTTCCCGGTATTTCCCCCGCCATCTGTTCACCATCCCTCCCACCCCGGAGAAAACGCTCCTCCGGCTTTTTGAGATCGCGCGCTTCCATCTTACATACGTTTATGTCGGTAACCTCTATACACAATATGGTCAGGATACACGCTGTCCATCCTGCAATTCGGTCCTCATTGCCAGATCGGGATACAATGTCACCATCAAAGGGCTGCAGCCGGACGGCACCTGCAGGCATTGTAATACCAGGGTGCCGGTGATCATGGGTGAACAGTGAGGGGGAATATGATGATGTTTCGGAAGATACCGGTACTTATTATATGCTGTTGCGGATGGATTCCGGTGTTCTCCCAGTTTTACTCCACGGGACAGGACCCGGCTTCTCTCTCCTGGCGGCAGATAAAGACAGAGAAGTACCGGTTGATCTACCCCGGATCGTTTTCGTCCCAGGCTCAATACCTCGCCAACGTGCTGGATCTGGTCGCCAGGCACGAGACCACTACACTGAAAGCCCGTGTTCCGCGCATCCCGTTCATCATCCATTCGCAATCGGCACTGTCGAACGGCCTCACCGTTTGGGCACCGCGGCGCATCGAGTTGTATCCCTGCCCTCCGCAGGATTCCTATGCCCAGGAGTGGCTTGAACAGCTGGCAATCCACGAATACCGTCATGCGGTACAGACAGCCGGGATGAACCGGGGTTTCACCCGGATTCTTTCGTATCTCTTCGGAGAACAGGCTACCGGCGCCGTGCTGGGATTGTACATCCCCACCTGGTTTCTCGAAGGAGATGCTGTTTGCACCGAGACGGCTCTTTCCAACTCCGGCAGGGGACGGCTTCCGGCTTTTGAAAATATTCTCCGTTCCCAGCTTCTCGAAAAAGGGATTTATTCGTACGATAAAGCGACCATGGGATCGTACCGAGACTTCACTCCCGATGCTTATGTCCTCGGTTACCACCTGGTAGCATGGGGGCGGGATCAGTTCGGACCAGATCTCTGGGATCACGCACTTGGCCGGAGCGCACAGCTTCCGTTCATGGTCGTGCCGTTCAATTCGGGTATCCACCAGGTAACCGGCTTAAGCAAACGACGGTTTTACCGGGAAGCCATGAACGATCTCGCCAAACGATGGACCGCTCAGGATTCTGTCACGGAAGTCACTCCTTGTGTGGATATCACAAAAAGAGATCCCCATAATTATACCAACTATGAATTCCCCGTTTTGAACGACAGCACCTCGGTGATTGCCCTCCGGTCGGACTACGAAGATCCCGACCGGATCGTCCATATCGATCTTCAGACGGGAAAAGAAGAAACGATCATCACTCCCGGCGATTATATTAAAAACGCCCTCAGTGTTTCAGGGTCTCTGCTGGCCTGGAGCGAATACGTGCCCGATGCCCGGTGGAGCAACCGGAACTATGCCGTGATCCGCATCCACAACATGGAAACGGGGAAGACCCGTTATCTGACCAGAAAAAGCCGCTATTTCTTCCCCGCGCTTTCACCCGATTCCCGGAAGGTGGCGGCCGTCCAGGTTGATATCATGAGCAACTGCTCGCTGGATATCCTGGATGCCGGCACCGGAGAGGTGACGAAAAGCTATCCCTTCCCCGGGAAGATGCTGGTTACCGAACCTACCTGGTCACCCGATGGAGAAGAGATCTTGTTCTGCACCGTCACCGACCGGGGAAAATCACTGGCGGAGATACACACCCGGTCCGATTCCCTGATCTGGCTGATCCGCGACAGCCGCGACAACATCTCGGGACCCGTCTACCTTTCCGAAGATACCATCTTCTTCACCGCCTCATACACAGGCATTGACAACCTCTGCTACTTCGATGAAACCACCCGTGAAATCTTTGTCGCCCATTCCTCGCGTTTCGGGGCATACAACCCTAATTTTACTCCCCGGAAGGACCTGCTTTTCTGGTCATCCATCACTTCTGACGGACTCATGTTGAGGAAGAGCCGGGTGGAAACGGCGAAGTGGACCCGTGTAGATCATACCACCAATCATTCCATCCGCTTATACGAACCACTGGCAGCCCAGGAGCAGTGCAACATCCAGGATTCCGTGTTACATTATGGCCTAGACAAACTGCTGACAGGCGATACCACCGGCATGCCGTCATACCCCGAAAAACGGTATTCGAAACTCTCTCATCTCTTTCTTCCTCACAGTTGGGCTCCGGTCGCCCTGGATGCCACGAACCTGGATGTGCAGCCGGGAGTGTCGGTGATTTCACAGAATGAGCTCAGCACCATGACTGCCGAAGCCGGATACCGCTATCATCCCGGTGATCATACCGGTAAAATTTACGGTAATCTTACTTACTCGGGTTTATATCCCGAAATGGGAGTTTCCATCGAATACGGGGAAGAAGCACGCTATGTAAAGGATACCGCCGGCAACAGCCACCGGTACACCTGGAATATCAGCGATTTCAGTGCGAATGTCAGCATCCCCTGGAACCTGAGCAGGGGTAAGTATTCCCGGTACCTCACTCCCCGTATCAACACCGGAATTGTTCATTACATACACAATCCTGAAACTCCGGCAGCGTATTTTAAAGGATTCGTCTGGCATCTCGATTACGCTCTTTATGCCGCCAATTATCAATTTTCAAACTTCAAAGACATGTACCCGCGATTCGGGCAGAACATCTATATCGCATACAAGCACGGGCCTTTCGGAGGGTACGACCCGGGCAGTATCCTGGGATGCGAGGTAAACCTGTACTTCCCCGGTTTTTTCAAACATCATGGAATACGGCTATATGCGGGAGGACAACAACGGTGGGAAAGCCGCAAAGGCAATAACCTGTTTTCCGATATCCTCGCTTTTCCGCGCGGTACCACGAGTTTTTATGCTGATAAGATGTTCAGTCTGTCAGCCGGCTATAAGTTGCCCCTTTGCTACCCGGACTGGAGTATCGGTTCGCTGATGTATATCAAGAGGTTCAAACTGAATCTCTTTTATGATTATGCCGAAGGAACCCTGAATGATCGCACCCTGAATTCCTCGTCTGCCGGAGCTGAACTCACGGCCGACTTCCACCTGCTGCGGTTCATCTACCCGTTCGAAGCGGGAGTGAGAAGTTGTTATCTGCCGGGTGATGAGAAATGGCGATGGGAGATGATGGTAGGAATCACATTCTAGGGATTTCCTCAAAAAAGAAAGAGCCGGCAAATCAATGCCGGCTCTTTCTTATGTCAGATTATCAGATCATCTGTATTAATATCCGAATACATCTTCCAGCTTGAGAGCCTTGACGGGGCCATAAGCTCCAAGGACATTCATGTCAAGCTTATCGTTCTTGCCAAGGACCATGATCGTGTATTTTTTATCCTTGATCATCTTTTCCTGGAAAGCTTTCAGGTCGGCGAATTTCATTTCCGGGACGCGGGTAAAGACATCCTTCCTGATATCGTAGTTCACTCCCAGTCGTTGGAGAGAGAGGTAGGTATTCAGGATGTTTCCTTTGGTGATGCGCTCGGTGCGGATCTTGTTCAGCAACGCTTCTTTGGAGGCAGTCAGGGCTTTTTCACTTTCCGGCATCTGGTTAAAGATCCCGAACATAGTCTTCATGGCTTCGGGCAGTTTGTCGGTCTGTGTTCCGATATAGGAGAAGATATAATTATGCTGCCATGGCCAGGAAGCAGTGCGGTAACCACCGCTGGCGCTGTATGCAAGTCCTTTGGATTCACGGATTTCCTGGAATACGATGGAATTCATCCCGCCACCGAAATACTCGTTAAAGAGGCGAATCTCGGGGATAATGGCTTTATCGTAAGAAGCAGATTTCGAGAGCATGACAATCTCCACCTGTTTCATATCGTAATCAACCGTAAAGACTTTGGTCTGATCGTTTTCCTGTTCGGTGAAGCGAGCCCCTGCGGGGATGGGTTTCAGCGAGGGAGGAGTCTTATGACCTGTATTCAGGATTGATGTAAGCTGATCAACCGGCATGGGGCCATAATAAAGGATCTGGTGCTGGAATCCGGTGATTCCTTTGATCACGGAGATCAGGTCGGCGGGTTTCAGGGATTTCAGTTCCGTTTCCGAAAGGATGTTGGTGAATGGAGAGGAAGATCCATATACGCCGTAGTTGTACATGGCATTCCACAAAATCTTGCTCTTATTCAGTTTGTCATCTCCCCTTGTCTTGAGGATATCGGAAACCAGGTTATCAAGAGCTTCCGGGTTAGGTTGTGCATCAGCCAGAAGATGTTCAAAAAGCTGGAGACCTTTCTGCATGTTTTCGTTGAGACCGGTGAGCATCACCCTCATCTCATCACTTCCGCTACTTACATCAAAGGAGCATCCGAGTTTATAGAACTCTTCCTGGATCTCTTTCGGTGTGTATTTTGAGGTTCCGAGATACGGCAGGTAGCTGAGAGCAGTACCTAAAAGCCTGTCATTATTGGTCCCCATCGGGAGATAGTATGACAATGAGAAGATATCATCTTCGGTATTCTTCACATACAAAACAGGGATGTTCTGTTTGATCTCGAAGTGATTGATCGCCTTATTGTAATCCACAAATTCCGGTTCAATGTTTTTCGCAGGTTCAGCCATGATCTTCTTCAGAAAGTCTGATTCGGCATCCCGGTTCATGGTCAGCGGGGTGATCTCCGGCTTTTGGACTTTCACCGGTTCAACAGGGGTGCCGGTCCGTTTGTAAACGATCACGTAGTTATCGCCATAGTTCTTGTTAACAAAGTCGATAATGTTCTGTTTGGTGATCTTCGAAAGGCGGTCGATCATCTCCACTTTATCTTTCCTCGGAATTTCCTGGATAAAGCCATCGAGCATGTTGAACACTCGTCCCATGTTGGTTTCCTGATCCTTGATCTCTTTCAGTTTCAAGTTGGTGATGACAGCAGGGATAAGCCAGTCGGGGAATTCACCTTTTTTCACCAGGTCAATCTGGCCAAGAATCAAGTCTTTCACTTCTTCCAGCGATTGTCCTTCTTTTGCTTTACCGTAATACATATCGGCGGTGAAATCGGTCAGCGTATAAGTGCTTGATCCGGCTTCCAGCACTTTCTGTGCCTGGTTCAGGTTCAGGTCAAGGAGTCCGGCAGTGCCGTTGCTCATGATACCTGAGAAGATAGTAGCCAGATCAACATCAGCCGATTTTGCTCCGCCCAGTCTGAAACCGATCGTGATGGATTCGGCATCGGGACCGAAAACTTCCTTGCTGACCGGCTTGGTGATGGGAGGTTCAGGGTTGACTTTATAACTTTCAACGGGTTTCGCCTGGAGGTGTCCGAAGCGGGAATCGATCTGAGCGATCACCTGATCGGGATCAAAATCACCGGCCATCATGATAGCCATGTTATTGGGGACATAACGGCTGGCATAGTATGCTTTCAGCGATGTCAGCGAAGGATTTTTCAGATGGGCTACTGTTCCGATCACGCTTTGTGTTCCGTAGGTATTGTGGGGGAACATGTAATAGAAGAGGGTATCGTAGATTTTGTCGTCATCAGTATCCAGGCTGATATTTTTTTCTTCATAGACTGTCTCAAGTTCTGTATGGAAAAGACGGAAGATGGGATCTTTAAAACGTTCGTATTCGATATCCAGCCAAGGTTCGATCTTGTTCGACGGAATGTCGTTGATATACACGGTTTCTTCTGTCCCGGTGAACGCATTGGTGTTTTTAGCGCCAATCGTTCCTACCAGTTTATCGTACTCATTGGCGATAGCAAACTTGCTGGCCAATTGTGAAAGGCTGTCGATCCGGTGATAGATATCCTTGCGTTTATCGGGATCGGTAGTTTTTTTATACACTTCAAAGGTTGCTTCGATCTGATCAAGCAGCACCTTTTCGCTGGCGAAATCGCTGGTACCGAATTCATCGCTTCCTTTGAACATCATGTGTTCCAGGTAGTGCGACATTCCGGTATTGTCGGTAGGGTCGTTTTTGCCACCGGTTCTTACCGCGATGGCTGTCTGGATTCGTGGTGCGTCCTTATAAACGGAGAGGTACACCTTCAGCCCGTTGTCGAGCGTATAAATCCTGACTTTCAGGGGATCCCCTTGGACGGACTCATACTTGTAAGTTTTCTGAGCCTGAAGGCCCGTAACTGCCATGATCAGGAGGATCAGACAGCTGATTCTGAATAACGTACTTTTCATATGATTAGAGTTTAGGTCTATTATTGAAAACGACAGAAGTCCTGACCAGAAATAGTAACCGGTATAAGGGCGATATAATTATTTATGCACTTTTCTGATAAACTCTTCCACTTCGGGAACACCGCCCTGGTAGATGAGGTAACCGTTGTAAGGTTCTCTGCGGGTAATCTCTCCGTTAATGGGGGTAAGCATGATCTCTTTCACTTTTTCCAGATCGTTGGTTTGTCCCAATGCCCAGCTCAATTTGATGAAAGCCACTTCCGGCAGCATGTTTTCCGCGGGGATGATACCCTTGGCCATGAGGTCGCGTCCGGTATCGTACACGAACATGTGAACATAACCCCAGAGGGTCTGAACCGTCATGTAGATGGCGACGCCTTTTTTGATGGCCCGTTCAATAGCGGGGTAGATCGGTTTATTCACGTGTCCCAGTCCTGTACCGATGATGATGATCCCTTTGTAACCAGCGTCCACAAGGCCGTCGATGACATCGGGTTGCATATTGGTATAGTAATAGAGCATCGTCACCTTTTCTTCGTAGTAAGGCATGATCTTTACTTCGCGGTCGGTGCGGCGGTGGTGGTAATCCTGTTTCAGCGGTGTCACACCCTGGCGGGTCACAGTAGCCAGTGGGATGTCGCCGATGGTGCGGAAAGTCGAGCGGTAGGATGAATGCATTTTCCGGACGCGGGTTCCGCGGTGCAGGAAGCCATACTCATCGGAGGTTGGTCCGAACATACATACCATGACTTCGGCGATGTCGCCATGAGCGGCGGCTGTAGCGGCATGCATCAGATTCAATGCCGCGTCGGAGCTGGGACGGTCGGAGGAACGCTGTGAACCCACCAGCACGATGGGGATGGGAGAATTCTGAACCATGAAGGTCAAAGCAGCCGAGGTATAATGCATCGTATCGGTGCCATGACCGATGATGATTCCTTCGGTACCCTTTTCGATCTCCTGCCCGATGGCAACAGCCAGTTTCTTGTATTGTTCAGGACCCATGTTTTCGCTGAACACGGCGAACAGCTTCTCGGTAGTGAGGTTACAGATGTCGGCCAATTCAGGGACAGCTCCGTAGAGTTCACCAGGCGAGAACGCGGGGATCACGGCCCCGGTACGGTAATCAAGCCGGGAGGCAATGGTACCGCCGGTACCCAGCAGTTTCACGTTGTGTTTTTCTTTCGAATACGGAAATTCCTTTTCCGGTATCTTATAAACGGCTTTCTTGTATCCCAACTCCACGATGCCGGTGATGGTATTAACGTCAACACCGATATTGTATCCTGTGAAGATCTTCAGGACAATGTGCTTATCATCGGTATTTTCCGCCCGGGGAAGGATCGTCCCTTCAAACTCCCCGCGCGAGGAATGAATTTTTACCTGTGCCCAAACCCGGGCATTGAATTTCTGCAGTACTTCGAGTGCGTGTCCTTTATAGCCTTGAAAAATATCGTCGCTCATGATTAAATAATGAAGAATTGATATGTTAAGTATTATAACTTAATAAGTTGCGAAAGATTTGTTAGGCAAATGTTACCAAGGCCGATTTTGCTCAGGTTTCCCATGATCCAGCGGTGGCCGGCAGCATTTTCTTCCGAGGTACGGATTTCTTGATATTTCTTCACCAGGAAGGGTACCTTGGACAGTATTTCTTCTGCCGGTATCTCTTTGAAGCCGATGTTGGTCAGGATGGATTCAGGATCCATTTTCGGGTGTTGGAACTGAACTTCAAGCATCTTCCGGATGATCCGCAAATCCATTTTCTTTTCTTTCAGATATTTCAGAATATCGTACACCTGTTGGTAGCTGAACCCGGTAGTTTCCGGATATTTATTTTCCAGGTGTTTCACGGTATGTCCCAGCACGGTACCCGCGAAAGAAGCGGGGATATCGAGCTCGTTGCTGATCTTCTCAAGCAACGGCACCAGGTTATTCTTCAGCAGGAAGGTATAGGTATCTTCCGGGACATTCCAGTCTTTGAGTTGTTTAAACCGTTCGGAGACGAGGACCGGGAGATGGTTTTTCATTTCCTGTATTTCGGCATCATCCAGAGGAATAGGAGCCGAGTCGGTATCGGGATACATGCGGTCAGCGCCGGGAAGAACTCTTTCAAAAATGGTAGTTCCATCTTCAAAAGACTTACGTGTTTCGTTGGGTACTCCGGTGAAAGCCATCTTGCAACGTTCTTCGATCGTATCGAGTGCTGTTTTGATATCGGCTTCCGGTCCCCAGAAGAGGATCAGTGCATCACCGGGTTTGCTGCCTGCCAGTTTCCGGAGTTTTTCCCAGGTTTTTTCGCCAAGGGCATTTTCCAGCATTTCCGAGTGGTACATGTTGGGTCGTTCAATGCAGGCGATCACTTTCAGTCTGTCGGTAAAATCGTCAGCAAAAACTTTTCCCGGCTGGGTAAAATGAGATAATATCCCTTCAAACTGGGGCAGGTTCACCACTACCAGCTTGGTGGTTTTATCTTTCGCGTGATTGGGAGGCAGGTTGAATTTGAATTCTTTTTCTGTCAGTTCCCGGGAGCTGAGCTTCCAGGTGGTGGGATCCTGAACGCGTGCGTTCAGAATGTCGCGGACATGAAGCAGCGCCCATTGACGGAAGACTTCGATATGGGTCAGACGAGGCATCCAGGCAGTATGAGCCACCCCTTTAATTTCGACGCGGGTACCGCCTTTGCAGCTCACGTTCACGTCGGCGCGGGTCGAACCGATGCCCATGCGGGCCTTGCCGGTACTGCGATTCAGGAAACGGATATAATCAGCTCCCTCTTTCACTTCACCGGGGTTCTTGAACTCGGGATAGGTGACGGTCTCAATCAGGGGCATGCCAAGGCGGTCGGTACGGTATACTCTGACATGGCCGATATCCGATACTTCGCGACAAGCATCTTCTTCAAGACTGAGCTGGATCAGCTTTACTTTTTTGTTTTTCAGCTGAATCTCTCCTTCCACACCGATGATGGCGGTACGCTGGAACCCGGTGGGGATACTTCCATCGAGATACTGCTTACGGGTGATGTGCACTTCACCAACGATCTTCAGCTTTGACAACAGTGAAATTTCAATGGCTTGTCTGAGCGCTTCCCGGTTTAAGGGGAAAGGCGGAGTGTCGTCGACATCGTAAGTACACGCTGTTTTATTCGAAATACGATAGATGATATTTTTGCGGGTCTTGAACTCCATCAGGGCTGTGCCGTCGTATTCACCCAGTTCACTCAAGGTGGGTCTCATATGCCTGATCAATTCGGCATCGTATTCATCGGGTTTCTGGAAGATGCCGGCAGGACAGCGGCAGAAGAGTTTTTCGCGGGTGTTCAATTGCTGGTGGACTTCCAGTCCCGACATGAATCCAACACGGTCATAGTCAGACTGGGTAGCCTCTTTAAGCGTTACATATCCGATAGCTTCACGTGTTTCCGCATAGTTTTTCTGAGGATCAAATGGCTGCTTCATTTCTTCAATTAAATAGAAAAATTAGGGCTTCAAAGGTACTGATTTTATCGGAAATGAATGAATGTCAACCTTGTTTTTTTACACATTCTGAAGCCCGATGTCAGAAATCGTAAAATCATTAGCTTTGCATCACTAATTTTTCTGCATGAAACGGATATTGTTTTTCGCCTGTTTTTTGATGCTGATAGCCGGACGGCTGACTCCTGTTTTTTCTCAATCGGGAGGCACCACCCGTATCCTTCTGGAGCAGGCCGACACCTGGCAGTACGACAAGAAACTCAATCCCGATATCCAGCGGATCATCGGCAACGTGGTGCTTTCACACGACAGCGCCTATCTTTATTGCGACAGCGCCTGGCTTAACGAAGCTGTTAATTCGGTCATCGCCTTCGGGAACGTCCACATCATGATCAGCGACACCCTGAACATCTTCGGCGATTCGATCCGCTACGACGGCAATACCAAAATCGCCCGTCTGAAAGGAAATGCCAGACTGGTGGACAACCAAACCGTCCTTACTTCCGACACGATCATCTACGACCGGACCACAGATATCGCCCGGTACGACTACTGGGGAAAAATTGTCAACGATAAAAATGTCATGGTCAGTCACTATGGCTTGTATTATACCGATAAAAAAGAGTTTATCTTCCGGGAGAAAGTCCTTGGATTCAGCCAAAAATATAAAATGAGGTCCGACACGCTCCATTATAATACGGTCAGTGAAAGAGCCTATTTCTTTGGTCCGACCACCATCGTGGGCAAGGAGGATTCGATCTACACCGAAAACGGGTGGTATAATACCAAGACCGACGAGGTCCATCTCAGCAAACGCGGGAAAATATTCCACGAAGCCCAGATCCTCAGCGGCGACACCATGTACTATAACCGTTCGACGGGCTTCGGCGAGGTCTATGACAACGCCATGATGGTCGACACGGCCGAGAATGTGCTGCTGGCCGGTAACTTCGGACAATACTACCGGGAACCTGGGTACGCCTTCATGACCGACAGCGCGCTGGTGGGTCTGATTGACAAAAGCGACACGCTCTTTATGCATTCCGACTCCATCCAGGGATATTTCGACACAACACGTACCGTGAAAAAGATTTTTGCTTTCCATAACGTCAGGTTTTTCCGACAGGATCTGCAAGGCCTTTGCGATTCACTGGTATATACCGGGATCGATTCCACCATGCGTATGTATAACAACCCGGTGGTATGGTCAGGCGAAAACCAACTCAGCGCCGATACCATGTCATTAACCCTTCATAACGGGAAGATGGATTCGCTGGTGATGTACAATTCTTCCTTTATCATCTCGCGCGATGACAGCCTCCGCTTTAATCAGATCAAAGGAAAAGACATGATCGGGTACTTCCGTGACAATCACCTTTATAAAGTAGTGGTGATGGGCAATGCGGAAACCGTGTATTATGTGCGCGAAGACAACGGATCGCTCGTGGGTATCAACAAAGGGGTATCCAGCAACATGTTGATCTTTGTTAATGACAATAAGGTTCAGGATATCACCTACATCGAAAGTCCTTCATACGCTTTGTTCCCCGAAAACGAACTTTCCCCCAATGATGTCATCCTGAGGGATTTCAAATGGGAGGAAGACAAGCGACCAATGGAGAAGAAAGATATCTTCCGGGAGCAAGAGCCGGAGAAGACCGACGACCGGGATTAAAACACAGAGACCTTCACGTATTTTTTGGGATTCGCCTTGATATCCTCGAGCAGGAGATTCAGGTCACGTGCGGCTTTTTCCACTTCGTTGTACAGTTTTTTATCATTAACGAGCAATCCGACGGAACCATCGCCCCGGTTGATTTTATCGACGACAGCATCGAGGTTGGTGACCACCCGGTTCACTTCAGCGAACGTGGCCGGGACATTTGCCTTGGCAAGAGAATCGCTGATATTCGAAAAATTAGTCAGGATGGTGTTGATCTTTTCGTTGTTCTTTTTCAGGTTAGCGCTGATGGATTCGACATTGCCGATGATGCGGGCCAGGTTATTTCTTTCGGTACTGACCAGCGTATCGATGTTATAGGTGGTATGAGACAGGTTGGTCAGCGCTTCTTTGATGTGGCCGATCGCCCCGATGAGATCCTGCCGGGTATTTTCATTCAGCACCTGATTGATGACCGTGGCGATGGTGTCGATAGAACTGATGAGGTTTTCCGCTTTCCGTTTCAACGGGGCCAGTTGCCGGTTGACTTCTTCCCCGAGGGTGGCTTCGGTGAGTGCGCTCAGCGTATCTCCGGTTTTCAATAATTGAGGTGAATCACCCAGGGCGATAACCACCTCTTTGGAGCCCATAAGGTCGGAACTGATGATGCGGGCCAGTGAATTTTTCGGGATCGGGTAGCTGGCATCATTGATATAAAGGGTAGCGATAATCTTCTTCGGATCCTTTTTACTGAACTCAAGCGATTTGACTTGTCCCACAGTAAGCCCGTTGATGGTGACCGGGTTAGCAGGAACCAATCCGTTCACTTTATCATACACAGCATAAACAATCATCCTGTCCCGGAACATCTCCGTCCCTTTCAGGAACATAATTCCCCAGATTAAAATGGCCAGCGCCACGACAAAGAGGAACCCCACAATGACCTCTTTCCTTATTTTCAATTTTTTCGGATTCATGGCTACCTCTTTCAAAAAACAATCAAAAGTACGAAATCAGTCAATTATTGACAGATAAAAAACGTTTTCCTTCTGTAAAAATTATCCGTTATTGTCCCAGCAGCTTCTTTGCCTGGCTTATGGTGATCCGTTCCTGCCCGTTAAAAGCGATCACAAAGGCATCACGGAAGCCCTTCTTTTTCACCCGGTTGAGCAGTTCGAGCGCCTTTTCGACAGTAGGTTCTTCTCCTACACAGTACTTGTACAATCCTTCGTGGCGGTACATTTTCACGCCTTTTAATCCATTGAATGATGACGCATCGGTATTCAGCTTTTTCGGTGAGCTTTTCACCTGTACACTATAAAAAACAGCGGAGGATGGTGGTGTGGACGATTGTTGGGAAGCCGATGGAGAAGTATCGGCTTTGGGTGTCGCAGGTTTGGGGGTGATGACGGTACTGGCGGATTCTCCGGGGTCGGGAGCGGCGGTATGACGGTAATCTCGGATTGCCCGGTATAAGGCTGAGGCGATAAAATCCTGTCCCTTTTCAGAGATCAGGAAATCTTCTTCAGCCGGGTTACTCAGGTAGCCGATCTCAGCCAACACGCTGGGCATGGTTGTTTTGTACAGGACGAGGAACCCTGCCTGGCGGACACCGCGGTCGTTCAACCCAACCCGTTCCGACATTTGTTCCTGGATGGTGGAGGCCAACTGTGAGCTCATTTCTAGATTGGCATTCTGATAAAGGCTGAAGATGATGTAGGATTCATCGGAATTGGGATCAAATCCCTGATACTCTTTATTATAATCAGATTCGAGGAGGATGGAAGCATTTTCCAGTTTAGCGACTTCGAGGTTGGCGATGGAACGATGAAGCCCCATGATATAGGTTTCGGCGCCGCGCAAGGTCTTGTTTTTGTTTGCGTTACAATGCACAGAGATAAAAAGGGCCGCTTTGTTTTTATTGGCCAGGGCTGCTCGCTGGTAGAGTTCGATGAACTTGTCGGAGTTGCGGGTATACATCACCTCCACGTCCTTCATGTTTTCGGAAATCAGTTTCCCCAGTTTCAGGGCGACGGCCAGGGTCAGCGACTTTTCCTGGGCTTTCCTTCCGATAGTGCCCGGATCCTTTCCGCCATGTCCTGCATCGATGACAATCACATCGCGGCGGGTCTCAGGCTGAGCCTTCAGCTGATCCGGCGAGAGGAATAACCCTCCGAAAAGGGCCAGCAGCGTGAGTTTGTTAAAGTATCTTAAAAAACCCATCCTTCTCAACTTTTTTGCGTAGTTTTGACCTCCGTTGGCATAGCTATTTCAGGCATTCCTAGACTATTATTGATGCAAACAAAGATAAACATTAACAATCTATTTACAGGAACAAATTGTTAACGTACTTATCAACAAGGGTCCGACCCGTAATGATTCCCCTGCTGGGGTTCCTGATGCTGGTTTCCTTGAACCTGCGGGGACAGGACAACCTGCCTGTTCAGCAGACAGATACGCTGTCGGTCGTTCCTGCCGCAGACACTGTCGGGAAAGATACCACCATCGTCAAAAAGGCCAAACAACGTCTTGAGTCACGTGTAGAATATCTCGCCAAGGATTCGATCCGTTTCGAGATGAAAGAAAAGAATGTCATCCTTTTCAATGCTGCCGACCTGAAATACCAGGATATTGAGCTCAAAGCCGATTACGTCGTGATCAATTTCCCGAAAAATACTGTTTATGCCACCGGTGTTAAGGACACTACGGGCAAAGAAACGGGAATTCCCGAATTCACCCAGGGCGATCAGAAGTTCCGTTCAAAGGTGATCACCTATAATTATCAGACTAAAAAAGGATATATCCAGCAGGTAGTTACCCAGCAGGATGAAGGGTATCTGCAAGGGAAGATCATCAAGAAAGAGCCCGATAATACCGTTTATATCAAGAACGGCTGGTACACTACCTGTTCCAATGAAGAGCATCCTCATTTTGATTTCCGCTTCGGGAAAGCGAAGGTCATCCCGGGGAAGAGCATCATCACCGGCCCCGCTCACATGACCATCGCCGAAGTGCCTACTCCGTTGTTTTTACCCTTCGGGTATTTCCCCAACAAAAAAGGGCAACGATCGGGAATCCTGCTTCCTGCTTACGGAGAATCGGAAAACAGGGGGTTCTTCCTGGAGAACGGAGGATACTACTGGGCCATTAATGATTACATGGACCTGAAAATCATCGGTGACATCTATTCGAGGGGGAGTTATGCGCTCAAACCGGTATTCTCCTATAAATACCGGTATCATTACAGCGGCACCTTAAATCTCAGTTATGCCCTGAACCGCACTGGTGTATCCGGCACTTCAAGTTTCACCAAGGAGAAAGATTACCGGATCATGTGGACGCATATGCAAGACCGGAAAGCAAGACCCAGAAGTACGTTTTCGGCCAATGTAAATATCCAAAGCCGGAATTTCAACAAATACAATATATCCAGCACCCCTGACCAGTATCTTACCAACACGCTGCAGTCGAGTGTCAACTATTCCACCAATTTCGGCGGGAAAGTGTTTCTTAACCTCAACTTCAACCACAACCAGAACACGCTTGAAAAGACCATGACGATCAATTTTCCGCAGGTATCGTTGTCGGTCAACCAGATGTACCCGTTCCGGAACCCCGAGCGAGCCGGGAAAGCAAGGTGGTACGATAAGATCAGCATGCGATACAACCTGGATATGCAAAACCAGTACGACACCTACGACACCTGCCTGTTCAATCCCGGCTGGACCAAAATGCTTCAGAACGGGATCAAGCATTCTCTCCCCATCTCAGGCACCTGGAACATCCTGAAATACCTCAATTTTTCGAATTCACTCAACCTCAATGACCGCATGTACCTTTCGACGACCCGGAAAAGTTACATCGATCAGGTCATTTCCAATGGCGACACCGTGTCGGGGCATTACCAAACCGACACCGTATACGGCTTCGCCAACGCTTTTGACTTCAGCTATACGACGAGCCTCAGCACCCGTTTGTACGGGATGTACCAGTTCAAAGGCGGCCCGGTAAAGGCAGTCAGACACATGATGACCCCTTCGGCTTCCTTCTCCTATATGCCCGACTTCAGTTCACCTTTCTGGGGATATTACAAAGACATCGAAAACGATACGGCCGCCACCCCGGGCAGATACAGCATCTTTCAGAATGGAATATACGGCGGGCCTTCGTCAGCAAGGTCGGGACTGGTTACCCTTAGTCTTGCTAACAATCTCGAGATGAAAGTGCGCAACCGGAAAGACTCCGTTCAGAATGTTAAGAAAATCTCACTGATCGACAACTTTACGATCTCCACCTCCTATAACATTGCGAAAGATTCCGTGAACTGGTCCCCCATTCAAATGAGTGGAAGGACAACCATTTTCAAAGGGTTGAACGTGCAGTATGCAAGTCTTTGGGACATGTATGCCCACGATGCAAAAGGGAACCGCATCAACCGGACGGAATGGGAAAAAAGCCGGCGCCTCCTCCGTCTGGATAACACTTCCTGGAATGTCGGCCTGAATTATTCACTCAGTTCGGGAAAGGGGAAGAAAAAACAGCAGGAGGTTCAGCAGATGTCATCGCGGACTGACTTATCGCAAGCGGAAGAAGACGTGATCAGGTATTATGACAATTACGTTGACTTTGATATTCCCTGGAATTTCAACATCAACTATTCCTTCACGTATTCAAAAAAATTCAGTTCCTCGACCATGAACCGCGAGGAAAATATCATTCAGACACTGGGATTCAACGGACAACTGAATATCACTCCGAAATGGAAGGTAAGCGTATATACCGGCTGGGATTTCACGAACGATGAACTGGCTTACACCCGTATTGACGTTTACCGCGATCTTCATTGCTGGGAGATGCAATTCGGATGGATTCCCAAGGGAGGGCACCAGATGTGGACCTTCTCCATCAATGTGAAGGCATCTGTATTGCAGGACATGAAACTGAGCAAGAAGAAAAATTACTGGGACTATTAATAATCAGCAATAACATTCAACATGAAAAAAACGATACATACCGAGAAAGCGCCTAAGGCAATAGGGCCTTACAGCCAGGCGATTGAAATAAACGGATTCCTTTATATTTCCGGACAAATTCCCATTGATCCGGCAGTAGGGAAAGTGGTTGAAGGCGGCATCAGGGAGCAAACCGAACAGGTCATGAAAAATATCGGTGAGATCCTGAAAGCTGCAGGCTATGATTATCGTGATATTGTGAAATCGACCTGTTTATTGAGTGACATGGACAACTTCGCGGCCATGAATGAAGTGTACGGGAAATATTTCACCGAGAATCCACCGGCTCGCGCCGCTTTCGGCGTTGTAAAACTCCCGATGGGTGTGCTCGTGGAGATCGAGACGGTCGCAGCCAGATAAAACAAGTGAGAAAGGTTCCCGATCCCGGGAATTATTTTGTCATCAGCACAAACGCAGCCCAGAAATACGGCGATGCGGTAGCCGGGTCGTTCAACATGCGGAGACGGGCGCTACGCAGAGATTCCGGGAAGGTATTTCCTCCCAGGTACGACCGGTAGAAGTCTTTCATGAATCGTCGTGTATACTTGTCGGAGATGTTCCACAGGCTGTACAGCACACGTTGAGCCCCTGCATCCAGGAAGGTACTGCGCATATCGTGGTAAGGTCTGGCTTCTTTCACGTCAAAACGTCCCAGCGGACAGGAGCTCAGGGTTAGCAATTCGCACGACAGCCGGAGGCCATTCACCTCCCCCACTTCCAGGATCCCATCCAGCAACTCATCGCCGGAACCAACGGGTGACTGCTTCCAGAAATGCAACCCCGACTGCCGGGGATGATCCGGGTCCAGTTTGGAATGCGTGGCGATGTGAATGATGTTCCCAACCGAAAGTTTATCCAGGAAAGTCGCTTCGTCGGCTTCCTCACCGGCAAAAACTTCCGCCATACAACCTGAGGCCCGGAACATTTCGCTGATCTCACGGGCTTCCGGCTCTGCATTCCCGAGTTCCGCCAGGTGCTGTTGTTCGCCAAACGCAGGTGAGAAAGCCAGAAAATCACAGGCATGATCTGTATTGTCCTTTTCATCCTGCTGATCCCAGCGTCCATCCGGAGTAATCTCATCCAGCGACAAATGATAAGACAGGGTAAAACGTTCGGCCAGAAAACGTGGCAGGCGCCCGTTTTCAGGTTTCTCCCTCAGGCATTCAAACGGGAGACCTGACAATTGCCTGCCCGGGATAATGTATAAGCGGGTTATGCCTTTCAGCCAGGTCAGCGCAGGGTGCACCAATGTCCCGGATACAGCATGAGATAATGGTTCGAAGGATGATTCATCGTCCGTCTGCAGTGCGACTTTCAGCTCTTTTACCAGCTCCCGCAAGCGCGGGTCGCGTTCAGACCGTACCATAACGATGGTATCGTTCCGAATAATAAAAAGATAGATCCATCGATTTGCAACGATATAATCAAGGATGGCCTCATGCGATGACAGCCGTTCTCCCGGAGAGCCCTGTGTGGTCATGCCCGGGTCGGTAGGATAGTGGTCATGGATGATGGCCGCCAGCGAGTCATACTCATTTTTCAGGAGGAACATTCGTTGTTCCCGGACAGGATCCTGCCATTGGTCTGTTGAAGCCAGCTGAAGTGCAAGTTTCTCTTCAAGGTAGATCTTCCGGTTGACCTGCAACCATCTCGCGATCAGCGGATCCCCAGCCGGATATCCGTCACGATGCTTCATCAGGGCATCAGCCCGCCTGCTCCGTTGATGATAATTCCCGGCTATTGACAGAAGAACAGGAAGGATCTCCGGTCGCGTGGAGGACAAGGTAAAACCTACATCCAGGATACGACTCAGGAGGATTTCTGCTGAATCATGAATCAGAATGTATTCAGGGATACCGGTGATTTCGTTTCTGAAGACATTCACCGCGTCGAAAGCCTTCCCAAGCATTCCGAAAAGGCTGTCATCGGAGATGGTCCCGGAGGGAGTCTGGTGGTCCCTTTCAGTCTGCAGGTAATGCATACAAGCCCGATCTCTCAGGATCCGGAAGTTTGTCAGGGCAGCCGATCCCGGGACAGATTCAGCGGGGAGTTCCCTGATCATTTCCCGACCAATATTCAATAGCGAATCCGATTGTGTTGTTTCTCCATCTGCATACCGGATCCATGCTTTGAGACGATAGATCTCCGACCGGAACACCGGCCTGTCCAGGAATGGCAGGTTATTCGCACTGAGCAGCGAATCCAGTACCCGTTCCGCCTCGTGTGTCTGTCCATTCTTCATCAGGGCGATGGCCAGGTTTTTCCGGATCGACACCTCCCTTCTGGCGCTCTCTTTCCCTTGTGATGGATTGAGGAGAAGGGCCCCTCGAAAATCGTTCACCGCCCTCTGCCAATCTTTTAATCCAAAAGACACCAAAGCCGCATTGTTAAGCGCTTCCGAAACCTTCATGGAATCCGAAGGGAAATATTTCAACACTGTTTGTTCCGACAAATTCCACCATTTCCAGGCTCCCTGCATGTCTCCCTGCTCAAAGCATGTCGAACCAAGATTATCATACAGGTCGAGGAAACGAGCCGGCATAAAGGCATCCAGAGACTCCTGTTCGGCAAGAGCATGTAAAAAATACCTTTTCGCCTTGTCATATTCCGAGTCAAGGAACCAGGCTGAGCCTGTATTCTGATCGATTCTGGAAAGCTGAGTCATCGTGATGGCCAGATCACGAGCAACACGGAAATGACTGCGTGCCCCGGCCATATCATAGGTGACCAGATCGAGGTTTCCTTTGAGGTATTCAATGTCGGCAAGATTGGCTGAATCACCGGGACATTTCTCTTGTATCTCCTGTTCAAGGAAATCCAATGCCTTGGAGACGAAATCGGGATCAGCCTTACCGGCCATTCCCGATAACAACGCCACTTTCATGGCATATTCCCTGTGGCAAGGAATTTGCTGGCCAACAGTCGTCATTACCGTCGTGAAGAAAATAAGGAGACAGGGCAACCTGAAAAGCAGTTTCCGTTTGCCCGTCATTTCCGTTGAAGCAGTCTGCCTACTCACACCTGATTTTCCCAGCCGTAACCAATTGGTCATCTTTTAGTAATTTCCAGTAATACAGTCCGCGTTGATAAGATCCTGTCGGGAAAGAATATCTGTCAGGGGTATCCGGTACAGCTATCAGAATCTTTTGTTCATGATTATCGTAAAAAATTATTTTCAGGGAATCTTTGCCTGTCATTCTCCAGCTGAACTGTACTGTATCACCACGGCGAACGGTGATTTCAGATAATGGTTCCAGCAGAATAATCCCTTCCGCCCGGGTAGTCTCACCCACGAGGTGTTCCAGGGAAGGGCAAGGGGTGAACGATTCCGCGAGAAGTACTTTTTTCCGGCGAGGGGTCACATCCTGATTTTTTTCTGTCTCCTTACTTGTTTTGATGGGTAGTTCTTTCAAAGCCACTTCTCCGGGAGTCTTGGTTGGATGCTCAGCCAGCCGGCTTTTTTCGGGAATATCCGGGGTTGGCAGGATCCGGAACAAATAATACCCGCCGGCAGAGAGGAGGACTACCACCGTGGCTGCCAGGAGGAACCATCTCCACTTCCCGGGGGAAGATCTCTTGCCGGCCTTCAGAAGAGCCTCCCGGAATTCCAGCAGTTCCCGTTCCTCAAGCATTCTGTTGATCTCTCGATCAACCCTAACCTCCTTCCTGAGTTCGGGGTCATCATGAAGCATCTGAATAAAGGTGGCTAAATCTTCCCCTTTCAGACTACCCTCATTAAATCGGTCGATCCATTCATTGATCTTCTGTCTCTCCATTTTGAAAAATATAACACTGGCATGCGGGATCGTTCATGATTTTTTTCCTCAACATATTTTTGCATGCATATTTCCGGGTTTTAATATACTTGACGCCGCTCACGCCCATCTTCAGGGCAATCTCCTTCAACGGTACTTTATCAAAGAACATACGTAACAAGGTCTGGCAGTCTTTGGGGAGGCGGAGGAAATGATCCTGAAGGAAGCGGAGCCGTTCCAGGTAATCCTCTTTCAACTCCTCTTCTCTCATGCTGTAGGCCAGTGTCCGTTCATTCACTTCCACCTCTTCGCAATAAACCATTTTTCTTGTCCGTTCCAGTCGTCTCAACCAGATATTCCTGCAGATGGAATAAAAGTAGGTCTTGAGGCTGCAGTTGAGATTCAGCGGTCCTTTGGAGATTTTATCAAAGAGGACCATCAGACCGTCCTGGAACAAATCCTCCGCATCTTCATAAACCCCGTTATTTTGCCTGACCATTGAGACGATGCTGGAGAAATATTCTCTGTACATGAAGTGAATCGCTGATTCTTTCTTCAGTTTCAGCTCCTGTAGAATGGTTTTGTCAGACAAGCAGATCATAGTTCTTATATCACCCCTTAATCCGGTTCACCGGTAAAAGGTAATGCAGCATCCGTAATTTTTTTTAGCAAAAAGATATCCTCTTATGCCGGATTCACAGGCACAGCGCGGATTTCCGAGGCAGAAAAATTTTCTTTCAGAACTTCGGTTTCATCTTCAGGTTATAAAAGACAAACGACCAGAGGTCGCTCACCTCCTCGATGGTTTTAGCGGTGGGTTTCCCTGCTCCGTGTCCTGCTTTGGTTTCAATACGGACGAGGATAGGATTTTCACCCATGTTTTTCTCCTGAAGAGTAGCCATGAATTTGAACGTATGTGCAGGCACGACGCGGTCGTCGTGGTCGGCTGTGAAAGCGAGGGTAGCGGGATAGCTCACGCTGTCTTTGATATTATGCAGCGGTGAATATTTAATCAGGTAGTCAAATCCCTCTTTTGTGTCGCTGGTACCATAATCGCTGGCCCAAGCATGGCCGATGGTAAATTTATGGTAGCGCAGCATATCGAGAACTCCGACTTGTGGGATAGCGACCTTAAAGAGATCGGGCCGTTGTGTCATGCAAGCGCCGACGAGCAAGCCACCGTTGGAACCGCCCATGATAGCCAGTTTTTCTGGGGAGGTATATTTTTCGGCGATCAGGTATTCGGCGGCGGCGATAAAGTCATCGAATACGTTTTGCTTATATTGTTTTGTACCGGCCTTATGCCATTCTTCTCCGTATTCTCCTCCTCCGCGGATATTAGGGATAGCGAATACGCCGCCACTCTCGAGGAAGAGCAGCCGGCTGATGGAGAATCCGGGAGTCATGCTGATATTGAAGCCACCGTATCCATAAAGCATGGTCGGGTTCTGTCCGTTGAGTTGCAGTCCTTTTTTGTGAACGATGAACATGGTAATGGCGGTCATGTCTTTGCTGGCATATTCCACCTGTTTGACCTCATATTTATCGGGATCGAAATCGATGGGTGGTTTGCTGTACACCGACGATTCGTTTTTCGCCATATCGTATTTATAGACTGTTGTAGGGAAGTTGAACGAAGTATAGCCATAGAAAGCCACATTCTCTCCTTTCTTTCCGCTGAAGCCAGCCAGGCTTCCCAGTCCGGGCAATTTGATTTCATACTGGAACTTCCCGTTGAGGTCGTACACGAAGGCAACCGAATGGGCCCGCTGCTGATATTCCGCAACCATTTTATCGCCAGCCGGGATAGCCCATTCAAGCACGTTGGTAGCTTCGGGGATCAGTTCTTTCCACTTCTTTGGATCGGGATTAGCGGGATCGACCAGGACAAGTTTCTTTTTGGGTGCTTTATAGTTGGTGATTATCAGGAGCTTATCGCCGATGTTATCAACGACACTGTAATCATATTCAAAACCATCCGCGATCTTTTTGAAAGACTTATCATTTTTCGACAGATCCTTATAATAGAGAGCATTGCCGCTGGTTGATTCCGATTCATACAGAAGGAGGAATCGTTCATCATCAGTGGTTCCGGCGTTATAATTACGGAGCGGGAATTGGGGATTAGCGTAAACCAGTTTATCTTCGGATTGTGGGGTACCAACTTTGTGAAAGAATACCTTATGGTTTTCGTTGGTACCGGAGAGTTCGCCACCTTTACCTGGTTCGTCGTAACGGCTGTAATAGAACCCATCGCCCTGCCATGACATGCCGGAGAACTTCACCCATTTCAAGGTATCTGTCAACTTTTTCCCTGTTTCTACTTCCATGATGAGGATTTCGTTCCAGTCGGAGCCGCTTGTAGCGAGGCTGTAAGCCATGTATTTACCATCGTGTGAGACAGAGGTGCCTGCCAGTGCTATGGTACCGTCTTTTGAAAAAGTATTAGGATCGAGCAGTACGCGGGGGGTTCCATCGAGACCTTTCTGGACATACAAGACAAACTGGTTCTGTAGTCCGTTGTTTTTACTAAAGAAATACCACGGGCCTTCTTTGTAAGGTACGCCTACTTTCGGATAATCCCAGATTTTGGTAAGGCGTTCTTTCAGTTTTTCGCGGAAGGGGATCTTAGACAGGTACTCATTAGTAATTTCATTTTCCTGTTTAACCCATTCAGCGGTTTCCGCGGAGGTATCGTTTTCGAGCCAGCGGTATGGGTCGGCGATTTTTGTTCCGAAGTAGTCGGTCACGGTATCCACCTTATGTGCGAGTGGATACTTGATGTTTTGTTTACAAGCGCTCATCAATAGAAGCAAGCTTAATGCGGTTAAGAAGGAAATTTTTTTCATATTTGAGGGGGTGATAGGTTGTAAACAAAGATAAAAAAATATTGAAAATTGAGGGGGAGAAAAAAAATTTTCTTTAACCCTGTCAGGGTATGGGACCCTGTCAGGGTCGAAAAACGCAACATCTTGTATTTCTTTTTATTATAAAAATACTTCTGATTTTGGGACCTACCCTGTCAGGGGGTATTCCGATTCTTGGAAACCACCAGAAAATTAAATCTATCATACTGAATAGCAGCCAAATAAATTTATAGAACCCTGACAGGGTGAAGGACCCTGTCAGGGTTCTATAAGGTTCTATAAAACTATTAATCAACCATTCATCCATTTCAAAACATTTTACTACCTTTACCGTTCTAAAAGACTTTTAACCGATCACATATGAAGATCTTTTCCAAGCTGCTTCCGCTATTTGCGGGATTGATCATCCTGATCTCCCCGGGGTGCAAAAAAGAAGAATCCTATTATCCTTCGAAAGTAACTTTCAATGACTTCACCGGTACCTGGAGCGGAACACTGACTGCCTTTAAAAATAATCAACTGATCTCCCATTCAGGAACAATCCTGTTCTTCCTTGAACCCGACGGCGAAAAAATGGGAGGCATCCTCTCTCTCGAAAAACAATATGCCCTCACTGAAATCCAACTCAGAAGCGGTGTCTTCTACTTCCAGGTCCTCAATAACGACACCACAAACCCCTTCTGCGCAAACTGGAACCTGTCAGGCATGGCTGAGATAACCTCCGAAATGGAAATGCACGTGATCATCTCAGGTAAAGAATGCGGTGAGGTTGGAGAAGAATGGATCAACTATGAAGGTGACTTCGTCCTGCAACAACCTGATCCCGATAGTTCGAAGTATTTCTGCTTCGCCGGACTGGGACATGCCTGGACGTACAACGTTCAGATCGTTAATAACGACAGTTGCCAGATCAACACCCTGATCAATAAAAACACCGGAACTGTGTACTCCGGCCTTACCAGTAATTCCTGCAACATAAACTGGTCCTCTCACCTGTTCCGGTGGGACGTCACCCCTACCCACTTCCAAGTGCTGGACAATACAAACGGCAATAAAGTCCAGTACGCCTTCCACTTCGATCAGGACATCAACGTTCCTTACTATTACTACTATGGGAACGATACAAATATCGTTACTCGCCTGGGCTCCGATTCCGTTTACGTCGCCGCCGGAGGATTCCTCTGTACCAAATACCGGCTTGATCAGTACCTGCATACCGATAGCACCTACCGCATTGATAAAGGGGTCCTGTACATCGATAATGTTTACGGATTGATCCGTTATCAGTCTACCCTGCTCAACGATTATGACGATTTCGTTACCATCGAACTGGCACAGAAAAACTTTTAATAACCTTCAAAAAAAATCAGGGCCGTGAAAAAAATCCTGGCATTCTTCCTGGCAATATATGTCATAGCCCTGACATTCCATCCGTGTGTTGACAGCGACCGCACCTGCACCGGATCAGCGGTGATCGCTGCGGATAACCCCGCCCATGACTCAGGACCTGACCACAAAGATCTCTGTTCTCCCTTCTGTACTTGTTCATGTTGTAACGTGCCGGCCGAAATAACCACCACGGTTGTGTTACCCTACATACCCATCTTCCACCGGACAATTACCTCCTTCTTCATCCCCCAACTTATCACCACTTTCCTCCCCTCTGTCTGGGATCCCCCAAAAACAGCTTAATCCTCTGCGTTTTATTTCTTTATTTCAAATCGGATGACAGGACTGTCTGTATACAGTCTCCTACTTTCCGCAATTATTTTTATTTTGTTATTAATCAACCTGTTATAAAAGCAGAAATATGATTCAGCGTATTATTGAGTTTTCTGTTAAGAATAAATTTTTAATAGGACTCTTCACCTCAGGGCTGATCGCATGGGGCATCTGGTCCCTGACCCGGTTGCCGGTAGATGCGGTCCCTGATATCACCAACAATCAGGTGCAGATTATCTCGATTGCTCCTACTTTGGCCACTCAGGAGGTGGAACAATATATATCTTCTCCCATCGAAGTCGCCATGGCTACCATTCCCGACATCATTGAACTGCGTTCCATCTCAAGGCTGGGATTGTCGGTAGTGACCGTGGTTTTCAAAGATCACGTTAATATTTACAAAGCTCGTCAGTTGATCGGAGAACGATTGAAAGAAGCCGAAACTAACATCCCCGAAGGACTCACTCATCCCGAAATGGCCCCTGTCTCTACCGGATTGGGTGAAATATACCAGTACCTTCTCAAAGTTAAACCCGGTTACGAATCAAAATATGATCGTACCGACCTGCGGACCTTCCAGGACTGGATCGTCAAGCGGGAGCTGCTGGGGACACCCGGCGTTGCCGAAGTCAACAGCTACGGAGGCTTCGTAAAACAATACGAAGTTGCCATCAACCCCGAACGGCTGCGCAGCATGAATATCACCATCCCGGAGATCCTGGATGCGTTGGAAAACAACAACCAGAATACCGGGAGTGCCTATATCGAGAAAAACCCGAATTCATATTTCATACGGGGCATCGGACTCGCCACTTCCCTGGAAGACATCGGTAGAATTGTGGTGAAAGTCAACCCGGGCAAGGTACCGGTACTCATCCGTGACGTCGCCACCCCGCAAATCGGTCATGCCATCCGTTATGGCGCTTTTGTCTGCGATACCTCCGAAGCAGTCGGAGGCGTCGTGATGATGCTGAAAGGATCCAATGCATCCCAGGTTGTTAAAGATGTAAAAAAACGGATGGAAGTCATCAGCCAGTCACTTCCCGAAGGGGTATATATTGAGCCGTATCTTGACCGGACAGACCTGGTGGACCGTGCCATCGGAACCGTTACGAAAAACCTGCTGGAAGGCGGGCTTATTGTGATCTTCGTGCTGGTACTGATGCTGGGCAACATGAGGGCCGGCCTGATCGTAGCTTCGGTCATCCCTTTGTCCATGCTCTTCGCAATCTCCATCATGAATCTCCTCGGAATATCCGGAAACCTGATGAGCCTGGGAGCCATAGATTTCGGGCTGATCGTTGACGGAGCCGTGATCATCGTCGAGAACGTCGCTCACCGTCTGTCACGACTGAAGGCGCATCAGACCGATGTCACCAGGATTACTCGTGAACAGATGGATACCGAGGTGATGAGCGGCGCCAAACGGATGATGAGCTCCGCCACTTTCGGACAGGTGATCATCCTCATCGTCTACCTGCCGATCCTTACGCTGGTAGGCATCGAGGGCAAGATGTTCCGTCCGATGGCCGAGACCGTCTCCTTTGCTATCCTCGGCGCCCTGATCCTTTCCCTCACCTACGTTCCAATGGCATCTGCCTTATTCCTGAATCGTAAAACAAAAGTCAGGAAGAATTTCTCAGATCGGATCATGACGGCGTTAAAAAAAGCAACCGAACCGGTTTTCCGATATTCTATCTATCATAAAAAGATCATATTGGGTTCCGCCATCGCCCTCACTGTGGTGGGGATCTTCCTCTTTACCAGACTGGGCGGTGAATTTATCCCGACATTGGAAGAGGGTGACCTTGCCTCCGGCATCATGACCTTGCAGGGCGGTTCACTGACCAACACGGTCGAAACGGTCAAAAAAGCAAACCGTATCCTCAAGGAACAATTTCCGGAAGTGAAGATGGCCGTATGCAAAGTAGGCGCGGGCGAAATACCTACGGATCCGACTCCGGTGGAAACCGGTGATTACATCATCACCATGAAAGACAAAAAAGAGTGGACCAGCGCCAAAACCCGCGATGAGATGGTGGAGAAGATGAAAGAAGCCACATCGGCCATCCCCGGCGTGGATTTCAGTTTCCAACAGCCCATTTCCATGAGGTTCAACGAACTGATGACCGGATCGAAGCAGGATGTCGCCGTGAAGATCTTCGGCGATAACCTTGACTCCCTCGTCAGTGAGGCAGAACAGTTGGAGCGCCTCATCCGCCAGATTGAGGGTGTAGAAGACATCCAGGTGGAAAAGGTCACGGGGGCACAACAAATCTCGGTCATCTATAACCGGGAAAAGATCGCGCAGTACGGACTGAAGATCTCGGATCTGAATGACATCCTGAGGTCCGCTTTCGCAGGATACTCTGCCGGAGTCATCTTCGAAGAAGAAAAACGATTTGACCTCGTGGTGCGGTTCGAGCCTGAATTCAGGCAGGATATCGATAATGTGCGACAGTTGTACATCCCCCTCCCCGATGGCCGTCAAATCCCGCTTCAGGAGGTGGCACAGGTATCCATGAAAAACGGCACTGCCCAGGTTTCTCGTGAGAATGCACGACGACGGATCACCGTCAGCTTCAATGTCAGGAACAGGGATGTCAGTTCCATTATCTCCGATATCCGGAAAACCGTTTCCGAGAACCTCCGGCTGCCACCCGGTTATTACGTCACCTATGGCGGACAATTCGAGAACCTGGTGGCTGCACAGAACCGTCTGGCTATCGCCTTGCCGATTGCCCTTCTGCTGATCTTCGTCTTGCTCTATTTTACATTTCATTCGCTCAGACAGACATTGCTGATCTCTTCTGCCTTACCCCTGGCAGCCGTCGGAGGGGTCATTGCATTGTGGCTCCGGGGCATGAATTTCAGTATCTCGGCCGGAGTGGGATTCATCGCGCTCTTTGGCGTAGCCGTACTCAACGGTATCGTCCTCATCGCCGAGTTCAACAGGCTGGAGAAAGAAGAAGGCATCACCGACATCTATGCCCGCGTGATGAAAGGCCTTGCCTCCCGTCTGCGTCCCGTACTCATGACCGCCACCGTCGCTTCTTTCGGCTTCCTGCCGATGGCCCTCTCCACCTCTGCCGGAGCGGAAGTCCAGAAGCCGCTGGCTACCGTTGTCATCGGAGGACTCATTACCGCCACCTTGCTGACATTGGTGGTGCTGCCCGTCTTGTACATCATCTTTACAAAAAAAGAAAAAAGACCTGCATCACCTGTTACCGGAAAGCTAATGATGGCCGGGCTTCTCCTGTTACTTCCCGGCATCCTTACCGCCCAGGAAACGAAGGTGAAGACCTATACGCTGGAAGGAGCCATCAGTCAAGCCCTGTCTGCCAACGGGTCCGTGAAAACAGCCATGCTGGAGATTGAAAACCGGAAAGCCTTACGACAGACTGCCTGGGACATTGATAAGACCTCCGCTGAATACAATGTCGGGCGATTCAACTCGGCCCGGACCGATAATGAGTATACCATCAGCCAGCGTTTCTCGTTCCCGTCGACCTACATTCACCAGGACCGGGAAGCTAAAGAAGCATTACGGGGAGCCGAGTTACAAGCCCGCCTGGCCCGAACTACTGTCACCGCGGAAGTGAAATCAGCCTATTATGAGCTCTCTTACCTTCAGGCCCGGATGGAGTTATTGCATTTCAAGGATAGTCTCTTCGGAAACTTCCGTCGTGCCGCGACGCTGCGGTACGAGAGCGGGGAAATCAACCTGCTGGAGAAGCTCAATGCAGAGTCGGAACTGATGCTGGTACAGAATGAGATGATGCAGACGGAAGCCGACATCCGGATTGCGACATCCAGGCTGCAGACGCTGCTCAACGAGAAAGAGGAGATCCGGATCGCTGATACCACGTTGACGAAGCTATCCATCGTGGTTCCCACCGACTCCACCGCTCTGGCAGGTAATCCGCTGATGGCTTACCTCGACCAGCAGGTCAGGCTGAGCCGTATCGGAAAGCAACTGGAAGTTTCCCGTCTCTTCCCCGACCTTTCCATCGGATACTACAACCAATCGAACAAAGAGATCTCGGCAGTCACCAGGTATGACGGTATCCAGGCCGGGATTGCGATCCCGTTGTTCTTCGGCGCCCAGAAAGGACGGATCGAGTCGGCCCGCATCAGGGAAGAGATCGCCCGGACGGATTATCAGTACCAGGAGAACGCACTGTACCATCAACTGCACATCCTGACCGAACATTATATCAAGTACGGGGAAAGCCTGGAGTATTTCGAGAAAGCAGCCCTGGAGCAGGCCGGTCAGATTATCCGGCAGGCCAATAAAAGCTATCATACCGGCGATATCGGGTACCTGGAACTGATCCAGAACCTGAAGGAGGGTCTCGACATCAGGGCCGGTTATCTCGAAACCCTGAACGCCTACAACCAATCCGTCATCGACATTGAAAAACTGATCAGCAAACAGCCATAATATTCTGAATATCATGAAAAAAATATCAAACATACTGTTTCTCGCAGCCGCCATGATCTTCGCATCATGCGGTAGCTCTGAGAAAGAAGAGGGCGAACACGAGGTGTTAGGCCCCAACCAGATCGAAGTGAATGCCACTCAATTTAAGACGGCAGGGATTACCTTAGGCAAACTGCAGGAACGTTCCATCCGTTCTATCCTGAAGGTAAACGGCACCGTGAATGCCCCTCCGCAGAATACGGCCTCCGTGAGCGCTAAACTCGGCGGGTTCGTTAAAAGCACGGGATCAGTGCAGGGAAGCCCTGTTCAAAAAGGTCAGACCCTGGCCATGATCGAGAACATGGCTTTCATCGAGCTCCAGCAGAATTACCTGGAAACGAAAGCCCGGTTTGCCTACGCCGAGATCGAATACAACCGTCACAGGGCCCTGTATAAGGAAAATGTATATTCTGAAAAGAACGTGCAGCAGGTCGAAACCGAATACAAGACCCTGAAAAGCCAGTTGAAAGGGTTGGAAGAAAAACTGAAGATGATCGGTATTGCTCCTTCCGGGCTGACCGAGGATAACATCACCTCCGTCCTGCCGCTCACCGCCCCTATCAGCGGATACATTCAGACCGTCAACGTGAATATCGGGAAGTACGTCAACCCTACGGATGTCCTTTTCGAGATCGTCGATTCCCGCAATGTCATCCTTGAGTTGACCCTGTTCGAAAAAGATATCCCTATGGTAGCCAAAGGACAGCGCCTCACTTTTCGCACGCCCAATGATCCGGGTACCATTTACGAAGGGGTTGTTTATCAGGCCGGGCAGTCGCTTGGTCCCGACAAGACCGCCAAAGCCTATGCCACGATCGCTTCTGCAGGAGGCAAGCTTCTTTCCGGAATGTATGTGAATGCAGAGATCGAAACCGCTAACCGGCCGGTGGTCGCCGTCCCGCAAGAGTCGGTGGTCACCTTTGATTCCGCCTTTTATATCTTCATCCATCGTGGAACGAGGATGGAAAACGGGAAGCAGATCCACGATTTCGAAGCGCTCAGGGTGACGAAAGGATCCACTGATAATGGATTTACAGAGATCACCCTTCCGGCGGGCACTAAACCCGTGGACTTGGAAATTGTCGTAAAAGGAGCTTATTCCGTGCTGTCAGCCTGGAAAAACTCGGGAGAGATGGCCTGTTGACAGGTTCTCAGAACAACCCGTTGAGTAATGAGTCATCCACGAAACGGGGAAGTGTCACTTTCAACCGGGGTTCTGTCTCCATGGCCCTCCGGACCGTGGAGATGGATCCTTCGTTGCGGGCCCAGGCGCGACGGGCAATGCCATTGTTCACGTCCCAGTGCAACATGAGGTGAAGCCGTCGGTCGGCCTCTGCAGTGCCGTCCAAAACCATCCCGAATCCGCCGTTGATCACCTCGCCCCAGCCGACGCCTCCGCCATTATGCAGCGACACCCAGGTGGCGCCGCGGAAGCCATCGCCGATAACGTTCTGTACCGCCATGTCGGCCGTGAAAGCTGATCCGTCGTAGATATTCGATGTCTCGCGGTAAGGAGAGTCGGTGCCGGACACATCATGATGATCGCGCCCGATCACTACGGGGGCCGTCAATTTTCCATTCTTCACTGCCTCATTAAAGGCAGCAGCGATCTGTGTCCTTCCTTCGCAGTCGGCATACAGGATACGGGCCTGTGAACCCACTACCAGGTTATTTTTAGCCGCTTCCCTGATCCAGTGGATGTTATCGTGCATCTGTTGAGCGATCTCAGCAGGAGAATGCCGGGCAATCTCTTCCAGCACCTGGGTGGCCAGGGCATCGGTAAGGGCCAGGTCATCCGGCTTGCCCGAAGTGCAAACCCACCTGAACGGCCCGAAGCCGTAATCAAAGAACAGCGGGCCCATGATATCCTGCACATACGACGGATACCTGAAACGGCCGTCAGGGTTGAAGATATCGGCGCCTGCACGTCCTGATTCGAGGAGGAAAGCATTCCCATAATCGAAGAAATACATTCCATTGGCTGTCATTTTGTTGATGGCCACCACCTGCCGGCATAGTGACTGTTGTACTGCTTTCCTGAAGCGGGCAGGGTCTTTCACCATCATCTCGTTCGATTCCTCCAGGGACAAACCTGCCGGGTAATACCCGCCGGCCCAGGGGTTATGAAGAGAGGTCTGATCCGATCCCAGGTCAACCTTGATGTCATGTTCAGCCAGGTATTCCCACAAATCGACGATATTACCCTGGTAAGCCAACGACACGGCTTCTTTTTTAGCCTTGGCATCGCGCATGCGTTGGACCAGTTTTTCCAGCGATTGATACACTTCGTCGACCCAGCCCTGCGAATGACGTTTATTCACCGCTTTCTCATTGATTTCGGCGATCACCCCGATGGCGCCCGAGATCACGGCAGCCTTGGCTTGTGCGCCCGACATCCCGCCAAGTCCGGAGGAGATGAAGAACTTCCCGCCAATACCAGATTTCCCGGCAACGGCCTGAATCCCGTTCTTTGCATCCTGACGCCGGGCCGCGTTCAACACCGTGATGGTGGTTCCATGGACGATACCCTGGGGACCGATGTACATATATGATCCGGCGGTCATTTGCCCGTACTGAGTGACACCCATCGCATTGAAGCGTTCCCAGTCATCGGGTTTTGAGTAGTTGGGGATCATCATCCCGTTGCTGACCACCACGCGCGGAGCATCCGGATGCGACGGGAAGAGGCCCATCGGGTGACCGGAGTACATGACCAGCGTCTGATCGGAAGTCATCTCCGAGAGATATTTCATGGTAAGAAGGTACTGTGCCCAATTCTGAAAAACGGCGCCGTTGCCTCCATACGTAATGAGTTCATGAGGATGTTGTGCCACCGCCGGATCGAGGTTATTCTGGATCATCAGCATAATGGCAGCCGCCTGTTCGCACCGGTGCGGATACTCACTGACAGGGCGGGCGAACATCGGGTATTCAGGGCGAAAACGATACATGTATATGCGCCCGTATTTCTTCAACTCTTCGGCAAACTCAGGCGCCAGGATAGCATGATGTTTCGGATCGAAATACCGTAAGGCATTTCTCAGCGCCAGTTTTTTTTCTTCGGATGTAAGGATGTCTTTTCTGACAGGAGCGTGACTGACAGAAGGATCAAGGGGCCGCAGAGAAGGCAATTCATCTGGGATGCCCCGGACAATGGCTTGTTGGAAATCTGTTAACATAATCTTTAAGACTGGATCGATATGAATTGATCGGTTACTTTGATCGCAAAGTTACAAAGATCCGGAGACCCTTTGGATTTTCAGGCTATCAGAATTTCTCCTGTTTATCTTTCAGTATCTGAAAGAGCAGGTCCCTGGCCCGGAAGAGTTGCGCCTTGACAGTGCCCAACGGCAGGTTGAGTTCACTGGAGATCTCTTCGTATGAATATTCTTTGTAATAGCGAAGCTCGACAAGCGTCTTATAATGAGGCTTCAGCCTGTCCACTACTTCCCGCATCACCTGGATCTTTTGTTTGGAGATGACCCGTTCATCCGGAGCCGGTGTGTTGGCAGGAATGTTAGCGGGGTAATCGGTATATTCGTTATCGTCGTTGAGGATCCCTTCGGCGAACTGGATACGGCGGTTTTTCCGGAGAAAATCGATACAGTTATTGGCAGCGATACGGAAAAGCCAGGTACTGAAAGCATATTCGGGCGTGTACTGGGGAAGATTCCGGAATGCTTTCCCGAACGCCTCGATCGTGAGATCTTCCGCATCGGTAGCGTTATTGGTCATCTTGAGCAGCATATAGTAGAGCGAATCACGGTAGTTGTTCATCAACTCAGCATAAGCTTGCTGATGCCCATCCTGAATGGCTTGTTGTACCAGCTTATAATCACGCTGTGCTTTCTCAGTGAGGTGGCAGTTTACTTCCATCTGGCCGGTTTCTTGATCAGGTTTGACAGGAATATTCCCCCGTTGAGCAGTAAGAGCAGTAACTCAAAAAACGGAGCCATCCATACAAGATCCTTTTCCTTTAGCCGAAGAAGCCATCTTCCGAAGATAATGTGCCGGCTGACCAACATCAGCAGGAGGATGCCTAAAACAAAGATCCAGGCAAAACGGAAGGAGAGCAGCACGATCAGGGAAAGCCAGAAAAGGCAATGCGTCAAAGACCACATCCCGAGCAGAAACTTGTGTACAGGTCGATAGTAGGTTGAAGTGGAGAAATGTCTTTTCTTTTGGGTTATCCATTTCCCGAAAGTACGTTTCGGGTCACTGAAAGTGAAAGAGGCAGGATCCAGCATCACGGTGGTGTTTCTTTTGCGCGCCACCCTGTTGATAAACAGATCATCATCTCCCGAGCGGATGCGGTAATGCGAGATAAACCCGTTATTCCGGTAAAAGAGCGTTTTGGTATACGAGAGGTTACGCCCCACTCCCATGTACGGAATGCCTTTAAAAGCATAGGAAAGGTACTGCATGGCGATGGTGGCGGCATCGAACCGGATGAGTTTGTTCAACAAGCCGGGAATTCTTTCATAGGCGCCGTAACCCAGCACGATCTCTTTCTTTTCACAAAAGGCCGAAGCCATGCTCCGGATCCACTGATTGCCCGCAGGACGACAGTCAGCATCTGTCAGCAAAAGCCGGTCATACCGGGCTGATTTGATGCCGATGGAGAGAGGAAATTTTTTCCCGGTAAAGAAATTACGGTCCGCCGGAATATCCACGATCTTCAGGTTCGGATACTGATCGGCAAACTCCGTGAGTAAAAAACCGGTTTCGTCGTCTCCGGCATGGTTCACCACGATCACTTCAAAGTTGGGATAATCCTGGGTGAGGATCAGGGGGAGGTTCTTCTGAAGGTTCAGGTATTCATTATGGGCGCATATCACTACCGATACACCCGGTTCTTCTCTCCCTGTCTCTTTGCTTTTTTTCTTCGTGCGGAAAAAGATTCCCCACAGATAGATCATCTGAAGAAAAAAACAGGAGGCAAAAAGAATAAACAAAGCCAACAAGGAGGAATTCGGATTAAAAAAAGCTTCCGGCATCTATCATCATTTAACATCGTACCGCCGCAAAAATATCTATATTTAGTCAGAATCCTCTACCTTTGTGAAAAAATAAGGAGTTTGGTTAATAAGTAAATGCATGGAGTTCAGTTTATCCTATCGTGATTCGCATTCTTCGGCCCGGGCCGGGACATTAACCACTGACCACGGGCTCATTGAAACTCCTTTCTTTATGCCGGTCGGTACCGCCGGGGCCGTAAAAGCCTTACACATCCGGCAACTTCACGATGAGGTGAAAGCACAGATCATGCTTTCCAACACATACCATCTCTTCCTGCGTCCCGGCGTGCAGACAGTAGCCGCGGCAGGCGGCATCCATCGCTTTAACGGATGGGACCGGCCTGTTCTCACCGACAGCGGCGGTTACCAGATCTATTCCCTGGCCGCCATCCGGAAAATCACCGAGAACGGGGTGGTGTTCCAATCACATACGGATGGTTCCCGGCATACCTTCACGCCCGAGACAGTCATGGACATTCAACGCTCACTGGGAGCCGATATCATCATGGCCTTTGACGAGTGCACCCCCTACCCCTGCGACCTCCCCTATGCCAAGAAGTCGATGAAACGCACTCACCGCTGGCTCGACCGCTGCGTGGAACAATATCGTTCCACGGAATGTCCCCACGGGTATACCCAGGCGCTGTTCCCCATCGTCCAGGGCAGTGTTTACCCCGACCTCCGGAAAGAATCGGCCGAGTATATTGCCTCCAGGGGTTGCGCGGGAAACGCTATCGGCGGGTTGTCGGTAGGTGAACCTGCCGAAGAAATGTACGCCATGACCGACCTGGTATGCCGCATCCTGCCTGATGACAAACCACGGTACCTGATGGGCGTCGGGACACCGGCCAACATCCTGGAGTCCATCGCCCTCGGAATTGACATGTTCGACTGCGTGATCCCTACGCGGAACGGCCGTAACGGCTGGCTCTTCACCCGTAACGGGATCATCAATATAAAAAATGAAAAGTGGAAGGATGACTTCTCCCCCATCGAAGAAGACGGAGAAGTACCCGCCGACCACGACTACTCAAAAGCCTTCCTGCGACACTTGTTCGTCGCCCGGGAAATGCTGGCCCCCATGATCACCACCGTCCATAACCTCGGTTTCTACATGTGGCTGATGAGAGAGTCGCGCAAAAAGATCATCGAAGGGACCTTCTCTTCCTGGAAAAATGTCATGACGAAACAATTGATGCAACGGATCTGACGCATGAAGACGATCGACTGGTATATCATACGGAAGTTTCTGGGGACTTTTTTCTTCACCATGATGTTGTTGATCTTCATCGTCATCATTTTTGATATCTCTGAAAAGATCGATGACTTCCTGAATAACGACGCTCCCCTTTCGGAGATCATCTTTGATTATTACCTCAACTTTATCCCCTATTTCATCAACCTGTTCAGCTCCCTGCTGATCTTCATCGCGGTGATCTTCTTCACTTCCCAGATGGCCTCCCGATGTGAGATCATCGCCATCCTCAGCAGCGGGGTCAGCTTCCGCCGGATGCTGTTTCCCTATTTCATGTCATCCCTGCTGCTTGGCATCCTCTCGTTCGCCCTTTCCAACTTCGTGATCCCCTATACGAACCAATCCATGTTCGAATTCGAGAACAAATATGTACGGGGAAAGAAAGAAAAACACGATCTGAACATCCACAAACAAATAAGTCCCGGCACGTTTATTTACATGGGCAACTTTGATCCCCACACCAAGGTTGGTCATAAGTTCTCGCTGGAATGTTTTAAAAACAGGGAACTCACCTACAAGATCATGGCTGACAAGGTGAGCTACGACAGCGTCAACGAAAGGTGGAAGATAGAATTCTATTATAAAAGGTCAGTCAACGGACTGAATGAATCGCTTACCCAGGGGAGAACCATGGACACCGTCCTCCCCATCAAACCAAAGGATTTTGTCGAAGATATTGAGGAGGTGAAGGTCATGGGGTACTCCAAGCTCCGCGAACATATCGCTAAGAAAAAACTGCGGGGGGATCCCGACGTGCAGGAATTCCTCGTGAAGAAATACGAACGATGGGCCTTCCCCTTTGCGACGATCATTCTGACCCTGATCGGGGTCTCTGTATCAAGCCGGAAAACAAGAGGAGGGATTGGCTTCCACCTGGGTCTCGGGCTGGCCCTGACTTTCCTTTACATCCTGTTCATGCAGGTCTCATCCGTTTTCGGGGCATTCGGCAACATCCCGCCCTTCCTGGCTGTCTGGACCCCGAATATCTTTTTCGGGATCATCGCTGTCATCCTGATTTGGCTCGCGCCCAAATAACCGGGCTGGCCGGGTTTCATTTACAGATCCGAAGAAAAGACAAAGTGATCGCCGGGGAAAGAGGTGTCGACCGTTAATCCGCGGGGAAACAACCCGAATACCGCCGAACCGCTGCCGCTCATGGAAGCATAGATGGCTCCTGATGCATATAATCGTTCCTTCACTTCCCGTACCAACGGGTATTTTTCGAAAACAGGCTTTTCAAAATCATTGTTCAGCCGGTCTTTCCACTCTTCGACCGGAGACTGGACGATCTCGCTGACAGGGATCTCCGGCCGGGCCGGTTTCAGCATGGAGTAGGCCTCCGCTGTGCTCACGTGCACGGGAGGAACGACGACAACCAGCTTGTACCCCCTGAGGTTGACCGTGACATCCGAAAAGACATCCCCACGTCCTTGGGCAAATACGGGTTTATTGTACAAAAAGAACGGGCAATCGCTGCCCAGAACGGCTGCCATCCCGCGCAGTTTGTCCTGCCCGGCATTCAGCGAAAACAACGCATCCAGCATCTTCAGCGCGAAAGCTCCGTCGGAGGATCCTCCGCCAAGGCCTGCTCCCATAGGGATCTGCTTATGCAGGCAAATGGCGGGTGAGGAGGAAAAAGCCGCCGGGAATGAAGCTTGAAGGATATCCCGGGCTTTCAGGCACAGGTTACCCGCATCAGGACCGGGAATGGGAAGTCCTGAAGTGATAAAACCGGGGAGCGAAGGCGTGGCCGGCAATATCTCCAGGATATCGCAGAGAGGGATGGGATAAAACACCGTCTCGATGTTGTGGAAACCGTCGGGTCTCTTTTCCACCACCTTCAGTCCGAGGTTGATCTTGGCATTAGGGAATGCGATCATGCGGCAATGTTACGACTTTTTTCATTCCGGCGCCCCGAAGGCGGGGTTGGTGATAAAAGAACTATCGGTAAGAGTTAGCAGAAACGCCTTCAGATCGACCTTTTCCGACGGGGTTAGTTGGTTGCCGTTCGTGGAGATATGATGCATCAACGGGTTGACATAGGGGCTGTACACCAATCCTGAACTGTAGAAGTTGATCACCTCATCAATGGTCACGAAGCGGCCATCGTGCATGTATGGCGCGGTAAAAGCCAGATTACGCAGGGTCGGGGCTTTGTAGGCTCCGATATCCTGTTCCTGTAATGTCACATGATACCGGTCACGGGTATCCGTAAAAACATCATCCTTGCCGTTGTTATAGTAGAGGTTTGTCGTGAAGAGCGGGTTTCCTTCCCCGCCGTGGCAGTGGAAGCAATCTGCCCCCTCTTCGGTCATGAACAAAACATACCCGTTCAATTCCGAAGGGGTCAGCTGTGCTTCGCCCTTCAGGTAGCGGTCGAATTTCGAGTTGGCCGAGATCAGAGTCCGGATAAACTGGGCGATGGCGCGGCCCATATTCTTTGCCGTGACGACTTCTGACCCGAAAGCCTTTTTGAACATCTCCGGGTATCCCGGGGTAGCCTGGATCAGCGCTTTGGTCCGGTTTGTGTCGCCGGCCATCTCATGAGGCGCCATGATGCCCATCCAAACAAGGTCTTCGAGCTGACGTTTGGATGGATCCGTATTGGAAGGCTCCACCAACCCGTTCCAGAGGTATCCTGTATTCGTCCAAACCAGGTTGATGAACGGCATCATGGTATGAGGCGTGGAGATGCCGGTGAGACCGTACGGATGGCCGCCGGTGTACTTCGGATGGTTGAGACCGCATTCGAACGCATGTTCCTGCAGATGACAGGTGCTGCACGACATCATCGAATCGGGATCCGATCTCCCCGACAGACGGCCGTCATAGAAAAGCCGGCGGCCGAGAGCCACCCCTTCTACCGTCATCGGGTTGTCGGAAGGAATATTCAGTTGTGTGGGAAAATACAAGGGGATGTCGATCACATAAGGCGTGGGAGAAACCGCTTCCGGCTCCTCCTCTTTGGCGCAGGAAACCATGATCCCCGCCGCCAGCAATAACATCCAGACACCCTTGATTTTATTCATGACTCATGGAAAACGCGTTTTTCCCATTGTCTCTCACTTTCGCCATCAACTCCTGATTCTGCATGATACCTTGTGGCAATGAACTCAGATCGAGTATGTTAGGTGGCCCGTTGAACCAGTATTCGATATTCATCATGAGGCGGAGGGTAATGACACTGTCGCGTTGCAGGGTAAAAGATGATGCCGGGAGACTGACCCGGAACCAGTTGGGGACAAAACCGATGATGGAATCGGTGCTGTGGGTCTGACCGCTATAGATCTGCCCCGTGCCCAGGTGCATCATGAAAGGAGATTCCAGGTTGGTGCAGCAGCTTTTCCACATAGAGTTGAGTTTCATGTGATGGTATCCGCCGCCGAGGACCTCCGGCCAGAACATATCGCGTTCGGGAGGATTGGGAAAACGGTAAGAGATGTTCTGCGATTCATCCAATCCGAAGATAAACGCCACGGAATCGTATTCACCGGCTTCGATGACGGCGGCCGAGTCCCAGGCCTGTGTCTCCGGCAGCCGGGCGTCCACGTACCGGATACTGTCGCCGTCGGAAAGAATGACCACCCCTCCATCGTGCCTGTATAAGGTGATTTTGGAGATGAAATACTGCAGATCGGTGATCTTGTACGATTGCCCGCTCTGGGTGACATACTGAAGTGTATCCAATACCAGGGGTTGAGATGTTACCCGATTGACAAAGCGGATGGAGACGACGCCTGAACCAGCGTCAGGATCATCATTTCCGTTCTTCTCGCACGCTAACATCAGCAGGAGAGCCGGGAGCAGCAGGAGAGCCGCACCAAAGTGACGATTATTCTTCATGTTTTAGGTTATTTGTCATACAAAGATACTATAACGACCAATCGATCGGTTCTTTCCCCATACCTTTCAGCAGATCGTTGGTCTTAGAAAAATGCCGGCATCCGAAGAATCCCCTGGAGGCAGATAGTGGCGACGGATGCGGAGCTGTCAGGATAAAATGTTTCGATTGATCGATCAGGTCTCGTTTGGAAATGGCAAAATTGCCCCAAAGAAGGAATATCAGTCCTTCCCGTTGTGATGAAAGGGCCGTAATGGCCGCATCGGTAAAGGTTTCCCATCCTTTTCCCTGGTGCGATCCGGCCTGGTTCTCCCTCACCGTGAGCGTCGCGTTCAGCAGCAGCACCCCCTGAAGCGTCCATTTGGTAAGATCCCCGCTTACAGGAGCCGGTAACCCCAGGTCTGATTGCAGCTCCTTGAAGATATTGACCAGGGAAGGGGGTTTCGGTACCCCGTCGGGAACCGAAAAACACAATCCGTGGGCCTGCCCGTATCCGTGGTAAGGGTCCTGCCCTATCAACACCACCTTCACATCAGTGAAGGGAGTATGGTTAAAAGCATTGAAGATAAACGGACCCGGAGGGAATACCCGGCGGTGTTTTTTCTCTTCGACAAGGAACTGTTTCAAACTTGAAAAATATGGTTTATTAAACTCACTATCAAGTACTTGTCTCCATGATTCCTGGATGACGGGATTGATTTTTTCCATATTGACTTATGAACTTTTGGCAGTTAATAACTTCACACAATAATCAGTCGGGTTTGTGGTTAATAACAAAGAAACGCTTATCTTTGCAATCAATTGGATACACATGAACTTTATCGTCAAAAATATGAAAAAAGTCATCCTCATTCTCATGACCTTTGTCACGATTGCTATAGTGGCCACTTCTTGTATGTCAACCCAGGGTTGCGCTGCATACGGTGAAAGGTCAAGATATCAGATTGAACGGCGATAATCCCCCATATTTTTTTTGCTTCTTATGGTGGGAGTGATGATCTCCCATTTCTTTTTATTTCCTTTAACCGATCTTTATTACTTTTGTCAAAAGGATTAAAACCATCCTGATGAAACGGTTATTATCCGCCATTCTTTGTATGTTCCTGCTATGCGGCATGAGCCTGTCTTCCATGGCGCAGGCTGTATCGGATGAAGAGGCCGACACCCTCATTCCCGACAACGTGCTGATGGAGAAGCAATGGCAGATTGGAGCGCTCGTTCATACCAATGGCTGGGGGTTACGTTTCAGGATCGGGAAGAACCTCTCGGCGCTCCGCCAGTGGATGTGGGAAGTCGAGTACAGCACGTATAAATCGCCCAAGGAAGTACGGGTGGTCAATGATTATTACTCCGACGCCAAGAGTTATATCTACGGCAAACTGAATTCCGTTTCCTTCCTGAAGGCCGGCACCGGCGAGCAGTTCATCCTGACCAGAAAACCTTATTGGGGAGGGATACAACTTAGTGCGGTTGCATACGGGGGCGTCACGATCGGTTTGGCCAAGCCTGTTTACCTGTACATCACCGAAGAAGATATCACTCCGGATACCTATCGCCTTGTCGAGAGAAAATACGATCCCGAGAAACATGACATGAATAACATATACGGGCGCGCTCCTTTTCTGTCGGGCATCACGGAGCTCAAGTTCTATCCGGGTCTTTACGCCCGTGCCGGCCTTGAATTTGAGTTCGGGGTATTAAATAAACGGCCCAAGTCGATGGAAGCCGGTGTCATGTTTGAAGGCTTGCCCATCGGCATCCCGATCATGGCTTACAATCCCAGGCAGAATCTGTTTCTTACGCTCTATCTTAGTTTCTCGATCGGGAAGAGGCACAACTAGCATTCCCTGATCTCTCCATGAGCAAACGCCTCCGGACCGCCGTCCTTGCGTTCCACCATCAGCCTTCCGAATTCATCCACACCGGTGATCCGGCCCTGGAAGAGTTCTCCGGCAGCAGAGAACATCCGCCATGCCCCGAGTCCTCTGAGCCGTTGCAGGTATTCCTGCTCTATCTTTTTTGTCAGTCCTTCTTTCAGCAGGGAGTACCTCCGGTCAAGGCAACGGCACAGGTGCATGACCGCTTCTCCGTGATCGTGTTCCCGGCCGGTGCAAAGCCGCACGGAGGTGGCACAGGGCAGTTCGCCGGGGAAACAGGTCTGGTTCAGGTTGATGCCGAAGCCGGCCATGGTGGATTCGAGGACCGTCCCACAGACCCGGTGAGTGATCAGGATGCCGCATGCTTTCTTCTGCTCCACAAACAGGTCATTGGGCCATTTGATCACCGGATCGGTTCCCATCTCGGCGAGGAAATCACAGGCGCCAAGGGTCAGCGCCTTATTCAGCAGGAACTGGTCACAGGCAGGGAGAAAGGTGGGTGTCAGATAGACAGTCAGCAGGATGTTTTTCCCCCTTTCGCTATCCCAGATGTTGCTCCCCTGCCCTCTCCCGCAAGTCTGATACATGGCGGTAACCACCGTCCCTTCCTTCAGCTTTTTCAGTGAAGACAGGCGTTCTGTGTACAGGTTGGTTGAATCAACCTCCTCCAGTCCGATGATCTTGTTCCCGATGATCTGCATAATAATGAAAAAAAAGTTGACTTTCTCCCATTACCTTTTGTCCTGAAACCGGATTAAGGAGAAAAAACATGGAAAGTTACAGCAAAAATCTGACAATAAAACAGTGGGCTGAAGATGACCGGCCGCGGGAAAAGCTGTTGATGAAAGGGCGCCATTCCATGACGGATGCCGAGTTACTGGCGATCCTGATCGGTTCGGGAACGAAGGAAGAAACTGCGGTTGACCTGGCGAAGAGGATCCTTTCTACTGTCAGTGGCAATCTCGGGGAGTTAGCCCGCCAAGGCATCTCCGATCTGATGAAGATCAAGGGAATCGGTCCGGCAAGGGCCATACTGATCACCGCGGCGATGGAGCTGGGAAAGCGGAGAAACCAATCCGAAGTGATCGTCAAAGACAAGATCTCGTGCAGCCGCGATGTATTTGAGGTGCTGAAGTGTGCCATGGGAGACCAGCCATACGAAGAGTTCTGGATCCTGATCCTCAACAAGGCTAACCGCGTGATCCGTAAATGCTGCATCAGCGAAGGGGGTATATCAGGCACAGTGGTGGATCCGAAAAAGATCTTCAAGATCGCCCTCGACCATCATGCTTCCTCCATCATCCTGGGGCATAATCATCCGTCGGGGAACGTGCAACCCAGCGAAGCAGACCAGAAGATCACCCGGAAGATCAGGGAATCGGGGCTGATGCTTGATATTGCCGTCCTCGACCACGTGATCCTTGGCGATGGCAACTATTTCAGTTTCGCCGATGAAGGGATTATCTGAGAGAACCGGGGACCTGTTATTTCTTTGTCTCCAGGAGTTTAAAAACGTACCCTCGTGCCCGGAATTCATCCAGGTACCGGGGGAGCGCATACAACAAATTCCTTTGGGCCTTGAGGGAGTCATGGAAAACGACGATCTCTCCCGGCCGGGTATTACGGATGGCCATTTCGAGGCACTGTTCCGGGGTGACATGCGGAGAGAAGTCCCACGTCAGCAGCGACCACACGACAAAGCGGAAGTCTTTCTTCAGGATCAGATACTGGGAAGGCGTAAACCGGCCATAGGGTGGACGGAACAGATGGGTATCGCTATAAGTTCTTACCCGCATGACATCTTCCACGTAGGCTGCCGGGGCGATCTTCCACCCATTGAGGTGGTGGAACGTGTGGTTGCCGACGGCATGTCCGGCGGCAACCACCTGTTCATAAATATCGGGATGTTTACGGATGTTATCCCCTACCATGAAGAATGTCGCCCCGACATGACGGTCAGCCAGGATACGGAGCACTTCGGGCGTAACTTCGGGAACAGGTCCGTCATCAAAGGTCAGGTAGACCGCCTTCTCATCATCCGGCATCCGGGAAACGAGATTTTCCGGGTTAAAGAAGCGGAAAAAGAACGGCGTCCTTACTGCCCTTTTCATTGATCCTGCTGATAAACATGTTCCATATACGGGCGGTAGTATTTCTGCAGGAGCACATCAGCCTCCGCAGATAATTTCTTCTGTCCGTAGTCTTTCGCCACTTCGTTGATGTTATTCAGGCTGAACAGCGCTTCCTGGATACTGGTGCCCATGTTCTTGAGATCAGTTACCGGGAAAGAGAAGTAATAAGCCAGTTCATCCTTCTTGTACTTCAGGATCTTTTCCATGATCATCGTTCCCCTGGAGACATCACCAATCTGATAACAGGCGGTAGCGAGGGGGATGATGAAGTAGTCGTATTTCGTTTGTTCATCCGGCATGTATTTCATGGCAATGTCGATCACCGTGCGGGCGGAATCTTTCTTCCCTTCCAGCGCCAGCGCTGAAGCCAGACGGCCGAGGTTGTTACGCATGTTCATCACCATGCGTTTGTTGTTATCGTCGAGATTGACTTTCAGATCCTGCATGTTCCCCCACTTGAACTTGTTCACCACATGGTCGTACATCGCGGCGGTATTCACCTCGCCAAGCTGGCCATCACGTGAAACAGCGCGTACCGGCAATAAGCGGTAGGTCAACCCTTCCAGGAAGAGATAATCATTGAGGCCCAGGTAGGTATCCAAACCGGTGGTCCCTACAAAATATACGGGCCTTTTCCAATCGTTATGCGCCAGCAGGTCGAGGATCATCAGATCGCTCTTCTCAATGCCCTGACGGTTGATGGTCCACGCGATGGTGTCCAGACGCGAAGCATACTGTTTCGGCACATATCCGTTGCGGATCACGGTAGCAGAATCAAATGGCACCAGGAAACTCTTCACCGGGAAATAATCAATCTCTCCCAGCTGTTCCGTGTTCATCTTAAATTGTGATTCATCTTTATTGATGATATCGAAGAGGATGCGCAGGGGGACAAACTGCCCTTTCAGCTTCGGATCTTCGAACAGATAGGTCACATCGTGGTTCCCGGTCCGGTATTTATCGCGTGTCAGCGAGAAAGGCACCGGGTCGGTGTCATAGACCTTCCGTTTCATGGCATCGATATACCAGTCGGTATTCAGCAGGCTGAGGTTGACCACCCGTACGTCGGTCCTGATACCTTCCACCTCCTGGGCGTACCAGAGCGGGAAGGTGTCGTTGTCGCCGTTGGCAAAGAGGATCGCGTTGGGTTCGCACGAATTGAGGTAGTCTTCCGCCACAGCCAGCGCAGTATATCTTCCCGACCTGTCGTGGTCGTCCCATCCCTGCTGGGCCATGACACCGGGCACCAGCACCAGGCAGACGGCTGTCACCGCAAAGGCGGAGATCTTCGGGTTGAGGATCTTCGACAACCAATCGACCAACGCCAGCACTCCCAGCCCGATCCACATGGCAAAGGCATAGAACGAGGCGGCATAGGCATAATCACGTTCACGTGGCTGCGGCGCATACTGATTAAGGTAAAGGACGATGGCGAGGCCGGTCATGAAGAAGAGCAGGAGGATGACAAAGCCCATCTTGCTGTTCTTCCTGAACGAATACCACACCCCGATCAGTCCGAGGATGAGCGGCAGCAAATAGAATTTGTTGTCGGCATTGTTTTTCAGACTTTCAGGCAGATCCTGTGATCCCAACCGGGCACGGTCGAGAAAGCCGATTCCGCTTTTCCAGTTTCCTTCGATCTTACTGCCCATACCCTGCAGGTCATTCTGCCGTCCGGCGAAATTCCACATGAAGTAGCGATAATACATGTGCACGAACTGGTAGTTCCAGAAGAACCGCAGGTTTTCAGAGAAAGTAGGCTTGTACCGCGTCTCTGTCCCCTGTTGTCCCTGCACTTCCAGCGGGACGCCTTTGACATTTCCCCACCGGATGTATTCTTTAGCGTACCGTTCTTCCATATTGGCCCACATACGCGGAAATATCGTGGTGAAACGCGGGTCATACACCGGCACGAAATTTTCTCTTTTATCGGTAATAATATATTTCCCCGACTTCGAATCCTTGGCATACACCGGTTTCCCGTTTTCGCGACTGATGACGGGAGCATTATAATATTGCCCTTTCAACAGCGGCCAGTCGCCATACTGTTCCCTGTTCATGTAGGCGAGCAGGTACATGGCATTCTCCGGGTTGTTTTCATCGATCGGCGTGTTGGCATTGCTCCGGATCACCAGGACCAGGAAGGAAGAGTATCCGATGAGGATGAAAGCAAACGCCAGGATGACGGCATTGAGGACCGGCTTGACCTTTTTCCGGGTGTACCAGAGACCCCATACGATCCCTCCGATGAGCAGGAGGAAGAAGATCAGGGTGCCGATGTTGAACGGCAACCCCAGTCCGTTGACGGCAGCCAGTTCAAACCAGCCGGCCAGTTGCAGCACGTAAGGGATGATCACGTACATGACAAGAGCGAGGATCAGGATGGAGATGATGAGTACACCGACAATTCCTTTCCACGTGACCTTATCATGTTTCCGGAAATAATAAACAAAAGAGATAGCCGGGATGGCCAGAAGGTTCAGCAGGTGAACGCCGATGGACAGCCCGATCATGAAGGCAATGAGGATCAGCCAGCGATACGAATGTTCTTCATCCGCCACTTCATCCCATTTCAGAATAGCCCAGAAGACAATGGCTGTAAAGAACGATGACATGGCGTATACTTCGCCTTCCACGGCCGAGAACCAGAAAGAATCGGTAAACGTGTAAGCCAGGGCGCCGACGAGGCCGGCTCCGAAGATCATGTACATCTTCGCATTGGTCATCTCGCCTGTGCGGTTCACGATCTTTTTCGCGATCATCGTGATGGACCAGAAGAGGAACAGGATGGTGAAGGCGCTCGACAGGCACGACATCGTGTTGATCATCCGGGCGACCTGGGTGACATCACCAAAGGCAAACAGCGAGAAGAAGCGTCCGAGAAGCTGGAACAAAGGCGCTCCGGGAGGATGGCCCACTTCGAGTTTAAAAGCAGTGGAAATGTATTCGCCGCAATCCCAGAAACTCATGGTGGGTTCAGCGGTCAGAATGAATACGATGGCAGAGATAAGAAATACCACCCAGCCAAGAATGGTATTTAATCGTTTGTATCTTTTCATGCAGCCAGGTTGTTGAGTCGCAAAAATACTGTTTTTCTTTATACTTTTGTGGTGAAGGAAAATGATGTTTATCCACATTAAATCTTTATACAATGTACAAGTTGGTTTTGATCAGACATGGTGAAAGTACGTGGAACAAGGAAAACCGGTTCACGGGCTGGACAGATGTAGATCTTTCGGAAAGAGGTATCAAAGAAGCCATTGAGGCCGGGAAAACCCTTCGTGAAGCGGGTTTCCATTTCAAGGTGGCCTACACCTCCTATCTCACCCGGGCTATCCGGACATTATGGCTCATCCAGGAACAGATGGACCTGTTGTGGATCCCGGTGTATAAATCCTGGCGATTGAATGAGAAGCATTACGGCATGTTGCAAGGCCTCAACAAATCGGAGATGGCTGAAAAATACGGCGATGCGCAGGTGCTCATCTGGCGCCGGAGCTATGACGTGCCGCCTCCTCCCATGGAAGATAACGATCCCCGTCACCCCCGGTTCGACCACCGCTATGCCGACCTGGAACCTTCACAGGTCCCGGCCACCGAAGCGCTGAAAGACACCGTGGAACGAATCGTCCCTTACTGGAAAAGCGATATCTCCAAAAGTCTTCAGGAACACCGGGAAGTACTGGTGGCAGCCCATGGCAACAGCCTCCGCGGCATCGTGAAATACCTGAAGAACATCTCCGACCAGGATATCGTGTCGCTGAACCTGCCTACCGGCATTCCCTATGTCTTCGAGTTCGATGAAAAGATGAACCTCGTGAAGGACTATTTCCTGGGCGACCCCGAAGTGATCAAAAAGCTCATGGAAGAGGTGGCTAACCAGGCAAAAAAGAAATAGCGCATGGGCCGGAGGTGGGTCATCCCCGACACGCACGGATGCGCGAAGACCGTGAAAGCGCTTTTCACGGATATCATCCGTCCCACCCTCGCCGATGAATTTTATTTTCTGGGTGACTACATCGACCGCGGCCCCGATTCCAAGGGGGTGATCGACTTCATCCGTGAGCTGCAGCAAGGCGGGTACTCCGTGACTGCCCTCAAAGGCAACCATGAAAACATGGCCGTGGAATTGTACGATGAAGCCCGCGGTCACAAAGGCGGTTGGAATAATCTGTTCAACAACCGGAAATTCAACTCATGGATGTCCATGGGAGGCCATGAAACGTTGAAAAGCTTCGGGGTTCAGCAGGTGAAAGATATCCCGTCCGATTATATGGATTGGATGAGGAACCTCCCCTATTATGTTACCCTGGAACGGTTTGTTCTGGTTCATGCCGGGCTGAACTTCAGCAACGACGACCCGTTTGAGGATAAGTTCTCCATGCTTTGGCTGCGCGAGTACGAGATCAGACCCGAAAAAATCGGCTTCCGCAAGATCATCCACGGTCATATGCCGGTGAACATGGAACTGATCTCGCTCTCCGTAAAAAACAACATCTATAAGTTCATCGACCTCGACAACGGCATCTACATCACCGGGTACGCCGGATATGGCAACCTCACCGCACTGGAGCTTAACTCCATGGAAATGGTGATCCAGGATAACCTGGATATGGAAAGCAGCAGGTAACGAAACAATTCCATCAGAAAAAAAAACAGGAACATGAAAAATCAACAAGAAGTCATGGCCGACCCGAAGCTGGTAGCAGCTTGTGGTTTGTATTGCGGCGCCTGCCGGTCATACCTTAACGGGAAATGCCCTGGTTGCCGCGAGAACCTCAAAGCCACCTGGTGCAAGCTCAGAACCTGCTGCCTCGAACATAACTACCAGAGCTGCTCCGAATGCACCCTGATAGCGCCGGCCGACTGCAAAAAGTTTAACAATTTCATCTCGAAGATCTTCGGATTGCTGTTCAACTCCGACCGTTCAGCCTGCATCGCCCGCATCAAAGAGACCGGATACGAGGCCTACGCTGCAGAGATGGCTGCCAAAAAGAAGCAGACCATTAACAGAAAATAGGTTGAATCCCCGGCTCACCGCCGACTTTTCTGATCGCGCATATCCCTGACCGCCTTCTGCAGCGTCTCCTCCACGGGAAGGTAATTGTATTGCTGCCAGAAACCTTCATCCACAGGACCTGCCAACTGATCCCAACGTTGGGTGGCGCCAAGGGTTTTATCGCCTTTAAAGCTCCGCAGAAGGGCCGCATCGCGGCTGCAATCTGTCACTACCAGGTCCATCTTGTACTGGTACCGGATCTTTTTACCCGATTGCATGTTCACGTACACCATCGCGTAATCGTTGCGAATGGCCGACAAGGACCAATGTCCGTCGCGCTCACCGTAAGTGATCACATTCTCTCCCATCGGCATCTCCATGATCCAGCCGGGAACGCCGCGCAAGGTAAAGGGGCGGTTGTATTTGGTTTTCTCGTAAGCGTCGAAAGCCTTCATGCTGGGCTTGTATACGACTTTCATGATCGCGAAATTCTCCGCGCTGATGAAGATCTCGCCCCGGTACAGGGTCTCTTTCACCTTCTCTTTCTGATCGTACGTGATGTGATAGATCTTTTTCCCATCCGGGCCGGGGATCTCTTTCATCCGGTAATCGTATTTATCGAAATCAGCCTCATCGAGGGCGGTGTTATGATACATCTCGGCGATATCCAGCACGAAGGGGCAACTCAGGCAAAAGGCCTGCCGCCCGACATCACCCATGGAGTTGACAAGGATGGTGTCGGATTTCACCCTCCCCTTCACCAGCATCGGGAAGTTCGACCGGGCGTATTTCTTCCGCAGTTCTTTCCCCGGATAAGCGTAGTAGCCGTCTTTAAGATCCTGCACAATGGCTTCGGCATATTCCGCCAATTTATTTCCCACGATCTTCTGAACACGGATATAGCCCGTCAACAATACCGAATCCCGGCCATAGTTGGCAGCAAGGTTCTCCACCGCCTTCCTGATCACCTCCGGGGCAGTCAAACCCACCACTTCAACCTCCGGCAACCCGATACCCACCGAAGTCATCTTCACCTTCAGCGGGCCGGATACGAAAGAGACGATGGGCACATGCGCCGGGGAATAACCCAGGTACCCGAAAAGGAGCGAATCGTTTTCATACCCGCCGGGGATGGAAAGCCGGAACTCACCGTCGTTATTGGCAGAAGTGCCAATGGTAGTGCCCTTAACAATCAACTGGGCAAAAGGAAGCGGCTTCCCTGTGGAGCCGTCGACAACCGTCCCAGTGAGGGCGAGCGGAGTTTGTCCCGCGAGATGCAGCGAGATCATCAGGAATAAGCAAAGCCAGAGCTGTTTCATACCGGAGGCTAAAATAGTAATATTATGCGGAAGGTGGTTTAACCCCCTAAAGAATACGTAGGGACACGCCACGGCGTGTCCTTATCCATCACGAAAGATCACCCCTCTTTGATTTAAACCATAACGACAGCAAAATCATGGACGATAATAAAAAAATACCATTCGCCACGGCAATGACAAGGATGATACTCAAGGGTAAACTATAAACCGGATCGGTAAAGACAAATATCCCGGTGAGCCCGGATCCGAGAAAGGACCAACGCAGCCATCGTTCTCTTTTATTCTTTTTGAAAAGGAAAGCCGCCGACAGGAACGATAAACTCATGAATCCATAACCTATTCCTTCCAGCGCACCGGGAATGGAATGAGGATACGGGTGGGCGAAAAGCAATAACGACAAGCCTTCTGCCGATTTCTGCACCAGGTTATGCGCGACTACGGTTATCTGCATGTAATAATTCGTGCTGGAAATCGTGGCATACACGATGGCAAATATCAGGGCTAACAAACCCCATATCTCATGCTCATCCCGTGAAACATAATACACGCAAACCATGAGCATCAAATAACTGAGCGTAAGAAGGAAACAAGGAATGATCCACGAAAAGAATGCCGCCGGATTGAAAGAGTCCATGTATGGCCCCATCCCATTCCAGGGAGCATGTAAAACCGGCTGATAGAGCCCGAAAGCAACGATGTATCCGATGAGTATGACAAAAGTCACCAGCGCGCACCAAAATCCGAGATCATGGACTTTGACTGATTTTGATTGATTTCTTATTTCCATGTTCCGGTAAAGGTTTATGTTTGACAGGTCTCAGGAAACGGTCAGTGCTTGTTTTAACTCCTCAATGGTTTTCTCTATTTCGATGGCTAACCCGCTATTCGGGATCAAGGTACTATCCGGCATCAAATAGACACAGAAGCCGCTTAACTCATGGATCCATTCCGGGTGACCGCACGTATCTTCAATCCTGGATACCGTATCCACTAATTCATACAGGTCACGTTTCCCGGCGACAATTCCTTCCAGCAGCGCCAGAAAGTATCTTTTGATCGC
>DAONET010000013.1:0-63819 GCA_035403225.1 Bacteroidales bacterium | reverse complement strand
GTTTTTCCTTGAAAAGATGTACTTTTATTCTGATGAATGCAGATAGAAAAATATCCAAACGTGATTTTCTGAAGACTTGCGCCTGCGGAGCGGCCATGCTGACCTTGGGAGGCTTGTCGGAAAAGACGGAAGCCTCGTCGCTGCTGCGACGCCTGATGCCGGAGTCGTCACCCGGACCGCTGTGGAAGTGGAGTAAAGAGATGTCGTATTACACGCAGACGCCCCGTGGCTTGAAATGCCTGGTCTGCCCCAACGGCTGCGTGCTGACCGAAGGCGGACCGCCCAGCATCTGCAAAAACAAAGTGGTTAAAAACAATAAGCTTTACACCATTGCTTACGGCAATCCCTGCTCGGTGCATGTCGACCCGATCGAGAAAAAGCCGCTGTTTCATTTCCTGCCTGACACCACCGCTTACTCACTGGCTACCGCCGGGTGTAACTTCTCCTGCCTCAACTGTCAGAACTGGGAAATATCGCAAACGAGTCCCCAAAAGACCGTGAACATCGACCAGATGCCCGACGCAGTGGTCAGGGAGTGCCTGTCGAATGCCTGCCGCTCCATTGCCTATACCTATTCCGAGCCGGTGGCTTTTTTTGATTATGCACGTGATACCGCACGGCTGGCGAAGGCCCGGGGACTGAAGAATGTCTGGATCTCCAATGGCTTTATCAACGAGAAACCTTTGCGTGATGTCGCGCAGTATCTCCATGCAGCCAACATCAACCTCAAATCGTTCAGCGATGATATCTATGCCCGCTTGAACGGCGGTTCGCTCCAGCCGGTGCTCAATACCCTGAAGATACTCAAAGAGATGGGCGTCTGGGTGGAAGTGACCAACCTCATCGTGCCCACCTGGACCGATAAGCCCGATATGATCAAAAAGATGTGCGGATGGCTTGCTGCCAACGGGTTTCGGGATAACCCGCTGCATTTTAACCGGTTCTTCCCGATGTACAAGCTGACCAACCTGCCCTATACGCCGCTTGATTTCCTGGAAAAAGCGCGTGCCATCGCCCTCGGGGAAGGCATGAAATACGTTTATGTGGGAAATGTCCCGGGGACGTCGTCCATCAACACCTATTGCCCGAAATGTAAAAAGGTGGTGGTGGAAAGGAAAGGATACACCACGATTCAGAATAACCTGAAAGACGGACGCTGTAAGTTCTGCTCGACACCCATAGCGGGCGTCTGGAAATAAAGTCAGGAGGCTTTTACTCGTTGATGACGTAGTTGCCGTAGAAATTTCTCCGTTCTTCCATGTCGGGGAAGAGGTTTCCGCGGATAGCCTTGATCAGTCCTTTTACCGAATCCTCTGCCGTGAACTCGGTACCGAACTCGAGCACGCGGTGGATCTTATCGAACGATACCCGGTAGTTGCGCGGGTCAAATCCACCCTTCTTATAATTCACGACGGCATCGGGGATGTATTTCGTGATGAGTTCGACCAGCATCTTTTTGGTATAGTTGCCATCGTCGCTTCCTACGTTGAACACCTGTCCGAACACTTCTTTGGGGCGTGCTTCCAGCACTTTCAGGATGGCTTCGGAGATGTCGGAGATATGGCAGTAAGGACGCCAGGTGTTCTCGTCGTACACCAGCAGATCTTTGCCGAGAGCCAGGTCACGGGTGAATTCTGATATGGAGAGATCGAAACGCATCCGCTTGGAGATCCCGTAAGCAGTGGATAGCCGGAGGATGGTGGGGCAGAAGTTGATCCCGGGAAGCGAGCTGAGTATGTGCTTTTCGAACGCTACTTTTGTCTCAGCATACAACGACTGCGGATTAAGGGCGGACTGTTCATCAGCCGGGGTGTCGTCATCGCGAAGACCATAGTTGCTGCAGGTTGAAGTGAAGACAAAACGATGCACGGACGACTCTTTCATCCGTTCAAAAAGTTGGATCGGGTAGATCAGGTTAGTGTTCCGGGCCATCTCCGGATATTTTTTACAGATCGGATCGCCCACCAGCGCTGCCAGCAGGACTACATCGGTGATGTCTTCCAGGGCTTTGTCCAGGACAGCAAGATCACCGAAATCTCCACGGATGAACGAAAAGTTGATGTCTTCTGACAGATCGGCAATGGAGGAGCCATTGTTGTAGATCAGTTTATCAAGAACCCGGACCTGGCAACCCCGGTCCAGTAACTTCGGCACCAATATCGACCCGATATATCCTGCTCCGCCGATGACCAGCACATGGCGGTTAGAGGCGGTCAATGAGTCAAGACGCCCGGTGGGGGCTAAAGATTCTTCCGGATTCATACCAAAATCTTGCGTCATCATAAGTCATTTTACTGACAAAAGTACCGAAAAATTGCTTATTCTCCGCTGCTTTCCATTTTTATCAGCACAGGCAGGTGATCGGAGAACCCTCCCAGGAACCGGGGACCGGAATAGGTCCGGTTCAGCTTCTCCCCGAACCAGACGGGATCATCCTGCACCAGGAAGGGGAAATGACAGATTGTCACCGCCGACGCTGACGTAATCAGCCCCGACCTTCCGTCAAGCATCGGAGCCGAGACGATGAACTGATCAAAGGAACTCCACCTCCCGCGGTAACGGATCGTCCCTTCCGTCCACCGGAGTTTTTTCAGGGCGGTGAGGTTAAAGAGAAAAGAGGTGTCGGACGTGTTGGTGGCGGCGCCGAGGTGTACCGAAAGACTCTTGTCCTGCGGATCGTCATTGAAGTCGCCGGTGATGAGGATATTCGCCAGCGGGTCAACGGCCCTGACGGAGTCGGTCAGATGGCGTAACACCCCGGCGACAAAGGATCTCCTTCCTCCCGATGCCTCCTGGCCACCGCGGCGCGAAGGCCAATGGTTCACGAAGAGATGCAACGTGTCGCGGCCAAAGAGCAGCGCTTTCACATGCAGGATCTCGCGGGTCCGGATGGAGGTGTCTTCGGGGAAACGAATGGTGTGGTATTGAAAAGACAGCAGGGTCATTTTCTTCGGATGATAGAGCGCCGCCACATCAACACCCCGCAGGTCGGGAGAGTTACGATGAATGATCCGGTAACCAAAACGGCTGAGTGGCGTCTCATAGATGAGTTTGTTCAGGACATACCTGTTCTCGATCTCGCACATCCCGATGAAGGCAACGGTGTCCCATCCTCCCGCAGTGATGATCGTCTTGGCCAGGTGGTTTAGCTTGATCCTGAATTTGCTCCAGGTATATTTCTTGCTCCCTTCCCGGGTGAACTCATCATCCAGGGTGGTGGAGTCATCGTACGGGTCATACAGGTTCTCGACATTATAAAACAGTATACTGACATTTTGTCTGATTATGGAGTCGGAAGAGAGATTGGTACAGTTTTGCTGGGTAACTCCCGATAACATCAAAGAGGAAAGAAGGAGAAGCCGGATCATGGGAATATTTTTTCCGGTTAATCCGGTAACAAGGTGAAAAGTAATGCAATCGATACATAATATTTAACTTTTATTTAACAGATGCGGTTGAAATACCGATCACAAAATGTCGTTTTTGGATAAAATTAACATAAACAAAGCTATGAAGATGAAGAGGTTTGTCGCAGTATTTGTGATTGCCATCGCAGGTGGTGCAGTCGCTTTGGGACTTTCAAAGATGATTGACGGGCGTACAACTCGTTTACGCTCTTCCATTGAACCGACCATTCCTGCCCGGGAAGTCGGTTATTCTCCCGCTGGCAACCTGCCTGATTTTGAGCAGGCTGCTTCTATGTCCGTACACGCGGTGGTGCATATTCGCACGGAATTTGAACGTAAGAGCGTGGTATACGATGACTTTTTTGATTTCTTTAACTTCGGAGGTCCGCGTTACCAGCAAAAATCCACTCCGCTCGAAGGAATGGGTTCCGGGGTGATCATTTCTCCCGACGGATATATTGTGACCAATAACCATGTGGTGCAGGAGGCCAATAAAATTTTGGTCACCCTGAACGATAAACGTGAATACAACGCCACGATCGTAGGTACGGATCCTGCCACCGACCTGGCGCTGATCCGGATCGATGAAAAGAATCTGCCCTATCTTACCTACGGTAACTCCGACGAAGTAAAGATCGGAGAATGGGTGCTGGCTGTAGGTAACCCGTTCAACCTCACTTCCACCGTTACAGCAGGTATCGTGAGCGCCAAGGCGCGTAACATCAACATCCTGGGATCACAGGGAGCGGTTGAGTCATTTATCCAGACCGATGCTGCCGTGAACCCGGGTAACAGTGGGGGAGCGCTGGTCAATACGGCCGGACAACTGATCGGCATCAACGCCGCTATCGCTTCGGGAACCGGGTATTATACCGGCTATTCCTTCGCCATCCCCGTGAACATCGTGAAAAAGGTGGTAGGCGACTTTATGAATTACGGAAAGATACAGCGCGCTTATATCGGGGTATACTACCGCGAGATCGACGACCAGTTCGCCAAAGATAAAGGGATGTCCATGATTCGTGGCGTCTATGTCGATGATGTGGTCAAGGGCGGCGCTGCCCAGAAAGCCGGGATCAACGCCGGTGATGTGATCGTCAGGATCAACGGACTGGATGTGAACAGCAAATCGGAGCTGCTGGAGTCCATGGCTCAGCACAACCCCGGTGATGTGGTGCCGGTGACCGTGGTCCGCAACGGGAATGAGACCACTATGAATGTCAGGTTACAGGATGAAGATACCCAGTTGGCTGCCACTGCCGCTGATACCAAAATGTCAATCCAGGGCGCACAGTTTGAACAGCTCAGCCAGGCTGAACTGAATAAATATGGTCTGGAGAACGGCTTTAAGATCACGCGCCTCGGAGAAGGTAAATTACAAGATATCGGAATTAAAGAAAATTTCATCCTGATCGCAATTGATAGGAAAAAGATACGTTCTATAAATGAGCTGAAAAATGCCCTAAGCGATGGCAATGGAGGCGTGCTTATCGAGGGTGTCTATCCGAACGGGCTCCGGGCTTATTATGGTATAGGATTGTAAATCAGCAATATACGACAAGTGTCCAAAATATTTTGATGTTTGTGGCAAAAAAAACATATGAAAGTTTGGACATTTGAAAAAAATGTTATAAATTAGGAGAAAATTATGAGACAGCTTAAAATATCAAAATCCATCACGAACCGTGAAACGGCCTCGCTTGACAAATATTTACAGGATATTGGCAAGGAGGAGTTGATCAGTGCGGATGAGGAGGTTCAGCTGGCACAACGTATCCGGCAGGGCGATCAGATGGCCCTGGAGAAACTGTGCAAGGCAAACCTGCGTTTCGTGGTATCTGTGGCCAAACAGTACCAGAACCAGGGACTGAGTCTTCCTGACCTGATCAATGAGGGGAATCTGGGTCTGATCAAGGCTGCCCGGCGTTTTGATGAAACGCGTGGTTTCAAGTTCATCTCGTATGCAGTGTGGTGGATACGGCAGTCGATCCTGCAGGCGCTGGCCGAACAGGCTCGTATCGTCAGGCTTCCCCTGAACCAGGTTGGCTCGCTGAGCAAGCTGAACAAGGCTAGCGTGAAACTGGAACAAAAGTATGAACGTCCTCCGTCGCTGGATGAGATCGCCAAAGAACTGGAGATTCCCGAACATAAAGTGGAAGAGACGCTTCGTATGTCAACCCGCACCGTGTCGATGGATGCTCCCATCGATCAGGATGAAGAGGTGAAACTGCTGGATGTCTTCGTCTCGGAAGATACCCCCGATACCGATGCCAACCTCATTCGGGAATCGTTATCGCAGGAGATCCAGCGTTCACTGGCCACCCTCACCGAGAAGGAACGGGAGATCATCAATATGTTTTACGGGATCGGCGTACCCCATAATTACTCCCTGGAAGAGATCGGCGCCATGTTCGACCTGACGCGCGAAAGAGTCCGTCAGATCAAAGAAAAAGCCATCCGTCGCCTGAAACATTCTTCGCGGAGTAAAATGCTTAAATCATACCTCGGGTGAGGCCGGGGATGAGTGTTGTTCCCTGTTGACAGTCGATTGCTGTATTTCAAGGTAACCCCGGAATACAGCAATTGCTGTTTTAGGCGGATACCATCACCCTCCGATGTTTTTCAGTTTCATCAGGTCCATGAACGATGCTTTGATCTTGATCTGTCCTTTGATCAACGCGGTCAGGGGATTGATCTCTTTATTCAACAGCCCGGTAAAGGTGTCGCCGGTCATCTCTACATGAATCTCAGCGCCCTGTTTCTCTCCCTCGAAAGGCCCTTCGATAGCGCCATTCCGGATCGCAAAATGCCCGATGTATTCGGGATCGGTAAAATGATATTGCACCACCCGGTCAAAGTCTTCCGTCGCCTCCCGGAACCGCTCTCCCTGTGCCTTGGATTTAAGGAACTCAAGTCCCTTTTTTATATCTTCAATGGTCGTCATACCTGTGTTGTTTTTCTGCTTCAGAAGCGGCCAAAGTTAAGGAATTCATTAACTTTGTAAAAAGATTTTCATTGACTGTCATTTCAAAAGGATATATTCTTCCTTCCCGGCCCAATTTCCGTGATCTGGGAGGCATTTCGGTCCGCAACGGGCGTACCATCCGGCATGGGCTGGTATTCCGCAGCGGCGATCTGTTCTCGCTGAAGCCGGAGGATATGCCCCGGCTGGAAAGCGCCGGACTGCGGACGATCATCGACTTCCGCTCGGATCCCGAGGTCTCACGCCGCCCCGACGATCTGTTGCCAACGGTCACCCACCGGATACATCTCCCCATCAATGAGGCGACACACGACTTTGACCCGAAGACCATCAACGAATCACAACCGGAGGATTTCCTGCATGTCCTGGCTGACGACTATCGCCTGATCGTACGCCGACAGACGGCCGCGTTCCGGAAGTTTTTCGAGATCATCCAGGATCCCGGTCACCTGCCGGTGGTTTATCATTGCGCCGCCGGGAAAGATCGTACCGGACTGGCTACCTGGTTTCTGCTCTCTGCCCTCGATGTCCCCGAAGAGGTGATCCGGGCCGACTATCTGGCCACGAATGTCTTTGCCAAAGACCTGGCGGATAAGATCATCGCTAAAACCAATGAAAAAGGGATCCGGGGAGAGGTCATCCGGCCGTTTCTGGAAGTGAGGAATGAATATATCGATGCGGCTCTCGACGAGATCGAAACCAGTTACGGAGGTATGGACCTCTTCCTGGCACATCAGGTGGGCGCCGATAAAGAACTTCTGCGTAAGATCTTTCTCTCCTGATCAGGAAGAAGATACTAACGGTCGCTTTTCCGGGGTTTTTTACGTTTGAAACGGGAGGGTTCCGGTGGCGCCTCATCCTCTGATTTCCCGCCTGCGAAGCCGGCTTTCAACGTCATGCCATTAAAGATGGCTCCTGTCAGGGACTTGATCACCGCTTTGGCATATTTGGCATCTACCTCAAAGCGGGTAGAACTTTTCGACAGGTCGATCTTCCCGATAGCAACCCGTTTCCCGGGCATATTTTGGTTGATCAGCTCGATCAGTTCGCTCGGGTAAAGACCCATCGCTTTTCCTTTGTTGACAAAGAGGGTGGCATAGGTGACCTTTTCGTCGGTATGGCTGCGTTTCGGATTTTTGTCGCGGGGACCTGATGACATTCGCTCGTCAGGTACGCTGATATCCCCGGCGTTCTTGTAATAATCGAGGAACTGGTTGAACCGTAAAGCGACAAACCGTTTGATCACCTCTTCCTTGCTGAGCCATTCCAACTTGCGATAGATTACCGGCAGGTAGGTGTCGATGTCGGTGTTCTCAATATCCACGCGCTCCATCCTGTCGATGAGGTTAAAGAGTTGCTTCTCGCAGATCTCTTTGCCGGTGGGTACTTTCGCGCTGACAAAGGTTTTGTTGATCTTCTTTTCGATCTGGCGGATCTGATACTTCTCTTTCAGGTTGACAATGGCGATGGAGATGCCTGTCTTTCCTGCTCTGGCCGTTCTTCCGCTGCGGTGCGTATAGGCATCGTTGTCGTCGGGGAGGCTGTAGTTGATGATATGCGTCAGGTCGTCGACATCGAGTCCCCGGGCGGCCACATCGGTGGCAACAAGCAGACGGATGTGACGGATCCTGAACTTCTGCATGACGTAATCACGTTGGGCCTGAGAGAGCTCACCGTGCAGCGATTCGGCGTTGTAGCCGTCGGCGATCAGCTTGTCGGCGATCTCCTGAGTGTCTTTACGGGTTCTGCAGAAGACGATGCCGTAAATGTCCGGGTAAAAATCGACGATCCGCTTCAGCGCCAGGTACTTATCTTTTGCATGGACAGTATAGTAGACATGACGGATGTTATCGGCGCCGGCATTCCGGGTTCCGATGGTCACTTCGACCGGATGGTTCATGAATTTTCCGGCGATCTGGGCAACTTCGGGCGGCATGGTGGCGGAGAACAGCAGGGTATGAAATCCCTCCGGCACCGTCGAGAGAATCTCGGTGATGTCGGGCAGGAAACCCATGTTCAGCATCTCGTCGGCCTCGTCAAGGACGACGGTCGTCACCGCCTGCATATTGATGGCTTTTCGCTTGTACAGGTCGAGCAGCCTCCCCGGCGTGGCGATCACGATGGACACGCCTTTACGCAGGGCGTTGATCTGCACGTCGATGCTGGAGCCGCCGTAAACAGGCAATACCCTGAGGTCGTCATCGTACTTGGCAAACTCATTCAGGTCATCCGCGATCTGGATACAGAGTTCGCGGGTAGGGCAGAGGACCAGCGCTTCGGGCCATTTGCTCTTCTTGGTTATTCGCTGAAGGAGCGGAAGCCCATAGGCCGCCGTCTTACCGGTCCCTGTCTGCGCTAACGCCACCAGATCGGTTTCCTGCGTCAACAGAATGGGTATAACTTTCTCCTGGACCGGCATTGGCCATTCGAAGCCAAGGTCCTTCAGGGCGTTGATGAACGTTTCATGAACGCCCAGTTCTTCAAAACTTATCATGTGATTTAGCCGACTTTTTCTACCAGATCGGCCAGACGGTTCGAATAACCAGCTTCGTTATCGTACCATGAAATGACTTTAACGAAGTTTCCTCCGATGATCTTGGTCATGAGTGAATCAAAAATTGATGAATGGGTATTCCCGATGATATCATGACTGACAATGGGATCTTCGGTATATTCCAGGATGCCTTTCATGGGGCCGTTGGCAGCGGTTTTCATGGCGGCGTTGATTTCGTCGGCGGTGACAGGGCGGTCGAGCTCCACGGTCAGGTCTACGAGGGAACCATCCGGGGTCGGTACGCGTACGGCAAAGCCGTCGAGTTTACCGTCGAGTTCAGGGATGACCAACCCGATGGCTTTGGCAGCACCGGTTTTGGTGGGGATGATGGAAACGGCTGCTGCACGGGCTCTCCGGAGATCCTTGTGCGGAGCATCCAGGATGATCTGGTCATTGGTGTAGCTGTGAATGGTGTTCATCAGTCCGCGCTTGATCCCGAAATTGTCGTTCAGCACCTTGGCGACAGGCGCCAGACAGTTGGTGGTGCAGGAGGCGTTGGAGACCAGTTGCAGCGACGGGTTAATGAGGTGGCCGTTTACTCCGAGGACGATAGTGGCATCCACGTCATCCTTGCTGTCGGAAGGAACGGAAAGGACTACTTTCTTGGCTCCCGCGGTGATGTGTTTCATCATCTTCTCACGGGTTCTGAAAATACCGGTGCATTCCACTACCACATCGATGCCTGATTCCTGCCACGGAAGGGCTGCCGGATCTTTCTCTGCAAATACACGGTATTTCTTGCCATCCACCACAATGCAATCTCCATCTACCCCTACTTCGCCCGGGAAACGCCCATGGACGGAGTCATATTTTAACAGGTATGCAAGGGTCTTTGCATCGGTCAGGTCGTTCAATGCGACTACCTCAACATTGCTCTTCCTCAGCAGAGCCCTGAAAGTTAAACGGCCTATCCGGCCGAAACCGTTAATAGCAACCTTTATCGTTTTCATATCTGCAGATTATTAAATAGATTTACTTATATTTAAGGTGCAAAGGTACGGTTTTTCGTCAGAGGTAAATGCCATTATTATAAAAAGAAGATCATATTTTATTCATGACGTGTAAAATCCGGAAAGATGCAAAAGATTTTCGTAGTGTCGGATGGGACCGGGAGAACAGCTCAACAGGTGCTGAAAGCTGCCTTGACACAGTTTCCCGGTGTTGATGTTGAGGTGATTATGAAACAGGAGGTCAGGTCGGCTGAACAGGTGGAAGAGTTGGTAGTGGAAGCGAAGGCTGTCGACGGGTTCATCCTCCATACCCTTGTCTCCGAGAATCTCCGCGAGACCATGACCAGGATCTGCCGGGTCAACCATGTGCAGGCGATGGATCTCATGGGTCCGCTGTTGTTCCGCTTGTCCGATTATCTCGCTGACACCCCCACGCAAAAACCGGGATTATTCTTCAAACTTAACGAAGAATATTTCAAACGGATCGACTCGATGCAGTTTGCGTTCAACCATGATGACGGACAGCGTGATTATGATTATGAAAAAGCCGAACTGGTGCTGGTAGGGGTGTCGCGTACCTTCAAAACACCCCTGAGCATCTATTTTGCCTTCCGCGGATGGTTTGTCGCTAACTACCCGGTCATCCTCGGCGTGGAACCGCCCGCTATCCTTGCTTCCCTGCCCCCTGGCCGGGTGTTCGGACTTACCACCGAGGCCTCCGACTTAAGTAACCTGCGTACCGCCCGGCAACAGTACCTGGGAGGAAATACCCCTGAATACTCCAGCATCACGCATGTTCGACAGGAGCTTCATTATGCCGAAAAGATCTTCTCCAGGTACGAATGGCCCGTCATCACTGTCACCAGCAAACCTATCGAAGAGATCGCCTCCGAGATCCTCGCTATCAGAAGAAAATATACTTGAACAGAAAAAAGGACGAAATTAACCCGGCAAGGAAAAAATACCCTAATTTTGTCAAAACCCGCTAAGACCTGTGTCTTCTATGTCAAAAACCAAGTTTATTTTTGTTACCGGGGGCGTTACTTCCTCCCTGGGCAAAGGAATTATATCATCATCCATCGCGAAACTCCTTGGAGCCCGTGGCTTCTCCGTCACCATTCAGAAACTGGACCCGTATATCAACATTGATCCGGGTACCTTGAACCCATACGAACATGGCGAATGCTATGTGACCGAAGACGGAGCGGAGACAGACCTGGATCTGGGCCACTACGAACGTTTCTCCAACGTGCCGACTTCACAGGCCAACAACGTCACCACCGGCGTCGTTTATCAGTCGGTGATCCAGAAAGAACGGAAAGGAGAGTACCTGGGCGAGACTGTTCAGGTCATCCCTCATATCACCGATGAAATAAAAAACCGCATCAAACTGCTGGCCGAAAAAGGCAATCTCGATTTCCTCATCACCGAGATCGGCGGCACCGTGGGCGATATTGAATCACTACCCTTCATCGAAGCCGTCCGACAGCTGAGATGGGAACTGGGCCACGACAGCGTGGTGATCCACCTTACCCTGGTTCCGTACCTGGCCGCCGCCGGCGAACTGAAAACAAAACCTACTCAGCATTCGGTCAAAGCCCTGCTCGAACAGGGAGTGCAACCCGATATCATCATCTGCCGTACGGAAAGACACCTGCCGGTAGGACTACGTAACAAGATCGCTCTCTTTTGCAACGTGGCTCCCGAATGCGTCATGGAATCGATCGATGCCCCGACCATCTATGATGTGCCTATCCTGATGAGGAAGGAAAACCTCGATCTCGAGATCCTGAAAAAAGTAAGAGTTACCGCTGACCGCGAACCCGATCTCGAAAAATGGGAGAAGTTTCTTTTCAAACTAAAAAATCCGAAATCGGAAGTCACCATCGGTCTGGTGGGTAAATACGTCGAATTAAAAGACGCCTATAAATCCATCAACGAAGCGTTCGTTCATGCCGGCGCTACCAATGAGTGCAAAGTGAATGTCAAGACGTTCCAGTCGGAATATATCGACGACAACAACGTGGCGGAGAAACTCGGCGGACTGGATGGCATCCTCGTGGCTCCCGGCTTCGGTGAACGCGGGATCGAAGGAAAGATCACCGCGATCCGTTTTGCCCGTGAACAACACATCCCCTTCCTCGGTATCTGCCTCGGCATGCAATGTGCCGTCATCGAATTCGGACGTCATATCCTCGGACTGAAAGACGCTCATTCCACCGAATTCAATAAAACAACGCCGTTCCCGGTGATCGACATGATGGAAGACCAGAAGAAGATTTCCGGACTGGGAGGGACGATGAGGCTGGGCGCATACCCATGCCACCTCACCAAAGATTCCAAGGCTTTCGAGATTTATCAGCACGAAGATATCTCCGAACGTCACCGTCACCGGTATGAGTTCAATAACGAATATAAAGAAAGGTACCGGGAGGCCGGCATGATCCCCGTGGGACTGAACGAAAAGGATGATCTGGTCGAGATCATGGAGTTGAAAGATCACCCTTTCTTTATCGGAGTACAGTTCCATCCTGAATATAAAAGCACCGTGGCCAGCCCGCATCCGCTCTTTGTCAACTTTGTGGCTGCGGCCATGAAATACGCTGCAGCAGCGAAAAGATAGCTATCCCGGCAAGCATTACAGACAAAAGCGTATCTTTGCACCACTTTTTTAACACAACATGACGGATAGAAACACCATCATCGGGTTGCTCCTTATCTTCGCCGTTTTCATCGGGTTTTCGTACCTGATGACTCCCTCGAAAGAAGAATCGGCAGCCTTGAAGAGAAAGAGCGACTCCATTGTAATGGTGCGCCAGGCTCAGCGCGAAGCGGAAATCAAGGCCATTGCCCGGGAACAGGTGATGTCACTGGAAAAACGGAAAGCGGAAGCCATGGCTTCCGGCGAGGTTCTTGACAGCACGAAGATCGAAAAACTGGCGCTGAAAGATCAGCTGGGCAAGTTTTCCAACTCGGGATACGGAAAGGATCATTTTGTAGTGCTGGAAAGCGACCTGGTTAAAATGAGAATCGCCTCAAAAGGCGGCCGCATCGATCGCATTGAACTGAAAAAATTCAAGACGTGGGACGGACGCCCGCTGGTGTTGATGAACTCCGACTCCCTGCATTTCAACTTCTCTTTCTTCTCCGCAAACCGCCTGGTCTCTACCGAGAACCTCTTCTTCCAGCCCGTGTTTTACGGGAACACGCCCCGTGGCGACACCCTCGTGAAGATCACCGGCAACGATTCCATCGTCTTCGGGATGAGAGCCTACGCCGATGCCTCCGACACGACCATCTCCCCCGATAAATACATCGAGCTCGTCTATACACTCCGCGGCGATGATTACATGATCGGTTACCGGATCAACTTCAAGGGCATGACCGATGTGATTGACCCGTCGACAAAATATCTGCTGCTCGACTGGAAAGAGAACCTCTTACGTCAGGAGAAAAGCGCTAAAATGGAGCGGATGGTCAGCACCATCTACTATCATTATGTAGGTGACGAGGTGGATAACCTCACCGAAACCAAAGATGAAGAGGTCAACCTGAAGAACGAAAAAGTAAAATGGATCGGGTTCAAACAGCAGTTTTTCACGACCACCCTCATCGCGGGAGATTATTTCGATGCCCCGCGCATGGCTACTCAGACCCTGCCTTTCAAAGGGAACTACCTGAAGACCATGACCACCGAACTCGGTATCCCCTTTAACCCGACACAGACGCGTTCCATCAACATGTCACTCTATGCCGGCCCCAACAAGTTCTATACCCTCAAAAGCTATAAACTTCACCTCGAACGGCAAATCCCGTTGGGCTGGAGCTTCCGGCCCATGGCCTGGATCAACATCTGGGCGGTGATCCCGGTATTCACCTTCTTCGGGAACCTCGGCTGGAATTACGGGATCATCATCCTGATCCTCACCATCATGCTGAAGATCGTCCTCTTCCCGATCGCATACAAGACGTACAAATCTTCGGCCAAGATGAGGGTGCTGAAACCCGATATCGACGAAATCAATAAGAAATATCCGAAGCCGGATGAGGCCATGAAGAAACAACAGGCCACCATGGACCTGTACAAACGGGCAGGCGTCAACCCCATGGCGGGATGCGTGCCCATGCTGTTGCAGATGCCCATCCTCATCGCCTTGTTCCGCTTCTTCCCGGCTTCCATCGAACTGCGTCAGCAACCGTTCCTCTGGGCTGCCGACCTGTCGTCATATGACTCCATCTGGACATTCCCGAACGGATTCTCCCTGCCATTCTATGGCGATCATGTCAGCTTGTTCTGCCTCCTGATGACAATCTCCAGCATCATCTATACCAAGGTCAACGAGAATATGATGGGGACATCGAGCCAGCAGATGCCCGGCATGAAATTCATGATGTATCTCATGCCTGCCATGTTCCTCTTCTGGTTTAACGACTACTCCTCCGGACTCAGCTATTACTATCTCCTGGCTAACATCTTCACCTTTGCCCAGGTATTCCTGATCAGGGCTACGATCGATGAAAATAAACTGCATGCGCAGATCGAAGCAAACAAGAAAAAAGGAGTGAAGAAGTCAGGATTCCAGAAACGGCTGGAAGAAATGGCTAAACAACAGAAATATCAGGGGAAACGGCGCTAGTCGTTCCCCTGTTACTCTTCCCGGAGTATTTCATCCAGGTAACGGAGGTACTGATCCAATCCTTCTCTCTTCCTCGAATCCAACGGATACGAGATGTCGTTTTTCAGGTATTTCAACGGATCGACATGCGGCGGTATCTGGTTGCGGAAAAAGTCAGGCACCTCATCGGTGTGATCAATGCCGTACTTCAGCGACTGATTGAAACGGGCCAGGAAGCCTTCGGGGAGGTCTTTGCAGGTAGCCCATACCGCGAACACAAATGGCAAGCCGGTGAAACGGATCCATTCTCCGGCCAGGTCATACACGTACGGATACTGTGATACGAGGTGAAAGGTTTTGTCGCCAATGGCCACCAGCGAATCGATACCGGTCGCCTTATCCGCCACGCCCGATGCCAGCGGGATCCAGTCGGGGTTGATCTTCCAGAAATATTTTGACAGGATTCGTACCAACGCCACCGAGGTTCGCGAATCGTAGTCAAGATGGATGGCCGTGATTTCGCTAATCGGCTTCTGACTCAATAATAACACCGATTTCACATCCGTCACCGCCCCGATGCAGTAGTCGGTGATGATCCGGTAGCCGGGGATATCTGGCAGCGCACCGGCAGGCACCAGCGCCAGGTCGGCGACACCCGACCGGAGTTCTTCGGCACACATCGAGGGGACCCTGAGCCGAAGCTCGATGTCATCCAGTTCACCCGACGTCTTGATGCCAAAAACGAACGGGAACGTGTTGAGGTACGAAACAGCCGTGATTTTTATCGTTTCCATGAAATGGGGATAGGTAAGGCAAAGATAAAATATAATAAAACCGACGATGCACTCATCGGCTAATATTCATCAGCCTTTCATGCACCTCCATCACCTGGGGTGTCAGAAATACCGTGCCGTCATTGCGAAGGATGTAGTCGCACAACCCTGTCTTCTTCTCCTCTTCCCATTGGAACCGGAGACGGCGTAAAACCTCTTCGCGTGAGGCTCCGTCGCGGTTCATCACCCGGAGGATGGCGGTTTCCTGCGGACAAGTCACATAGATGACACGGTCGTATTCGGGCCGGAACCCGCATTCGAAGATGATGGCAGCTTCATGAATGACATACGGATATGCCGAATGTTGTTCGTTCCACTTACGGGCATCTTGCTTTACGAGCGGATGAAGGATGTCATTCAGCGACTGCATCGCCGCCTCATCGTTGAAGACAATGGATGCCAGCGCCCGTCGTTTGATCATCCCCGACTCGGAAAGGATCGATTGTCCGAATAGCGAAGCCACTTCACGGAGAACAGGCTCCTGTAAAAGAAACTTTTTGGATTCATCATCGGTATGGTACACCGGCACTCCGAGCGCTGAAAAAATCGCCGCGACGGTGCTTTTCCCACTCCCGATGTTGCCGGTTAGACCTACCCTGAGCATCAGCGGTTCCTCCGGTGACCCAGGTATTCAAACTCGAAAAAGATGGTGTCGGGGGAAGTGGTCAGATAAGTATGCGGGTAACCCGTTTGGGAGATGATCTCGTATCCCAGCGATGGCGTCAGGATAAACCCGGTGTACACGGAACCATTCGATTTCACCTTCAGATCCCGGAGGCTGATTTCGTAACGGTTGTCCGAGCCCGTGAGCGCTCTCTCCAGGAAAAGGTCATATCCCTGCGCTTTCAACTTCAGGGAGATGACACTGTCAGAGGCCTGGACAAGCCTCATGGCCGACGGAAACTCCGTGTAGACCAACGTATAGTCTACCGTATAATAATACTCCTTCGAGAGCCGTACAAGGACCCAGATGAACACAGAAATAGCCAGGCATACCAGGAAGATATACAACTTGACGCTGAACTTCCGGTCTTCTTTGTGCTTTTTGGCACTCTCGATCAATCCCCTGATCTCACGGTTCACGTAACAGGAGTTAAACGGAGGTTACTTGTTCTCGATCGTCTGTGAATTGTCGATGGCAATGGCAGATTTCTCAACCCGGAGGCGGACATTGTTATCCACTTCGACGGTCACCGTGGTGTCCTGGATCTCAACGATCCTTCCATGGATACCGCCAATGGTGATGACCTTTTGACCTTTCTGCAATGATTCACGGAATTTCTTCTGATCTTTCGACCGTTTCATCTGCGGACGGATAAAGAAGAAATAGAATACTACGATGATCAGGAGCAGGGGGATGAAAGTCGCCCAGCCGCTCTGCTGGCTTCCCTGCTGGGGAGCCATGAGGAGGATCGTTAAAAGTTGGTGCATCATGTTTTGTTGGTTTGATTTGGGTGATGTATGCTATTTAATTTTTTTTTATCCTATTCGACACCCAGCAGATCGACCTGAGCCTTGATCTTGAGCTGGGTGACATTGGGTTGCGTGTTGGCTACGACTACTACATTTTTAGTCTGAAGACCGTGTTTTCCCCTGGAGTTGAACATGACCTTCACCTTTCCGCTGCCTCCCGGACGAATGGGGGTCCTGGGGAAAGACGGCACCGTGCAACCACAGGAGGTGCTGACATCACTGATAACAAGATCAGATTTGCCCGTGTTTGTGAAAGCGAATTCATACGAGACGGATTCGCCTTGCATGATCTTTCCGAAATCGTGTTCTTTCTGTTCAAAAGTGATGACAGGAAGTTTCGAAAGATCTCCCTTCCCTTCAGCTGTGTTGGGATTGGATACCAGGTCGCCCGGGAGAAATCCTTCTGCCTTGCCTTTATCCGATTGACACGAGGTAAAGAGCATGCATGAGAACAAGATACTTGTTGCTAATAATAATTTGCTTTTCATCGTCATCGAAAAATGTTGAGCAAAGGTACGCTTTTTTCTTAAATTTGTTTTTCCGGCAAGCTATTGCAATTTCACTTCTTCAATGAAAATATATCTCATCGGATACATGGCCAGCGGCAAGACAAACCTGGGCAAGGAAATGGCCGCTGTTTCCGGCATGCCGATGGTGGATATGGATGATCTCTTCGAAGAAAAATACCGGCTATCGATCTCCGAGTTTTTCGAAAAATACGGTGAGTCCGTTTTCCGTCGGCTGGAACATGGCATCCTGGAAGATACGTTCCGGATGGATGACGTGATCATCTCCACCGGCGGCGGGACGCCCTGCTTCTTCGATAACATGGACCTGATCCTGAAAAACGGTGTTTCGGTGTACCTGAAGACGCCGGTGGATGTAATGGCCCGCCGGCTGCGGGGGATCCGGAAGAAACGCCCCTTGCTGAAGGAGGTTCCCGAGAAAGAACTGGAAGCCTTTATCACCGCCCAGATCTGTGAACGGGAAGCATACTACCGGCGCGCTGACTACGTCGTTGAAGGACCCGATATCGATGCGGGGGAAATCCTGAAAAAGATTCAGACCGTCTGATCCCTGCGCTGCAACAGGGCAACGTTCTCTACATGCTGGGTGTGGGGAAACATGTCCACCGGACGGCAATGCACAAACTCATATTGCTCCGACATCCAGGCGATGTCCCGGGCCTGGGTGGCCGGGTTACAGCTTACGTACACCACGCGGCGGGGGGCTGCCTCCAGGATGGCTTTCACCACCTTCTCATGCATGCCCGATCGTGGAGGGTCAGTGATCACGATGTCGGGACGGCCCTGGCCTTGAAAAAACTCCGGTGAGAGAATCTTCTCCGTCTCTCCTGCAAAGAAGACGGTGTTGGTGATGCCGTTTAAGGCGGAATTGGCCTCCGCATCCTCGACAGCCGCTGCCACCGACTCAATCCCTACCACCTTCTTTACATAAGGAGCAACATAATTGGCGATGGTACCGGCGCCGGTATACAGATCATATACGGTGGCGTCATCGTGCAACCCGGCAAAATCGGCCGCCATCCGGTACAGGTTCTCTGCCTGAGCAGGATTGGTCTGGAAAAAAGAGGCAGGACCGATGCGGAACTTCACCACCTGCCCGCCTTCGCGGAACGGCGCCATCTCCTCCGTGATATACGGCTCCCCCTTATACAGATGAAGATCCAGGTCGCTGATGGTGTCGTTTTGCTTGTCGTTCACGATATAATACAGACTGGTGAGATAGGTGAACTGCTCAGCCAGGTAATCCAGCATGGGAAACAACCCTTCATCTTTTCCGCCGGAGACGACCAGGATCACCATGATCCCTCCGTTACGGGTGATCCGCACGATGAGGTTGCGCAGAAAACCTGTGTGTTTCCGGGCATCATAGAACGATAAACCGTTTTGAAGGGCATACTCGCGGGCTGCATTACGCAACGCATTCGATGGCTCCGGCATGTGGAAGCACTCTTCAATATCGACGACCTTGTCCCAGAAACCGGGCACATGAAACCCTACGGCGTTGGTGTCGGCGACTTTCCCTTCGTCCGTGACATCTTCGTCCGTCAGCCAGCGGTGGTTCGAGAAGGTGAAATCCAGCTTGTTGCGGTAATGAGTGATGGAAGGAGAGGGGAGGATGCACATGATAGCGGGATTGACCAGCTTGCCGATCCGGATCAGGTTGTCCGACACCTGCTTCTGCTTGAAGTATAACTGGTCTTCGTACTTCATGTTCTGCCAGCGGCATCCGCCACAGGTGCCGAAATGCCGGCACCAGGGCTCCGTACGGCGTTCGGAATAATGATGAAAAAAGACGGCCCTCCCTTCAGCATACGATTTCTTCTTCCGGATGATGCGGATGTCAACAATGTCTCCCGGAACGACGAACGGGACAAATACCACCATGTCATCGACTTTCGCGATGGCCATCCCCTCACTGCCTGCATCAAGGATCTCTGCCTTTTCTAAAATCTGGGTTTCCGTGTATCTCATCTTCTTTCTTACAAGACCTCTCGCCGCGGTAAGAGGTTATTATTCTTCTTTTTTTCTTTTCTGATAATGTGCCGAATCACCCCACTCTCCGTAACCTACTTCATGATTTGAGAGTAAGATGCGGGTCTCGAGACATCCCCGGCATTGGTCGGCCGCCTCGTCGAGACAGGGTTTGTTTTCATACAGCAGGTATTCATCCCGGTATTTTACCGGAGTGAGGTTGGGCATCATCACGTTGGCGCCCGCCATCAACGCTTTCTCACGACCCTGCGGGTCGATGGCCTGCATGGCGGTGGTGGCTGCGATGTTGATGTCTTTCATCATGATGCGCAGGATGGCTACCATCTTCAGCGAGAGATCGAGCCGCTCTTTCAACGGGGGCAGCTGATCACGGTACTTATACAACGGGGTCTCCTCATGCTCGATGTAAGGCCCCATGCCGATCATGTCCACATCGAAATCACGGAAGAAAAGCAGGTCGTCGGCGAGGTCGCTGAGGGTCTGGAAAGGCAACCCGATCATCACGCCCGTGCCTACCTGGTAACCCAGTCGCCGTAACGTTCTCAGGGCCTCCAGCCGCTTTTGATAGTCGTGCTTTCCATCGGCCGGATGTAGCTTCGGGTAGAGCTGCTCATTCGATGCCTCGATACGCAGCAGATAACGATGCGCCCCGGCATCGAACCAACGCCGGTATGTCTCTTCGGTCTGCTCGCCCAACGACAGGGTGACATGCATCTCGCCGTGAGTGAGCCGGCAGATCTCTTTCAACAAGGATTCGATCTTCCGGGTGAATCGCTGATTGCTTCTTTCTCCCGACTGGATGACGATGGAGGCAAATTGATGTTGATAAGCGTACATGGCGGCTTCGATCACCTCCTCGTCGGTCATCTCGTACCGGGAGAATTTTTTGTTGCCACTCCGGATGCCGCAGTAATAGCAGTTTTTGCTACAACGATTCGAATATTCGATCAGCCCCCGGAAATACACCTTCCGGCCGACATGAGCGATCTTCACTTCCAAAGCTTTTTTGAAAAGCTGCTGCATGTCATCACCCTGAAGGGAGAGAAGGGCGACCAGGTCATCCTTCGTAAAAGTCTCTTTATGTAAAAGCTCGTCGATGGGCATCTTTCATTGATTGGTCGGATTACTTGGAGACATTGAACCGGATATGGAGGATATCCCCGTCCTGCACAACGTAGTTCTTTCCTTCGATCATGAGCCGGCCCGCTTCTTTGCAGGCGTTCTCGGATTTATAATGGATGAAATCGTTGTACGACATCACTTCGGCGCGGATGAATCCCCGTTCCAGGTCACTGTGGATGACGCCGGCGGCCTGGGGAGCGGTCATCCCCCGGTGGATGGTCCATGCCTTGACTTCCTTGGGACCCGCTGTGAAGAAAACCTGCAGGTCGAGGAGATGATAGGCCGCTTGTACCAGCCTGTTGACGCCGGGTTCCTTCAGCCCCGCGTCGGAAAGGAACGCTTCCCGGTCTTCGGCGCTCTCTAAGGCTGCGATATCCGCTTCGATGGCGGCAGCGATGACCAGCACCCCGGCATTCTCTTCGGCGACGGCCTGTTTGAACTTATCCGACAGGGCGTTACCCGTCACGGCCGACTTCTCGTCGACATTGCATACGTATAAAACAGGTTTATCACTCAGCAGGCACAGGTCGGTGATATATTTTTTGTCTTCGGCGCTGACGGGAGCCGTGCGGGCCGGTTTGAACGATTCGAGGTGAGCTTTGTAGACTTGCAGGACTTCTGCACCGCGTTTTGCGTCTTTGTCGCCTCCTTTGCCCGTCTTCTCCAGCCGTTGCATCTTCTTCTCCACCGATTCCAGGTCACGTACCTGCAGCTCGAGGTCGACGATCTCTTTGTCGCGCACCGGATCCACCGACCCTTCGATATGGGGGATCTGCGGATCCTCAAAGCAGCGCACCACATGGATGAGCGCATCCATGTTCCGGATGTCGGACAGGAACTGGTTGCCGATGCCGGTGCCGCCTTTGGCTAAGCCGGGGATATCCACCATCTCCACGGTCGTCGGCACGATCTTGGCCGAATGGATCAGGTTGTCGATGGCCTGAAGCCTGGAGTCGGGTACCTCCAGCGATCCCATGTTGGCTTTAGGTCCGGCGCCGGTCTCTGCCCGGTGACCCGAGGCACAGTTAAAGAGCGTGGTCTTGCCACTGCCCGCCAGCCCGATGATTCCGCATTTCAATGGCATACTGTTGTATTTTGAAGTGCAAAGGTAGTGATTTGTTACGAGTGATAAGCGAACCGGGAAGAGGATACAAAAAAGCCGCCTCAGGAGGAGACGGCTTCAAAAACAAAAAACATGAAAAAACTATTTAACGATTCTGAAATTCAAACCGACCGAGAAATAAGCCAGGTTAAACCCCATCTCGGCATTGACGCCGAAAGTGTCGTTAAAGAAATACGAACCTCCTAAAAAGGAAGTAGGAGTGAAGCTGAATTCGGTATCGTTAAGGTCATCCCCATAATAATTTTCCTTATAAAAGCTCAAACGGGGACCGGCGCCAAAGCCTGCGTAAGTGTCAAGTCCGGGAACCTTCCATCCATAGTGATAGGCACCTCTGAAGATGAAGGCCGTATGGGTCCAGGAACGATCCCAGTGAGAAGAATTGTCGGTGAAAAAGGAGGTTCCGATCTGTCCGCCCAGGCTGATGACGCCGGGACCGGCTTGCCAGATACTATGATCATAATGGAACAGGAGAGCAGGGCCAAAACCGTCTGAACCCCAGTACGAAACACCGGGGCCGATACCGAATCCAAGAATACCCGTTCCAGGACGGGCAGGATCCACCGGACCGTTAGCGCTAAAGGAAGGGACAGAGAATCCGGCTACCAGAGCCAGCACACAGAACATTTTGATCAACTTTTTCATACAGAAAGTTTTATGGTTAATAATTCGTTTATGTCAGTAATAAAAACGCTTTCTGAAGTAAAATATTTTCCGGGCAGCGAGAAAGCATCCTAACGGGGAAAAGCCGATTCTTCCCCCGAACCGGCCTTCCGCATTGCCCAATCAAAAACCTGCCACCGCAGCCCCGAGATCAGCGACTTTTCAATCCAATAGAAGAATCGCGTCCGCTGATTGACGGGTTCCAGCTTCTTCATCCGGAGGTAAGGCTCCAGGCCGTCAGAGACGTCATGCCACAGATCGACGAAAGCGTAGTCGAAGGATTGAGCCGGCATTTGCGTACCGGCATATTCAAATGCCTCTGCACAGATGATCTCTACCTTGTCGGGCCGTTGAAACTGAGGAAGGATGTGCTGTTTGAAAAGTTGAATGACCTGATCGTCCTGCTCGATGATGGTGATGTGTTGCACTTTCTCCCGGAGGGAAGCCATGTAGGCGAAATACCCCAGACCGAGGCCGAAGGTGACAACCCGGCCTTCGATGACATCCAGCACCGGCTGCATGGTCTCTATCTCATTGGGCTTGATCGCCATCCATTCATGGTCGTGTTCCAGGACCGCCGGGAACAGGAACTCTTCGCTGAAAAAGCCCACCCGGGGTATCTCTTTGAGGTCGGGTCCGACGAGGATGTCGTTATAGATGAAGGCTTCGTAAGGCTGATAGCGCTCGTGGGTTAATTTCCAGTTTCCGGTGGTTACTTCCGGGATGATGATATCCCGGTAATACGGATTGCCGAGATATACGCCGGGATTCAGTTTTTTGACCGATAGCGGGAAATACTCATCGGCCAGGTACTTGTCTTCTTCGTCGTTTTCGGTATCGAGACCGCAAAAACCTGTCAATAAGGCCCGGTAGATGACCTCTTCCGGCATCGCTTTGCCGGGGTTGACGCTCTCCATCAACTCCGGTGTGATCAGGCATGGGTGCTGGGTGAGGTAATCAGCAATCAACCAGCTGAAATTGTTGTTCCGTTGGCGGGTTATAGCGATTCTGTTCTTTTTTTCGATGTCTTCGGATGGTGTCATTCTTCATTAATACCGGGCAAAATTAGCCGATTATTTTGCATGAATTAATAGAGCGCGTAGTACATAAATTTTTTTTCTTCAAAATGCCATTGGCTATTCGGCGTTTTTTGTATCCTTCTTCTAAACCCTGATCAAGCGCTACCGGTGAAGAATAAAATCGATATCGGTTCAGAAATTTTGTATGGTACATTGAATACTCAGAATACAAAATCAAAAAAATATTATATTTACTGTTTATTTTACTTTGATCACTTCCTTGAACTTGTAGAAACATGATGAAACGCCCCAAACATCCGATTTCATCCGACAAAACAAAGGCCCTTTTTTCTCTTTCTTCTTTGCTGATGGCTATTTGTCTTTTGTCAGGCTGTTCCAAACCGGATAAAATTGCTGATTATACAGCCCTGGAAGCCTTCGATACTATGGAGCTTCCATATTCGTCCCCTCACCGATGGAGAACTTTTTATCATCCATTTTTTAAAACACAAGTTGTTACCTTTATAGATGATATTAAATGGGAGTTGTGTTGCTTGGATCCTGACACCAAACGACACTTTTCTTTTCCATTGAAAAAGCTAAGAGAACAAACATCTTCTTCAAGTAAAAGGCCTTTATGCTACTATATTGTAGATTCTCTTTATGCTGTTATTAACTTTTTCAATAGTCAAGATTTGTTTTATAAAATCAATAGAAATGGCGATATAGTATATAAATACTCATTATCTGATTCGAGAGATAACAAGGACCCCAAAATTCGTCTATATTCCAAGATGATTCCTCTCCCAATACAATCCCAAAAAGGAGTCACATCATTATTATGTAGTTTTACTCCTCGGTTTGAAAATTCCGGGAATTTCATTTCTGATAAAGGAGTCAGAGAGAAGAAATTCTCGGGAGGTTTATATGTGCTTCTTGAACTTTCCGATACTACTTTAACTGTAAAATCAATTATCGGACAGTTTCCCAAAGACCAACTTGTTCCTTTTTCATATTATTATATCGATCCGGATTATTGCATTTCAAGTGGAAACAGGATATTTGGCATTTTTCCTTCAATCAATTTAATAGGAGAAACACATCTGACAGGAAAAACAACATTTATCCCGCTACAGAGCGAAGCATTAAAACGTGTTGATGAATATGATCCTGATAAAGTAATGGACTATAATTATTTATGCAAATATTCGTGCGAAATGAATACATTGTTGCATATTCTTCCTGACTATTCATCGTCAAACTTTTACATAATTTCAACAAAATCTGATAAATATGAAAATCCGGATGGTACCGTCAATGATGCTGCCAATTCACCATGGATTTTGTTTGTTATGAACGATAAGACAGAAGTAGTCCGTGAAATACATTTCCCGAAAGAGATTTTCTCCAAGCATTATTGTTTCCCATCACCTGACGGTCTTTATATTCTCAGCAACCAACTGACGAGAAGAAACAAGGATAAACACATGGTTTTTGTTGGTTTCAAAATCTAGTATAACCCCATTATCTCTATTATTTATGAAGCTGCTAAAAAGAATTTTACTATTGGTATTACTGGTATCCTGTAATTTTTCCGATGAAATATCAGGCGATGAAATTATTGCAAAATACCTCAAAGATCAATTCAATGTCACGATGGATAAGGGGACAATCATCTTTATTAACACAAAAGGTTGTCCGGTATGCGCGAAAGCCGCGTACGATTATTTACTTGTCACTCCCGGTGTCATGAATTCATATAGATATCTGATTCTGTCAGGAAATTTTTATGAGAAGTATGCCTCAAATGATTCGGCCGTGGGGCCAAAGGTATTAGTGGATTCGTCCAACCTGATAGAAAGATTAAATGTCCCTTTTCAAGGTGTCAGTATTGTAAGGTTCAATCAAGGGAAAATGGATTCCATATCCATGCTGAATCCGGAAATCCTGGAGATGGGATTAGAGAATTTTTTTAAATAGTTATGCATTGACATTCGAAAACCCGTCTATTGTTTTGTTTATGGCCAAACGAGGTCCTTTCCCGTTCCGTGTCAGGGATCCCTTCCACTCTTTTGGGATTTATCAAAGAAATCATTAAATTTGCACCCCATTTTAACCGTGGTAAGTGGTTGTCGTTCTTTATATAAATCCCCGGAAAGCAACAGTATGTTTAACCCGGCCGGCGTTTTCACGTCTGCCACAATGAAAATTAAATGAGTTCAGAAGAACTGAATGTAAACAGCGAACCGGAACAGAACGCTGAAGTCACCCCCGAAACCAAACCGGTTGAATCCCCTGTCAATGAAGTAAAAACAACGGCTCCTGAAAAGGATTCGTTCGACTGGGATGCCATCGGGAAAAAACATGAGCTTTATTCATCCGAAGAACGGAAAAAACTTGAAGACGAATACGATCGTACGCTGAAAGCCATCTCCGATCATGAACTGATCGATGGAACGATCGTGGCGATGAACAACCGCGAAGTCGTCATCAACATCGGATTCAAATCCGACGGTGTTATTCCTCTTTCCGAATTCAGATACAACCCGGATCTGAAACCCGGTGATATTGTTGAAGTGTATGTTGAGAATCAGGAAGACATGACCGGACAGCTGCTTCTGTCGCATAAAAAAGCCCGTATCCTGAAATCATGGGAACGGATCAACGATGCTTACGACAAGCAGGAAATCATCAAAGGTCATGTGAAATCACGCACCAAAGGCGGTCTCATCGTCGATGTGTTCGGCATCGAGGCTTTCCTCCCCGGTTCACAGATCGATGTGAAACCCATCCGCGATTACGATATCTATGTCGATAAGATCATGGAATTCAAGGTGGTGAAGATCAACCAGGAATACAAGAACGTGGTGGTATCGCACAAAGCCCTGATCGAAGACGAACTCGAAGCCCAAAAGGCAGAGATCATCAAGAAACTCGAAAAAGGACAGATCCTGGAAGGTACCGTAAAGAACATCACTTCCTACGGCGTATTTATCGACCTGGGTGGTGTCGACGGATTGATCCACATTACCGACCTCAGCTGGGGACGTATCAACCACCCCGAAGAGATCGTTCAGCTTGATCAGAAAATCAAGGTCGTTATTCTCGACTTCGATGAAAATAAAAAACGTATCGCACTGGGTCTGAAACAACTGACTCCTCATCCATGGGATTCTCTCGACTCCGTGATGAAGATTGGCGACAAGGTAAAAGGAAAAGTGGTGGTGATCGCCGATTACGGCGCATTTGTAGAAATCGCCCCCGGCGTGGAAGGACTGATCCATGTTTCCGAAATGTCATGGTCGCAGCACCTCCGCACTGCTCACGATTTCCTGAAAGTCGGACAGGAAGTGGAAGCGGTCATCCTTACCCTCGATCGCGAAGAACGCAAAATGTCCATGGGCATCAAACAACTGATTCCCGATCCATGGGCAAACATCAAGGAAAAATACCCGATCAAATCGAAACATACCGCCATCGTGCGTAACTTCACCAACTTCGGTATTTTTGTTGAACTTGAAGAAGGTGTTGACGGGTTGATCCACATCTCTGACCTCTCCTGGTCAAAGAAGATCAAACATCCGGCAGAATTCACCAAGATCGGTGAACAGATTGAAGTGATCGTTCTCGATGTCGACGTTGAAAACCGTCGTCTCAGCCTCGGACACAAACAACTCGAAGAAAACCCGTGGGATGTGTTCGAAACGATCTTCTCTGTTGGATCTGTACACAACGGAACCATCGTCAGCCTGTCAGACAAAGGCGCTATCGTTGCCCTGCCTTACGGCGTGGAAGGATTCGCTCCGATGCGTCACCTGGCCAAGGAAGACGGCTCCAATGCGAAGGAAGACGAAAGCCTCGACTTCAAGGTGATCGAGTTCTCGAAAGATAACAAGAAGATCATCCTTTCGCATTCGAAGATGCACCAGGATGCCATTACCGCTGATAAAAACAAGGAAGTCAACGCCGAAAAGAACAAGGCAAAAGCTACCAAGAAAGCGGTGAAGAAGATCAAGGATAACCTTGAAAAGACCACCCTCGGTGATATCGAATCGCTGGCTAATCTGAAGTCTGAAATGACCAAGGCGGAAGAAAAAGCACGCGTTGAAAGGAAAGCCGAACTGGCTGCCGAAGAATCAGCAAAAGCGGAAGAACCCGAAGCGGAAGAGCCGGAAGCTGAAGAACCGAAGCAGGAATAACCGATGACCTTTTCAGTCACTGTACTGGGAAGCAGCTCGGCCATCCCGACGCTGACACGCAATCCAAGCGCTCATTTGCTCAATGCAAATGAGCGCTTGTTTTTACTCGACTGTGCCGAAGGGACCCAGGTGCAACTGCGCCGTCTGAAGATCCATCTGCAACGTATCCGGCACATCTTTATCACTCACCTTCACGGCGATCACTTCTACGGTCTGATCGGCCTGCTGACGACCCTGCACCTGCTCGGGCGGAAGGATACGATGCATATCTACGGGCATCCTCAACTGGAAGAGATCATCCGGATCCAGCTCGAGGCATCCGCCACCACCCTGCAGTACCCGGTACAATATCATCCGCTGGATTTCGGAGGGCTTATGCTGATCCACGAAGATGAACGCATCAGCGTACACAGCTTCCCGCTGAAACACAGCGTCCCGACCTGCGGGTTCCTCTTTCGAGAGAAGATCCGGGTCAGAAAACAAGAGTCGACACGGGCATACGCCTATTGTACCGACACGGTTTACGATGAATCGATCATCCCGTACATCCATGGGGTGGATCTGTTATATCACGAAACGACGTTCATGCAGTCCATGGCCCGCAACGCCGCGGAGAAACTGCATTCCACCACCATCGAAGCCGCCACCATCGCCCGGATGGCGGAAGTGAAGAAACTCCTGATCGGTCATTATTCCGCCCGCTATGATGAGGTGGAACCATTGCTGCAAGAGGCGCGGTCTGTCTTCCCCGAAACGTACCCGGCCGAAGATGGCATTACCGTTGAAGTGTAAAAGAAAAATACATTGTATCATTTAAATTCTCCTAACTCCGGAATATGAAAAAGATCATTATCATGATGGCAGCTGCCTTATTTTCTGTGAACATGATGGCACAGGATACCAACCCTTTCTTTACGGTTTGGGATACCCCTTTCCAGGTCCCTCCGTTTGAAAAAATCAACAACAGTCATTACATGCCGGCTTATGAAGAGGGCATGAAGCAACAGCGTGACGAGATCCGGGCCATCGTGGAGAACCCGGCCGCCCCGACGTTTGAAAACACGGTCCTGGCACTGGATGTCAGCGGATCGTTATTGCAAAAAGTAGCGCTGGTATTCTCTGCACTGAACTCCGCTAACACCAACGAAGGGATGCAGGATATCGCCAAACAGGTGTCTCCGCTGATCACGAAGCATTATGATGACATCTACCTGGATGCCGGCTTGTTCCAACGCATAAAAACGGTATACAACCAACTGGCGTCGCTGCCCCTGGATTCCGATCAGAAAAAGCTGACGGAGGAGATATATAAAGACTTCGTCCGGGGAGGAGCTAACTTGTCGCCGGAGGATCAGGCTCGCCTGAGAGAACTCAACAAGGAGATCAATATGCTCCAGATCACCTTCGGTCAACATCTGTTAGCCGAAACCAATGCCTTCAAACTGGTTATCGATAACACCGACGACCTGGCCGGTCTCCCCGAAGGACTCATCGCGGCGGCTGCCGAAACGGGTAATGCCGATCCCGCCACCAAAGGGAAGTACGTGTTCACCCTCCAGAACCCCAGCGTGATGCCGTTTTTGCAATATGATGATAACCGTAAACTGCGTGAGAAGATATTTAACGCGTACATCAACCGCGGAAACAATAACAACGACAACGACAACAAGAAAGTCATTGCCCGGTTGATCGAACTGCGCCTGGAAAAGGCCAAGTTGATGGGATACCCTACGTTTGCTGATTTTGTGCTGGTAGACCGTATGGCGAAGAACCCCGCGAATGTCTACAACCTGCTGATGCAGATCTGGAGCCCTGCCCTGAAGATGGCCGAAAGCGAACGCGCCGATATGCAAAGTTATATCCGGGACCACTCATCGGGCGATGCCTCTGGGGATGTCGTTGAAGGATGGGACTGGCGGTATTACAGCGAGAAGGTGATGAAAGACCGGTTCGACCTCAGCGAGGATGCACTGAAGCCATATTTTCAGTTGGATAATGTACGGAAAGGGGTGTTCTATGTGGCGAACCGCCTGTACGGCCTCACTTTCACCGAAGTGAAAGATGCTCCGAAGTACCACCCGGATGTGACCTTATGGGAATGTAAAGATGCCGACGGCACACACCTTGGCGTGTTGTACCTCGATTTCCATCCACGCGCTTCCAAAAGAGGCGGCGCCTGGTGCACCAGCTATCGTTCCCAGTCATACAAAGACGGGAAACGCGTGGCTCCCGTCGTCAGCGTCGTTTGTAATTTCACCGCTCCTTCAGCCGGCAAACCCGCGCTGTTGACTCCCGAAGAAGCAGAGACCTTCTTTCACGAATTCGGACACGCCCTGAACGGATTGGTAGAAAATGTAAAATACGAGGGGATTTCGGGCGTGCCTCGCGATTTCGTGGAACTCCCTTCCCAGGTGATGGAACACTGGGCTTTCGAACCGGAAGTCCTGAAAGTCTATGCCAAACATTACCAGACCGGAGAAGTCATCCCGGCTGAACTGGTAGACAAGATCGTGAAGAGCAGCAAATTCGGACAGGGTTTCAAGACGACCGAATACCTGGCTGCCTCCCTCCTCGATATGGATTACCATACGCTGACCAATGCTTCAAACCTCGATGTCCTGGCTTTTGAGAAAGCCTCTATGGATAAAATCGGACTGATCCCGCAGATCCCTCCCCGTTATCGTTCTACCTATTTCCAACATACCATGACGGGCGGTTATACGGCCGGTTATTACAGTTATATCTGGGCCGAAGTGCTCGACGCCGATGCCTTCCAGGCCTTTAAGGAAACAGGTAATATCTTTGATCAGGCTACAGCCACTCGCTTCAGGAAATGTATTCTCGAAAAAGGAGGAGCAAAAGAGGCGATGCAGCTTTACATCGATTTCCGCGGTAAAGAGCCGTCTATCGATGCACTCCTTGAAAACAGGGGATTGAAATAACCACGGGGGAAGATGTTTCTTCCCCCTTTTTTTTATACAGAAATCATTTGACCATGGCCGCTTTTTTCATCTCCGCCGGCATCTTCTCAATAGCGTACCGTAAAGCCGTACGGGGCATGGCCGCCTTGTTTCTTACGACGTATGAAAAGATTTCTTTCTGATGCGCCTGACTGGCGACTTTGAGCATCCAGCCATATCCTTTCTGCACCATGTCATCTTCATCCAATAACAGGATGTCGGCGATCTCCATGACCTCTTTCAGAAATTTCCCCTTTTTAGCCGGGACGATCAGTGAAACGGCCGAGGCCCGGCGCATCCATCTGTTTTCCGACCTGGCAAAATCTTTTAAGTTGTTCAGGTATTCGGGATACATCACGATGAAATCACCGACCGTATGATTACACAGGGTATCACAGGAGGCCCAGTTGTTGACATGGTTGAAAATCCATCTTTCAAAAGTAGGGAAGTCTGATGGCTCGAATTGTTTCCGGAGAGCATAGGCCCAGTTACAGGCGATAAACGATTCTTCCAGGTATCCCGATTCCCATAACCGATCGCACAGGGCGAAAATCTCTTGCTTGGTTTTCGTACGGACCCGGCTGAACATCTCTTTGCTGATCTGTTGAACGGCTTTCGTCTTTACGCCGTGGCATGTGATCGTTTCTTTGAAGAAATGCTGACTACCTGTTTTGGTCTTTTCGTCACTTTGCCCGATCAATGCTGCCCGGACGTTGCTGATGATGTTTTCCATGGGATTAGATTGAATGAGAGATGTCGTTATCGGACTAATGCGTCGTACAGGATATCCAGGGGATGGCGTGCGACCCGGCCCGTGCCGTCATTGATCTGACTTCTGCAGGAGGTCCCGGGGGCAGCGATGATCACGTCGTCGCCGGCCTGGCGGATGGCGGGGAAAAGAACCAACTCTCCGATCTTCATGGAAACATCGTAATGTTCGGCTTCATAACCGAAGGACCCGGCCATGCCGCAACAGCCCGATGGGATCTCTTCCACCGTGTAATGTTCCGGAAACGAGAGCATCTTCTTCGTCATCTCTACCGAAGCCAGCGCCTTCTGGTGACAGTGTCCGTGCAACAGGATATGCCGGTCGTCCCGGGTGAACTGATCTTTGGTGATGACGCCGGCTTCCATTTGTCTGACCAGAAATTCGTCGTACAGGAAGACGCTTTCCGCCAACTTTTGGGCGGCATCCTTCCATTCATGATCCACCAGGTCGGGGTATTCATCGCGGAAGGTGAGAATGGCCGAGGGCTCGATCCCGATCAGCGGAGTGTCGGAGGTGATGAGGTCTTTCAGACGGGCGACGTTGAAGTTGGCCCGCTTTTGGGCCTGCCTGATCAGACCTTTGGAGATAGCGGCTCTTCCGCTCTCATCATGGTCGGGGATGATGACCCGGAATCCCAGCCGGTTCAACAACCGGATGGCGTTGATGCCGGTTTCGGGGTCGTTGAAGTTGGTGAACTCGTCTGCGAAGAGGTACACTGTCCGGGGCAGGCTTTCGTCCTGTTTCAGGTTGACGTAGCGGTCGCGCAGGGAGGCGGAAGAGAGCCTGGGCAACGATCTTTTTACAGCCACTCCGAGGAACCGCTTCACCAGACCTGAGATGAACCGGTTTTGCTGGAAGAAGTTGTAGATGGCAGGAGCGATGCTGCCCAACCGGTTCAGGGTGGTAATGTTGGCAAACAACCACGTACGCACCGTCACCGGCCTGGATTCATAATAATGTTGCAGGAATTCTGCTTTGAGCCTGGCCATATCCACGTTCGACGGACATTCGGCTTTACAGGCCTTGCAGGAGAGACAAAGGTCCATCACCTCATAGATCTCGGTATGATCAAACGGGTTCTCTTTATCCGACCGGGTAAGGAACTCCCGCAGGACATTGGCCCTGGCTCTCGTGGTGGCATTTTCGTCTTTGGTGGCCATGTACGACGGACACATCCATTTGCCGGTGAGCACGCTGTTGCGGCAGTCGGCCGAGCCATTGCATTTCTCGGCGGCGCGCAGGATGCCTTGGGTGGCAGAGAAGTCGAACACCGTCGGGATCTCCCGTCTCTTCGGTGCTGCTGAGTATCTCAGTTGTGTGTTCATCGCCGGCGTGCCGGTGATCTTGCCCGGGTTCAACAGATGCTGCGGATCCCAGGTGTCTTTGACCTGTTGCAGCAACGCGTAGTTCTTTTCCCCGATCATCAGCGGGATGAACTCGCCTCTCAGACGGCCGTCGCCGTGTTCACCGGAGAGCGACCCTCTGTATTTCTTCACCAGCCGGGCTGATTCGAGGGCGATGGTATGGAAAAGCTCTACGTCGGCAGGATCTTTCAGGTTCAGCACCGGACGAAGATGAAGCTCTCCCGAGCCGCAATGGGCATAATACACACAAGCGAGACCGAGTTTGTCGAGGATGGTGGTAAACTCCGCAATATATTCGGGAAGCGCTTCGGGACTCACCGCGGTATCTTCCGTGACAGGGACGGGCTTCCGGTCGCCCGGGTAATTAGAAAGCACGCCCAGTCCGGCTTTCCGGAGATCCCATACTCTTTTTAATTCAGGAGGGAACACCACGGGAAAATGATATCCCAAGCCTTTGGCGCGCATGGCTGCTTCCATCTGCGAGGTCTTCTGCAGGATCTCTTCGCGGGTGCCGGCGGCAAACTCCACGATGAGGATGGCTCCGGGGTCGCCTTCCACGAAGAAACGGTTCTTACGCTGCGTGATGTTATCCCGGGTGCAGTCCATCACGGCTTTGTCCATCAGCTCTACCGAGCCCGGTCCGAATTCCAGGGCGATGAGGTTGGCCCGCAAGGCTTCATCCACACTCCGGCAATGGACGCACACCAACGCTTTTTCTTTCGGTGGCAGGGGCACGAGATTCAGCTTGATCTCCGTGAGGAAAGCCAGGGTCCCTTCCGAACCGGCAAGCAGCTTGCAGAAATTGAACGGCGCCGGATCGCCAAACGGTTGGGTGGCGGCCAGCAGGTCGATGGCATAGCCGGTGTTCCGGCGATGCAGGGCCGGATCGGGAAACTCCCGCCGGATCTCTTCCCGGTGTTGAGCGTCGGAGAGGATGTCGTGGATCTGCCGGTAGATGGCGCCTTCCAGGGTGGATAGTTGCATCTTCTCCCGGAATGCCCCGGGCGTCAGCTCCCCGAATGCTGCTTCGGAACCGTCGCTCAGGATACATTTGACGGAGATGACATGATCGCGGGTGCTGCCATACAGGATGGAATGGGCTCCGCACGAGTTGTTACCCACCATGCCGCCGATCATGCAACGGCTGGAAGTAGAGGTCTCCGGCCCGAAAAAAAGTCCGTAGGGGGCCGCGAAACGGTTCAGCTCGTCAAGGTTCACGCCCGGCTCCACCCTCACCCAATGCTCTTCCCGGTTGATCTCGAGGATCCGGGTCATATACTTGGATACATCTACCACCAGACCCTTGCCAACGACTTGTCCCGCCAGGGAAGTGCCGGCTGCCCGGGGGATCAGGGGAATGTCTGTCTCACGGGCAAAAGCGATCAGCTCTTTCAGATCATGGCTGTCCTTCGGCCGCGCTACCCCGAAAGGGATCTCACGGTAAGCCGAAGCATCGGTGGCATAGATGATACGGTGGGCGTTGTCGAGGTACAGATCACCCTTCAGCTTCTTCCGGAGCTCATCCGCTTTCACCGAAAGTGTCGTTTCTTTCATGTCAGGGATTTCGTTTCTGTTGGTAAACCTTAAACAGTGAGTCAACAGCGGGGTTCTCCGGCTCGATCATGCGATAGATGGTGAGCGAAAGAAAGGCCCGGTCAAGCTGGTTTTGCTGAAGTTCGTTGGTCGTTTTTGACCAGGAAACCAACCCGAGGAAAGCCGTCAGCCGTTTCGCCATCAGGCTGTCGGCCTTCCGGGCGCCGTGTTGCTCCCGGTACCGCAGGCTCGCGATCTCTTTTTTCATCCATGTCGTATCGCCGGCATCAAAATGACGGAGGATCTCCTGTTGAAGAGAGGTCTCTTTGTCGATTTCATAGTAATCCTTCAGCGGAATCGGCGGGGCAGGCAGGGGAGGGAACTCTCCGCGCAGACGGAGGATCGCTTTCTCCATTTCTTCAACAGGTGGCCATTGGTGTCCGCCGGGGATCACCATCAAGGTGTGGTCCCATCCAGCCCCCATAAGCGCTTCATCCTGGAGGATCAACTCCGACAGGTTGGGATCTGCTTCCCCGGCCATCGCGACATACCTAAACTGATATACCGGCGGTTGCCCTGCCGACGATAACCCGGCGCCACAGCCGATGATGCCGGTGACGCGTTGCATATACATCCCGATGAGACAGGCCACACGGGCGCCTCCGGAAAACCCTGCCAGGTATAGATGAGTGGAATCGGCTCCGAAACGGGTTTTGGCTTCCTGCACCATGCCGGTGGCGATACGGTTCAACTCTTCCATCGACCGCCCGTTACGTGAATCGTTCGACCCCATCAGGATGAACCGGTACTTCTCGGCCAGCGAAGAATACAACGTCACGGGATAGGAACCTTTGCCGTCGGAATCAAATGCTATGTAAACAGGTATCTTCTCTTCATCCTTGTAGGAAGAAGGCAGATACACGGCGTAGGAGAGTCCGGGATCGGCCGGACATTTCACCGCTGCCATCACCTTTCCGGTGGGCAGATCTTGCGCCTCTCCGTCAGAATGGCTTCGGCCCGAGCACGATCCGCAGAGAAACAACAGCGAAAGAAGACAGCAATTCAGGATGTTATTCATGGGTTAAAAAAGTCCGTTTATGAACTCTTCGGTTTCAATCCTCTTGAAATATTCCCCAATGGCATAGGGCTCCAGGGCTTTTCGGACATCCTGCTCCTGATGGGGAGTCCCCGTCAACGCTTGCTCGATCACGCCGGTATCCTTGTCCGAAAAATAATCGCCAAAGATACGGATGGACTGAATGATGCCGTCGGTGACGTTCATGGTGAAATCAATCGTCCCGCCGTGTTTCGTCCTGACCACTTTCCGGAGGTTGTACTCCGGCGATATCCCGAAGTTCCACTCCCAGGTGCCATATTTAGTGTCAACCAACTCGTTGATGCGACGCAGATCATCTTCACCCAGTTCATAGAAAGGCGCATCGGGGTAGGTCTCGTGTATGTGCAATTCCACCAGCCGTGCAAACTCTTCTACATCCATCGGCTCTTTCAGGTGATCGCTGATGTTGGTAACCCGGCTTCTGACTGACTTAACGGCTTTGCCGGTGAATTTGGCCGGATCTACTTTTAACGCGCTGCTGACATGATCCATTTTAGCAGAAAACAAAAGCGTACCGTGATGAAGGATCCGGTCTTTCCAGATATACTGCGCATTTCCGGAAAACTTTAAACCATTGATAGTCAGGTCATTACGTCCTTCAAATTGAGCCGGGATGCCCAGTTTTTGCAGTACATCGAGGATGGGTTGTGTGAACCGGCGGAAGTTGGCGTCATGACCTTCGTGCTGATTACTGATAAAGGTAAAATTGATGTTTCCGAGGTCATGAAAAACGCTGCCACCGCCTGTGATCCGGCGTACGACTTGAATATTATGGTCCTTGACGAAATCGAGATTGATTTCGGCGAGGGTGTTTTGGTGTTTCCCTACAATGATGGCAGGACTGTTTCTCCAAAGCATGAAAATATCATCGGAAAATTCTTTCAGAAAATATTCTTCAGCGGCCAGGTTAAAATGAGGTTCGGTATTGTTTCTTCGGATAATCAGCATTTTCCTTCCATTTTCCGCAAAGGTACTGCTTTTTCATTTTTTTAATACTTTTGACTGATGATTACGAGATGAAATGAACCTGTCAGAAATACTAAATCACCTTGGCGAAGAGCATGAACGATATTTCGGCGCTGTAGCTCCGCCTGTCATTCAAACCAGCAACTTCTGTTTTAGCACGGTATCCGCGATGCGCGATGCCTTGCAGGATGAGTATAGCCTGCCCGTCTATTCACGTGGCGCCAATCCGACCGTAGCCATCTTACGAAAGAAGCTGGCTGCGCTGGAGCATACCGACGATGCCCTGATCACCGGCAGCGGTTGTGCTGCCATTTCTACCGCGGTGATGGCCAACCTGAAACAAGGTGATCACGCCATCTGTATCGCGAAGCCTTACAGCTGGACGCACACGCTCTTTCATGACCTGCTGGCCCGTTTCGGCATAACCACCACCTTTATCGACGGTCGCAGCCTCGATCATTTCCGGGCCGCTATCCGGTCGGAGACCCGGTTGATCTATCTTGAGTCGCCCAACACCATGACCTTTGAGCTTCAGGATCTCCGTGCTGTGGCTTCTCTGGCGCGGGAAAAGGGCATCGTGACGGTTTGCGATAACAGTTATTCCACGCCGTTGGCGCAGAACCCGGCCGACATGGGCATCGATCTGGTCATCCATTCCGCCACCAAGTACATCTCCGGTCATAGCGATGTGGTAGCCGGCGCCATCTGCGGGAATCAGGAGATGATCCGGAAGATCTTTGCTACCGAACTCATGACCCTCGGCGGGATTGCTTCACCGCACGATGCCTGGTTGATGCTTCGCGGGTTGCGGACGCTGGAGATCCGGGTGGAACGCAGCAGCCGGAGCGCTCTGTCCCTGGCCCGTTTCCTGGAGAACCACCCGAAAGTGGAGCAAGTGCTTCACCCTTTCCTGCCTTCGTTCGAACAATACGAACTGGCCTGCCGGCAGATGAAATACGCCACCGGCTTGTTTTCCGTGATCCTGAAAGCGGAGAAGCCGGAAGACATTGAACGGTTCTGCGAGACCTTGAAGATGTTCCTGCTCGCCGTTTCCTGGGGCGGATACGAATCGCTGGTTTTTCCTTCCGTCGCTCACGCTGCCTCCGATCACCATGATGGTGTTCCCTGGAACCTTGTCAGGATCTATGTCGGTCTCGAAGACCCCGAATTATTAAAAGCTGACCTGGAAAATGGCCTGCGCGTACTGTAAATTGTTTAACTTGCTTCCATGAACCGGCTATTATATATTCTTTTCCTGATATTCATCTTTCTCTTTTCATTCACTCCTTTCTGGCTACTGTATCTCTTTTCGAATTTCCTCTACTATTTCTTTTTCTATGTATACAGATACAGGAAAAGTGTAGTGTTCTCCAACCTCCAACGATCGTTCCCCGATCGTTCCCCGGAAGAGATCAGGACCATCGCGAAAGCCTTTTACCGGCATTTCTGCGATCTGCTGGTGGAAGCCGTGAAAGCGTTCTCGATGAGTGATAAAGAGGTGTTGAAACGATATCGCATGACCAACCCCGAGATCCTTGATCCGTTTTTTGAAAAGAAACGGGGTGTGATCACCGTGCTTGGACATTATAACAACTGGGAATGGGGTAGCGTCGCCGTGGGAATGCAAGTGAAACACCAGCCGGTTGCTTTTTACAAACCACTGTCGAATAAGCTTATTGACAAATATATTGAGAAGACGAGGGCGAAGAGCGGTACCCAGTTGATTTCCATCCAACATACTTCGCACTCGTTCGATTCGTATAAAGACATTCCCGGTATGTTCCTGATGGTGGCGGATCAAAGCCCGTCAAACCTGGCCCGCTCGGTCTGGGTGAAGTTTCTGAATCAGGATACGGCTACACTACACGGTCCGGAAAAACATGCAATTCGATCCAATATGCCGGTCTTCTTTGCACAGATCCGCAAGGTGAAAAGAGGGTATTACGAAGCGACGTTGTTACCTCTGGTGACAGAACCCCGGGAAACGAGTCCGGGCGAGATCACCAGAATGTACATGAAAGCGCTGGAAGACCAAATCCTGTGCGAACCACAATACTGGTTGTGGTCGCACAGGAGATGGAAACATAAACGTTCCTGATTTTTTACAATAACCCGCCGTTCCGGTATATCAAGGCCTGTGCATCATAAAACTTGTTGACACGGGTCTTTTGCTGATTATTCAGGTTGATGACCTCTCCGGTCTCAAAGTCAACAGAGATGCGGTCTCCGTCTTTAATGCCGGCTTCTTCCAGCATGGCCGGATCGTAAGTGAGGATCGGCATGGCGGCATTGATGGCATTGCGTTCGTAGATGGCTCCGTACGACTCGGCCAGGATACAGGAGATACCGAGGGAAAGGAAGCAGTCAACGGCTTGTTGCCGCGAGCTCCCGGCGCCGAAGTTTTTACGGGTGATGACGATGTCGCCGCGTTGCGCTTTCTTCGCGAAGTCTTCATGTCCTTTGAGGTTATCAAAGGTGTACTGACCCATCTCTTTGATGTCGGTGATGGTGAGGTAGCGGTTATGGAAGATCATATCGGTGTCGATATCGTCTTTCTCGATGATCCATACGCGGCCTTCCACGCGCGTCGGCTTGTCCGTCTTTGTCTTTGGCTGTGCCGAAGACTTCACGGCGTCGGTCTTCTCAAAGGCAGCAGGTTTTTCCGGCAGTTGGTCGGGGGTGGTGATGAAACCGGCCACGGCCGAGGCAGCTACGACGGCAGGGGAGGCAAGGTATACAAATCCTTTGCCCTGCTTGCCTTCGAAGTTACGGTTGCCGGTGCTGATGGTCACTTCGTTCGGGCCGTTCTGCCCGACTTGTCCGGCAGCGCACCCTGCACAACCGGCGTTGGAGACCATGGCGCCCGCCTGCTTGAAGATGGCAATAATGCCTTCGGATAACGCCTGATTCCAGATCATATCCGTCGCGGGGACGATTTTCAGGACCACGCCGGGAGCCACCTTCCGTCCTTTCAGGATGGCGGCGGCAGCCCGCAGGTCGTCCATCCGGCCATTGGTGCAGCTGCCGATGAACCCGGAATCGATCTTCGTCCCTTTGACCTCTGTTACCGGAGCTCCGTCGTGAGGATGACCCGGACGGGCAACCATCGGAACAAATTTACTGATATCGATGTCAAACACTCTCTCATAAACGGCATCCGGGTCGGCAGTGATCGCCGGGTAGTCATTCCCTGTGTTCTTTTTCAGCTCCGCCAGCAGGGCAGGGGTGGTTGGGAAGAGGATGATGATGGTTCCCATTTCGGTCCCCATCGACGAGATCGTGATCCGTTCACTCAGGGTCAACTGTTCCACGACAGGGCCGTAAAGTTCTACCGAACATCCCAGCAGCTTGTTGGCGCCGAACACCGAGAGCAGGTTCAGCACGATATCTTTGGCGGTGACATCGGCCGGCCGCTGCCCGTTCAGGTTGATCCTGACCGAAGCCGGGACCTTGAACCAAACATATCCTTTCGCCCAGGCGGCGGCGATATCCTGATCGCCCATGCCTTGCCCGAAAGAGGCAATGGCTCCCATGATGTTGGCATGCGAATCGGTGGAGACAAAGGTGCTCCCCGGCCAGGCCAGTCCGCTGTCAATGGCGAGGTGTGTTCCCACACCGGCATTCACGTCCGACACCCGGATGTCATTCTCCCGGGCAAACTGCCGGCAGTAGTGCTGGTTGGCGGCATATTTCTGGTCTGAGCCTCCCGGATTGCAGTCAAAGGTGAACAGCGTCTTCGACGGATCATCTACTCCGAGGCCGTTGTCAACGATGTTTTTTACCACATTGGCGCCTCCGAAATCACGTGCGGCGCGGGTGTCGATGGATACATCGACGATGTCGCCCGGCTTTACGATCTGTTGATTGCTGTGGGCGGCAATGATTTTTTCAATAATGGTCATGATCAGTTTTTTTTATTTCAACCTTTCACGGAACGGTTCAAAGGTCATGAAGTCGGCATGATGCACGATATAGGCTTCCACCGTGCGTTTCACCATGTCGCCTTCACCGGCGTGGGTGGCGATGATATGACAGACAGCCGGCGGTACGCCGCACTTTTCGGCCAACGACACCCCGGAGAAGGGATGCCGCAGGTACTTGCCGTATTTGCCTTGAAACGACCTTCCGTCTTTGTCCAGTTCGTATTCCAGCAGCTTGCCGACATCGGCGAGGATAGCGCCGGCGATGAGTACATCCATGTTCACCGGCATGTCTTCACCGAAAAAATTATTCATCTTCTCACCCGCTTCTTTAGCGACGTGAACGACACAGCGTTTGTGCGCCATGAACGAGACTTTCAGATCGGGTCCTGCCAGCAGCGTGAAGGGGATCTTCTTCAGATCATCTGCGGTGAGCACGCTCTTTTCAAGCGCCAGATCCCATGTCTTTGCGGTCTTCTCCCGCAACTCCTCATCGCGGATCCACATGAGCTCCGGCCAGAGGTTCAATACTTCCTGTTTCATACCAGTAAGCGATGTGATGAATTACAACTTAGCGATGATCGCGTCAGCCATCTCCGTGGTGTTGACAGCGCCTTTGCTGAATACATCGGGCTTGCCGGAGAGCCGCATCATGTCGTAGGTCTTCACTTTTCCTTCTGCCACTACATCCGAAACAGCCTTGTGGATCTTCGCGGAGATCTCATGCTCGCCAATATGATCGAGCATCATGCATCCGGAAAGGATCATGGCGATGGGGTTCACGATGGAGGGGCTGAAGTCGGCATACTTGGGAGCAGAGCCGTGTGTGGGTTCGAAAACGGCGATCTCGGGGCCGATGTTGGCGCTGCAGGCGAAACCAAGTCCGCCGACAAGACCTGCAAAAGCATCCGAAGCAATGTCGCCGAACATATTACCGGCTACGATCACATTGTAGATCTCGGGATTCTTGGTCAGCCACATCATCTGGGCATCAATGTTGGTGTTGTTGACCTGAATGTCGGGATATTCGTTCTTCGACATCTCCTGGGCGATCTTCAGCATCATGCCCGAGGTCTCGCGGATCACGTTCGGCTTTTCACATACCGTGATGGATTTGAACCCTCTCGATTTGGCATAATCGAAAGCTGCTTTTACGATGCGGGTGGTATATTTACGGGTGAAAATACGGGTAGATACTGCCAGGTCGGGACGGGGACACCAGGCGAAGTTGGCTTTGAACTTGGGATGTGTCATCAGCGCATCATAGACCTGATCGGAAGGATTGGTCCATTCCACACCGCCATAGAGACCTTCGGTATTCTGACGGAAGATCATGGTGTCGATGACAGGTTCTTCGACCACGCCGCCCTGACCGCGCCGGATGAAATTCAACGGGTTGCCGGGGAACGTCTTGCAGGGACGGATACAGATATCGAGATCGTATTTCTGACGCATCGTGACGATGGGACTGTAATAAACATAACCTTTCCCTTTCAGTTCGGGAGCCAGTTCCGCTTCGGCCTTATCCTTGGGCTTGGAAGTGATGGCGCCAAATAAACCGATCTTGTGCTGTTCCAGTAACCTCATGGTGCGGTCGGGCAGGGGATTGCCTTCCTTGCACCAGAATTCCCAGCCAATATCTCCATGAACATATTCTGCATCAAAACCTGCTGCATCCAGCACACGGATAGCTTCTTTCAAAACCAGTTTTCCAATGCCGTCTCCGGGCATCGCTACGATTGTTCTTTTTGCCATATCTATTGAATATTTATTGGTGTTTTACAATAAAGTTCAAAGATACGATGCCTTGTCAGATTAGCAAAACCGGAATGAGAATTTTTCTCGGTCTGCTTTCGGGGAATGATTATTTTTGTGCCCGGAATGAACCTGAAAGAACATCTGCAGCATCCTGTTTTCCGCGTCGTTGCCGCGGTATCCGAAGAGATGAAAGTCCCGGCCTTTGTCATTGGAGGGTTTGTGCGTGATCTGATTCTGAAAAGATACTCGCAGGATATTGATATTGTCGTCCTTGGAAGCGGCATCGATTTTGCTCACGAGGTGGCCCGGAAGCTGGGCGACCATGTGGCGGTGAATTACTTCCGGAACTTCGGTACAGCCATGATCCACCTGGATGATTGGAAGATCGAGTTCGTGGGGGCGCGCAAAGAGTCGTACCGCCGTGATTCCCGCAAGCCGATTGTGGAAGACGGCACGGTGGAAGACGACCAGAACCGCCGCGATTTCACCATCAACGCCATGGCCATCGGCCTCAGCGAGGCGATGTGGGGTGAACTCGTGGATCCGTTTAACGGGATGCAAGACTTGGAAGATGGCATCATCCGCACTCCCCTCGACCCCGACATCACCTTCTCCGATGACCCGCTCCGCATGATGCGGGCCATACGCTTCGCGACACAGCTTCACTTTTTCATTGATGAGACCTGCTTCAACGCTATCCACGACAACGCCGAAAGAATCCGTATCGTCTCGGCTGAACGCATCACCGATGAACTGAACCTGATCATCATGAGTGAACGCCCTTCCGAAGGATTCCGCCTGCTTGAACGATCGGGAATTCTCTCCATCATCTTCCCCGAGATGGTTGAACTGAAAGGAGCACAGACCATCGATGGAAAAGGGCATAAGGATAATTTCTACCACACCCTTGCCGTACTGGATAACGTGGCTGCCGTCTCGGATAACCTGTGGCTGCGATGGTCAGCTATCCTGCATGACATCGCAAAACCGGCCGCTAAGAAGTATGTCCCCGGCACTGGATGGACCTTCCATGCCCACGATTTCAAAGGAGCGAAGATGGTACCGGATATCTTCCGGAAACTGAGACTTCCCATGAATGAGAAGATGAAATTCGTGGAGAAAATGGTCCAGCTGCACCTGCGCCCCATCGTCCTGTCGGAAGACATCGTCACCGACTCGGCCGTCCGCCGGCTGCTTTTCGACGCCGGTGACGACATCGACCTGCTCATGACCCTTTGCGAAGCCGATATCACCAGCAAGAACCCGGTCAAGGTGAAACAATACCTGGCCAACTTCGCCATCGTCCGGCAAAAGCTTCAGGAAATCGAAGAGAAAGACCGGCTGAGGAACTGGCAACCTCCGGTAAGCGGCGAAATCATCATGCAGACATTCGGTATCTCTCCCTGTAAAGAGGTAGGTGTCATCAAACAGGCCATCACGGAAGCCATCCTCGAAGGAGAGATCCCCAACGAGTATGAAGCGGCTTTCCAACGTATGCTGGAAGAAGGAGAAAAGATCGGATTGAAAAAATCAGATCGCTGAGGCCCTCATCCTGCTTTTGAACTCATCTTTTTTGTTATTTTTGAAGCGAAATTGAATTTTACTTTATGTTGATATACCGATTCAGGGTCACCTCCCAGGAACACGAGGAATTTGTGATGGAAATTGAAATCCAGCCGGGACAGACATTTCTTGATTTTCATGACTGTATTATTGAAACGGCTGAATTGGCGCCTCCTGAGAAAGCTATGTTCTTCCCTACCGATAAAAAGAACCGGAAAAGTATCGAGATCTCGCTGAAATCGTACAAAAAAGAAGAGAAAAAGTACGACCCTGAACTGGATGAAATGGTTACCGTGATCTCCAAGCCCAGGCTGATGAAGGATCTGAGGATAAAAAACTACATCGAAGACCCGCATCAGCGCCTGATCTATGAATATTACGGCAAGGTCAGTCACGCCTTCTATGTGGAACTGGTAAAGATCGTGCAGTCCGATGGCATGACCCTGTATCCTTTCTGCGTGAAGAAAACAGGAGAACTGCCCAAGCCGGTCACCCCTCCGCTGATCGTCGATACCCCGAAACCCGCTCAACCGAAACCCGCAGCTCCCAAGCTGGACCTTCCTCCGCTCGATGTCATCGCCAAACTCGATGAGATGGAAGAGGACGAGGAGGAACTCGCGAAGATTGATGAAAACATCGAAGAGTTTCTGAGTGAGGAAGAAATCTCTGAACTGTCAACAGAGGAGAAACCGGAAAAACGCACCGCCGACAACGACGAAGCCACCGATTCACTCTTCGATCAGGGAGACGAAGACGAGGAAGATAACCTTGACGGAGAAGGCCGGATGGAACACCTGGAAGACTTCGAAGATCTGGATAATATCGACCAGAAATATTCCCGGTACTATAATGAACCGGATGACCAATGATCCGGATAAAATCCTGCTGGTGATCGCCGGCCCTACGGCTGTAGGGAAAACAGATATCTCTGTCGCGGTCGCAGGTGCTCTCGGAACAGAAATCCTCTCCGCCGACTCCCGGCAATTTTACCGGGAAATGAATATCGGCACTGCCAAACCATCGCTTCAGCAATTGGCTTTAGTCCCTCATCATTTCATCGGCCATATCTCCATCCACGAAGATTATAACATCTCCCGTTTTGAAAAAGAGGCGCTGGCGCGGCTGGAAGACCTGTTCGCCAGGTACGGTGTGGTGATCATGACCGGCGGATCAGGGATGTATATCGACGCGGTATGCAACGGGATCGATGACCTCCCGGACGCCAACCCGGTTATCCGGAAAGAGCTGAGAGCAGGTTTTGAACATTATGGGATCCAATATCTCCGGAATCGCCTTCTTGACCTTGATCCTGATTATTACATGGAGGTGGATAAATGTAATCCTCAACGGCTCATCCGGGCGCTGGAAGTATGTATGACTACGGGAGTCCCGTTCTCCGTACTACGCCGGCAACAACGCCGGGAGCGGCCTTTCCGGGTGCTCTCCTTCGGACTGATGACCGACCGGGAGAAGTTATACGAGCTCATCAACCACCGCGTAGACCTCATGATGGAGGCGGGACTCGAAGAAGAAGCCCGTACGTTATACCCTTACCGCCAGCTGAATTCCCTTCAGACCGTCGGCTACCGGGAACTGTTCGAGCATTTCGACGGGAAGATCAGCCTGGACGAGGCCGTCATCAGAATAAAGACAAACACCCGGCGATACGCTAAAAGACAACTGACGTGGTTTAAACGCAACGAAACCATGACATGGCTCAACCCGGACGATCCGGATTGTGTCACTGCGATGGTCGCTCAAACAATCAACTGACATTTGAAAAACTTAATCCTCACACCATGCAACTGATAGCTGACAGCGGCTCCACGAAAACGACGTGGGCGCTGATAGAGAACGGAACCATCCGGCAAACGATCCTCACCGCCGGATTAAACCCATACTTCCATACCCGTGAATCAGTCGAAAAGATCCTGCAGACTGAGCTTTGTCCCTCACTGGCGCCGGCAACAGTGCACGAGATCCATTTCTATGGCGCGGGGTGCTCCACCGAAAATAAAAACAGACTCCTTACCGAAGCCATGCGATCGTTTTTTCGCGAGGCAGATATCCGAATCTATCATGATATCCTGGGCGCCGCCCGCGCGCTGTTTGGGAAAGAACAAGGCATCGCCTGCATCCTCGGCACCGGCTGCAATTCATGCTGGTACGATGGCTCCACCGTCACCATGGGCGTTGCTTCCCTCGGCTATCTCTTCGGAGATGAAGGGGCCGGCTCCAACATCGGGAAAAGATTCATGGGGTGTTACCTGAAAGAGAAACTGCCGACGGAGTTGAGAAAAGCCTTCGACGAAGAGTACCACTTTACCCTCGAAGATATCCTCGACGCACTCTACAATCGCCCTTCCCCCAACCGTTTCCTCGCTTCTTTCAGTAAATTTATTGCACCACGGCAGGATCATCCCTTCCTCCGGGAGCTGGTAAAATCGTCACTGCAGGCATTTTTTGACGAACAGGTGAAGAAATATGCGAACTATCGCGAGACTACGGCCGGCTTTATCGGATCCATCGCCTTTTATTACCGGGAAATTCTCCTGGAGACCGCTGCCGAAAACCACGTACGCGTAGGGACCATCCTCCGGGAACCCATGGAAGGACTGGTGAAGTATCACTTCAGTTGATAAAACGCTGCTTCCTGACGCTTGTCAGATGTCCCTTACTTGCCGGTCCCGGGTTGCATCGTGACATTCCCGTTCACCACCAGCTTCTTCCCGGGTGAAACAGTGACCGTGGAATTGTTGATGATCAGCATGTTATTGCACTGCGCCGGCGAGGCTGCACCGTTAGTGATGATGGGGAGATAGGTCCTCGGCGGGATGATCACATTCGTGGATGCAGTGGGTACCACCCCGTCGCCCCAGTTGGTCGTGGTGTTCCAGTCTGTCAGATTCCCTGCCGTGCCACCGACCCAATATCCCGGCGCCTTGATCGTCACATTGTCAATATACCAGTAATCGAAGTTATACAGGTTGCCCGTGATGACAAAGGCGATCATGGTGGTAGGACTGTTCAGGTTATGAGTGATGGTGGTAGATACCGTCCCGGAGATATTACCGCTGCCCGAAGCGATTGACCAGGCTTCATCCGTCCAGTTCACGCCGTCGGCGCTGGATTGAATCTTCGCGGTACAACCGGCAGCATAATCGTCGAAGAAATGCTGGAAAGACAGGGTCAGCGTAGAAATGCCGACGGTGTTAAAAAAGAATGTCTTGCACCTGGTAGTGCCGGCGGCCGCATCGGAATAACTGGCTATCAGTTCATTGGCAGATCCTCCGGCATGTGAGGTGGCAGAGATGGACCAGTCGGAAGAACCCGAAGTGGCTTCCTGCGACCAGCAGGCCGGGAGCGAAGTGATGCCGGTAAAGGTCTCCGTAATAGGGAAGGAGTCGTAGATCACACACGGTGTTGTCGCATGAGCGCTCTTGCCGTAGGAGTAATTGTTCGAACCGTTTACCGACCAAATACGGTAGTAGTACGTGGTATTGCTGGTTAATCCCGTATGACTGAAAGTCGCGGCTGATCCGGTGTAGAGAACGGTACCGCCGCCACTGATGGCGCTGCCTGGGGTATAAGTGGAACCATTCACCGGGGTGCCGAATGCCTCTGTCGTGGACCAGGCAACCATCACGTTGTCGTTATTGGCGTTTTTCGTCCAGTTGAGGTTGATCTGGCTGGCGCTGGTTGCTGTCGCCGTAAAGGGACACGGGTCGGCGATGCCAACGTAAATGCCCGTCACGATGATGGAGAAGTTTTGAGAGCCTCCCGATAAAGTGCCTTTATGGGTCACGGTGATGGTATGTGGTCCGGCAGTTGGGGAAGGAATCAGAATTTGTTCGACATTATCCCGGATATTGTCACCCCGGGTAGCAGCATTCGATGGATTGGCCCGGTCAAGCACCCAGGGCTGCCACGTCCCATCTACCCGAACATCCAGATCGTTCACCAGCATGATGGTCGTCGGATTGAGGGAGGCAGCTGGCGTAGTCCCCTTCGGATCCGTCCAGCAGATGGTCACTTTCAGCGGATCACCATTGGAATTCACGTTGAGGGTGTAGGTGCCGCCATTGCTGAGGGTCGCTTCGTTGATCTGGGAGGCAACTCCCCGTTGTGAGATGACCTGTGCTGCCGTAGCCGTGTTCATCAGGCCCCAGCCGAAACTGTAATCCGGACCGGGGTTGGAACCTGCCTCATCAGCCGTATGGATCACCAGCCCTTTCAGCGTGGCCGCCTTCATATAGGCGCTGTTGATGTTGTGATAGTGTTGCTGCAGGAGCATCATCGAGCCGCAGGCGCTGGGTGACGACATGGAAGTGCCGCTCATGGTGGTATAAGCCGTGTTATTGGTGCTGTTGCATGAATACAAACCGATACCGTTGGCACAGATATCCGGTTTGATACGTCCGTCGTCGGTGGGGCCCCAGTTGGAGAAAGAGGCCATCACCACGTCGGAAGGACTGCTATATCCTCCGGGGATGTCATAAACGGCTCCGACGGTCATCACATTCTTGGCATTTCCCCAGTCGGTGATGCAATCGAAACCATCGGCGCCGCCATCCGGCTCCTGAGGCCCAGACCCGTTATAGTCGCCCCGGTCATTCCCGGCTGACTTGCAAATCAGGTAGTAGGGCGCCTGACAGGCCATGTCATCCACTTCATTACATTCCGCGCTGTAAAAACCAAAGGTGTAATCTTCGACGTTACTGATGGCCGGATCACCGTACCACGTCCAGGTAGTTCCATCGCTGGTGTACCACCCGGAGATATACCCGTACGAGTGGTTGGAGAGCAATGCTCCGGCTGCCGCTTCTGTCGTCATCTCCGAGAAATCGTCTGTCCATTCGAAGGCGCGCAACGAAGCCTCGTACGACATCCCTTTGGCAGCTGCGGTCACCCCCGCAGCAATCATCGTCCCGGCCACATGGGTCGAATGGGAACTGAACGAAGATGCACCATCGCCCGCAGTGACCCTTCCGTTAAACTCCTGATGCGTGGTCCTGACTTTCCCGCCATCCCACTCACGTAACGTGAGGCCGGTACCGGACAAGCTTAACCCCAGAACGCCGCCACTCCATACTTTGCTGGTCGAAATGGTTTGGGCAGCCACCAGGTTCGTGGTTGCGTAATATCGCGGGTTCCCGTGCTCATCAACCCCCATCAGTTCCATGATCTTCCCCTCCGGTGTTTCCTGCCGGATCACCCAGCCCTTTTCACCGGCCAGCCGTAAGGCTAATGCATGGTTGATGGAAAACCGGTTACCGAAATCGATGGAAAGCTGACGAAGATTGGAGACATTCGTCTCGGTTAACATCTTGTTCACATCTTCCTGCTTTTGAGAAAACACAGGAGAAACGATAACAAAGGCGAAAACGAAAGAAATAAAGGCTTTACGGTTGATCATAATGTCGGTTGTCAGGGTGAAATAATGGTTTAACGGACAAAGATAGAATAAAAATTCTAACCAACCCTGACAAGGTTTGAGACCCTGTCAGGGTTGGTTTCAAACCCTTTCAGAGTTGGTGGATAATTACTCCGATATTGATATTCACCCCTTTATTATAGATACCGACTTCTTTTAACCGGCTGAGATGGTCGTAGTATCTTACGTTAGTCAGGTTTTCTCCATTGAGAAATACCGTCATCCATTGCCGTTGTATCCTGATTTTGGCTCCTGCCGAGGCATTCAGCAGCGTGTACCCCGGCGTGTGTGTTTCAAACTGATCTGTTTTATCCTGACGGAAATGAGTTTCGATCTCTATTCCGGCATACGGTTGTTTAATCCGGCTGTTTTTCTTCGTTTTAAAGGTCCATTTTACCTCGTTGGAGAGATGCATGGCCGGGATGAATGGCAGCGGTTGGTCTGTCGAAAGGTTCTGCCCTCTGACGTAATCCAGGCTGTTATCAATATGCAGGGCATCTACGGGGTGAATATCTATCTCGGCTTCAAATCCACCGATCAATGAATTTCCCTGAACATAACGATATACCGGATACAGGTCTCCCGCGACCTCAATCGTCTCCTGATTGATACGACACAGGTAGATGTACTGGTCAATGATGTTGTAATACCCGTTTAAAGCAATATTAAAGGCTTTGTTACCCCAGCCGATCTCCCCATCGATTTGAAAACTTGTTTCTGCATGAAGGTCAGCATTTCCGATTTCGTAACGGAACGTTCCTTCATGAACTCCGTTCGACGCAAGTTCCGCAATATTGGGAGCCCGGAATCCACGTCCCAGGTTGAGTTTCATGTGCCAGTTCTCATTGGGCTGGTATGTTAAACCGGTGGAGCCTGTTATGGCTGTGAAGCCCGTAGTGAAAGATTGGAAAATCGTATCACCATGAAACGAAGATCGCTCCTTCAGATCCTGTATCAATGGATCTCCGGCAACATATCGGTGATCAAACCGAATCCCCAGGTTGATGGTCACTTTTTCCCAGGATCTCTTGGTATAGATGAAACCACCCAGGTCCTGCAGATGATAATCAGGAACCAGGTACTCTGTCCCCCTGTTTTCATTCTGTTGGGTCATACCTGAGAAACCTGCCGCTAATTCCGTGGAATCACCTGCCCGTAACAAATACTTTATGTCGTAAGTCATCGTCTTCAAATGAAAAAACAGCCCGGCTTCTTCCTTGCTCTCTCCGTATTCCTCCCGGTCGTTTTCCTGATACCCCAGATTGACCTTGATTTGACTCTTACCGAAAAGGAGATGAGTGACGGAGGATATTTTTTGATGATGAATGATCTGGAAAGGAACATCAATATCACGGCTGGCTGCTTTCTGGCGTGTGATTACTTTCCCGGTGAAATCTGTGAACCTTCCGGTCAGAGAATCCCGCTCTCCTTCTATCATTCCCAAATCTGTGTTCCAGGTGCTGAAATGCAGGTGAGAGAACCCCCACTTTTTTACGACCCCTGCCATGGCTGATCCATCAAATTCTCTGTATCCCGAATTGTAAACCCATTCTGTTGGCGTTCTCCATGAGGCTGCATTCTTATAACTTCCCCGAACCCTCCAGATCCAACCATCGTGATTCCCTTGTACCATGAGTGAGTTGCTGAAAACTTCCCCGTTGACGGCAAACTGCGAGATATATTCCCCGCCGATGGTATTCAATTCTGCCGGTACAGGCTCGAGAATATTGATTACGCCTCCCATCGCATCCGAACCATAAAATAAACTGGCCGGACCTTTCAACACTTCAATGCGGTCGGCCGAAAATTGATCGATTTCAATGCCGTGCTCATCTCCCCATTGATTTCCCTCCTGACGAATCCCTTCGTTGATGGTGACAATATGATTGTACCCGAGCCCCCTGATCACTGGCTTGGAAATCCCACTGCCGGTGGTGATTTCCGATACCCCGGGGATCTTCGAAATGGAGTTGATCAGGTTGGTCGATATCCCTGTCATCAATTGCTCTCGGCCAATCGGCGTAATGGCAATACTGCTCCGTTGATTATCGCTCGATAAAACATTGCCGGTCACTACCACTTCCTGAGCTTCAATGGCCGATATCGTTAACTCAAAATTATATACGGCTTTCTTCCTGACATCAATAGTCGCTATCGCCGATTTGTATCCAAGATAGGTGACCTGTACGATTATGACGGTATTCGGAAGATTCTTCAAGGTATAATATCCCTCTTCATCGGATGTTGTACCGACTTTTAAATCGGGAAGATAAATGGCTGCCCCGGGAAGACTTTCTCCGGTTCCTTTGTCGGTGACTTTGCCTGATAGACTGTTTTGCCCCCAAACCGTTATCTGTAGAAGAGATAAAAACAGACAGATATAAATATATATATGATGAAACATGTGACTTTCTTTAACGAATTGATTAATAATGAAACATGACATAATGGCCCGCTGGAATAACAGCTGGGATCATCATTTGAAATAAAAAAGGAGATTGTGTTAGCACAACATCCCCTGGGAAAAGAAAATCAACAGGAAAGGGGAGGAGAACGGGGAGAAAAATGCGAATGACTGTTTGAAAAGGAGAAATGGTTGTCAGGTATGACGGGGCTTTCCGGGAAACAAGGCTTATCCGGTACCCGGGGTATGATTACGTCTACGAAAACCGAAAACTGATGCCGGAGGATCTGGCAATGATGATGCCTTTTCTCCAGGGTCAGTTCAGGATGATAATGACAGTGTGTGTCTTCATGCCCATATAAAAAATGGACGTATTCATTGGGGATCAGCGCAATGATGAAGATCAGGATCAACCCTGAAGCAATATGTCGGATGCGTTTGCGCATAAAGCCGGAAAGGCAGATAAAAGTAAATAAAAAGTCCGGGCTTCCTTTTATCAAACCCGGACTTTCTATTCATGTTATTTTTCAATTTCAGGCATTCAATGCATGGTTGAGATCGGCGATGATGTCGTTGACATCTTCGATTCCGACCGAAAGACGGATCAGATCATCGGTGATGCCGGCCTTTTGCTTATCTTCTGCCGATACCTTGGAATGTGTCATCGAGGCCGGGTGCTGGATTAATGATTCCACTCCTCCCAAAGAAACAGCCAACAGGGCCAGATGTACGTTGTCGAGCATCTTTTTGCCTGCATCAAAGCCGCCTTTCAGCCCAAAGCTGATCATCGTTCCGCTGCCTCTCATTTGTTGGGCGGCCAGCTCGTACTGCGGATGTGAACGAAGACCGGGATATTTGACCCAGGCTACTTGCGGATGCTTTTCCAGAAATTCCGCAACAGCCATGGCGTTTTGCTGCGCTTTTTCTACCCGGATGCTCATGGTCTTTAACCCGCGGTGAACCAGGTATGCCTGATGCGGATCCATATTGCATCCCAACAGGATCATCATATTGCGGAGTTTATCGCACAATGGCTTTTCTTTGGCGATGATAATCCCTGCCACGATATCGGCATGACCGTTGATGAATTTGGTCATGGAATGAAATACGATGTCGGCGCCCAGATCAAGCGGGTTCTGAAGATACGGGCTGCAGAATGTGTTGTCGACTACCAGGATGATCCCGTGCCGGTGAGCAATCTCTGCACAGGCAGCAATATCCGTGATGTCCATCGTCGGGTTGGCCGGCGTTTCAATGTACAGGACTTTCGTGTTCGGACGGATGGCCTTTTCAATGTTCTGAGGATCGGTGGTCTTGATGTAGGTCGATTGAAATCCGAACCGTGAAAACTGCTTTTCCATGACGCTCCTGGCCGGACCGTATACGGCATCGGTACTGACAAGATGATCACCCTGACTCATCAGTGTAAGATAAATGGTGGAAACGGCTGCCATCCCTGAACCAACCGCAATCCCTCCATAACCATTCTCGAGATCGGCTAATTGCCTTTCCAACGCATCAATCGTGGGATTCCCGATTCGGGTGTAAATATATCCCTCGCTTTCGCCCGAAAAACAACGGGCTCCGTCTTCCGCACTCTTAAAGGCAAAGGTGGATGTCTGGTAAATGGGGACTGTCGCTGATCCGAACTGATCATCTATGTCACCCCCGTGAATTAACTTCGTGTCAAAACCTGCTTTCTGATTTTTTATCATAATAAATTTATTTAAAAAGTTACTTGAGTATGCAAAAGTAATGAACAAATGTTCATAATTGATGAAATTCTTCTAATTTTGCCGGCCTGAAAAACATGAAATGAATATTATCCGATACGGCTCAGCATTTGAAACAACGCAACAGAGAATAATTTTTCGTGATTCATTAAATGATCAGGGCAACCTGTTTGGCGGTACAGCATTAAAATGGATGGATGAAGTGTCATACATTACGGCTTCAAAATTTTCACATCAGCGGATGATCACGGTTTCTGTTGAGAAAGTAAAGTTTCTGCTCCCTGTACCCATCGGGTCCTGGGTTGAAGTGACCGGGAACGTGATATCGGCCGGGAATGTCAAACTTACGATTGATGTTGAGATTTGGATGCATGAATTAAGGACTGAGACTCGCAGGAAGGCTGTGGAAGGCGTTTTTACCTTTGCTCCCGTTAATGATCAGGGAACGCCGGTCGCTCTCGCAGCAGCAGTTGTTACCCCGTGATTTTTAATATTGCCGGTTTAGCCGGATGTTTTAATGGTTGCTGACAGGCTCCCTGGTACTTCTCTGAAGGATTATACGGGATGCCGAGTTTTATCAATAACGGTTCCGGATCTACCTGATGTATTTGTAACCCAAGGTCCCAGGGATTATACCCGAGGATCAATCCGGTTACTTCTTCATAGGTAAGTACAGGAATCCCAAATCCTTCCGTGTCGTAGGTTTTCCCTTCCATCTCGCTCAGCACATATTGCCACCGATCAAGGAAGAAGGTGCAGCCCGGGCAGTTGGCCATAATCAGGTCGGGATGATACGGCTCCATGGACTCCAGCTTTTTTCTGGAATTGGAAAGCGAATATCCCCGGTTTTCCCGGATCAGGTATTGACGGAACCCGAATCCGCAACAATGTCTGCGTTCGGGGTAATCGACCTGCTGCCCTCCCCAGGCATCAATCATCCCGGCCAGAACGTAAGGATATTCGGCCCCGCCGATGCCTTCCTGGGGAAAGATCTTGGCGTAATGACAACCGATATGATCGACGATCTTCAACGGACGACCTGTCAGGTGATTGACCAGCCTGAATTTTGATTTCTCCGCGATCTCATCCCGGAATTTGTAAATGATATCGCTCGTGTGGACCAGGTTTTCGGGTTTCGTGAACGTTTTCCCCGTGGCCCTGAGCAAGGCTGCTCTGGCTTTTGCTTCTTCCTCCGGAAATTGTTTCCACGTCTCTAACACTTCGGTGTATATGCCGAAAGAGGTGACACAGGAGCAGACAAAGTTTTGGTATCCGGCTTCCGTCATCAGGGCAAATTGCCTGGCCACAACAGTCTGGATGGTCTCAAACGGAATCAACCCGGAGTGATACGCAATCCCGGTACAGGTGGTCTGTTCCGCATCGTCGAAAATATCTTTGCCTAACTCTTCCCGCAGGATCTTTAGAAAAATGGTCTCAGAAGCCGGGAAAAAGTTTTGCCGGATACAACTGCGCGCGAAATAGTAGTGGTCGTCGGCGATATTCTTCTGATACAAAGCCCACAGTTTATTCCTGTTTTTCATGGCCGATTACTTTTGAAACACCTTCCTCAATCTGCTGATACCGTTCCATCCCGCCTGTCTCCCGGAAAATAGCCCGGAGGTCCGACAGCGATTTTTCCGAAATCTTCCGCAACGTTCCCGCACCTTCTTCCCCGTAATGGGCGCCTAATCGTTTCAATACGGACTCCCGGTTTTCACGGAACCATTCCCATACCGGTCCCTGCTCGGGAAATTGATCGGTGTCGACTTCATCCAGATATACGCAATAGCCGTATTTCAGGATATGCTCCCCGACCGTTCGTTTCAGCCTTAGTTGCAACCGCCCTTGTTCACTCAGCGCGAACAACCCTGTTTTTATGGATAAGGCTCTGAGCGCTTGTACAATATATCCCGGTGTGTTTCCCCGGGGACATCGGGTCTTGCACGATAAACACTCCCCGCACCGCCAGATCATATCTCCTTTAAGCAGCGATTCCAGTAAATGCTCGTCATACCGCTGTACGGTATCCACCAGGATTCGCGGATCATAATCGGAAAATTGGGCCGCAGGACAAATGGCTGTACAAACTCCGCATCCAATGCAGGCTTTCAGCCCTTCCTGAAAACGGATGTCAGTGGAAAGTTGCTCGAACAGGGTCATGGCAGATCATGATTTACTGATTATCTGACCGGCAATTTTTTCGAACTCCTGAATAACAGATTTATCAGGCTGGTTAAAAACACTCTTTCCTTGCTCGGCCGCTTCACCTACTTCCGCTACTAACGGGACTTTCCCGAGTAAGGGAATGCCGTATTCCGATGCGATCTTCTGACCTCCGCCGCTTCCGAAGAGAAAATATTTCTCTTCCGGACGCCCGACCGGTGAAAACCATGACATGTTTTCCACTACCCCGTAAAGAGGTACATTGAGCTCCGGAGCGGTAAACATAGAAGCCGCTTTCCGCACATCGTTCAGGGCAATGCCTTGCGGCGTGGTGACAATAATGGCGCCTGCAACATTCAATTTTTGAACCGTGGTGAGCTGAATATCTCCGGTTCCCGGCGGAAAATCAATGATCATGTAATCAATCTCACCCCATTGCGTGTTTTCAAAGAGCTGTGTGATCGCGTTGGCTGCCATGGGACCTCTCCAGATGAGCGATTGCGAAGGGGGAACGAAAAACCCGATCGACATGATCTTTACCCCATACTTCTCGATGGGCGCCATTACCTCTTTGTTATCCGACTCGGTGACCTCAGGCCTCGCATCCTCGATGCCAAACATCTTCGGGATCGACGGCCCGTAAATATCTGCATCCACTAATGCGGTTTTGAAACCATTACGCGCCAGGGCAATGGCTAAATTGGCGGAAACAGTCGACTTCCCGACACCGCCTTTCCCTGAGGCAATTACGATAATGTTTTTAATCCCTTTCATCGGGATCTTCTCAAATAGAGACGACGTTGTTGTCATGAAAAATTTTTTGACAAAAATAATGAACATTTGTTCATAATGGATTATTTTTTTTGTATTTTTGTTGATCAAAAAGAAAATATGTCGCCTCGTCCCAGAAACATCCGTGCTGTATTTGACCCTCCGAAGTTCAGGGGGTACAGGCCTGTTGGCTATTGTTCGGGTAATAATGAGCCGGTCATTTTATTATTCGAGGAATATACGGCCATCCGGTTGTGTGATTACGAACTGATGACCCAGGCGGAAGCCGGAGAGGTCATGCAGATATCCCGGCCGACATTTACCCGGTTATACGAAAGCGCCCGGCGGAAGATAGCGGCTGCTTTCGTGGAAGCACGCCCGGTTGAAGTGGAACAGGGGGCGGCTGATTCCAACAGCGAATGGTTGCATTGTGATGAATGTCATGCGTTCTTCAACCTTCCTGATCCAGAATTCTCTACCGGCCGTTGCCCCATGTGCCAATCTAAGCGTATCCGACAGATCAACCACCCCGTGATATGAAAACAGCTATTGCCTCAACTGGAGCCGCAACGAATGCTGCGATTGACCGTCACTTCGGGCGGTGTCCTTTCTTTTTTGTTTATGATGACGCCACCGGTGATGTCACCCGAATAGAGAATCCGGCGCAAGAGCAGCCCAATTGCAAAGGGGATGTCATCGTCGGGATGTTCGTTCGGGAAGACATTAAAAGGGTGATCGCCGGAGACTTTGGGACGAAAGTCCAGCGATTGCTCGTCGACCGGAAAATCCAAATGGTTATTATATCGGATGAAAATGTCAGAGTGTCGGATGTATTATTCAGGTTAACTCATTCATCGATTGTTATGCCGAAAATGAATCACACGGGCCCCGAAAAGGAAGGTCCCCGTAGCGGGAGAGCCTTGGGGGATTGTCCTCGGGAATCGGACGTACTCCCTGATGAGGGACATTTTGAATTGGGAAAAGGAATGGGGGAGAGGAGAAAAACCGGAGGCGGAAAAGGCAAGGGCCGTCGTTTGCAGAGCGGCGTGCCTTTACCTCTGCAAAGAACGGCTCCCCGTCGAAAAAAATAATATCGGAATAAAATAACTGAACCTTGTTTACTAGGAAAACATTAAAAACAAAATATGATGACTATAGCTATTGCAGAACAGAATGGGAATGTGAATGAACATTTCGGACATGCCGAACAATATGTTGTTTATACATTATCCCCCGATAATAAAGTGGTAAAAACAGAATACCTGAAAAGCGAGGGTGGCTGCGGCTGCCATTCAGGTATCGCCGAAAAGCTTGCTTCCATGGGAGTGACCCTGATGCTGGCCGGTAATATCGGCGCCGGCGCCATTCAGCACCTGTATATGAACGGCATTGATGTGATCCGCGGATGCAGCGGCAATACGGCCGAGGTGTTACAGGCCTTCCTGAATGGTCAGATCCACGATAATAACCAAACATGTCACCAACACGAGGGCTGTGACCACGAACATGAACAGGGTCATCACCATGCGGCGAACTGATCACGAATGATCAGATTCCCATTGTGTGATATTTTTTTTGATATACAGGGCGATGCGATCCAATTCACCCGTATCGCGAATAATATGATCGTGAAAACGGGTCTGCCAGGCAAATTCAATATGATTTGCATGTGCAAATTTCGTTACCGCCGATTTTATCCCACCCATACAGACCGATAACCAACCGGATTGATTGGCAATCCCCTGCATTTTCAAATTTTTTCCCATTGTTGTGGAGACGTGGCATGCCGCGTCTCCACAAATGGGTTCCGTTGGTTTCGGGGTTTTATCGCCATCGATGATCACAATGGCGTGAAAATGGTCGGGCATGATCACAAACAACGGTATTTCTGCATAGGGATAATGAATGGTGACATGCCGGATGGTTTCGTCCAGACATTTACCCATGACCGACAAATGCATTTCACCACCGGAAATTTTTCCAAAAAAATGTTTTCGGTGTGCCGTACAGATGGTAATGAAATAAATGCCGCCATCGTACCCGTGCCAGGGAGCACGGGCCGATGAAATACGATACCTGTTCAGGTATTTTTCATTGGCCATCATCCGTTTTTTTGAATTCAAAACAGGATCCACATCCCGAGGGTACGAAAACAGACAGTACCCTCTCAGACCTGCGTCCCGGAATTCAAATGTAACAATATTTTATGTAATGTCACCGAACATTGGAACAGAGTACCGTCCATGAGTGGTTAAGACGGATTAAATTTGTTCATGTATTTCGGGAAAATATCTTACATTGCATCAGATTTTAAAATCCTTCATGAAAACATCCTTAAAAGGTTGATCATGAGAAGAAAAATGCTGACGATGATGGTTCCGGTGTTGATCGGGATCATCCTTACATCCTGCTCTGCCGTTTTACAAAAGGCCTATCTGGAGACTTCTCCCAACCTCAATCGGTTTACCCGCGAGAAGGAGAAAAATGTGAAAGCCTCCCTGTTCGTGAATCATTATGAGGTCCAGTCAAACGTTGCCCTTTCTCCTCACCTTGGCGTGTCGGCGGGGATTAACGGCGGGTTCAAACACCAGTTCGGCGGAGAGGTGGCGGGTATCTTTTATGAAGATTTCACCGACAAGTTCTATTTTGAGGTACAGGGGGCTATGGGTATTTTACCAATAAGTCGGAAATGAATTCAGTCCCCTGGGACGTCGGGGCTCTGATAGAGTACGGGACATTCTTCAGCCGGAATATCGACACCCGGTACCACAAAATATTTATTCAACCCGAATGGGTATATCATACAGAGAAAATCGATCTGGCAGTTGCCTGTAAGATGAATGCTAATTATTTTGACAGCTATCATTATAATTATTGCATCGAAGATCATCCCGACGATTACGATTATTATCAGACCATCAGCTCCTCGGATTTCCGGTATAAATGGAATTTCTCCCTGGAACCGGCCGTGAAAATTCAGTTTCACAGCAAGCTCTTTCTGCAGGCATCATTCTTATGTTCAACCTCCGTAAACAATGTCCCGGTTATCCGGTGCCATTATGTGGACGGGGAACTTCATGAATGGGAATATGATGGCGAGGAAAACAATCCGTCACATCTTTCTTTTCTTTTCACCGTTGGCTATGAACTGAAATTCGGGAAGAAGAAAGGAAAAGTCGCCCTCTGATTTGTATATCGATATAAAAACCTTATATTCAATCGATTACCGTTAGTATCGTAATGAATCTTCCGCCATTTTTGTCACCACTGATCCTTGATAGTTATAAAGCTTGATCGTGGTTTGAGAAGAAGCATCGGCATTTTGCGGGGTAATTACGATAAAATTCATGGTTGTTTCCGCTTCATTATTATAATCAATCCATGTTCCGGAGTTCGCATAGATCGATTTTTGTCCGTCATGGTTTTTTGACGAAATAATTTTTGCATCGTGCGTATGTCCGAAGATGACTATTCTTTTAGTTGAATTCGGATTTAAAAAATATTGAATCGCTGCCTGATTATCAGATTCACTCGTTAATGCAGAATTTGCGATTGCCTGTTTAGCAGGTATGTTAACAGCCACATGATTGAGTTTTTGTCTTTGGTTCCAGGTATCCTGAATTCCCTTGTAAAGGTTAACATCTATCACTCCGCCTGGTGTTGTTTGATAAGGCAATAAATCGTTGATGGAATAAGTACCGGTGAATCCATCAACATTCGTTACCATTATATTCTCATCAAATTTATTTTCTATTGGCAGAAAATTGATGGCCCATTGCCAGAGTTTCCAGTATGCAAAAAGTAAATGTTGGCTTTCATCGCCAGCGGTGTTTGGAGTAGCAACCGGCATAGTGTCACCGGCAGTACGACATTTCTGTACGCGATGAAGTGCAGCGATCCTGGTAAAAAAGTATCCCGGAGGCAGGATAGTGCCGGGGGCAATGTCCTGATTGGAAATCGGGTCAGGCGCACAGAAAAAATTGTAGCGGTGTCCGTGTTCAATGGCCAATACCGGCATATCCGATGGTGAGTAGGTGCCCAGACCCTGTTCCTTGTCACGTGCCTGATGGATTCCCGGAAGAATAAGGTTAACGTTTTCAGCAGTGATTGTTAAATCATGGTTCCCGGGAACATAGGTGACTGCGATTTTTCCTTCTTGAATTATTTTGTTAAAGGCATCTATTACGCCTTTATTGGCGGTCGCAATGCGTCGAACAAAATCCGCCTGATCTTTTCCCTGGTAAGTATTGATGGTGCCCGGAACATACCATTCATCCAGTAAATCTCCGGCAATAACCAGTTCCTTGACAGTTGGAGCTACCCTGACTTTCTCCAAAAATTTTTCAAGCGTCTTTATATTCGCATTGCACTCTGCATAGGTCCGATCAGCGCCAAGATGGATATCACTGATAACAACGGTCATATTTCGTTCATTCCCGCCATTGCTAAATGGATCTGTTTCAATACCTGTTGAACCTGACTGACCGTATGAAGCAAATACACCCAATACCAGCATCACAAAAAATGCACTTAATAATCTCATTATAATTCTCATTGAACACTTTTTTCTGTTTTTTTCCTACTCTTAAAGCTTTTCGGAATCCGCTAAACCCTTTTAAGACGCGCCTAAATTAGGCAATTATCTCAAGCGTTTCACGCATCCATCGGGCTTTTTATGACATGATGGCTATGAACTGAAATTCAGGAAGAAGAAAGAAAAGGGTTAGGAGAGGAAAGGTTCCCCGGGGAAAATACCATCGGGAAAATGAAGCCAGCAGATAAGCCGGAAGATGCTGCCGGGGTGCAGAAGTTAAAGAAACGGACGAATCAGCTTCCCGCGTACCCGGAATGGCGGTTGACGGTACCTTACATCCGGTTAGATGACCATTATTTTGCCGGTAAATGTTTGCCCATCACTGCCTTCTATATAATAAATATAAAATCCGGAAAGAAAATCATCCCTTCTGAGGAGTAATTCAGTTTTAAATGAATTGGAATATACCTTCCTTCCTGTCAAATCGTATATTTCAATATTCATGACCGTGTGCGTTTCCGGCCCTGTAATCGTAAGGGTTGACTGGGAAATAATCGGATTTGGAGATATTGATACATCTAATTCCACGACTTTCAACGGTTTTAAACCGGTTACAACATAGCAAGAGTCAAAATTCGGGTTTAGATATTTGACAACATGGTCTTCTGAAAAGCAGAGCAATTGATACATGTCTCTTCCGACCAATAAGTTTTCATTATGAAGAATGCCTCCGACATTACCGGTGCTGTCTATCCATTGTTCCCAAATGGTTGCCGTATCAAAAACGCCCAGATTGATCCTTTTTCGAAATGTTTCACCAATTAAAATGCTATCCGTTGATATTACAACATACCATTGAGGGGTTACCCAGATACCATCTTCCATAGTCGTGATGTTATAGGCAGTGAACGTGTCAAGCGGTTGAACGTTGAAGTTGTAAAACAGCTGTTCGGGATCGGAGGCTTCATATTTATAAAAAACCCGTTTAACAGAATCCTCCCTTATATACCCATAGGATGACCACACTACTTTATTCGGATCGACGGACCGCTCGACTTTTTTGTAGGTCACTCCATCAAGAATGGTGTCTGTTGTAAATTTAATATGTTCTGTGGCCGTCGTATCCCAGGTATGATACTCGATTTTCATATTACTCCAAGCCTTGTTTGAGGTAACAAGACTTTGACTGAATCCCAATAGGTAATTCAGTAAAAGACAGATAATCAAAATGGCTCGTTTCATGGTTGGTATATTAACTATTCGGTTTCTCAGGGACAAGATTTTATTCTTTGATAAATCTGCAAACTGCAGATGTGCCTTGCGTTTGCGCCCGAATTAAATATACACCGCTCGGTAAACTACTAATATCTATTTTGATCTTTGTTCCGATTAATTTTGTTTTAACAACTTCATCTCCTTTGATATCCATTATGGATAGCGATCCATTTACTAATAATGCTGAAGAGCAAATTTCTATTTGGTTTTTTGCAGGATTTGGAGTAACGGCAAGATTGTCGTTATGTACAGGTGGTTTATCTATCCCAACTACACCGCCATTAGTGGTCTTATATATTGTTCCTTCCCATCCGACTACATATCCAATATCCGGAGTTACAAAACACACATCATTAACAGATTGCAGAAAAGTAACCGGGATAATGGTCCAGGATTTTCCTGCATTTGTTGTCTTATGAACTGTAGCCATACTTCCAACGGCATATCCCGTATTGGTGGTTGGAAAGCTGAGTCCCGTGAAATAATATCCGTTGCCGGCACTTATGCCGTCCCAGGTTATTCCGCCGTTCAACGTTTTGCAAAAATCTACACCAGCGATATATCCTGTATCCGGATTGGTAAATTCCAGTGCATTAATCCAACTGTATATTCCTGTATAAAGTTCTGTCCATGTCACACCACCATTGGTAGTTTTGAGGACAGTGCCCCCTCCACCGGCGACATACCCCAGGTTGGCATTTAAAAAATAGACAGCATTGAGATATTGTGTTGAAGAATTGGATGTCTGTATTGACCAGGAAGCTCCTCCATCGATGGTTTTAATAATTACAGGGTGATTTCCAATGGCATCTGTGCCAACTGCGTATCCTGTATCAGGGTTAATAAAGAAAATGGAATGATAGGTTTCCATCGAATCAATAACATTTTTTGTCCAGGTTAATCCACCATCTAACGTTTTAATAATATTTCCCTTTTCACCAGCAACATAACCAATATTGTTGTCGGTGAAGAATAAACTATAAAAAGCTGCAGTTGTATCGGAGTAGGTTGATATCCAATTCTCACCGCCATTGGTGGTTTTTAATATTGTTCCTTTGCTCCCAACGATATAGCCGTTATCCTCGTCAAGAAACTGAACAGATCGCAGAACTTGAGATGTCCCTGAAATTTGTTGGATCCACTGAGCGCTTACTGTTGAAGTGAATAATCCGACAGTAATAAACAATGCAAAAATTGTTTTCATGGTTCTTGTATTAGAATCGGACCTCTGGCATTTCGCCAGCTATTGTTTACAAAACTTCCCTACATAATCACTTAGGTATAGCAAGTTACACATTTAAAATGAATCAGTCAGGAAACTTTAGATACACTTGATTCTATCCCTATAATATTTTAGTCAGCTTCCACTATGTATTTCGTGCAACCCCGCAAAAGACGGGAACTTCATGCCTGGTCTCATGCTTCGACTGTACGAAGCGTTATTTGTCAGCGGATATTATTCTATCTTTTCATGCTTTAAATACTGAATCCAATGTTTTTCAAGGGTGTATTCTGACAAACCGTATATGATTTCAAAATTTTCAGGCTCTTTTATCAGTAAGACCAATTTGTCAATACCATAAGTATCAACCAGGAATTTTACAATCGTAACAGAAAGTCCATAACCATTCATGTTGCCAAATTCCATAACCGATACGGTATCAAGTTGTGTCCATGTTGGCGGTGTCTTTGCTGTCACACTTAATTCTACAATTTTTAATATGCGTTCATTTACCTGACCTGCTTCGTATTGTGCATATCCTTCATCAAGCCATCTTGGAAATCCGGTCACGCCTTTATCTCCACGTGCATCATAAACAGCTATATGTGTAAATTCATGCACAACTACTTGCATAAGGGATTCATAGGTATGAACACTCCCGGGATGCAATGGTGATACCATCATTATTTCATCGGTATTAAATGCCACGCCGACAAACCAGTCCGGGGCATCAGGAAGATTTATTGCGGCGTGAAAAGCCTGAATATTCGGAAAGATTTTTACTTTGATTTTTTTGTCAATATGTATTCCCAGATGATTCGTGATTCTGGAATAATTATTCTCTAAAGTTATTGCCAGCGAATCCAAAACTTTAA